>JAJZQN010000065.1 GCA_021847605.1 Pseudomonadota bacterium | reverse complement strand
ATTCGGAATTGGACCCTCGGCCCTGACCGAAACCATGATTATGCTCAATAAGCATTTCGCCAATGCTGCCTAATCCCCCAACTGGGTGACGCCGCGCGGCCGTGCCCCATGTTTGCAACAGAGCCCGTCGCCTGATCCTCGACGGGCTGGACCCGGTGGAGCGCGACGGTCATCTCGCGATGGAGCCGTTGCCTTCCGGCGCGGATGCTGCCGATCACGCCCTGCTCGGCATCGATCGCCATGGCCGCCCCATCTTTGCGGCGCTCCATGGCCATCCCGCCATGTCGCCCAATGCGACGCCCGCCAGCCGCGGCATTGTCGATATCGTCCCCGCAGAGGAAGTCGCCATCTATGGCGCGGCGCGCAGCCTCATTCACTGGCATGCCCGTCATGGTTTCTGTTCGGTATGCGGCGCACCGACCCGTGCGGTGAAGGCCGGCTGGTCGCGCCATTGCGACGCATGCGGCGCGGATCATTTTCCGCGCACCGATCCGGTCGTCATCATGCTGGCCGAACATCGCGGCCGGGTGCTGGTCGGGCGGCAACATAGCTGGGCGCAGGGCCGCTATTCTGCGCTGGCCGGCTTTGTCGAGCCGGGCGAAACGATCGAGGAGGCGGTGGCCCGCGAATTGTTCGAGGAAGCCGGCGTCCGGGTGCGCGACGTGCGCTATCTGATGAGCCAGCCCTGGCCCTTCCCATCCTCGCTGATGATTGCCTGCATCGCGCAGGCCGATGATGACGCTCTGACGCTGGACGAGACGGAGATTGAGGCCGCCTTCTGGGTCGATGCCGACGGCGTTCGCGCCGCTCTGGCGGACGAGGATGGCGCGCCTTTTCAGGCACCCCCGCCCATGGCCGTCGCCTGGCACCTGCTCGACCGGTGGCTGGCGGGCGTTGCCCCTTCGCCGGCAAGCGCGTAAGGCCGACCCCCCTGACTTTTGTCCACATAAGGATTATCTCCGCTCCATGCTCAGCCTAGAAGAAGCCCAGTCGCGCGCGCAGGATCTGGTAAGCGCCGCGCGCAAGGCGGGAGCGGATGCAGCCGACGCCATCTATGCCTGCAACGCATCGACCAATGTGTCGGTGCGCCTCGGCGCGCTGGAGGATGTCGAACGGTCCGAGGGGGAGGAGATCGGCCTGCGCGTCTTCATCGGATCGCGCTCGGCCAGCATTTCGGCGTCCGACATGAATCCCGCGACGCTGGCGACCCTGGTGGACCGCAGCATCGCGATGGCGCGCGAAGCGCCCGAAGATCCCTATGCCGGCCTCGCCCCCGAAGACCGGCTGATGAAGAAACGGCTTCCCTCGCTCGACCTCACCGATGAGGAAGAGCCGGAACCGGCCGCGCTGCGCGAACGCGCCCTCATCGCGGAAGAGGCTGCGCGCGGCGTACCGGGCGTCAGCAACAGCGAAGGCGGCGGCGCTGCCAGCGGCCGCAGTCAGGTGGCGCTCGCCACCAGCCACGGCTTTGCCGGCGCTTATGCCGGCACCACCCATTCGACCTGGGCCAGCGTTCTTGCCGGGACCGGCGCCGATATGCAGCGCGACCATGCCAGCCACGCCGTCCGCCATCTGGAGGATCTGGACGATGCCGAGGCGATTGGCGTGCGCGCCGGCGCAAGGGCGGTCGCGCGGCTCCATCCGGTCAAGGTGGAAAGCGGCGTCATGCCGGTCATCTTCGATCCGCGCATCGGCTCCAGCCTGCTCGGCCACCTGATCAGCGGCATGGTCGGCCCCGCCATCGCCCGCCGCTCCAGCTTCCTGCTCGATTCGCTGGGCGAGGCCTTGTTCGATGCGGCGGTCACGGTGATCGACGATCCCCTGTTACCACGCGGCCTGCGTTCGCGCCCCTTCGATGGCGAAGGGCTGCCGGTCGAACGGCGCGCGCTCATCGAACAGGGCGTGCTGACCGGCTGGCTGATGGACAGCGCGTCGGCCCGGCAACTGGGTCTGGAACCCACCGGTCATGCCAGCCGCGGCGGCAGCGGCGCGCCGGGCGCGGGCATCACCAACGTCCATATGGAACCGGGCAAAATATCGCCCGGCGACCTGATGGCCGACGTCAAGCGCGGCCTCTATGTCACCGAACTGATCGGCATGGGCGTCAATGGCGTCACCGGCGATTACAGCCGTGGCGCGGCGGGCTTCCTGATCGAAAATGGCGCGGTCGCCCATGCGGTGTCGGAAATCACCATCGCAGGCAACCTCAAGGATATGTTCAAGGCGCTGATCCCGGCCAGCGATCTTCAGTTCCGCTATGCCATGAACGTGCCGACGCTGCGCATTGACGGAATGACCGTTGCCGGGGGCTGACGCCTCGCAACCCATGCCCGACATTCGGGCGATCATGGCGGCCGTGTCCGACGCGGCCGACCATGCGCTGACCCTGTGGGCTGGTGGACGGACCCAGGTGCGCCAGTGGGAAAAGGTGCCGGGCCATCCGGTGTGCGAGGCGGACCTGTCCGTCGACGCCATGTTGCGCGCGCGCCTGTCCGCTATCGATCCCGAGGCGGGCTGGTTGTCGGAGGAGACGGCCGACACCGCGCATAGGCTGGCCGTCCCGCGCGTGTGGGTGGTCGATCCGATCGATGGCACCCGCGATTATCTGCGCGGTCGTCCGGGCTGGGCCGTATCGGTCGCGCTGGTCGACCGGGGACAGGTCAGCGTCGGCATATTGGCCGCGCCCGCCCGCAACGAATTATGGGTGGCGCAGGCGGGCATGGGCGCGACCCGCAATGCAAAGACCCTGCGTGCCGGCAGTCGCACCGACCTGCCCGGTGCGCGGGTTCCCGCCGACACTCTGCCCCGCGCTGACCGCGATCTGGTGACGGTGGACAAGCCCAACAGTATTGCCCTGCGCATGGCGATGGTCGCGGCGGACGAGGCCGATCTGGTCGCCACCGTCCGCTGGGGCAATGAATGGGACATCGCGGCCGCCGCCCTCATCTGTCAGGAGGCCGGCGCCAGCGTGACGGACGCACTGGGCGCGCCCTTGCTGTTCAACCGGCCGCAACCCACCGCTTTCGGCCTGCTTTGCTCGGCGCCCGGCATCCATGCCGCCGCCACGCAGCGCCTTGCGCTCCGCGCGCGGGAGATATTGGGGACGGAGTAGCGCAGTCATCCGAACGCCAACAGGGGGGAAGCCGGATCAAATGTCTTCATTGTCACGGATCATGCAGTGGCGTTTCGTCGCCGTCACCCTGCTGCTGGTGCTGCTCTGGACGGTGCGGCCCATAGGCGTCGAAGCGCCCCGATCGATCGAGACGGCTTTCGACACGGACCGCGCCTTTGGTCGGCTGGCGACGATATTGGGGGATCAGCGGCCCCATCCCACCGGCAGCGAAGCGGGTAACGCCGTGATGCAAAGGCTGTTGCAACAGATCAGGCAGGACGGTTTCACCCCGATCGTTCGCGACCGCTTCCATTGCAGCACGCTGCGCGCCGGGGCCGCCATCTGCGCCCGGCCGCGCAATATCCTCTTCTGGGTCACAAAGCCCGGCGACGATGCCATCATGGTCACGGCCCATCATGACAGCGTGCCGGCCGGGCCGGGCGCCGCCGATGACGGCATGGGCGTGGCGGTGGCGCTGGAGGTTGCGCATCTGATAAAGGCGCAGCCGGTGTCGCGGCCGGTACTGGTGCTGATCACCGACGCGGAAGAGGCCGGGCTGGTCGGTGCGGCGGCCTTCGCCGCGCATGATCCGCTGGCGTCAAAGGTCGGCGCCGTCGTCAATCTGGAGGCGCGCGGGACGACCGGCATCGCGAATATGTTTCAGACCAGCCGCCCCAACGGGCGCGACATCGCCGCGCTGGCGCGGGGCGGACTGGTGCCATCGGCCAATAGCCTCGCCACCAATCTCTATGATCACCTGCCCAATGATACCGACCTGACGATGTTGCTCCCCTTGGGCATCGATGCCGCCAATTTCGCGGTGATCGGCGGAGGGAAGCGCTATCATACGCCCCTCGACAATCTCGATCATCTCGACCGGGCATCGTTGCGCCATATGGGCGCGAGCGCGCTGGCGGCCGTGCGGGGCTTTTCCGAAGTCGACCATAAAGGGCCGGAGGGGGTGAGCGTCTTTGCCGATCTGGACCGGCATATATTGCTGGTGCTGCCCTATGGAGCGGCGGCGCTGCTTCTGTTTGTCGGCTTGGGTGCGGCGATAATCCTGTTCGTGCGGGTCGGTGGCGGGCAGCCATGGCGCGCCCTGTTGGCGCCTCCCGCTGCGATCATCGCGGGCACCGCGCTTGCCATGCTGACGGGGGTTCTGGTCGCGGCCATCCGGCCGGAAGCTGCGTTTGCGACCGCTTATCCGGTGGCGATCCGACTGGCCTATGCGTCGGCGGCGTTGCTGGGGGCATCGCTTGTGGTGCAGGCGATGAAGGTGACAGGCGGCGTGCGGGTGACGGCGGCGGCATGGATCTGGCTCAGCGGGCTGGTCGCGGCGCTATTCATGCTGGTGCCGGGCCTGTCGACGCTTGTCGACTGGTCGCTGCCGATCGTCATGGTCGCCACCATCGCTTCGTTCGTACCCGCCGGTCGTCCTTTCATACCCTGGTTGATGGCGCTGGCGGCGATCTCATTCTCGCTCGTCTGCCTGCCATTGGGGGGCGGGCTGGAGAACGCCCTGTTTGCGGAGAATGCTGCGCCAATCAGCCTGTTCCTGATCTGGATGTTCCTGTTTCTCATGCCGGCGACGGGGCGGTCATTCCGGTTCGTGCCGATCGTCTGTGCGCTGTTGCTGGCGGGTGGCGTCGGCGCCGCCCTCATTGTCCCCGCCTATACGCCCGATGCGCCGCGTCACCTGAACATCGTGCATGAGGATGTCGATGGGAAGGGGGCGTTTCTGGCCTATGACAATGGTCCCTTGCCCGATGCGATGCGGTCGGCGGCGCGCTTTGCCGCCACGCCCGATGCGAAAGGTAACTGGCATGCGCCCGCCCCCCGCCTCGCCGATGAGGGGCAGGTGAGCGTGGTGCAGCAACCGGCGGGACCGGGGCTGCGCGCCATCCGGATCAGGGCGGACGGGCCATCGTCCGACCGACAGGAATATCTGATCGAAAAGGGGCAGGCGATCCGGCGGATTGCCGTCAATGGCGATCCTGTCCGGGTGAAAGGCCCGATTACCTATGTCGGATGTTCCGGGCGGCCATGCGGGCGGTTCGACCTGCTGATGATCGTTGATGCGGGGCAGCCGCTGCCGGTCATACAGTGGCGCCGTGTCTATTATGGCGCCGGGTCGGCTGCCGCTGCCATCGTGGCTGCACGGCCCGATACGGCCGTGCAGGTCCATAGCGGCGACCAGCGCAGCATCGTGCGGACAGTGTCGCTTACCCGCTAGCTCCGCATGAAACGATGCGACAGCAAAAGATGACGAGAACCATATCCGATTCAATCCAATCGGATATGGTTCTTCAGCCCTCAGCCCCTGCCGACCGAACCGCGATACAGGTCGGCAAAGCGCGCCGCACAGGATTCGACCGAGAAATAGCGGGCAAAGCGATCCAGCCCGGCCGCCCCCATGGCGGAACGGCGCGGCGCATCGGTGATCAGCGTGCGCAGCGCCGCCGCCAGACTGTCGACATCGCCCGGTTCCACCAGCAACCCGGTTTCGCCGTCGATCACCTGTTCGGGGATCGCGCCGATGCGCGTCGCAATGACCGGGCGGGCGCGGGCCATCGCCTCCAATATCGCGACCGGCTGATTTTCCGCGCGCGACGGCAGCACGAAAATATCGCCATCGGTCAGGTAATGATGCACCTCTTCCTCGCCGACCCAGCCGGGGAAGCTGATCCGGTCGGCGATGCCGAGCTTTTTCGCCTGTTCCTGCGCGGCGGCGACTTCGCCATTGCCGCCCAGCACTGCCTGCCATGCCAATCCTTCGCCTGCCACTTTGGCGAGGGCGTCGATCAGCACGTCCACGCCCTTGCGCTGGCCCAATATGCCCAGAAAAACGATGCGCGGCGGGCTGTTGCCCTCGCTCTGCGGAGCGGCTCCGGCGACGGCGGGCACGCCATTGGGAATTTCGGCGATATGGTCGGGCGCGATTTTCAGCGCGTCACGCACAAAGGCGGACCAGAAAGCGCTCAGTGCCACGACATGCTGCGCCTTGCCGAACAGGCTGCGCACCGCGCCCTGCTTCTGCTCGCTCAGCCCGGCGTAAAATTCATTATAGCCGCTGCCGTGCAGGTGCAGGATCACCGGCTTGCCGAATGCGCGGGCCACGGCGACATACAGCCCCTTGCGCCAGGTGGAGCCGCGCGGCGCGACATTGATGTGCGCGACGTCCACCTTGCCGCGTGCGCAGGCCAGCGCGAACGCCGCAAGGCCGATTGGTACGCTGGCATGGTTCAGCAGCTTGCGCTCGGTCAGGCGCGTGGCATGGGTGCTGACCCGAATGTCGGGATGATGGGCCTCGATCTCGCGCATCAGATAGGTGATGATGCGGGCGATCCCGCCCTTGCCGCCTATGCCGTCGGGCAGGACTATCATGACGTTGATCGCGGGCATGGGTGCTGATCCTTCGAATGGAGGGCAAAGCGCTCAGGCCGGACGGCTCTGAGAAGAGGGGCGGGTCATCATCCGATCCGACAACAGGCGCAGGATCGGCTTTTCCACCATCAGATGGAGGAGGAGGGCGCATAGGATCGCGGCCATGATCATGATGCAGTAAATCAGATTTGGCGACGTGACATGCAGCTTTTGCAGGATACGTATTACCGCTGATCCGACGGGCGGATGAACCAGATAGAGGATGTAGGACGCCCCGCCCAGCATCTTCCAGATCGGTGCGTGGATCGGGCGACGGCGGCTATTTTCCCATGTCACCAGTCCATAGACCAGCAGGCCGGCCATGATGAGATAGGCGACGTCGCCGGCATTGCCCAGAATGTTGATGGTGTGAGGGACGCCCGCACCCAGTCGCCACTCCATCCATGCAAGTTCGATCAGTCCGGCCAGTGCGACGATAATGATCAGGACTGGCGGTGTGTTCACGGGGCGGCGGATTGCCTGTGCCACGATCATGCCGATGCCAAAGCCCAGGTTCAGGGGGCTGGCTATGAGTGACCACAGGCCCAGATAATTGGCTGGCTCCGGGATGGCGAACGCTATGATCGCGCTCAGGACAATCCAGATTGCGATGGCCCAGAATGCGCGCGAACCGAACCAGATGGCGAATGAGAAAAGCGCATAAAAGATGATTTCGTGCCGCAACGTCCACGAAATGGACAGGATGGCATGATGTTGGGGCATTAGGGCAAAATCGACCAGCACATTGGTCAGCGACAGGGCATGTCCATCATATAATTTCGGCATCGCGATAAAGGCCAGCAGCATGCCCCCTGAGACGATCCAGTACATGGGATAGAGGCGGATGGCCCGCTTGATCGCAAACCGGCGCCACGCCTTTGGCTGGCCAATGTCGGTGCGATGGATATGATAGATGATGAAGCCGCTCAGGACGAAAAAATAGGGTACACCGACATGTCCTGCGCGAAACATATCGCCCAGGATCAGGGTGTCGAACGCATTTTGTATGACTGCGCTATAATGATAGAGGACGACCGACAGCGCCGCAACAAACCGCCCGATTTCGAGCGTGACGAGGGTATGGCGTCTGCCCTCGGGTTGCAGCGTGGCGGCTGTCAAAATCAGGGAACCACTTCGGACAAAAGAGCCTCTGTTTCGATCGCCGCCTTGGACCAGGAAAAGCGCGCGACATTGGCCTTTGCCCGTTCGGCCAGTGCGCGGGCCATGTCGTCGTCATGGAACATGGTGCGGATCGCATCTGCCAGGCTATGGGCATCATGCGGGTCGATGAACAATGCGCCATCACCGGCCACTTCACGCAAAACCGGCAGGTTCGAACAGATTACTGCCGTGCCGAAACTGTGCGCCTCCAGAATGGGCAGGCAGAAACCCTCCGCCAGCGACGTGTTGATATAGACATGGGCGCCGGTGTAGAGCCGATGCAATTCCTCGTCGGAAACCTTGCCCCGAAACTCCAGATTGATGTCGCCCGCATCGGCCAGCAGGGACGGGATGGTCCCGAATTCATCGACGCCGGCCAGAACGACACGGGGGCGCACGCCGTCGGCGGCCAGCAATTTCAGGGCGTCGAACAACAGGCCCACATTCTTGTTGGGCGTGATATTCGCGACCATCAGGGCATAGCGATCGCTCCTGTCCGTTTCAGGCCGTTCGGTCGTGGCGTCCACGTCGATCGGGGAGGCCTCATGCACCACCTTCGTGCGATCGGCGACCGAAGGATAGGCCGCTACAAGGGCATCGCGGGTCGCGCCCGAAACCGCCAGCAATCGCCCGGCCCGGCGCAGCCCGAACGCGACGGCCGCCCATTGCAGGCGCGCGCGCAGGCGGAACAGACTGGCGTTGGTGACGCGATAGAGATCATGCACCACCACCACGCTGCGGCGTCCGCCCAACAGCATCGCCGTTGGATGAGGATGGAAAGAGGCCGCGCAGCCCAGTTCCCGCATCAACGCCGGCACAACCCGCATATTATGGACCAGCGCCTTGGCCTCGTTGATCGGGGCTGGACGCGAAATGACTTTCACCCGGTCACTGATCGACTTCGGCACCATATGGGCCGGGCGGTTCGTCGCCAGCACATAGTCAAATTGACCATGGTCGAGCAAAGCATCCAATATCTTCCATGTATACACAGTGATCCCGGTCATCCGGTTGGGCTGCGGCGTATAGTCATAAAAGAGAATGCGATGGGTCATACCGCGGCAGCCCCATGTCCGATCATGAAGGGAAGGCGCGCTGCTGTCACGCGGAGGCGGGGGAAAGGGGGGTAATCCTCGGAAATATCGAAACCTCGTTTCAATCCTGCCACGATTACCCCCGAAAATTCACCGAATCTCGGCTTCTGCAATTGCATAGCGCGTTCGCAGTCGCAACCAAAGCTGCGGCTGGCCGGAGCTTTTGATCGGCGATCTTCCCGAAACGGGACTTAAACGGCGCGAAGTCCCTTCAGATTGGATTTGCGCAATGCAGCGCGGCTGGCGCTGACCAGCATCGAGCAGGGCGCGCCGTTGGTCAATGTGACGCCCTCCAGCCGCAGGATCATCGACGCCGCATTGGCGGGTACGACCAGCGGCGGCGTTCGCATAATCCCCGAATGCGATGCCGGCAAAGGCAGGGCAGTCGTACCGGCCGGAACGAGTGTTCCGCCCTCCATCGCCTCGGTCGATGTCGTGCCGTCGCTGATCGTCAGGCGCAACCACAGGTGGCGGATGTTGACGGCATTGCTCCAGCTTACGTCCATTTCGCCATAGACTGTGTCGCCGACGGCCAGCCCCGCCGGAAAGGATGGCAACGTCCGCATGAAGCGAAAACCCGATGCGCTGTTGCCGGTACCGCTGACCGTCATCACCTGTGTCGGCATGGTCGGATAGGTGGCATGCGTCCCCTTGGACAGGGCGACCGCGACATCGCTGATGCCGGTCGTCGTGTTGCCGCCGGTCCAGTTGGTTGCCACCTGACCGCTGGCGCCCGATCCGAACAGGCTGCCGGTGGTGCCGGTGAACATGCCGTTGTCCAGCATGTTGCCGCCGGGCGCCAGCACCGGGTCATAGGCGTCGGCATTGGTCATCGGCAGAAATTCGGACGATTGCGGCAGGAAAGGTTCCAGCGCCGGCAGGATGGCCTGCGCCTTCACCAGTCCCCCGGTCGGGCTGTCATGCACCATGTCGCTATATTGATAGGCGGCGATCGGCGAACCCGTGCCATAATCGATATAGGATGGGTTGAGGTCGACGAAGCGCACCGCCAGCGTTGGATCATGCGCCATCAGCCAATAATGGCGGTTCACTTCGGCCGCCCATTGTTTGCGGGCATTGTTCCATGTCCCCTGCGGCACGATGGACAGCAGGAAGACGCGGATGCCCGCCGCATTGAGCATGCGAACGGCGGCCAGCACATTATTGACCGCCTGCGCGACCGTCAGGTTGCCATTGTCGTTCGTTCCAATCTGGATCATCGCGATAGTGGGGCGCGGCGACAGGCCCAGCAATTGCGGCACCTGTACGGCCAGCAGATGGGCGGTGCCCATGGCCGCTATCCCCGTCACATAATCGGGCTGCATATAGAAACGCTGGCGTGCGATCCGGCGCAGCCAGTGGACATAGCTCGACGTCGTATATTGATATTGGCTCGCGTTGAAATTGCGCGAAAAATCGGTGTTGCTGTCTCCCATGAAGGCGATGCGCGGCAGGCTGTCGCGCATGATCATGCTGGTGCGGGCGGCGGCGGCCATGCCTTCGGCGTCGAGCGCGCTCATTGGGCGATCCGATAGGACAGCGTACCGGCGGTCATCGTGATCGCCAGATAATAGGTGGCGCCCGCCTCGCTTTCTTCCACGACGCGGCTGTTGATGTTGGTTGACCAGCTACCCCGTGCCGATCCGTCGGGATAGGTGATGGGCAACCGCGTCGCGCCATCGTCGATCGAACGCAGCAATTGCACGGTGCCGGTCCAGTTGCCCGACAGGATGACGCGGATGGGGCGCCCCAGTTGCGGGACGAAGGGACCGGCCGCGCCGGTGGTTCCGGTGCTGCCGCTCAGCGGTGTCGATGTTGCGGCGGCGATGGTGGTCGCTACCGGCAGCGGGCTGTCCGGGGTGACGCTGTGCAACGCCTCTCCGATGGTGCCGAATCCGATGGCTTCTATGCCGACATAGGCTGCTGGCGTGGCGATGGTTGGCGAATCTTCCGGCATAAACCTGTCTCCCAATGTTCACTTTTTGTTCGATTAAAGAGAAGGCAGGGGCGTAGGAAAGCGTCTTGCCGGTACGGCACAGGAAAATATTTCCCTGTCCTACGCGATTTTCGATGCGGAAAGCTGGCCTTTGCCGATCCTCCCGGATGACGGGGTCGATAGGCGCGACTTTTCGATAATTTCAAATCATGGAAATGAAATGACAAAATCACCGGGAAATGTGGGAAGCTAAGCCGCGATCCCGATTGTCTTGGAAGGACGAATCAGTGGGTGACGGGACCGACGGCGGTGGCCCGGCTGATCGGCTGGCTGGGCATCAGCGGACGCAGCGCCCGGGTGGGGGCGGTGGGCTGTGGGCCATCGGTGGCGGCGCTCTCGATCAGGCGACGCGACGAGGCAGGGGGAGCAGCCGCAGCCACCGCAGCGGGGGCGGGCGATGCAGGAGTCATGTCGATGGGCGGCACGATGACCTGAAGCACGGGTGCCTCTGCTTTCCCGTTCATTTCCGCGGTGCGGGTGCCGTTGATCCAGCTTGCCTGCGCGATCAGCCAGCTCGGCATCGGCTCGCTGCCGGTATAGCTGGCGGTAAAGGCCTTGGGCGTTCCCCATCCGCCGGGCCAGCGATAAAATATATGTCGTCCGATCGGTCCCGATTTGGTCAGGCTATAGGCCCAGTTGGGGACGACATAGTCGGCATGATAATGGGTCGCCCACCCAACGGGGCGATAGACCGATCCGGTCAGGGCCGCCGCTGCGATGGTGCGCGCTCTTTCCCATCCACCGCGTTGCGGCAATCGCGCCAGCGACCCGTCGCAGGTGAAGCTGAACTGGCATCCAGTCTTGCGCTCGCTGCCCTGAAACACGACGCCGCACACTGTATGGGGAAAGGCGGGGTGCCGCACCCGGTTCAGAACGACCTGCGCCACCGCGCGCTGGCCATCGACGGGTTCGCTGTTCGCCTCATAATAAATGGCGGCGGTCAGACAATCGACCGACCGGGACCAGCTTACCGGATTGCCATAGGGCAGCATCAGCGGGCGGGCTGCCGGATTGGCCTTTCTGGCGACGGGAATGGCCAGATTGGCCTTTTCCGCATCCGTCACCGACAGCGGCTCCAATATGCTCTTGTCCGACACGGTCAGCTTTTCGGGGTCGGTCTGGGGCGTGACCTTCATGATGCGGGTCGGTTTGAATCCCTTATAGGCCTGTCCGCTTTCCGGCGACGGCCACAGGTCGGCACCCGCCATTGCCAATATCTGCCATGTCGCGACGGCGAGAAGCGCGAACAGCCCGGCGAGCAACAACAGCATCGCATTGCGACGCTGCGCTGTTCGCTGGCGCAACTGGGCTTCTACGCTCGGATCCATTACGCTCCTTGGATTGTTGCATTGCAACATGACAGGAATGAGCGCTTCCTATCGAAAAGAAGGGGCTGTTGCTATGGCTGAAGTGATGATCCCGCCAACTTTGGGACTGCTATGATGTCATCCGTCCTGATCGATGCACGATCCTTCCCGTCCACCAGAAAAGACGGGCCGTCATCTTAATGGAAATTTTGCCGTCATCGCGTGGCTTCTATAGGGTTATGAACGTGATTCTTTCCCTTTCCAGACATGGCGCGACATACAGACTGGCCGTGACCGGCCTGACCATGGTCGTCATCTTCCTTTTCCTGTCCGCGCTCGCGGGCGAGGCCAATCCTCAGCATCATATTCCGCCGCCGGCCGCCGGTCCCAATCCGGGCAAGCCGGTGCCGGGCGAACACTATCGCTGGCGCCCGGTCATGATCGGGGGCGGGGGCTTCCTGACCGGACTGGCGCAGGATGATGCCGGCGCAACCCTGCTGGCGCGGACCGATGTGCATGGCGCCTATCGCTGGGACGCGGGTCTGGACCAGTGGGTGCAAGTGGCCACCGCCCAATCGATGCCGTCCGAAGACCGGGTGCAAAATGGCGTCAATGAAGGCGCTTATGAAGTCGCCGTCGCGCCGGGTGACGCCAGACGCCTCTACATGGCGACCAAGGGTCGGGTCTATCGATCGGACGATGGCGGCGCCCATTGGGTCACGGGCAATCCGCGTCCTCAGTCCCGGACCATGAATCCCAATGCGGAAACTCGCTTTCTCGGCCCGTTCATGGCGGTGTCGCCCCATGATCCCAACCTCATCCTGTGGGGCACGCCGGCCGACGGCCTGCTCCGGTCCACCGACGGCGCGCAAAGCTGGCAGACGGTCGAATCGATCCCCCGCGCCGATGGTGCGGTGGGCGCCTCCATCTGGTTCGCGCGCGGCGGGACCGGGGCGATCTTCGTATCGGTGCCGGGCAAGGGCGTATTCCGGTCGATCGATCAGGGAAACAGCTTCACGCCGATCGGTTCGGGTGGCCCGCAATCCGTGCGTCAGGCAGCATTCGCCCCCGACGGTGCCTTTGTCGCCATAGAGGCGCAGGCGCGCGTCTGGCGCTGGAAAAATGGCCGCTGGGCGCAGATCGGCAGTCCGTCTGCCCTGCCCAAGGGACCACTTCAAACCATCGCGATTCAGCCCAAAAATGGCGACATTTATGTGTTCGATCAGGGCGGTGACGTCGTCTGTGCGCCGGGCGGCACGGATCGCTGGCAATCCCTGTCCCGATCATCCGCCGCCGGTCCCAAAGACCCTCCCTGGTTGAAGGTCGCCGATCAGGGCTATTTCGCAATTGCCGCCGCCAGTTTCGATCCGCGCACGCCGACCCGGCTTCAGGTCGCGGCCGGGACGGGCTTTTATGTGGCGGACACCACCCCGGGCTGTGGTCGCTTGGCTCTGGTCAGCCAGACGCGTGGGATAGAGGAACTGGTTGCCCGCGATGTGATTCAGCCGATGGGCCGCCCGCCTCTTTTCGCGGCGCTCGATTTCGGTATCCATGCCAAGGAGGATCTGAACGCTTTCTCCACCGGCTACGGCCCGCGCGAACGGGTGCTGATCGCAGCGGAGCAACTCGACTGGAGCGAGGGCGATCCCGACTTCGTCGTCACCAATGCGTCCGACACGCGGCTGAGCTGCTGCGCAGAGGATGGCGACGCGGTGATGGCGGGGTACAGTGTCGATGGCGGTTTTACCTGGCGCAAATTCCCGACCTTGCCGACTCCACCGGGTACGAAGGCTGATGATCCGCGCCGCATGGCATTCGGCACCATCGCCGTCGCAGCGCGCGACACGCGCAATATTGTCTGGGCGCCGGCAATGGACCGTTCGCCATTTTACACGCGCGATCGCGGCGCGACATGGAACCGGGTGGTACTGCCGGGTGAAATCCTCCCGAACACCGGCTCGTTCGCCGACATCTACCTTACCCGCAAGACATTGACGGCCGACCGCGCTTTGCCGCGCACCTTCTATCTTGTGCATAGCGGCACGGCGTCGAACAGGGCGTTGGCAGGCCTATGGCGGTCTGACGATGGCGGCGTCAAATGGCGCCGCGTCTTCTCGGGCGAGATTGCGCCCTACAGCAACAGTGCGGCCAAGCTGCGCGCCGTGCCGGGGCAGGCAGGGCATCTCTTCTTCACCAACGGCAATGCAGAAGGGGACACGCGCCTGCGCCGCAGCACGGACGGCGGCGCGAACTGGGCCATTGTGCCGGGCATAGCGCAGGTCGACGACATAGCGTTCGGCAAGGCGGCGGTGGGCGCCGCTTATCCGGCCATCTATATCTCGGGGAAGAAGGATGGGCGCTATGGCCTGTGGCGGTCCGTCGATGATGCAGCCTCCTGGCAGCGTCTGGTCGATTTCCCGCTGGGCAGGCTGGATCAGGCCATGGTGCTGGAAGCCGACAAGCAACTGTTTGGAAGGCTTTATGTGGGATATGCAGGATCGGGCTGGATCTACGGGGAGCCAGTGACCGAGAGGGGGACGCTAATCGATCGCAATGCCAGGGGGATTAGCATCGTGGAATGAGCCGCGCTGATGGCACGTCATCAGCGTCAGCGGGTGCGTTTGCGCCACTCTTCGTCGCGCCGTCCGCGCGGCGGCGGTTCCATGCGCCGATCTGCGGAGGGCTATGGGCTGATTGCCTTTCCCGCTGCACTGGCCATGACAATCGGCCTCATGTTCAATGGCCTCAACAACCTGTCGGGCAGCGCGGCGGCTTGCTTGATGAGTGCTTTGCTCCTTGCCGGCCTCATCATCGCGCGTCCTCCCGGCCTCGATGAGTGGCGGCATTGCGCCCGTATATTGAGGCCGGTGGGACTTGCCATATTATGGCTGCTTCTCCATCAAAGCGGCTTCTGGACATTATTTGGCGTGACCGGACCATTTGCGCCGGACCTTTTCCTGCCCGGAATCGTGGGGATTGCGGGTGCGATCTGCGCTTTCCTCGGCGGCGCATTCGTCGCCGCAAACCGCCGGAATGTCGAGCAAACGATCGACATGCTAATCATCCTCATGTCCCTTTTCCTCGCTATCGGGTTGCTTTTCGCCAACATCGATATGAATGGCCTGCTCGATTATTGGGCGGTGGAACGTCAGGGGCGTTTTTCCGGCACGATCGGCAATATCAACACCACGGCCTGCATATGCGGCATCGTCCTGCTGCTTTCAGTCAGTAAGGCGGCCGATGCGCTGGTTCCGGCCCGGCGTGACCTTGCCATGCGCGATGCTGGCGGAATGACCATCTATGCCATAGCCATTCTCATTGCCCTGTCCGCCGGGCTGGGGACGGCGGCACGCCTGCCCATCATGGCCAGCCTTGTGCTTATGCTGCTGCTTCTTTTCTGGTTGATGCGCAGGGAAATTCACGTGACCCGGCCACAAAAATTTCTGCTCGCCTTTGTTGGCGTTGCCGCTGTCCTTGCATGGCTGATCGGATCGGATGCGGTGGTTCGCCGTCTGGCCAGCGTCGACACGGGGCCGTGTCCCGTCACATGGTGTAACAGCGTCACCGTTGGGGCCTGCAGCGAAGGGAGCGAAGCGACCGGAGCTGCAGGCCCCAACGGTGGCATGGCTTTTTGCTTAGGCGGCCATCGCCAATC
>JAJZQN010000111.1 GCA_021847605.1 Pseudomonadota bacterium | reverse complement strand
ATAAGACGGGCGGCAAATGTAGATTTGCCACGATGCTCTCCTTTCCGCCCGGAATGATCGACGAGCACCCGATGTTCTGCCACGCGACAAACAGGATGAGAAGCCAGCGACAATCAAGGTGAGAATCGGCTGTTGGGGTGCCGGCGAAGAGCGAAGGGCGTAGCCCGCAGCTCGTAGCCGGCACCCCAACAGCCGATGGTCCTTTCGTAAATGGGCCGCTGATGGTCGTGGCCGACCGGATATTCATGAGCATTTCCAGTGTTGAGGGAGATGCCTTGCGTGCCCGGTCGCCATGTCAACGATCATCAGATGAGGCTTTTCATGAAACATCGACAGAACGACCCGGTTCCGCTGGCGGCGGCCAAGTCCGGGTTCAGCCAGGCCACGGGATATCGGCTCGATCAGGATCCCAGGCTGCCGTCGCAGCGCGGCAAGGAACGCGCACGCCGCCGTCCCGATCCTCTGGCGGACATCTTCGATGCCGAGATCGTGCCGTTGCTGCAGGCAGCGCCTGGGTTGCGCGCGGTCGCGATTTACGAAGAGATGTGCCGGCGTCATCCCGACCTCGACCGGGGGATCAGGCGGACGATGGAGCGGCGTATCCGGACATGGCGGGCCATTCATGGCGCCGATCAGGAGGTGATCTTTCGCCAGGTTCACGAGCCGGGCCGGATGGGGCTGTCCGACTTCACCGACATGGGCGACCTGGACGTACAGATCGCCGGGGTGCCGCTCGATCATCGCCTCTACCACTTCCGGTTGATGTGGTCGGGCTTCGAGCATGCCCATGTCATCCTCGGCGGCGAGAGTTATGTCGCACTTGCAGAGGGGCTGCAGAACGCCCTGTGGGCGGTGGGCGGCGCCCCGCGCGAACATCGCAGCGACAGCCTGTCGGCGGCGTTCCGCAATCTCGACGAGGATGCACGCTCTGATCTGACAACGCGCTATAATGCGCTGTGCGAGCATTACGGCATGGCGCCGACCCGCAACAACCGCGGCGTCGCGCATGAGAATGGCGGGATCGAGAGCTCCCATGGCCACCTCAAGGCGGCGATCAAGGACGCCCTGCTGATGCGCGGGTCGTCCGACTTCGACGATTTGCCGGCCTATCGCCACTTCATCGACGAGATCGTCAGCCGCAAAAACCGCCGCAATGGCACCCGTATCGATACCGAGCGCGCGTCATTGCAGCACCTGCCGGGTCGGCGGACCAGCGATTACGAGGAGACTATCGTAACCGTCACCTCGACCAGCAGCTTCACGCTGAGGAAGGTGTTCTACACCGTGCCCTCGCGGTTGATCGGCCACCGGCTGCGGGTGCGGCTCTATGATGATCGCCTCGACCTGTTCATCGGCGGGACCAAGCTGATGACAGTGCCCCGCGGCCGCGCGACGAGCAATGGCGCGCATGGCCATGTCGTCGATTACCATCACGTCATCCATAGCCTGCGGCGTAAGCCGATGGCGCTCATGAAGCTGGTCTATCGCGACCAGATCTTCCCGCGCGAGCCCTATCGGCGAACCTTCGAGCGACTGGTCGAGGCGTTGCCCGAGCGGACTGCCTGCCGACAGATGGTCGAACTGCTTAGCCTGGCGCATGACCGGGCCTGCGAGGCCGAACTCGCCGAACTCCTGGCCGCCGATATCGCCGCCGATCGCTTGCCCGACATTGTGGCGCTCCACGCGCGGTTCGCTCCCGACCCGGCGACTTTGCCCGAAGTGGTGGTCAAGCTAGCCCCGCTCACCGACTACGATGTCTTGCTGATGGGAGAAGCCGCATGAACATGACCAACCAGGCGATCGACGCCCAGCGGCTCAGCCTCATCCTCAATGATCTGCGCCTGCCGGCGATCAAGCTGATCTGGCCCGACTTTGCCGAACGCGCCGACAAGGAAGGCTGGCCCGGCGCCCGCCTAATCGCGGCACTGGCCGAACATGAGATCGCCGAACGTGACCGGCGCCGGATCGAACGGCACCTGAGTGAAGCGCGCTTGCCGCCGGGCAAGACGCTCGACAGCTTCGCGTTCGACGCCGTGCCGATGATCTCCCGCGCGCAGGTGATGGCGCTCTGTTCGGGCGACAGCTGGCTCGAAAAGGGCGCCAACCTGATCATGTTCGGGCCGCCCGGTGGAGGCAAATCACACCTCGCCGCCGCGATCGGTCTCGCGTTGATCGAAAAGGGCTGGCGCGTGCTGTTCGCCCGCACCTCCGACCTTGTTCAGAAACTTCAGGTCGCCCGCCGCGAACTGGCGCTCGAAAACGCGCTGGCCAAGCTCGACAAATACCATCTGCTGATCCTCGATGACCTTGCCTACGTCACCAAGGATCAGGCCGAGACCTCCGTCCTGTTCGAGCTGATCAGCGCCCGCTACGAGCGCCGCTCCACGCTGATCACCGCAAACCAACCCTTCGGAGAATGGAACCGCGTCTTCCCCGATCCCGCCATGACGCTCGCCGCCGTCGACCGCCTCGTGCATCATGCCACGATCTTCGAGATGAACGTCGAAAGCTATCGCCGACGCACCGCGCTCCAGCGACAAACGCGCGCCGGACGACCGCCAACCTACGCGACAATCAAAGCAACCGAGGAAATGTCGCTCAGCGACAATCAGACTGACAGCTGACACTTGCCAGCGTCAATCAACACAGGCAAATAACAACTGCCGCGACAATCAGTTCTCATCCTGATTGACGCCAGCCTCTCACCCAGATCGTCGCGCTATACGATGTTCGGCAAATTCTCCGGGCTGCATGTCCGCATAGATGGCTTCCCAATCAACAGGCGTGCCGTCCATCGTCAGCAGCCGGATGGTTGACCATCCGATGCGCGTGATGAAATCCGCCCCCATCG
>JAJZQN010000064.1 GCA_021847605.1 Pseudomonadota bacterium | reverse complement strand
AAGATTGGCGATGGCCGCCTAAGCAAAAAGCCATGCCACCGTTGGGGCCTGCAGCTCCGGTCGCTTCGCTCCCTTCGCTGCAGGCCCCAACGGTGACGCTGTTACACCATGTGACGGGACACGGCCCGTTACCTTCGACCGATCCCGGCGCAACAGGCATTGGCTCGCCGCCACCTGTGCCAGATCATCGGCGAAGCCCATGTCGCGATCATCGTCGCCAAAACAGCCAACATGGACCGGGCCAATCTCTGCCAGACGATGCAGCAGATGATAGGAACGGATCTTGTCGCCCCGATCCGGCGGAAAGGGGATGCGGTGACAGAGGAACAGGATATCGCCCGTCATCCAAGACCGCGCGCGATGAAGGGACCGATCAGATTGGCGATGGGTTCGGGCAATTTCTTCCAATATTCGACCTTGCGCCGATATTGAGGCGAGAGCGGATTGACGTCGCGCGTTTCCTTGCCCGGTGCGGTGCGCAGATGATAGCCGAGCGGTTCGCCTTCGAACCCCCAGGTCTTTTTCCACGCCGCAGGGCCGGTCCCAACCTTTGATCGGCCGAAGTCAAAGGTGCTCAGGCCACGTTCGCGCGCCTGTCGCATCAGCAGGAAATAGAGGACTTCGTTCGATCGCATCGCCCGTGCGCCCTCCGCCGCGCCATGCCAGTAAGGCATGCAGGCGCCACCATGATAGAGGCTGATTACGGCGGACAACGGCTTACCGTCCTTCGACACGATGGCGATGTCGGCATCATCCCCCAGTTCGTCCAGCACGCCGTCGAACAAGGCGCGCGGGAAGACCGGCGTGCCCAGATTATGGACGCTATGGGCATAGAGGCGATAATGAATGTCGCGCAGCCGCTTGTCGCGCCCGATTTCAAAGGTCAGGTCATTGCCCAGCCCTTTGCGGATTTCGGCCCGGTGGCGCTTTGGCACGGCCTTAAGCTCTGCCTCGTCATCCGCCGCAAGGGGACGAGAAAAGCCCAGATAGGCGTCCGCCTTATGCTGCCAGATCAACCCTTCGGGCGCTTCCCCGCCGCGCAGTTCCAGCGTGCCGCAGCCAAGCTCGTCTGCGAGCGACCATGCCGCATCGGCCAGCACCGCGCCGGCTTTGCGGTGGGTGGTCAATATGCCGCCATCGACGGCAAAGCCGCTGCTGACCAGCGCCTTGCCGAACAGGGTCGATTTGATGTGCGTCAACGGCAACACGCCCAGGATCGATCCGCCCGCCATGCGCGCGACCAGCATCTGCGCCTTTTGTCCTGTGCCGGCCTCCACCCCCAGCAACCAGCCAGGCCGATGGAAAGGGGTCGATGCAGGATGCGCCAATACCCAATTGTCGATTTCGGCACGCACCGCATCATCGGTCAGTCGCGCCCGATCGACAATCAGCCCCCATGTCGCAACGCCATCCATGAACGACATACATTTTTTCCTACCTTAAGGCGCGGACCAGCGGTTCGCTCACCTCAACCCCAAAAGATCTTCACCCCAGCCCCCGCGCGATCCACGGACCGATCAGGTTTGCAATCGGCAAGGGCAATTTCTTCCATAAAGCGATACGCCGCTGATACCGGGCGCTACCCGGATCAATGTCCCGCCCGGCGCCGTCGGCGGGCCAGCCATGATAGACGAGCGGTCGGGGCGTGAAGCCAAAGCTCTTCTTCCACGCTGCCTGTCCGCTACCGACCTTGGAACGGCCGAAGTCGAACAGGGTCTTTGCACGGGCGCTGCCATGGCGCATCAGGCGATAATACATAAGTTCGTTGGACCGCAGTCGCCGGGCGTCGGAAATGCCCCCCCCCCAATAGGGCATGACCCGGTCGCCGTGATACAGCGTCAGAACGGCGGAAACCGGACGATCGCCTTCACGCACGACCAATATGTCGGCATCTTCACCAAAATGATCCAGCACAGCGCGGAACAAGCACGCCGGAAAGACCGGTGTGCCAAGATTGCGGACGCTTTGCGCATAAACGCGATAATGGTCGCGCAGATGGCGCGCATCTCGCCCCACCTCCACGCTGAGCGCGGGATTGGCGAGCGCCTTGCGCAGTTCGGCGCGATGCTTGCGCGGGACAGCCAGCAGTTCCGCCTCGTCATCCTCTGCGATCGGACGGGCAAAGCCGACATGCGCGCCTTCAATCCGGTGCCAGCCATCCCCCGGCGCCGGACCGCCACGCAGTTCAAGCGAAACATCGCCCGCACCCTGCGCCAGATCCTGCGCCGCCTTTGCCAGCAGCGGTACGGCGCGCGGCGTCACCGTCAATATGCCGCCATCGACGGCAAAGGCGGTGGAGGCAAAGGCCTGCCCGAACAGGCGGCTTTTTACGTGATGCAGCGGCAACAATGCTTCGATCCGGCCGGATGGGCCAACTGCCGCCAACATGATGGCGCGATGGCCGGTCGCCTGCGTGATCGCGCGCATCCATGCCACCCGATGGAAAGGCGTGCCGTCCGGGTGCGTCATCACGAAATCATCCACCGCTCGCGCCTGAGGCCCGTTGGTCAGGTCGATCGTCACGACGGACAGGTCCAGCCCATCGCTCATCTTCATGACACACGCGCCGCTTCGGCATCGACCAAAGCGTCGATCCGCGTCCATTGAAAATCATGGGTCAACCGGCGCAGCTTCGCCGCCATCACAGACAAATTGCTGTAATGGCGCACCCGCGACCGCAACGGCGCACCTGCGACACGCGGCTGATCCGGGTCGATTTCCCACGGATGGAAATAGATGATGGCCGGGCGCCGTTCATCCCGGTTGACCTGGCGAATGGCCCATCGGGAAAAGCCATAGGGCAGCAGGCGGAAAAAGCCCCCGCCGCCCGCAGCCAGCGTACGCTTGCCCCATTTGGCGGTCGTCACCGGCAGTTCCAGCAAAGACGACCCAGCCACCGGATTCCATGCGAAGCGGGGCGAGTCCGGCCAGCCATAATGATCGTGGCGGATGGGCGCGACGCTGGAGGAATAGCGATAGCCTTCCTCCGCCAATATCGGATGTGCCCATGGCGTGCGCGGATCGATGGAAAAACTGGGCGCGCGATAGCCGGTGACGGCCTGCCCGCTCGCATCCTCCAGTATCGCGCGCGATTTTCTGAGGTCGGCGCGAAACTCCTCCGCCGTGAAGGTGAAAACGCGCGCATGGTCATAGCCATGGCTGGCCACTTCATGCCCGCCCTGAACGATACGCCGCATCAGTGCCGGATAACGCTCCGCTACCCAGCCCAGCGTGAAGAAGGTCGCCGACACGCCCGCCTGTTCAAACAGATCCAGCACCGCGTCTGTATTGCGCTCAACCCGGTGGGTCAGCCCTTCCCAATCGGCGCGATCGATCGTCCGCTCGAAAGCGCCGACCTGAAACCAGTCTTCCACATCGACAGACAGAGCGTTGCGCATTCTGTTTCCCAACCCGTATCTATCGGCGCGGCAGCAATCCGCGGTTCAGGCGGCAGCGACATCCTGTTGCTGCGCGGCCGCCATCTGTTCTTCCCGTTCGACCCAATCGACCAGCAAGGTCAGTACCCGGCGCAGCGCGGTATCCTGTTCTTCCGCCCGGAACTCGAGCGAGGCGAGGCGTTCTTCGATCAGCGTGAAGCACCCCTTGAGCGCTTCGGGATCGACCGTCTGAGCGGGGGCAAAGGGCGTGTGCGACTGAACCGCGCGCAGCGATGCTATTTCCGCACGGAGCGCTTCGATCTCTGCCATCATATCGTGGCGCAGGTCGTCAACTTCGGCGACGGGGGGCACATCAGGCACGGCAATCTCCGCGACCGGCGCATCGATGGCGGTCTGTTGCACCGTCATTTCCTCTTCGGGCGAATCTTCGGTCGGCAGTGCATCAGCGACCGGCTCATCAAGCAGTTGATCGTCGACAACCGGCGCGGCAAACGCCGACATCGGCTCATAGACCGGTTCATGAGGGACCGGCTCGTCATCCAATGCGGCTTCCGGGGCGCCATGTTGTTCAACCAACTCTTCGGCAACGGAAGATGGAACCATCGGCTCTTCGACCACAAATGCGTCGGGCCGCAATCCGTAGGGCGTGCCATCTTCGAAGGTTGGTCCAGCATAGGCATCCAGCGTCCAGACAGGCTCTGGCTCGGCCTTCGCGACCTCTTCAACCGGCATGTCGGGCGCGGCAAACGGCGGCGCGAAAGAAGCGGGTTGCGGCGCATCATCGTCCTGCGCAACCGGCTCAACTTCAACGACTTGCTGTTGCCATGCATCCGCGTCGCTATCGATTTCGGCCTGCTCATCGGCTGGCGCAACAGGCTCTTCCACTTCGTCCAGGATCGACGGCTCGACCGTTTCGATGACTGGTTGCGCGTCCAGCCCCATGTCGGCGACCACCGCCTGCACGACATCGGCGTCGATGTCGCGCAATTGATCTATCGCGCCCAGCAACAGCACGCGACTGACCAGCGCGTTCAACCGACGCGGCACGCCGCCGGTCGCGGCATATAGCGCGGCAAAAGCCTGGGGCGTGAACACCGGATTACCCACCCAGCCTGCTATCGTCAGACGATGGATGATATAGGGTTCGACCTCGGCAGGCTGCATCGGTTCCAGATGATGGGTGGCGATCACGCGCTGGCGCAACTGTTCCAGTTCAGGCGATTTCAGCAGGTCGCGAAATTCCGGCTGACCCAGCAGGAAAATCTGAAGCAGCGACTGACCACCCAACTGGAAGTTGGACAGCATCCGCAATTCCTCAATCGCGGAAACCGACAAATTCTGCGCCTCGTCCACGATCAGCAGGGTGCGACGACCGCTGCGCGCCTGATGATGCAAATAGGACTCTACCTGTTGCAGCGTCGCCGCCTTGGTCAGGCCATCGACATGCAGGCCAAAGCTCTGCGCGGCAAGGCGCAGCATGTCGTCGCCCTCCACCTGCGTCGACACGATCTTGACCGCAGTCAGGCGCATGGGGTCGATCGTCTGCATCAGGTGGCCGACCAACGTGGTCTTGCCAGCGCCGATGTCGCCGGTGATGACGATGAAGCCCTCCCCCTGCGCGAGGCCATAGCCCAGATAGGACAAGGCCTTACGATGGGTCGCGCTCTCGAAATAATAATGGGGATCAGGCGTCAGCTGAAAGGGACGGCCCTGAAATCCATAATATTGATCGTACATCTGTCGTCTCCTGCCGTCCGGTCGCCGCCCCTATGCGCCGGTCCGGCCCCTTGGGATCAAAAACTGTAACGCAGGCCTACCTGGCCCATGGCGTTGATCATCGATTCAAAATCATCCGCCTTCGTGCCGTCCACCCCGATCGATGCCGATGCGGACAGGTTGCGACCCAGCCCCTTATAATAGCTGGTGAAAATGCCATAGTTGGTCACGTCAGGCCGCCCACCGCTCGCGTCGAAATAATTGAGATAGGCAACGGTATCCAGACTATCGCTATCACTGAAGCGATAGGTGACGGACGCATTGCCGTACCAGTTTTTATCGGTCGACCCGCGCACCAGAACCATTTCACCCTGCGGCGTGATGAACTTGCGCTGCGAATAGCCCGCACCCAGTCCATAGCCCCACGGACCGCGCGTGAGCGCATATTGCGCCGCCACACCGCGATAGCGGAAATTGGCGCCGGTAATACCGGACAGGGCATCGTTGAAACATTGCCCCCCGCCCGTGGAAGAAAAGGCACAGCCCGTCAGGTCGCCGCTGAAAGGATTGCGCACGACATTAAGATTGTTGCCCGACAATGCAGCGACGTCGCCCAACATCATACGGCCGAAACTGTCGATCCCGTCGAACACCATCAGCGCGAAATTGCTGTCGCGTCCCTGCCAGGTGAAACTGCCCTGATAGGTCCAGCCACCATAGCGCTGCCCCACCCTCGCCTGAAGCGAAGTACGGTGATTGGGTCGCCAAAGAACACCCGCATCCCAGATGATGTCATCGAAATTATAAAGGAGCGCACGCGGAGAGCTTTTGTCGGTGACATAGCGCCCTCCCCGGATCACCGGCGTGCCATTATCGTCCAGCAGCGGTGAACGCTGGCTGATTTCAATGTCTTCATAGCCGATGCCGCCCAGCAGCGCGACCGTGTGCGACACCGGCAGCGTCGCGTCGAGACGACCCCATTTATCCTCGAACCGCTGATCGAGCTGACTTGCATCCTCACGACTATAGCCTGCGCTGGCAGTCAGACCGATCGGCAGGACCGTGCCCGGCGCGAAACCGACAGAGCCCATCAGATTATGGGACCAGCTATCGGCAAATGTGCCGTTGGGCTGACCACCCGTCACATTGCTGCCGACGGAATCATCCACGCGAGAATAGCCAAGCTGATAGGATCCATTGAGAGTGAAGTCCCCCAACTGGGTCGTGTAGGATGGTCCCACATAGCCTGCATAAACCTGGCTGACATAGGAATCGCCATTGAATACCGGGCCGCCCGACAATCCGTCGGTATGAACGCGGGTCGCAAGGCCACCCGCGTTGAGGGTCAGGCCGCGCGCCAGATTGACGCGCGTCGTCAGGATGCCGCTCAATACATCCTGATCGGGGATCTGATCGTTCCAGCTAAAGCTGTGATTATATTGCACATCGATCGTCGCTTCGACACGGCGGGACTGTACCTCTGCGGTCACGCCTGCCGTGACGTTGGTATAAGTCAGCACATCGCCATCGCCCTTTAGCGGGGCGGTCACGACCTGATCCACGCCCAGGTAGGGCGTCACCCGCAAGCGCTGATTGCCACCCGTCTGGGCATGCGCCGATGTTGCGCACGCCATGGCCAACACCGCCAGCGAGACGGTAGAAAACTTCCTGCGATCGGCGATCACCGTTCGCCCCCCTTGGAATAATAGCTGCCGAACCGCTTGCCGCTGCCGGCGAAGCTGACGGCGTTCAGCAACAGGCGCACCTGCGCGCCCCCCTTCACCATCGCGGCCGCCTCCCGCAGAGCGGCTTCGCCGGTCTGGTCGGCGCGGGCGACCAGCAAGGCGACGGCGACATGGCTGGCCAGCACCGCCGCTGGTGAGGCCGCGAGCAAAGGCGGCGAATCGAAAATAACGATGCGTTCCGGGCGTCCATCCGTCAGGCGCTTAAGCAATTGTTCGGTGCGCGCAGAGGCCAGATATTCGGTATCGTCGTTGCTGTGCTGCCCGGCGGGGAGGATCGAAAGCGACGGAATATCGGTGCGAATCACGCAATCCTCAATCGCGATAGTCGGATTGGCCAGCGCGTCCATCAGGCCCGTTCCGGCTTCAAGCCCCAGCTTTTCAGGGATACCGGGTTTGCCGAAATCAGCGTCGACCAGCAGGATTTCGCGATCCTTTTCCGCCGCCAGACTGAGCGCCAGATTGATCGCGCAGAATGTCTTGCCATCGCCACTATTGGCGGAACAGACGAGGATGCGATTACCCCGGTCCTTGCCGGGCAACATCGCCAGCAACTCGCGCTTGAGCAGGCGGAATTCCTCGCTCATGGCCGTGACCGGACCATCGGGACGCAGGAAACCGGACTGGGCGAGCAATGCACGGTCGACAGGCTGAACCGGACCGCTCCAGGGCAAGGCCCGGAAGGTCATCGGTTCGGCGGTGGCCGCAATGGGCGCCGCCGGCATCTGAACCGAGGAAGCACGCGGCAAATCAGCCGGCACATCGACCTTTGGCGCAGCACGACCGCGCAGCGCGGCATTGAAGTCGTAAATCTCGGTAGCGCGCTCGATCAACGATCCGCGCCCTTTGATGGAGCTATGCTGGTTCATGGGTTCAGGCTCCTTCACGCCATGCCACGCTGGACAAATTCGACCGCGATCAGCAGCAGGCAGGCAGCCGCCAGCCCTCCACTTGCCCCGGCAAAATATTTAAGCCGTTTACGCTCTGCCGCGACTTGCGCAGCGCTGAGCGATTGCGAAATGGAGCCGATGACCGGCAGGCCGATCGCCTTTTCCAGCCGCGCGGCGGTCGGGAAGCCCCCCTTCAACTGTCCCATGGCAAAGGCGACGCCAATGCCAGCACCAATGCCGACGATCAGCACGCCCAACAGCAGCAGAGGACGATTGGGCGCAGCCGGCGCCGTCGGGGTGCTGGGCGGCTGAATGACACGGAACTGGACAGAGCCGGTTTCCGTCTTCACCTCGCCGCGCAGGCGGATTTCCTCGCGGTCAGACATCAGCTTGTCATACTGGAGCTTGAGCGCAGCATAGTCGCTGTCCAGCTTTTCCTGCTCCGATGCGACGCCCGGTTCATCGACCTGTTTCGACATCATGGTGTTGAGGTCGGCCTGCAACTGCGCCTTGCGGGTCTGAAGCGCCTGCACCGTGGCGGCGCGTTCGGCCTGCATGGAACGGATCGAAAGATAGGCAGGGTTGGGCGTGCCACCCACAGCAGCCGCGTTACCGCCGCCAGCCTTGCGAAGGGCATCGATTTCCCGCTGTGCAGCAACCACGTCGGGATGATTGGCGGTCCAGCCGCGCGCGCGCATCTGCGCCATATTGGCCTGCGCCTGCGCCAGCGAAGACGGCGCACCAGCCACGCCGACACCCGGCAAAGTCTGTGGCGTACCGGCAAGCTGGCCGTTCATCGCGCTCAAGGCGCTCTGCGCCTGAACCAGTTGCGAATCGATATTGCTGATTTCGGTCCGGGCCGCGT
The DNA here is from genome assembly GCA_021847605.1 of Pseudomonadota bacterium. Classification (GTDB taxonomy): domain Bacteria; phylum Pseudomonadota; class Alphaproteobacteria; order Sphingomonadales; family Sphingomonadaceae; genus Sphingobium. Next base: position 7,529 of record JAJZQN010000064.1, on the reverse strand, counting down.
CCATCCGCTGGCTGATCGAACCGGCACCGGGCAACAGGCCGACATAGCGCTGCGCAAATTCGACGCGGCGCTGATCGGCGGCCTCCAGTTGTTTGCCGCGTGCCGCGACCTGCTGATCGAGGAAAGCGAGGCTTTGCTTCGTTTCGTTGCGGTCGCCCGCCAGATTATCTTCCTGAAAAATATCGATCAGCTTTTGCACGACCTGCTGCGCGATACGGGCGTTGGCCCCGTCCGACAGGCTCGAATCGGCGGAGATCGCGCTAATGTCGATCATGCTGGGATCGGCCTGCGCCATGACGGTGATATTCTCACGCAGCGCGGTGATCTTTGCAGCGACATCGCGCGGTCCCGAAATACCCTGTGACAGGTCGGTTTCGCGCACCACCTTTTCCAGATTGTCCGTGCTGGCGAGCGTACTGCGAACACGGTCGAGATCCTGCTGCGACTGGACCTGGGTAATCCCCATCTTGTCCTCCAGCAGCGACTGGGTGTTCACATAGACCCGCGCTTTGGACTGATAGCTGTTGGGGATGAAGGCAACGCCCAGCCAGCCAAGCATCGCCACGCCCCAGGCCACGGCCAGGGCGATCCAGCGACGGCTCCATATGCCATGGAGCAGGACCAGCAATTCTTCATACAGTGCCGCCATGTCAGAACATGCTTTCCGGGATGATGATGACGTCGCCGGGAGCCAGCATGACGTTGGCGCGGGTGTCGCCCTTCTTCAACAGGTCGTTCAGGCGGACCTGATATTCCTTCTGCTTGCCTGTATTCTTGTCGAAACGGACCAGCCGTGCGCGGTTGCCCGCCGCATATTCGGACAGGCCGCCGACGGAAATCATCGCGTCCAGCAACGTCATGTTCGCCCGATAGGGGATCGACGCCGGCTTTTCCGTCGCGCCGACGATCCGCACCTGCTGACTGAACGTACCGCTGAAATTATTGACGATCACCGATACCAGCGGATTTTCGATATATTGCGACAATGCCAGCTTGATGTCGTCGGCCAGCATCTTTGGCGTCTTACCCACAGCCGGCATGTCGGTGATCAGCGGCGTTGTGATGCGGCCGTCCGGGCGCACCTGAACCTTTGCGCCCAGTTCGGGATTGCGCCAGACAAAGATGGTGAGGTCGTCGAGCGGACCGATGACATATTCCTCGCCCGGCCCTTCCTGCGTGGACACGAAGGATGCAGGGGGCAGTTGCGGCCCGTTGCCGCCTGCCGCGCAACCCGAAAGGACGACGGACGGCAAAGCCGCGCCGATCAGGAGCCTGGAAATCCGCTGGAACCGCATATATCTCACCTCTTTGTACAGCCATGCGTTAATCGATCGCCAAAGAGGGAGGCGGGTCGATACGCGCATCGCGTCCAGCCCTTCTTGCCGCTAAAGGGTAAAAATAGCGTTAGGAGTTAAGTTCCGAACAAATCAGCCAAGTAAAAGCTGATGTGCGGCAGGATGACCGAGGAAATTCGACGGGCTGGCCGACGCACCATAAGCGCCGGCTAGAAATATAGCGATCAGGTCGCCTTCCTCTACCGGCGGCAGCGCGACCTTGTCGCCCAGCCTATCGATAGGAGTGCAAAGGCACCCCACGACCGTTACCGGGTCAGCCGCGACAGGATCGCCAAAGCGGTTGGCCACCGCCATCGGGTAATTGCGGCGGACCACCGTGCCGAAATTGCCGCTGGCCGCCAGTTGATGATGCAATCCGCCATCGACCACGGCGAAACGTTCACCCTGACTATCCTTCACGTCCACTACGCGCGTGAGATAGACGCCCGCCTCCCCTACCAACCAGCGCCCCAGTTCGATCGCGAAACTGCTGCCCTTCAATATCTCTGGCCGTGCATCGAGCGCCTGTTCCAGCGCCGCTCCGATGGGCGGGATATCCAGTGGCAGGTCGCCGGGGAAATGGGGAATCCCAAATCCCCCTCCCAGATTAACGAGCGGCGGCGTTACCCCTACGGCTTCCGACAGACGCGCGGCCAATGCGATGGTCGCAGCCTGCGCTTCGATAAGGGCGGCCGAGTCGAGATTCTGGCTGCCGGCAAAGATATGCCAGCCGCGCCATTCCGCCCCGGCGTCGATTACAGCCCGCGCCAATGCCGCCGCACGATCCGCGTCCACGCCGAACGGCTTTGCGCCACCGCCCATCCGCATGCCTGATCCTTTGAGGTCGAAATCCGGGTTCACGCGAATGGCAAGGCACGGCAGCTTTCCGATGGCGCGTCCGACGGCGATGGCACGGCGCGCCTCCCCCTCCGACTCCAGATTGATCGTCACGCCAGCATGGATGGCGACGGACAATTCATCGTCGCGTTTGCCCGGCCCGGCAAAGCTGATGCGATCGGGCGCCATGCCCGCGTCCAGCGCCATGGTGACTTCGCCGCCCGACGCAACATCGAACCCGTCGACCTGCCCCACCATCCGTTCCAGCAGCGGCGCATAGGGATTGGCCTTGATCGCATAATGGAGGTGGACCGCCGCCGGCATCGCATCGCGAAAATGGGCGATCTGCCTCTCCACCCGTGCCATGTCGTAGACGAAGAGTGGCGTGTCGCCCGCCTCATCCACCAGACTGGCAGCGCCGCAGCCGCCGATCAGCAGCATGCCCTCTTCGCCCTCATAACCGGACGGGATCGGTCCCATCGGCTTCATGCGCCATGTTCCTGTTGCAGGGCGACACGATCGATCTTGCCATTGGGGTTATGTGGAAAGTCTGGCAGCACGATAATGTCCCTGGGTTGCATGAAATTGGGCAGTTCGACCTTGAGATGCGCGGCCACAGCGTCGGCCAGCGTCGGGTCGGCCGCACGCAGCAGCAGGCGAACCACCTGCCCCATACGCTCGTCCCTTACGCCCAGCGCCACCGCTTCGGCAACGCCGGGTATCGCCAGCGCGGCCTCCTCCACTTCGGTCGGGCTGATGCGATTGCCCGCCGACTTGATCATCGCATCATCGCGGCCGACGAAATAGAGCAGCCCATCGGCATCCCGGCGCACCGTATCGCCCGACCACACCGCCATGCCGCCATAGCGGGAGGCAGGTGGCGCAGGACGAAATCGCCCGGCTGTCCGCGCCGCATCCTGCCAATAGCCCTGCGCGACCAACGGCCCGCAATGGACCAGTTCGCCCGGCTCGTCATCGTCGGTCAGGATGCCATCCGGGCGCACCACCAATATCTCGGCAAAGGGGACGGCGCTGCCCATCGAATCGGGATGGCTGTCGACCAGTGCCGGCGGCAGATAGGTGGAACGGAACGCCTCGGTCAGGCCGTACATGGGATAGAGGTCGGCCTGTGGGAACAGGCTGCGCAGCTTTGCCACCAGCGGCCGTGTCAGCGCCCCACCGCTGTTGGTGAGGCGTTTGAGCTTGCCTACCACTTCCTGTGGCCAATCCAGTTCGGTCAGTTGCACCCATAAGGGCGGCACCCCCGCCAGCGTCGTGATGTCGCGCCGGTTCACCAGTTTCATCACGTCGCGCGGGGTCAGATAATCGAGCGGATAGACGCATCCCCCGGCATACCATGTGGAGAGCAACTGATTCTGACCATAATCGAAACTGAACGGCAGAACGCAGGCCGTCCGGTCGTCAGCCGACAGGCGCAGATAGTCGGCGACAGCAACCGCGCCCAGCCAGAGATTGGCATGGCTGAGCATCACGCCCTTTGGACGCCCGGTCGATCCGCTGGTGTAGAGGATAGCGGCCAGATCATCTGGCGCAGCGCCGGATGGCGCCATGCCCCTGCCCCCGCTCATGGCGCAGGCGGCATCATCCTCCCGATGCAATTGACACTCGGCCGGGACGTCGCCGGGCGTCAGACTGTCGATGCGCGCCGCCGTGCCGATCAACAGGCGGGCGCCGCTGTCCGCCAATATATGCGCGACCTGCCGATGTTTGAGCAAAGGATTGACCGGCACATGGACAAGGCCAGCACGCGGCGCAGCCAGAGGCATCAGCGCGGCGACTGGCCCCTTCGCCATCCAGCTTGCAACCCGCGCACCGCGCTCCAGCCCGAACCCGGCCAACCATGCGGCCAGCCGTCCGAGCGCCTGTTCCAGTTCGCCATAGCTGTAACTGCCAGACCGGCCATCAAGTGCCGGGCCTGCCGGATCGCCGTTCAGCAAAATATGGTCGATCGGCTGTATGGCCACGCCATCCGTCATGGAGACATGTTCCGTCACAAATGCTTAACTCCATATCCAGATTTTTCGCCTAAGGGCGCTAGGAGCGGGGCGGAGATAGTCGGTTGCTGGCGGCAAGGAAATATCACAGTCTGGAAGAGGTACGGCAGGCGCTGGCCGGTCGCCCGGACAGCGCGCCCGCGATCGGCCTGTTCGACCGGCTCGACTGGTTTACAGCGTTGCATCGCCATTGTTTTGCCGGTGTCCCGGTCCTTATCCTCTCTGCACAGGAAGACGATCGGGAAGCGTGGCTGTTCCTTCTCGCACCGCATTCCCGCCCTTTAAAGGCTCTGGCCAATTGGTACAGCTTTTCCTGGGCGCCCGTCTTTCTGGGCGAGCCGGACGAAGCATCGCGCCGGCGCATGCTTGACGTGATTGCCGGCACGCTGCTCGATGGGCAGAGCCGGATCGAACTTTATCCGATCGAACAGGCAGACGAACTGACCGCTGCTCTGCGCAGGGCGGGATGGATCACGGTGCAGCGGCCGATGGGCGGGCGTCATGTCTTGCCGGTCAGGGGCCGCAATTTTGCCGATTACTGGGCGACCCGCCCCGGCCGCCTGCGGACGCTTGTACGGCGCAAGGGGCGCAACGCCCCCTTTGATCTGTCGATCGATCATCAACTGACCGATGACCTGTGGCAGGATTATCGGAGCGTCCACGCCCATAGCTGGAAGGAGGCGGAGCCGGAGGATGGCCTGAATCTCCTGCATGATCTGGCCCGGCGGGAAAGCGCAGCGGGCCGGCTGCGGCTGGGTTTCGCCCGGCTGGATGGCCAGCCTGTCGCGACCCAACTCTGGACGATCGATCGCGATGTCGCGCTGATCCACAAGCTGGCCCACGACCAGCGGCACGATACCGGATCGCCCGGCACGCTGCTGAGCCATGCCATGTTCGCCCATGCCATCGACGTGGATCGCGTCAGCCTGATCGACTATGGCACCGGGGACAATGGCTATAAGACCGACTGGATGGAGCAGCGCATAAAGCTGATCCAACTGGACGCCTTCAATCCGCGCCGGCCATCCAGCTGGCTGCCCGCTGCCCGCACCGCCATTTCCGCGCTTGTGGGATGAAGCGCCGCCCTTTAATCGGGCGCCATCATGCAGACAGACAACAAGCTGCCGGTCGACCGGAGAGACGATACCGACACCACCCTGCGCGCGCTGCTGCGCGATGTGCTGGGACTGACGCAGGAGCGCGTCGACGGCTTCGATGCCGACACACCGTTGTTCGGCGCGCTGCCCGAACTGGATTCGATGGCGGTCGCGGGGCTGCTCACCGAGATGGAGGATCGGTTCGGCATCCTCATTGAGGATGAGGATATGGACGGCGATACGTTCGAGAGCTTCGGATCGCTGCGCGCCTTCATCCGGGCGAAGATCCGCTGATCCTCGCCCGGCGCGGAGTTACGCCTCCACCAGTTCCTCGAAATCCTGTTCCGCCAGGAATTTTTCGACGTCGAGGGCGGCCATGCAGCCCATGCCGGCGGCGGTGACGGCCTGACGGTAGATTTTGTCGGTGACGTCGCCGGCCGCGAAGACGCCGGGGATCGCGGTGCGGGTCGTACCCTTTTCCACCACGATATAGCCCTCGTCCAACGGCAGCTTGCCTTCGAACAATTCGGTCGCGGGGTGATGGCCGATAGCGACGAAGCCGCCGTCGGTGGTGACGTGCGACTTTTCACCCGTCACCGTGTCGATCAGGTCTACGCCCACCAGACCTTCGGGCGTACCGCCGCCGACGAACTGATCGACGGCCTTGTTCCACAGCACCTTGATATTCGGATGGGCATGGAGCCGTGCCTGAAGGATCTTTTCCGCGCGCAGGCTGTCGCGGCGGTGAATCAGGGTGACGTCATGGCTGTGGTTGGTGAGGTAGAGCGCTTCCTCGACCGCGGTGTTGCCGCCGCCGATGACCACCACCTTCTTGCCGCGATAGAAGAAGCCGTCGCAGGTGGCGCAGGCGCTGACGCCCTTGCCCTGCAAATGTTCCTCGCCCGGTACGCCCAGCCATTTGGCCTGCGCGCCGGTGCAGATGACCAGCGTGTCAGCGACATAGAGCGTGCCGCTGTCCCCCTTCAGGCGGAAGGGGCGTTCGGACAGGTCGATGTCGACGATCTGGTCGTACATCATCTGTGCGCCGACATGCTCGGCCTGTGCCTGCATCTGTTCCATCAGCCACGGTCCCTGAATCACATCCTTGAAACCGGGGTAATTTTCGACGTCGGTGGTGATGGTGAGCTGACCACCGGGCTGCATCCCCTGCACCACGATCGGCGCCAGACCCGCGCGCGCGCCATAGATGGCGGCGGACAGGCCGGCCGGGCCGGAACCGAGGATGAGCATGCGGGTGCTGTGGGTGGCGGTCATATCAGGCTTTCAAACTGCGATTCGGTGAAGGCGACAGAGATAGGCGGCGCGCGCCGGGGCGCAAGCGAAGGATTTGCTTGGGGCGTTGCAAGCGGGATTGGGGCGGCGTTGGATATGTTGGAAAGTCGCGGCTTAGCTTCCCATATTTCCCGGTGATTTTGACATAAAATTGCTGAGCGGTGATCCTATCGGAAAGACGACAGCAACCCGATCAGGACCATCTCATGATCTGTGCGCCGTAGGACAGCGACATATTTTGCTACACGGCACCTAACGCTGCTTTGCAACAATCAGACCAGTTCTTTCAAACTGCTCAACCATTGCAAACATGGTTCATCAATAGGTGCTATCTCACGGCGACGCTGGGCCAAGCTTTCTGCATAGGCAATCACCCAGTTCCGCAAAGCCTGAACGGTATCGACGCCTTGATACTGAGCTTCATCAAGGCGAGCATTTACCCACTCGCGATAATCATTGATTGTCAGATGGATACCGGTAGCCTCTTCGATATCGCCAATTCGAGACATTATTTCATCTGACCGATCGGGCTTCGTTGAGGTGACGAAACCCACAACCCTGACAGACGGATGCAATTCCATCTTATCCACCAGTTCCTCAATCTCATCCCTCAGATAGCTTTTCCCATATTTCGCATCCCAGGCGGCGACGATCGCAGCTCCTTCCTTCACTTCAATGTCACCGATATTGCCATGTTTCTTGTTGGCGCTTCGCATTTGAGAAAGCGGCTTTAATGCCCCATTTCCCAGTCCGCCCAGCGCCTCTACCGATTGCATCAGGGCATGCATGGAAATCTCCATAATACGCGCAGCATATCGGGATGTATTGAACCGCCCCGAGATTGCCGGAGGGCTTAACTCCTGAGAGTGAGGGTCTACGATGAGCAAGACGACGAACAAGTTCGCCCCTGAGGTTCGGGAGCGAGCGATCCGGATGGTACTGGATCACGAGGG
>JAJZQN010000063.1 GCA_021847605.1 Pseudomonadota bacterium | reverse complement strand
ACTTGAGCTACAGATACGCCATATTTTTGCATTTCATCAAACAATTCCGAAAAATCACATACGGGCTCACTGTTAGATATTGATTGTTTTTCTTTTACAATGGAATTAATTATAAATTCCATATCGCTCACTAATTGTTTCCACTGAGCAGTAAAAGGGACTGGCCGGTCTGGCTTCTCTCTTACTTTTTGAAATGTTTTAGCCGGTATTCCAGAGCGTGAAATAAAGTCCTTTATGGTGACCCCATTTTCTTTTATGCGAGTCGACATCCATCGCCAGGTCGGCCAAAGGCCATTTTTAAGAAGCGAATTGGCCATCATACATTCTCCCGGCTCGACAGATATTCATCGACGGCCGCCCGAATGCCATCAGGTCCGGCACCGGCTCGAATCATATCCAGGGTCGGCAGAAGAATGGCCATGGCTGCATCTGCCGGATGCCATCCGCGAGCATGGGCAGCTTCAGCAATCTGCATGACGACAGGGGAAATCGCTTCTTGTATGTCCGCATCCGGGGACGGGGGCACCATGGCCAAAATGATTGCGGCGAGGCGCCCGGAAAGAAGACGCTGAAGATCGGCGAGCACCTGATCCGGATCGCGGGGCGATCGGTCGCCCATCACCCAATGGCGGATGGTGCGCTCCGAGACATTGAGATCACGGCCTATGCCGCGCTGCCACTGCTCGCCATGAAGGAGCCGACCATAGGCGGCGAGCGTGTCGGCGAAAGCGGTGCGAGCCATGCTCTTATCCGATCTGAGCGCGATATCGCGCGATGGCGCTGACGATATCGTCGCGGTCCAGGCCACGGGTTTCGAGCCAGGGCGACGTAACGATGTCGCCGTCCTCGTTGTATCCGGCCGCGACGGGGTTATTCAGGCCCCATTCACGGATGGCCTCGTCGGCCATTTCCGCATCGGTGCTGACGCGCAGGAATTCGCGCACCTGATCCTCGCTGTTGCCGCCGCCGGCGGTCAGATATTCCATCGCGATCGCGTCGGCGACCTCGCGAGAATTGAGGAACAGGCTGGCTTGGAATTCGTAGGTCTCGGTCATTTCAAATCTCCCTCTGGAGGTGAGCCGGGGCATTCCCCGCGCTCTTCATGGTCCCAATAGTAGGCCCATTATCAATGGGCGTCAAGGGTTTTCGTACCCTTTCTGTCGTCACCTTTTTGCACCAACTGCGAGGGCGGCCCGCCATTTCAGGCTTCGCGTCTTTCGTGGCCCATCAGCTTCCCGGTTTCCCGGAGTGTCTGGCCTACAGGGGTCTCGCCTAACCTTCAGACCTCCGGGCGTTTGCTTTCGCACTGGGTTTGGTATTTGCGATAGGTCGAAGTCGGAATCTTCAGTTTGGCCCGGGCGTCGGCTGATTTCATACCACCCTGCACCAGCTTCCGGTACTGATCCACGATTCCCGTCTCGACATACTTTTCTTCGAATCCCTTGCGCCCAAACTTCGCGCCGCGGGCTTTTGCCGCAGCCATCCCGGCCTTGGTGCGCTCGGATAGCTGGTCGCTCTCGTATTGCGCCAGGGCCGCATGGATGTGGAACATGAACGTCCCGCTGGCCCGCTGCATGGCATCGCTGTTCAACTCGTTCTGGGTCAGCGACCCGAAATTGATGTGACGCTCATGCAGCCGGTGAACGGTCAACAGCAACTCGATGACGTTCCGGCCCAGCCGATCGAGGCGCCAGACCCACAGCGTGCCTCCCGGCCGACAGGCCTTCAGGGCATTGATCAGCCCCGGCCGCTTGAGGGTCGGCGTGCGCCCGCTTTCGATGTCGGCGAAGATCAGTTCGCGGGGAATCCCCTTCGCCAAGAGCGCGTCTACCTGCATGTCGTAATTCTGCTCTTCGGTCGAGACGCGGACGTATCCGACGATCCGCTCCGGGAAAAGTTCGACCACGCCGCACCCCTATCACGTCTGTCACGTGCATGGTTTTTGATACGGCATTTTCGCATGTGTCAAACCTTTTGTGTCGGTTTCCGCGCCAGCCAAACACCGATCCGACCAGGCGATTCCTCGAACTGCACGCCGGCGGATTCCAGGGCTTCGACCACGGCCCGCTCGGATGCTCGCGTCGGGTTACCGGTGTCCTGCTCCAGGGCAAGCACCGTCTTCCGGCTGATGCCGGCGCGTTCCGCCAGTTCCGTTTGGTTGATGCCCAGCAGCCCGCGAGCCGCCGCGATCAATTTCCCCTGCATATCCGTTGCGTAGCCGAGATCGGCCATAGCGGCAAGCCTCCGTTCCTTATAACGTCCCTATGGTCCGTTATATTTCCCATTTTGTCCATTAAAAGGTTGACGAAGAGCATCGGAGGCGCGATGATCGGGGCATGGAATTGAGGGCGGCCGAGGCCGCTGGACATACGAGGAGGCCCGCGTGAGCCGCGAGAAGACAGGGAAGATCGAGCGTTACCGTGTGGCGGATGGGCGCGAGTTCACCGTCGAAGACCCCTTCTACCTTGGCTCTTGCGACTATTGCGGATGGGTGGGATCGACCGAGGAAGCCCGCGGCGAAGACGATGATGTGATCTGCCCGAAGTGCTTCAGCAGCGGTGCCGACTGCGGCCGAGTTGCAGAGGGCGCCGTCCTTATCGAAACCATAGACCCCAACTGACCACGAATTTAAGGAGGGCCGAATGCCGCCGCTTTCCGTTCAGAAGATCCGGGTTACTTCGCGTCGGTCTGGTGGCAACCAGGCTCCCGGCAGCGGCGACGTCTGGTTCTCGGACGGCAAGGTTTACGGGTGGTTCCGGCTGCCGGAGGGGCACATCCGCTTTAGCGCCTATCGGTGCCGGGCGCATGGCGGGCACGAACATTTCAGCTTCTCCTCGGCGCCGCGTGCAGCCTTGGTAGAAGCCGCGTTGAACGAATAAGGGAGGGGGGATAAATGCGCTTTGTTAGCATGAAGGATCGCCGCCCGCCTAACCCCCACCAGGAATACTTGTTCCTGCGTGAGAATGGCGACGCCCAAGTCATGAAGGCGTGGGCATCGAGCGGGTGCTCGACCATCACCCACTGGGCGGAGATCGTTCTGCCCGCAGACCACCCGGCCGCGCGAAAGAGCGCGACCTGATCCCAGGGGAGCACCGCACGCTATGTCCGATCTTTTCGGCCTCGTTGCCAAATTGCTCGACCAGCCCGACGCCAAGATCAAGGTTGGGCCGCGCCGAAGCCGCGTGTCCTATCGGGATGCCGCCATGAAGACCGAACTGCGCTTCGATTCGACGGCATGGCGCCCGTGGATCGACGGCGGCTTGGTCGATCCGCAGACCCACCGGCTGACCGATTCCGGTCGCTCACATGCGCGAGGTGCCGCGTGACTGCCCCGAGCATCGCCGATGCCAAGGCCATTGCCTCGAAGTACGGCAAGGATGGCGTCGTCATCCTGCATTTCGACATCGCCAAGGGGGATTTCGGCATCGCCTCATGGGGCGCTGACCGGGCGCGCTGTGACGCAATGAAATCTATCGGCAACCAGATTTTCGACCGGATTGCGTCCGGCGAAATCGGGCCGTGATACGGGGGGGCTGAGGATGGCCGAAGTCGTTGAACGCCTGCGTGGCGCCGCCGATGGCTCTTGCGGGCTGGATGAAGCGGAGGAAATGGCGCTGCTGGTCGGCGCCGCCGACCGGATCGAGACGCTGGAGGCCAAGGCCGACCTGCTGACAGCGGCCCTGGACAAGATGGAGCGGTCGCGCGACGAGCTTCTAGCGACGATCAAGGATGTCGCCGGATGGGTCGGCGGGATGTGCGCCGGCCAGGCCGACGACGACTACCATGCCCGGCTTTTGGCGGTGATCGCCAAGGCCGAGGCCAACTGAACACGAGGGAGCGCTGAAGATGGCCCGTGAAACCACTTTGGTTGATTTAGCCGATACCCTCCGGGCCATGGCGGACGACATCATCGCCCTCGACGCGCGGGCGGACGCCATGGAAGAAGCGCTGTCGCTGGCGAATGCCTTCCTGCTGTCCATCGAGGGACACGGCTATGGAGGCACGTCGGCCTATGATGTGGCGGCCCACGCCGTTCGCGCGGCGCTGGACTACGCACCGCTCCGGGCGCCCCGCGCCCCGCGTCCTGACGAGGTGGATCTTCCCTCGATAGACGACGTGCGCGGCATCCTCCGTGCGGATAACACCTGAAGGGAGCCCTGGGCGTGAGCATCGTTGGCCGCAACCCCTATCTGATCGAAGGCCCGGCACTGGTGTCGTTCAGCGGCGGCCGGACCAGCGGCTATATGCTCAAGCACATCCTCGACGCCCACGACGGCACGTTGCCCGAGGACGTGCATGTCGTCTTCGCAAACACCGGCAAGGAAATGCCGGAAACATTAGATTTCGTGCAGGAATGCGGGGATCGGTGGGGCGTTCGGATTGTCTGGCTGGAACATCGTTTCACCGATGCCGGGAGTCATTCTTTCGAAATCGTCAACCACAACAGCGCCAGTCGGGATGGGCAACCCTTCAAGGAATTGATCGACAATCGTGGATTTCTTCCTAATCCCGTCACACGTTACTGCACTGTCGAATTGAAAATACGCACCATGGCTCGTTATGGCTTATCTCTAGGTTTGGATGAATTCGATAAAGTCGTGGGCTTGCGGGCCGACGAATGGCACCGCGTCTCGCGTATGCGTAACCGTGCTGAGAAGTCCGGGGAGAAAGGGGAGCGCGATATCATAATGCCGCTGGCCGATGCTGCCGTGACAAAATGGGACGTCCGCGGTTTTTGGAACAAGCAGTCCTTTGATCTACGATTGCCAAACGTGCATGGAAAAACACCGCTCGGGAACTGTGATCTTTGTTTTCTCAAGGGTGCCTCAACTCTGTTGGGCATTGTCCGCGAGCGGCCCGATCTGGCGAAATGGTGGGCAGAGGCAGAGGCAGAGGCAGAGGCAAGAGCCAGCAAACCGCTTGGGGCGCGGTTTCGTAATGACCGGCCTAGCTACGCCGCAATGATCGAAATGAACGACAGCCAGGGCGACATGTTTGATTGGCTTGATGACAACACCATGCCGTGCCTCTGCACGGACTGACACACGGGGAGACTTTCGGGCCATGGAGAAGATAATGGATTTCGACGAACTCGCCCACGAACTCTATCCACAGATTTGTGCGAGCGTCGTACCGATCAGTGACGCATGCAATATACTCGCCAAGGCCCTCCGAGATGCCTACGAGCAAGGGAAGCGCGACGAGCGCGAGGCCGGCCCGACATATGGGGACTTCCTCCCCGACTTGTCGGAACCCGAGATTTACGATGAAAATCGGGGAGAATGACGCCGCAAGAGACAGCCGATCATATTCGGGACCGATGGGGCATCGTCGCCTCGCCAAAGCAGTAAGGGAGAGCCTGATGTCGTTTCCCGGTGAAGACCGATACCGCGAAGCTCTCGTCAGGGCGGAAGGCCACGAAGGCGCCTCCGCCATGGTCAAGGTTGCCGACCTGAGGGCGGCTCTGGAAGAGATCGATCTCCTGCGCACCTATCTTGAGGATGCGCAGGCAAAGCTCGCCATCGCCACCAAAGCACTGGTCGATATCGTAGGCGCTCGCCCAGGCGACAAAGCGACATGACGGAGGCCCTCTTGACCAGCGATATTGTTGAACGCGCCCGGCGCGTCTCTGCCGATGCCAAACAATTTCTGGCTGAGGCTGATGCCCCAGACCACAAGTTGACCATTCTCGCCAATAGCGGAGGCATGGCGCTGGAAATGCTTACGGCAATGGCCGACACGATCGAGCGGCTGAGTGCGCTTCTGGTGCGCTCCCACGAGGCTCTTTCGGATGAATTGGCTTCGATGCTCGACAGCTATCGCATCTGCGGTCAGACAGATGCCGCGACCCTTGCCCGCACAGACTTTCATCCGCTCGATGCCGAGAGCTTTCGCGAGATGCGGTCCTGGCGCGCGTTGCTGGACGACATCGAGACGGCTGGCATTGCCGGCTCCGCTGAATAAGGGAGCGTTTACCACGAACGACAAAGATTTTCGCCCCGTGCGACTCAAAGTGAGTCACGCGCCGTTCTCTCAGGAAGAAATTGATGCGGCGATCGTTGCCGTGGCGGAAGAGGTGGTCGATCTGCGCCGTCGCCTCGCCGCCATCGAAGACACGACGATTTGCCCTGATTGCGGGTATCATCGTTTCTGGTGAACTACCCGGACCTAAAGGACCGGGTTTTATGGCGGAAAATGGATCAAGTGCCCATAAGCTATCGCACAAATGCAAAAAGACCCCGCCGGCCGGAGCCAGCGGGGCTTTAACAGGCCAGTTGTCAAGGATTCCTTGACCGGTTTAATCCGGCGTCTGCTGCTGTTCGATGTATTGTTTGATGATTCCCAAAGGCGCGCCGCCGCACGAAGCGGCAAAGTAGGACGGCGACCACAGTCGTTGTCGGTGGTCATAGGCCAAGCTATACTCAACCCATGATCGCTCGTAAAGCCGTTCTGTTTCGTCTTTATCCGACGCCTGAGCAAGCCGCTCAAATGGCGCGGATCGCGGGCGCCTGCCGTTTTGTCTATAATTTGGCCCTGGAACAGCGGCGTGACTGGTGGCGGCGTCATCAGACCGTTACGGGCGGCAATATCTCCTTCGCCGGCCAATGCCGCGAACTCACCGCATTACGGGCCGACGTGGACTGGCTGAAAGAGTGTCCCGTTCACGCCTTGCAACAAGCTCTCAAGGATTTGGATCGGGCCTATCAGAACTTCTTCGCCGGTCGCGCCGCCTATCCGACGCCGCGCAAGAAGAGCATCAACGACAGCTTCCGGTTCCCGGACCCGGTATCGTTGATCGTCAAGCGCACCGGCAAATCCTCCGGCCAAGTGAAGCTACCCAAGCTCGGCTGGGTGCGGCTGCGCGGCTGGCAGGTTCTGCCGGGCGATATCTGCAACATCACGGTTTCCCGCAAAGCCGGGCAATGGTTCGCCGCCGTCCAGTGCGAACGGGAGGTTGCCGATCCGACACCTTCGGCGCTGCCGCCGGTTGGGATCGACATGGGGGTGGCGGTGTTCGCGGCCCTGAGCGACGGAACCAGCATCGCTCCGGTCAACCATGGCAAAAAGGCGCTTCGCGCCCTGCGTCGGGCGCAACGCGCTCTGGCCCGGAAGCGGCGCGGATCGGCCAATCGCCGGAAGGCCGCTCTCCGGGTGGCGAAAATACACATGCGGGTCGCGAATGCCCGCAAGGATTTCCTCCACAAGCACAGCACGATCATCGCCAAGAGCCACGGCACGGTCGTTGTGGAGGCGTTAAGGGTGCGGGCCATGTCCGGATCGGCCAAGGGCACGGCGCAGCAACCGGGGCGGATGGTCCGGCAAAAGGCGGGACTCAATCGGGCCATCCTGGATCAGGGATGGGGCATGTTCCGAATCATGCTGGCCTATAAGCTGGCGGATCGCGGCGGCCGGCTGATCGAAGTGCCGGCCGCTTACACCAGCCAGATCTGTCCGGTCTGCGGTCATGTCCATCCGGACAACCGCAAGAGCCAGGCTGATTTCGTTTGTGTCGCCTGCGGCCATCAGGCCAATGCCGACACCAATGCCGCCATCAATATCCTACGGCGCGCGGACAGCGCGTTGAAGCCTGTGGAGGGGCACCGCAAAAAGCGGCCCGGTGAAGCAGGAACCAGCCGGAGAAAAGCCGCATGATTCCCATCGGTGTTTCCGGAACCTTCGGCCTTCAGGCCGGAGGGGATGTCAGAGTTCAGATCAGCGGATGCGCCCCCAGAACCGGCGCGACGCACCAGAGCGCCCCCGTGACACCGCCGATCATGATTTCCCACCACGCTTCCCAGCCATCGATCCAGGGGGCAGCCAGCGGGACTTTCCGATTCCGCAAGAGCGCGGTTCCGGCTCCCAGCACTGGACCGGCGGCGATGGCCCACCAGAAGCCGGTGAGGGCGGCCAGGATCACGGGCGCGGCCCCGAATCGCCACGCCACTTTCCACGGTTTGCTGAAATCCTGCGCCATCACCATGTCGAGGATGATGACCCCGGCCAGCAAGATCGCCTTCGCGATCCCGAGCCACGGCACTCCGAACCACGCCGATCCGCCATAAACGGCGAAAGCCGGCGCGCACAGGATGGCATAGCCCGCTACCACAACGCCGCGAGGAATGCCCACGGTGGCGTCCAGGCCGCCCTGGAGATGCCGCAGGACGGCGCCAACCAGGAAGCCGGCGATGGCCAGGGCGACGATGAGCAGCGTCACAGCGCGTCCGCCACTTCGCTGGCCACCTTTTCGGCCTCGGCGACGACATGGCCGACAACCGATTGCGCGCCGCCGGTAACGGTGGTTTCCACCGCCGAGAAATCCGCCTCAATGGCGGCGATGATCTTGCGGCCTTCCGCCGTCAGAGCGGCGACCGCATCGGAAATCGCCTTTTCCTGAGCGGCCAGGGCGGCTTTCTGCTCCTGCACGGCAGCATGGGCGGCCTGCTGGGCGGTCAGGTCGGCCTTCACATCGTCGAGAGTGCGCGGCTTGGCCGGATCGGCGGCCGGCTGACCGGGGACGGGAGCGACGGAAGGAGGATTCGTGGTATCGGTCATGGGAATGTCCTTCGTGGTGAAAAGAGCCGCCAGCGCGGCCCGGATGCGGTTTTGAACGGTCATGGCTTCCTGCCTACGCTCAGTGCCCAGGCATGCGCTTCGTCGGCGTATTTCGCGTCGGCAGCACAAACCCCCAGGAGATGAGCCATTTCTGAAAATGGGCCTCCAAGAGCGCCGATCGGGACTGGATTTGCGCCTGCGTTGCCGGCGGCGGTTTGACCAGATCGGGAGTGAGCAACGGCTTTCCCGGACACGGCGTGGTTACGATCGTCCCGGCGGACGAGGCGCATGCGGTCAAGCTGCCTAGCAGTACGGTCAAGAGCAGCATTCGCCCTATCGAGCTTCGCTTGATTTGCGGCACTTTGGGCCTCCAGTTTGGCGTTCGTTTCGGCCTGGGCGATCTGCTGGGCCGTCACTTGTTTCCATGCGTTGAGCGTGACCTGGGCGGCTTTCTTCTGCGTCGCGGCGTTGCTGGCCACCCAGGCATTATGGGTGAGGATGTGACCGGAATAGACGCCGGCGGCGTAAAGGCCGATCGCCAGAAGGCCGTAAACCGCCAGCTTTCCGACAAAGCCGCCCGGTATCAGGTTGGTCAGGAATCCGAACATGATGGTCCCCCTTCGCTCGGCGCGGGCGGCATTCCTTGGCGGATTTTCGCCATCCAGCTTTCGGCCCCGACCAGCGTCCCGACCAGCGTCCCGATAGCGGCCGAGATGGGCCAGAAATCGACGTGCGCACCCTCCAGCCAAGCGCCACGCAGAAGAACGACGACGGACCCGGCGACGAGGATGTGATGGAGCCCGAGGCTCGCATAGCTGGGGTCGGTAATGGCGGTGACGGGGCGAATCGCGGCTTTGACTGCGCGGGCGAGGATGGGCGCCATCATCCGAACGCCCTCATCCATTTGCTGACGTATTCCGCCGTCGAGGCAGCGCCCCCGGCGGTGTTGTACCAGCGCTTGTAATAGGCGGCTTGGGCATCCACATCGCCGGCTGGCGGCAGCGGATCGGGCACGCGGGCGTATTTGATCCGGGCCATGGCCACGGCGTAATAGAGATTGCCCGCCATCTCTTCGGCCTTCCCGATGCCGGCACCGGCGCCCTGGTTGAGCATCAGGCCGCGCACTTTTCCGGCCAGGGCGGGGCGGAAGCCCAGATAGTTGGCCCAGATATCGTCATGGGTGGCCGGCTCCATCTGGCAGATGCCGATGGCCGGCCCCGCTCCGGTCTGGTGCAGCCAATGGCCGGCATTGGACTCCTGCAAAATGGTGCCGATCAGCAATTCCTCGGCAGATGGACCGCCCAGGCCGATCGCCTCCAGCGCCGGACGGATGATCAGGGATCGAAGCTGGTTGATATCGATGCCATCCATGGTCAGGATTCCCCGGCTTCAAGCGCCTCGTCCGGCGCGATATGGGCGTGAATGTTCCGAAGGAGCGCCATCTGGTCTTCATGCCGGCGCGTCGCCCAATATTCGGTGCGCTTCGACGACAGGCCGATCAGCGGGGCGTTGAAAGCCGCCATCAGGGACAGGACCAGATTCAGCAGAATATAGGGGTATGGGTCTTTAAGGTGGCCGACGCCGGAATGCTCGACCCAATAGACAATCAGCGCCAGTTGCGCGGCGATGAAGACAAAAGAGGCGATGCCGTTGATGATTTTGTCCGCGATGCGCTGTTCCGTCTCTTCGTACAGCGTCCCGCTCGACAGGCGCACGGCGACATCACGCTCGGTTTCTTTGCGGCGAAACGGCATATTCATCAACGCCCCCTGTTTTTGATCAGAAAATAGATGCCGAGCGCGTAATAGACGGCTGCCGGCGTGCCCATGGCGATCACAAGCCACTCGCTGCGCAGGGTGGCCATGAGGGACGCGGCCAGCGCGAAAAAATCAAACGGGTGGGTAGAATGGTGCATGTCGTCTCCTGGCGGCATGGGCACAAAAAAACCGCCTCGCGGGCGGCGTCCATCAAACGGTCAGCGCGGCATCTACGGCCAGACGATGGCATCGACCCCGGCCACGGTGGTCGCCGCGTTCACCTGACCCACCAGCCCGGCATAGGTGGTCTGTTGCGCCTGGATGTGTGTCCACATGTCGGCCTGCGCCTGTGCCGCCTCGGTTGCAGTGTGCGCGACGAATGACCACGCGCCGCCCGAGGACGGCTGGCACCAGAGCGATCCGCCCTTGGTCGCGGCCCGGTCAATATTGCCCTGGGTCGCGTCATCGGCCGGGTAATTGTATGCAGACCCCAGAGCCGATGAGGTGAAGCCGGCCTTGATGGCGGCCTGACAGGCGGCGGACAGGAGTCCGATCTGCACCCCCTGCGCCACCTTCACGGCGTCATAAGTGTAGGATGCCAGCGCCGCTTCCGCCGCCGTGATGGTGGCCGAATCAGTCCCCTGGGGATACACCAGTTCGTTGTTGACCCAACTCACCAGTCCGGCGAGCCCGGCCGCTTCCAGAACAGGCAGAAAATCCGGGCCTATCGTGGTGGTCATGCCTTATCCCTCCGCTTTCACGAGTTGAGCGCCGGTAATCACTGTGATTGATTGCCCGGAGTTGGTGTTCGCCCACACCTGGGCCACATGGTAGCCCTCTGTCGGATAGGTGTAATTTGTTGTCTGGGTCGTGGCTGTCTGCCCGACAAACGATACGGAGGTGGCTTGCGCCTGGCCCACGTCCGTTCCGTCAATGTATGACATAACGCTGACCCCGTACCCCGCCGTAGACGTCTGGTGCCCGAGCAGAGGGCACAATTCGACCGCATGACCTCCCCAGCAGAGGAAAGGCACATCCAGAAGGGAAATCTGCACCGGCGACGAGGTGGTAACCGTCCCGGAAAGGGTCGTGCTGGAGTTCAGCCACACATCCTGGCGATTGAACCAGGACAGGACCAGAGACCATGCCCCCGCCGCGTTGACGTATCCCATGCCGACCAGGGTCTTGGTCGCGTCCCCGGTCATGACTTCCACACCGGTCGCAGCGTCCGTGCTATGCCCGGTGGTGCTGGCCAGCAGGGTCATGACGCCGCCGACCATCTCGGCGTAGATGTAATAGAGGGTCGAAGCGGTGAGGCCACTTGATGACAGGGATATGCCGGCGGCGGGGACGGTCTGAAGCACGCCGGCAATGGGCAGGCGATTGCCCCTGAAGGGCGACAGCAGCAGGTCGGAGCCGGGCAGCGTCAGGCGGCATTGGCCCGAAATGAGCGCCTTGGCAATCATCGCGCTGATGGCCGTATAGACCTGATTATAGGTGGTCTTCGACGGCGTGATGTTGGCGGCGGCCAGAATATTCAGCAGCTCCATCATCACCATATTCATGAAATCGGCGCGAAGGAGCGTGGCCGCCTCATTGGTGACGGGATCGCCATCCGTAAAGTACCCACCCGTGCCGGCAGGCGCCGGCGTCGGCAGTGTCGTGGACACTGTCGGATCGTCGTATTGATACATCGCACCCTCAGGTGTAGCTGAATTGAAGAATGGTGTGGGGAGGCGAAACCGCCTCCATTTCACACTCCAGGACCGCATTCCCCCAGGCCTGCAGCGGATCGCCCATTGCCGAACCGCCCATACGGAAAGGGATGATCGAGTCCAGCGGCGCGTTGATGCGCCACGTATGACTCCAGTCGGGCCCACCCAACGGCGCGCCCATTCGGGACTGCCCCATTCGGAACGGAGCGCAGTTGGTAACGGTGATTGAAAAGCCCAACTGCGCCGCCCAGCCGACGTAATCCGATATCCGCTGGCCGGCCATCCCGATAAATCGGGCCACCACCTGTCCGCGCCGCTGGATAACCGTCTGGACGGTTCCGGAGCAGGTATCGGGGAGCCCCAAAGTGGCTTCCCACTCCGGCAGCAGCTCATAGGTGGTGGGGGGAAACGCCTCCGCCAGCACATTGTTCGCGCGAGCGTTGGTCCGCACATAGACGGCCGATAGCCCCCTTAGAACCTTGGTCTGCACCGCATCGGGATCGCGCGGCCAGACGCGCCCGCGCGGCATCAACGACTGCATCGCGCGAAGATAATCGTCCGCGCTGAATTGTGGGGCGGCCATGAATCACGTCCATGAGGGGGTGCCGAGGACAGGTAGAGCACCCGTCGGACATACGATATTCGCGGTGGGCGACTGGATTATCCATGGCGGCAACCCGGAAATGGCATTGATGGCTGCCTCGACATCGCGCAGATCGATCGTACCCCCCGGCGCCCCATTCCGCAGAAATAGGGCGCTGATCGCGGCGGATACCGCGCTTTGCTGGGATGCGCTGCCCGACAAACCCTGAATGGTGAAATCCACTGCATAGGCGGTCGGCGACACCACGTACACCAGGGCGGTTCCTGGCTGTGACGGATATATCGCATTGGCGATCGCCAGCTGGTCGCCGGTCGCCACCAACCCTCGCGGCGAATCGGCCGTCGCCACCCCATTCGTGCCCTGGGGAAAGCCGTTATAGGCAGCCTCCGACACGTCCAGCATCACGTAGACGACGACGGTCCCGGCGCCGAACCCCTTCGGCGACGCCCACGCCCGCGTGACACCGGGGACGCCCAACGCCCAGGTCACATACTGCGAGCCACTGCCGATCTGCATCGGTGCCTGATACGCCTGCAACATGCGGGTGCGTAGCTGATCGTCCGTCTCGATATCGGCGCCGATGGCAGTCGTAGACGCCACCACACCCGACGTCGCCTGAATGTTTGGGACCGCCGTCGCCAGCGACAACGGCGTACCGTTGGCCATATTGCCCCAGGCACCCGTTTGACCGGTCGGGTCCGCCACGGCCTGCGCAGCAACGGTCACCGTTCCGGACGATCCGACCACCCCATCGGCAGTCGTGGTGAATTGAGCGCCGTCAGCGCGCGTCAGAGGGGTGCCCGACGGCAAAGGCGCATTGACCGCCCCCGAAAAGGTTACGGTGCCGCCCCATGCCACGGCGCCCTTACGCACGACGCCCTTCAGAGCCGCCCAACCCTGCAGGAATTCCTGAGTGGCCGTGAACGGAACCGCCTGCTTGCTGATCCAATCGATATACCCAAAATGCTGATTGGCCAGACCGGCCTGAACATTCCCCATGATCCGCAGGTTCGAAAACCGCAGCAATGCGGCTCCGGGTATCTCGGCCGCGATGTCCTGAGCCACCTGCGCCCGAAGGTCTGTCAATGTTTGACGAGCAAACGGCATCAGACGGAACTCCACGCCCAGGAATAGTTCAAAGCCAATACGGCGCCATCCTGCCGCAGCAGCAGCACGCGCGCGCCCAGCAGCCCGGGCCGCGTCCATTCGGTGGCGACGCTGACCTCGGCGACGACACCGTCATCGATCAACCACTGCAGCGCCTCGGCGATATAATCATGAGCAGCAGCCAGCACTTGAGCGGTCTGCTTCGACCGGTCCAAAAGCCACAGACGCGATCCGACCGGCTTGGCTGACCCGGTATCGGCCCACCACCCCCGTCGATCACCCGATCCATCCGTAATCACGTCGTCGGCGGCGGCCAAGCCATCGCTGAACAGACTGATCAGTACGGCGGTTTCCAGATCCTGGCCGGTGACCAACTGACCGTCATCGACCGCCCAATCGCCATGCGCGGCGGTCGGCACCCAAATCGTTGCGATGTCGCTCATACGGTCTGACTCGGCCCACCGGTGGTACCGCCCTGCGGATCTGGATGGGTATGCGGGTTATAGGCAGACCGCATGCCCGCTTGAGTGGTCGATTGCGTATCGCAATTGTCCAGGATGTCGCCGGTACATTCCAATAGCGCGGTTTCGAGCCGGACCCGGGGCGCATTTGTGACCGTGACCGGGTTGCCGCCGCCATTAATGACGATTCCGGCCGCGGTCAGATAGACGCTTTGACCCTTGTCGTCGTAAATCGCCACTTCGCCGGACGCCAGACCCTTCATGCGATAAGCTTGACTGTTCGTGGCTATGACGACGCCAGCAGACCGATCGCCGCCGAAAAACACGGCGACGGCATCGCTTGATGTCGGAGGCGATGATGCCAGCCCGTATTCCACCAGCCGAGGTATGTCATCGCGGACCTCGCCATTGCCGAAATCGATCTGCAGCGTCTGAACGGTCCCTCCGTCATTGATCGGTCCGATGCGGCCGCGGCCGATCATCATCATGAGACCCCGATACAGGCCGTCGAACATGCTCATGGCGGGCTCACATCCTGCAGGATCGGATACAGATTGAACGGCTCCGGCAGGAATGCCTGCAGCGGCATCACCACCAGGTCGGCATGCGTTCCGTCCATGTCACGCCGGTACGTCACTTCGCCGAGGGCCCAGGTCTCCTTGAAGACGCGCATGCTTGGCAGATGCACCGGAATCAACGTATTGGGCTGCCAGAGCGCACCCGCACGATCGCGCCACGAATCGACGGTGGCCCGGATCATCATCGAGCGGCCCAGGCGCCGCGCCGCTTCCCACTTGGCGCGCAATTCCGGCATATCCAGCATCGCCGCCACTTCAGAAATGATTTCATGGCGCCGGTGGCGCGGCACGCCGCTATCGGTGGCCACCGCGCGAGGCGCCAGCGGCCCGACTTCACGCAGCGGCTGGACCGTCAGGGTATAGGCGTCATACTCGCTGAAACGCTCGTCCATGCTGAACATGCCCTCGGCGCGCTCGACATTGACACCCTCGCTCAAGCCGCTGGCGGCCACCACGGACGCCACACGCGACAAAATCAAATTTCCGGACGGATCGTCGTAGGCCAGCAGTCCACGATACCGACACACACGCTCGATGACCGACCAGGCCGTCTCCCCCACATTGAAATTGAACTGGGGAATCGGGTCGCCGACGTCTGCCAGCGCCGTAACCGTGATATTGTTGGCATAGGGCCTGGCGAGAGCCCGCGCGATCGCCAGGACGTCCATGTTGGCAAACTGGCGGTTTGGCCATTCCGCGGCACAATCCACCAGATCCTCGCACTTGCCTCGACCTGTGACGCGAATGGAATGCCGATCCGCTTCCAGAGAAGGACGCCACCGATCCACGTATCCCGTCAGCACCAGGTCGCCACCTAGACGCACCTGGCAAAAATCGCCGGGCTTTACCGATACCGTATGAAACTCGCCGGGCCATCGCTCGGTCATTTCCACATCGAATTCAGACGGCAACCGCTCGATGCCACGCGTTACGCGCAGCGCCGTCCACCCGGACAGCGCAAGGCCGCCGACCTGAAGGGTCAGATCGTCCATGATTGAACGCACGCCTCATGTCAGCAGACGGCTCAAGATTGAGCGGATTTCCCCACGCCGCCGAAGTCCACCCTCAGTTGGATAGACGACCCTGAGTGGCGCGCACAGTCAGAACCTTTTTACTCGTCGGGTCATAAACGCAGCGATAGGCATAGGTCGACCAAGCGCCGAAACCGTTCTGAAACTGGATGTGATCGCCCGCATAAACCAGAATCCCCTTAGCCTGGTCGAACCAAGCCATGTGATCGAATTTCTGCTGCATGAAGCCGTCGGTCCAACGGGTCTGATACCGCGCCAGATTCTCCACTGCCGATTCACAAGCGACGCTCGCGTCGATCAAATTCCTGTTCGCCCAGCACCGTAGATTGGCTCGGCAGGCAGCACCTGTCAGATCCGATGCTGAT
>JAJZQN010000018.1 GCA_021847605.1 Pseudomonadota bacterium | reverse complement strand
GACACTTGAAAGTCTCGCCAACGTCAGCGACAATCCCCTCATCAGCTTGCCCGGCGTGGCAGCCTGATCCAGTCCGATCCTCTACCGAGGACAGCCGCTGTTACACCATCCCGCGGGACACGATCCTTCGCGCGGAGTGTCGGGCTCCGCGCCAAGATATTCAGACTTCGGGCAGTTCGAACACCCAGAAAGAGCCGCCCTGACTGACCGTCCGGGTCAGGTCGGCCATGTCTCCACCCCACAGCGGCACCGCGCCGCCATAGCCGGAGGCAAGGCCGATATATTGCTTGCCATCTTCTTCCCAGACGATGGGGACGGACACCACGCCCGATCCGGTCTGGAATTTCCAAAGCTCTTCCCCGGTTTTGGCATTGAATATCTTCACATAGCCGTCACTGGTGCCCTGAATGACGATGTTACCCTTGGTGGTGACGTTCCCGCCCCACAGCGGCAGATGCTCTTTGGCTTCCCAGGCGATCTTGCCCGTCTTGGGGTCCATGGCGCGCAGCACGCCGACATGATCGTCGAACTGCTTGCGAATGCGGAAGCCCTGACCCAGATAAGCGGCGCCCTTGTTATAGGTGACATTCTCGGTCCAGTAATCTTCCGACCAGTCGTTCGACGGAATGTAGAACAAACCTGTACCGGGGTTATAGGACATGGGCATCCAGTTGGTGCCGCCCAGGAAGTTGGGCGTCACGCGAATGCTTTCGCCCTTGTCCTTGCCCGGCGCAGGCGGCGGCGGACGCTGGCCCGGATTTTCGATCGGTCGGCCATTGGCGACATCCCATTTGCTGGCCCAGCTAATGTTGGGGACAAAGGGATAGATGCCCAGCGCGCTGCCCTTCTGCTTGCTGATCTTCCCGTCACGCTTCGTCAGCTTGTCGAGGTCGGTCAGGAAGAAATAGCCGTTGCGGTCGGCATGGGCGCCGGCGCGGATCGTCTTTCCATCCTTTTCCAGATCGAACAGCACGATCGGATTGTTGCCCGAGAAATCCCATGCGTCATTGGGCGTATGCTGGAAAAAGCCGACCGGCTCGCCCGTCGACGGCTCGATATAGACCTGCCCCGACGTATAGAGACTATCGCCCGGCGAACGTTTCCATGTGTTCCACGGCGCGGGATTGCCCGTGCCTATGACGATGGTGTTGGTCTTGTCATCATAGGTTGCCGACTGCCAGGGCGCGCCGCCACCATGGTTCCACGCCTCGACTTTCTTGCCGTCCTTGTCATTGGGCCAGCTTGGCGCCTTGGGATCGCCGGTGAAGCTGGACGGCTTGCCATTCAGGCGGCCCTGATGCCCCTCCACCATCGGGCGCATCCAGATTTCTTCGCCGGTATCGGGATCGCGGGCATAAAGTTCGCCCACAACGCCAAATTCATCGCCCGAAGATCCGTGGATCAGCATGACCTTGCCGGTCTTCTTGTCCTTCACGATCGTCGGCGCGCCGGTCATGGTGTAACCGGCCTTGTGATCCTGGAACTTCTTGTTCCACACCACCTTGCCGGTCTTGCGATCCAGCGCGACCATCCCCGCGTCCAGCGTGCCAAAGAATATCTTGTCGCCATAAATGGCCGCGCCGCGATTGACGACGTCGCAGCAGGGGCGGATGTCATCAGGCAAACGGGCGGTATAGGACCAGATTTTCTTGCCGGTCTTCACATCCAGCGCGAACACGCGGCTGTAGGATGCGGTGACATAGATCACGCCGTCATAGACCAGCGCCTGGCTTTCCTGCCCGCGTTGACGCTCGTCCCCGAAAGAGAAGACCCATTTGGGCACGACCTTCTTCGCATTGTCGCTGTTGATCTGGTCGAGCGTACTGAACCGCTGCGCCTTCACGCCCAGCCCATACATCAGCACATTGTCGGTGCTATGCTCGTCGTTGAGAATATCTTCCCATGTTACGCCGGCCTGCTTGAAATCATGCTTCTGCGCCGCTGGCTGGCCAATTGCCGGTGCCGCGCCCAGTACCGCCATGGCGCAAGCCAACAGACGCCCCCGTCTTCCCATCATCGCATCCTCCTAAAGCCAGACCGCGGTCATCACCGCTTGTCGAGGCCAAGAGTAAGCGGGGCTTCATGAGATGGTCCTGATGCCTTTCTGAGAAATCTCTCAGAAAGGCTTATGCTTTGGTCCGATGGCGCAGCATGAAACCGACGCCGCGTATGGTCGAAAGGTCGGGCGCCCCCGCATGCCCGCCCAGATGCTTGCGCAGATAGCCGACATAGACGTCGACGGCATTTTCCGTGACGTCGGCATCCTGCCCCCATACCTCATCCAATATCTGTCCGCGCGTCACGACCTGTCCCGTCTGCCGCGCCAGACAATGGAGCAGATCAAACTCCCGTCGGCTGAGTGCCAGCGTCGCTTCTCCCACGCAGGCCGAACGGCTTCGCAGATCGATCACCAGTTCATCGAGGATCAACCTGTCCTGCGCCTGCGCTCCGCTACGCCGGATCATCACATGCAGCCGCGCCAGCAACTCCTCGAAGGAAAAGGGCTTGGTCAGATAATCGTCCGCGCCGCATCGAAAACCGTCGAGCCTGTCCTCCAACTCGGCCCGCGCCGTCAACATGCAGATGGGCAGGTCATTGCCCTTCGCCCGCGCCTCCCGACACAGGTCCGCGCCATCCGCATCGGGCAGCCCCAGATCGAGGATGGCGGCATGAAACTGCCCCGACGCCATGCGCGCCTGTGCCCGCCTGCCCAGCGTCTGCCACTCGACATGATAGCCCTCTGCGCTGAGCCCGCGATGGACGAAGCGGCCGATGCCCGGATCATCCTCCACCAGCAATATCTTCAGCCCCGCGCCGGCAGCGTCAGCGACACGCATAGTCCCTCTCCCTCTCTTCCGTTCCGGGCGCTGATGCCCCCTTCATGTGCCTGCGCGATCCATCGCGCCAGCGACAGGCCAAGGCCGGTGCCGCCAAGCGACCGCCCTGCCTTGCCCTGCACATAGGGGTCGAAAATGCGCGCCAGTTCGCCTTCCGCGATGCCCGGCCCTTCATCCGCGACGATGATTTCCATGCCTCCACCATCCTGATTGCCGCTCAGATGGATGGTGCTGCCGGGCGGCGAGAATTTGACGCCATTGTCCACCAGCGCGAACATCGCCTGACGCAACCGATCGGGGTCGCCCATCACGGGCATTGGCCTGTCCAGCGAGGCGAGTTTCAGCGTCACGCCGCTCGCCCGCGCAAATCCGGTCGCGCTATGCCCCACCTGCCGCGCCAGTTCCGCCAGATCGACGGGCGCCAGTCGCAGCGGCAGCGCGCCATCCTCTGCCCGCGCCAGCGCCAGAAGATCATTGAGCCGCCGTTCCAGAAACAGGTTGCTGTCCAATATCTGCTGCAACGCATCGCGCAGCGCGTCGGCATCATCGTTCAGCCTTAGCGCCACCTCCGCCTCGCCCCGCATGACCGTTACCGGCGTCCGCAATTCATGGCTGACCTTCGACAGGAACAACCGCCGGCGCTGGTCCGTGTCGGCCAGTTGCCGGTTCAGCGCCTCCAGTTCCGCCGTCCGGGCGCGCACCCGCCCCTCGACCGCCTGTGCCATATCTTCGAAATGGGCGATTAACTGCCGCATCTCTATCAACCGGCTGCCCGGCAGCGGCGCCCGGCGATCTTCCGCCGCCACCGATTTGGTCGCCTGCGCCAGCGCCTCCAGCGGCCGCATCAGGTGCCGCCACAGGAACAGCGCCATTCCAGTCGGCAATATCAGCAGGGCGCAAATGACGCCCAATATCCATCGCCATGCGTCGTCCCGCGCCTGCTTGGCCTCGGCGGCTGCATCCTCCGCCTCCTTATTCTCACGCGAGGCGATGTGCCGGACCAGTGCCCGCGCGCCCGATATATTGGTCGGCCGCATGCTGAGCATCGCCGCCAGCCTGCGCGCATCCTGCGCCTCGCGTGCCTGATAGCTGCGACTGGACAAGTCCGCCCCGATCAGGTCACTCTCATCATCGATGCTCGCGAAATAGGCAGCCACCGCCCGGTCCAGCGCGCCGCGGGCATCGATGCTGTCGTCGATCAGGGTCTGCGCCGCCTCCGCATCGATACGCGCCAGCAACAACGCCTGTTTCTGGGCCATATCGGCTCGCTGCGCAAATTGCTGCGTCGACCATTGCAGATAGAGAATGGTCGCGACCAGCGCGATCAGGCCGGTTGCCATCGCCACCGCGCCGACGCCAAGCAGCCCCCGAAAGCTCATCAGAGCGCGCACCCATCCTCTCCCGCCTGTTTACAGGCGAGGGTAAGGCAGAGATGTCCTGACGTCCGTTGGACTAAAGTCTCATGCCGGCATAAAGTGCAGCTGTCAGGGCAAGATTTCGCGGATGCGTTGCGCCAGCATATCTACGGCAAAAGGCTTGGTGATAAGCGCCATATTAGGCGCCAGTTGCCCGTTTCCAACCACCGCATTTTCGGCATAGCCGGTTATGAACAGCACATTGAGATCGGGCTGCATCGCCAATGCCGCATCCGCCACCTGTCGCCCGTTCATCCCGCCGGGCAGACCGACATCGGTAATCAGCAGGTCTATGCCCTGTTCCTTCTGGAGTAGTCGCATTGCGCTTGGTCCGTCAAACGCCTCCAGCACATCATAGCCCAGTTCTTCTGCCACCTCGACCACCAGCATCCGTACGGTGGGTTCATCGTCGACCACCAGCACACGGCCCTTGCCCGCTTCCTGCGCTCCCCGGATCATCGCGACGGGCATGCCAACGGCATTATCGTCTGCGCCCTCTTCGCCTGAAAATAACCGGGGCAGATAGATGCACATGGTCGTGCCCATCCCCAACTCGCTGTAAATGCGGACATGGCCGCCTGACTGGCGGGCAAAACCGTAAATCATCGACAGGCCAAGCCCCGTCCCCTCGCCCATCGGCTTGGTCGTGAAAAAAGGATCGAAGGCACGGGAAATGACCTCCGGGGTCATCCCTGTGCCGGTATCGGTGACGCAGATCGAAATATATTGGCCCGGCTCCAGGTCACGCTCGCGCGACGCCGCATCGTCCAGCCATTTGTTCGCTGTCTCTATGGTAATCCGCCCGCCATCGGGCATGGCGTCGCGCGCATTGATGCACAGGTTGAGCAGTGCATTTTCAAGTTGATTGGGGTCGACCAGCGTCATCCACAATCCCGCCTTCCCGACCGTTTCCACTTCGATCTGCGGACCAACGGTGCGCCGGATCAATTCTTCCAGATCGAATATCAGGCGGTTCACATTGACTGGTTTGGGATCGAGTGTCTGTCGGCGGGAAAAGGCCAGCAGACGATGCGTCAGCGCCGCCGCCCGGCGCACCGCGCCCTGCGCCGCCACCGAATATTTGTCGATTTCGCCAACACGCCCCTGCGCGATACGCATTTGCATCATTTCCAGCGCGCCGGAAATGCCGGTCAGCAAATTGTTGAAATCATGGGCAAGGCCTCCGGTAAGCTGACCCACCGCCTCCATCTTCTGCGACTGGCGCAGCGCCTCTTCGGCGCGGTCGCGTTCGGCTGTGGTCGACTCTACTTCCTCGACCAGCCGGCGGCGCTCCCGTTCCAGATCGCGCTCGATCGCCTTGCGCGCCGATACGTCCAGCATGGCGCCGACCATCCGCAGCGCCCTTCCGCTTCCGTCGCGCAAGACATAGCCGCGATCCAGCACATCGGCATAGCGGCCATCGGCGCAGCGGAACCTGTATTCGTCGCTCCAATCCGTACCTTCGCCATCAATCACATCATGAATGCTGGTATCGATGCGTTGCCGGTCTTCGGGATGGATATGCTCCAGCCACCATTCCCCCGTGGGTTCGACCACTTCCAGCCGATGGCCGAAACTCTGTTCCAGCGCCATGTTCCAGGTCACATGGTTGGTACGAAAATCCCAATCCCATACCGTATCGTTGGTGGCCCGCCCCGCCAGCCTCAGTCGCTCCTCGACTTCCCTCAGGCTTATCTGCGCCAGCCGGTTGGCCGTGACGTCCTGCACCGTGCCGATCAGTCGGATGGGATGACGACCATCGAATATGGCGATGCCCTGAGCATGGATATGGCGCACTTCGCCATCCTCGATACCCACGGTGCGATATTCCGTATCGAATAAAGGCGACCCGCTCGGGTCCAGCGCCGCCCGTACCGCCTGATCCGCACCCTCGCGATCGTCCGGGTGCAGCCCGGCCAGAAACGCCGTTTCATAGGTGACGCTTGCGCCAGGGCTGAGGCCGAACAACGCACGACAGCGGTCATCCCATTCCAGTTGCCCGGTTTGCGGCCAATAATCGAACTGGCCCATGCGCGCAGCCCGTGTCGCCAGTTCCAGCTTTTCGCGACTGGTGGCCAATGCCTCGCGCGCCAGATAGGATTGGGTGATGTCGGTCGCGGTGCCGAACCATTCCACGATTTCGCCGCCCGCATCCAGTACCGGCACGGCACGCGACGCCGTCCATCCGACCGTACCGTCGGCCAGCCGCACACGATGCTCCAGCATGAACACGCCCTTGCTGTCGATGGCGCGCTCGATCGCATCATAGACGATCTGCTGGTCTTCCTCGGGAATATAGGATTCGATCCAGCGGACCGACGGCGTGTCCGTGTCGACCAGAAAACCGCGCCCATCGAGCTGGCGCATTTCCCGCCAGTCTGCGCTCATCTGATAGATGACGTCCGATGTCGCACTGACCAGAGCATTGAACCGCGACTGGCTTTCGCCCAATCTTTCGCTTTCCTCGGTGATGCGGCGGGCATCCTTGAATTTTTGCGTGGTATCCACCGCGATGTCGAGGACGCCGACGATACGCCCTTCATCGTCGCGCAACGGGCTGTAACAAAATGTCCACCATGTATCTTCGGCATAGCCGTTCCGGGTCATGACGAGGTGCATGTCCTCCACCGATACCGTCTCACCGGCCAGCGCGCGGTCGATCAACGGTTTCAGATCATCCCAGATTTCCGGCCACACCTCACAGATTGGCTGCCCCAGCGCAGAGGGATGGCGTGTCCCCAGAAACGGCGCATAACTATCATTATATAAAAAGGTCTGGGCATCCCCCCACAGGATGAACATCGGAAAGCGGGATGACAGCGCCAGATCGACCGTGGTGCGCAGCGATACCGGCCATTGCTCGCGCGGTCCCAAATCCGTCTCACCCCATGGATGATCGGCTATCCGCTCCTGCATGGAGCCATCGGAAAGAGTTGGGGAAAAGATGGATGCCATGCCGCCCGGATAATCCAGCTTCTTCGGTGTGTCATCGGGCACGGTCATCGACTTCCAAATAATGTGTGTCCCTTAACCCCGACGACCGCAAATCGATCCGGCCTCTGCCATTCCGCTTTCCCCCGCCCGCTTCCCGCGCTAAAGCCCTCGACCCATGATCCTCGTCATCGACAATTATGACAGCTTCACCTGGAACCTCGTCCATTATCTGATGGAACTGGGCGCTCAGGTAGAGGTCGTTCGCAACGACGCCATTTCCGCCGGTCAGGCATTGTCCACCGGCGCGCAGGCGTTTCTGCTGTCGCCCGGTCCCTGCACGCCCAATGAGGCGGGGGTCAGCCTCGATCTCGTCGCTGCCTGCGCCGATGCGGGCGCCCCGCTGCTGGGCGTGTGCCTCGGGCATCAGGCAATCGGTCAGCATTTTGGCGGCAAAGTTATTCGCGGCGGCCTGATGCATGGTAAAATATCGCCGGTCGAGCATGATGGCACCGGCCTTTTCGCCGGGTTGCCATCGCCTTTCGCCGCGACCCGCTATCATTCGCTGATCGTGGATGACATTCCCGACAGCCTTATCGTCAACGCAACCAGCCAGGATGGCTCGGTCATGGGCTTCCGTCATGCCAGCCTGCCGATCCATTCGGTTCAGTTCCACCCGGAAAGCATCGCGACCGAGCATGGACATGACATGCTGGCCAATTTCCTGCGTATCGCGGGCATGCCCGTGCGGGAACGGGAAGCGGCCTGATGCCATCCTGTCCTACAGGTTGAAAACCCTGTAGGATCGGTCCTGCGATTTTCCGATAATTGCGCCATGGCGACATTAAATGTCAAAATCTCCGGGAAATATGCGAAGCTAAGCGCTGGCACTCGACTCGTCCGCCTCCCCGCGCTTAAGGCGAACGGCCTATGACCCGCCTGCCTGATCCCTCCGCTCCGCTTTCCGCCACGGATGCCCAGATCGCCTTCGACCTGTTGTTCGACGCCGACCTGTCCGACGACGACATCGCCGCTTTCCTCGTCGCCATGGCCCGCCGCGGCGAAACTGCCATTGAAATCGCCGCCGCCGCCCGCGCGATGCGCGCGCGCATGATCCCCGTCGATGCGCCCACCGGCGCCATCGACGTCTGCGGCACCGGGGGCGACGGGCACCACACCCTGAACGTTTCGACCGCCGTTTCTCTGGTCGTCGCAGCCTCTGGCGTTCCCGTCGCCAAACATGGCAATCGAGCCGCATCGTCAAAGGCAGGGGCTGCCGACACGCTCGAAGCGCTCGGCCTGAACCTCGACAAGGCCGCCGCCACCGCTCCCGCGACCCTTGCCGACCTCGGCATCTGTTTCCTCTTCGCGCAAAATTACCATCCGGCTCTCAAGCGCCTTGGCCCGATCCGCCGCGCCATCGGGGAGCGGACCATTTTCAACCTGATGGGGCCGCTCGCCAATCCGGCCGGTGTCCGCCGTCAACTCGTCGGCATCGCCCGCCCTGCCTATGTCCCCATCTATGCGCAGGCGCTTGGCGACCTTGGCGTCGATCGCGCCATGATCGTGTCGGGTGACGAGGGGCTGGACGAACTCTCGCTTGCGGGCGGCAATGACGTAGCCGAAGTGACGGGCGACGGCATCGTCGCCATGCGCCGCCTGACTGCTGCCGAACTTGGCCTGTCCACCCATCCGGTCGAAGCGATACGGGGCGGCGATCCGGCGCATAATGCCGCTGCCCTGCGCGCCCTGCTACAGGGGGAAACCGGCCCTTATCGCGATGCCGTTCTCTTCAATGCCGCCGCCGCCCTGCTGGTGGCCGACGCCGTACCGACCCTGGCCGAAGGGGTCGAGGAGGCCGCCGAAACCATCGACCGTGGCCTTGCCAACGCCCTGCTCAATTGCTGGATTGCCTATCAATGACCAACAAGCTGATCGAAATTTGCGACTTCAAGCGCGAAGACGTTGTTCGTCGCAAGGCCGAAACGCCGGTTTCCACCCTGCTTGCCCGCGCGGGAGAACAAACGCCGCCACGCGGCTTTCGTCGCGCACTGGATGCCGCTGCGGATTCCGGCTTCGGGCTGATTGCCGAAGTGAAGAAAGCCAGTCCATCCAAGGGGCTGATCCGCGCCGACTTCGATCCGCCCGCCCATGCCAGCGCCTATCAGGCTGGCGGCGCAGCCTGCCTCTCCGTCCTGACCGACGAACCCTATTTTCAGGGGCATGACGATTATCTGATCGCCGCCCGCGCCGCTTGCTCGCTGCCGGTGCTGCGCAAGGACTTCATCGTCGATCCCTGGCAGGTACTGGAAAGCCGATCGCTGGGCGCCGACGCAATCCTCATCATCGTTGCCGCTCTGGATGATGTACAGATGGCAGAGATTGAGGACGCCGCCCTTGGCCTTGGCATGGATGCCCTGATCGAGGTGCATGACGAAAGCGAACTGGACCGCGCCCTCTCGCTACGTTCCCGCCTGATCGGCGTCAATAATCGCGACCTGCGCGATTTCAGCGTCGATTTCGCCCGTACCTATGAACTGGTGGGCAAGGCGCCTGAGGGCTGCACCTTCGTTGCGGAAAGCGGCCTGACCAGCCATGCCGACCTCACCGCCATGGCCGAACATGGCGTGCGCTGTTTCCTGGTCGGTGAAACATTGATGCG
The DNA here is from genome assembly GCA_021847605.1 of Pseudomonadota bacterium. Lineage (GTDB taxonomy): Bacteria > Pseudomonadota > Alphaproteobacteria > Sphingomonadales > Sphingomonadaceae > Sphingobium. The sequence continues at coordinate 57,010 of JAJZQN010000018.1, read as the reverse complement.
GCAGGACGATGTAGAGGCGGCCACCCGCGCCCTGCTGACCGGCGCATGAGCGGTCTTACGCATCTGGACGAGGACGGCGCCGCCCGCATGGTGGACGTATCGGCCAAGGCGACGACCGCACGCGAAGCCGTCGCTACCGGCCATATCGACATGAGTGCCGAGGCCGCCAGCGCGATCGCCGCCGGACTGGTCAAAAAGGGCGATGTTCTCGCCGTCGCTCGCGTCGCAGGCATCATGGCGGCCAAGCGCACCGCAGAACTCATCCCGCTTTGTCATCCCATAGCGCTCAGCGCTGTTTCGATCGATTTCACTCTCGATGCGGCCTGTGTCACCGTCACGGCCACCGCCCGCACGGCCGGGCAAACGGGGGTAGAGATGGAAGCACTGACCGCTGCATCCGCAGCCCTGCTCACGATATACGACATGGCCAAGGCTCTGGATAAGGGCATGATCATCAGCGGCATTCGCCTCCTGTCCAAGACTGGTGGCAAGTCTGGCGACTGGCGCGCCCCATGAACCTGCTGCCGGTCGCAGAAGCGCAGAGACGCCTCTTCGCGCTGGCGCCCCCGTTGCCGATGGAGCAAGCGCCCATCACCGCATGTACGGGTCGTTGGCTCGCCAGCGACCTTCCCGCCCTGCGCGACCAACCGTGGGCCGATCTTTCCGCGATGGACGGCTATGCCGTACGCGCCGCCGAACAGCCCGGCCCATGGCGCGTCACCATGACCAGCAGCGCAGGCGATATGGCCCAACCGTCGCTCGCCCCCGGCGAGGCCTGCCGCATCTTCACCGGCGCACCGATCCCGGCCGGCGCCGACGCCATTCTGATCCAGGAAAATAGCGCCGTGGACGGAGATTCGGTCCGCGCCATCGACGGCACGCTGGGTCCGGGGCGCCATGTCCGCCCCGCCGCGTCCGATTTTGCGAAGGGCGTGCCTCTGCTTCCTGCGGGCGCATGGCTTGGTCCGGCCCAGATCGCGCTGGCGGTGCTTGGTGGCCACGGCACACTGCCTGTTCATCGCCGCCCACGCATTGCGCTGCTTTCGACAGGCAATGAACTGGTCGCGCCGGGGCAACTGGTGTCGCCGGGTCGCCTGCCATCCTCCAACGCGCCCATGCTGACGGCCATGCTGGCTGCGCTGCCCTGCGACATCGACGATATTGGCATCATCCCGGACGACCTCGACGCCATGACACAGGCGCTTGAACGCGCAAGAACGGCCGACATCATCGTCACGACCGGCGGTGCGTCGGTAGGGGATCATGACCTTGTCCGACCGGCCTTTACCCGCGCGGGCGGCAGTCTGGATTTCTGGAAGATCAGGATGCGTCCAGGCAAACCGCTGATGGCGGGCCGATTGGGTAATAGCATGTTTCTCGGGCTTCCCGGCAATCCGGTATCGGCGTTCGTCACCGGCTTCCTCTTTCTGGCGCCGCTCGTCCGCTACATGAGCGGCGCATCACGCCCGCTTCCTTTCACGACCAAGGCCCGCCTGTCGTCACCCCTGCCTCAAACTGGTGAGCGCGACGATTATCTGAGGGCTTTTCGCGCCGAAGATGGCGTTGTGTCCGTTACTTCGCAGGACAGCGCGGCGACGGCCGCCATGGCCATGGCCGACTGCCTTATCGTGCGTCCGGCACAGTCCCCTCCCGCTGCCCCCGGCGAAAGCGTCACGATCCTGCCATTGAACTGAGCCAAGCGCTATGTCGGCGGCGCTTGACTTGCCTCGTTCCGTTTCCTATACGTTCCTCATACGTTCCACGGAGGATTGGCAGGTATGTTGACGCCCAAGCAGCAGGAGTTGCTCAGCTTCATCCAGACCCGACTGGAGGAGGGCGGCGTGTCGCCCTCTTTCGAAGAGATGAAGGACGCGCTCGACCTGCGTTCCAAGTCCGGCATTCACCGGCTGATCAACGCACTGGAGGAACGTGGCTTCATTCGGCGCCTTCCCAATCGCGCCCGCGCGCTGGAAGTGCTGAAACTGCCCGACGCGATGCATCGTGCGCCTACTCCTGTTGTCCCAATTCAACCCAAGGCGCCGCCCGCGCCTGCTCCGCTACCGATCGCAGCCAATGATGTGATCGAAATTCCGCTTCATGGCCGGATCGCTGCCGGCGTTCCGATCGAAGCGATGGAGGGACATAATATGCTCTCCGTTCCTGCCGCCTTGCTGGGTGCAGGCGATCATTATGCACTGGAAGTATCCGGCGACTCGATGATGGAGGCGGGGATTCTCGATGGAGATTTTGCCCTGATCCAGCGGACCGATGTCGCCCGCGAAGGACAGATTGTTGTGGCCCTGATCGATGAGAGCGAAGCAACGCTCAAATATTTCCGTCGGGAAGGGCCGCGTGTGCGCCTCGATCCGGCCAACAGCGCTTACGAACCCCAGATCTATGATCCGCGACAGGTTCGTATCCAGGGCAAACTCGCCGGGCTTCTGCGCCGCTACAATTAATGGGTATCCCGCGCGGGCAACGACCTGCGCCGGAAGCTGCTTTTCTGACGGGCAGACCCATTTTGCGTACGGATGATCCAGGGATGGGCGTCACCTGGTTTTGCGACAGTGTGAACTTCAGCCCGTGCCAGATCGATCGCAAGCCCGCCGGTCCGCGCCAATAGTCGGCGGTCGATTTTCAACCAGCGCGGTCGACACCAATATGGCAGACCGCGATCGGCAACCACGATGTCGGCCTGAGTACAGTCATGCTCCAGCCTGTCCCGATCAATCATCGTCGCGCTGCGCGTCATCAACAATCGCCATGACCGTCCCCCTCGCTCCACCCTGACCGCACACAGATCGGGCGAACAGCGCGCCTGTGCCAATTCCGCCAGTGGATCGAGCGCACCGTCATAACCGGCGCCTTCCGACAATGTATCGCGAACATAGTCCCCTGCACCTGATCGCAATATCGCCATGGACTGCCCAACCCGCACGGCAACATGCCGACCATCGCCCGTCACCACCATATCAGGGGGCGTCAGGAACAACGCTCCGATTGCGCCCATACACAGGGGCGCCAGCCCCAGCCAGCGCTGGCGCATACGCCACAACAGGCACCACAAGATGCCACCAATCATCAACGCGAACAGGCCGCCCGGCAGGGTTGGAAGCAACATTGACGCCATCGGACTGGCTGCAACGCTGTGGGCAAGGAACAGCAGAAGTTCCAAAGCCCGCTCCGTCACCCACCATGCCGGGGCGCCCAGTCCTGCTACATCCAGTACGAGAGCCAACGCCTCCATCGGCATCACGACAAAGGTGGTCAGCGGAATCGCGATCAAATTGGCAAAGGCGCCCAGCATCCCTGCCTTGTGAAAATGGAACAGGGCAATCGGCATCAACACCAGTTCGACCGCCACTCCCGTCGCCAGCATGACGGCCAGCGCCCGCAATCCCTTTCGCCACGGCACCTCATCCCGCGCCGCTGCGAAACCCTTGAAGCCTTGATGTTCGGCCAGCGCGACGAGCGCGGTCACGGCTGCAAAGCTCATCTGAAAACTCGGCCCCGCCAGCGCATCGGGCCAGAATATCAGGACCACCAGCGCACCGCTCGCCACCAACCGAAGCGTCATGGCATCACGCCCCAGTGCCAACCCGCCCAGCACCAGCAGCGCAGCGACGCAGGATCGCACCGTCGGCACCTCCGCCCCGGTCAGCAACGTATATCCGATTCCCGCCAGCGCCCCGCCCGCCGCCGCGATAAGCAGCAAAGGCCAGTTCAGCGCCGCACGCTGACTGAGAGCCATGACCCGCATCAGCAGGAAAATGACCGCCCCGATCAGCGCCGTCACATGCAATCCACTGATCGACAACAAATGCGCCAGCCCGCTCCGCCGCATCGCTTCGGCATCCGCCTCGCTGATCGCCCCCTGATCTCCAGTGGCCAGCGCAACCGCAATGCCTTTGCCCGCTCCATCCATCCGATCGAGAATATGTCGGAACAGCCGCTCCCTCAGCGGCGGGTCTTCACGCGATGCGGTCAGCACCTCTATCGGTTTCAACGCCTTGCCCGTGGCCCCAATCCCCAGAAAATAGGCGCGCGCTGCAAAATCATAAGCCCCCGGTACGGCAGGCGGTGCGGGCGGCATCAATCGCACCCGAAATCTTACTTTCGCGCCGCCCCCCAAGCCTTTTGGCAGATCGCCCTCGGCAATATTCACCCGGATCATGTCGGGCATGTCGGGCATGTCGGGCGCCTGCAAAGGGCGGATCATCGCCCGGACCATATGTTGCGCGGGGACGGGGCGAGTCGAAATCACCTCACCGGTCACGGTCGTGAACATGGCCCGCGCCAGTGGCGGCTGCCCCAGCCATGTTGCTTTGCCCCAGATAAGGACACATCCGATCAAAGCCAGTGTGCCTGCTCCCGCCACCGTGCGCCTCAGTCGCCCGCCAACCGGACACAGCATGGACAGGCAGATCAATGCCAGCGCACCGCAGCAGAATGCCAGCCAGGCCATGGAATTGGGCAGAATGAACCAGGCGCTGATCCCCACCCCCAACCCGATTGGCACCCACAGGGGCAGTTGCTCCCGCTCCTGCTCCAGCCATATTTCTATGGCTTGCAACACGGTTCGCAGCCGCAACAGAGCCTCCCCCCAAAGCGAGGTTTGTCGTGGCACAAAAGCCATGCTAGGGGGCGTCGCATTCATAGACCAACAAGGCGAATGTCAGCGAATATGACGGCAAGTGCAACGGGCGCGAATAAACAGGTGGTGACACGCTTCGCCCCTTCCCCGACGGGGTTTCTGCATATTGGCGGCGCTCGCACAGCGCTGTTCAACTGGCTGTTTGCGCGGCACCATGGCGGCAAGTTCCTGCTGCGGATCGAGGATACCGACCGCGCCCGCTCAACGGAAGCTGCCGTCGGCGCCATTTTCGATGGGCTGGAATGGCTGGGTCTGGCCGGCGACGAACCCGCCGTCTTTCAGTTTGAACGCACGCCCCGCCATGCGGAAGTCGCCAATCAGCTTTTAAGCGCGGGCCATGCCTATCGTTGCTATGCAACGCCGGAAGAACTGGCCGAACTGCGCGAGCAACAGCGGGCTGCCAAGCTGCCGATGCGCTATGACGGCCGCTGGCGTGACCGCGATCCATCGGAAGCACCCGAGGGCGCCCCGTTCGTCATCCGGATCAAGGCGCCGCGCGACGGCGAAACCGTGATCGAGGATGCGGTGCAAGGTCGTGTTGTCGTGCAGAATGCCGAACTGGATGACATGATCCTGCTGCGTTCGGACGGCACGCCCACTTATATGCTGGCTGTGGTCGTCGACGATAATGATATGGGCGTCACCCATGTCATTCGCGGCGACGATCATCTCAATAACGCCTTCCGTCAGCTTTCCATCATCAAGGCCATGGGCTGGGAAGAGCCTGTTTACGCGCATATCCCGTTGATCCACGGTTCTGACGGCGCGAAGCTGTCAAAGCGTCACGGTGCATTGGGCGTCGACGCCTATCGTGACGAAATGGGCATGCTGCCCGAAGCCGTCCTCAACTATCTGTTACGGCTTGGCTGGGGTCACGGGGATGAGGAAATCATTTCGATCGCCCGTGCCATCGAACTGTTTGATATTTCAGGCGTCGGGCGTTCGCCATCCCGCTTCGATATCAAGAAGCTGGAAAATCTGAACGGTCATTATCTGCGTGAAGCGGACGATGCTCGCCTTGCGACTCTGGTTGCGCCTCGCGTAGCCGAACGGCTTGGCAAGGAACTGCCCGAAAATGGCCTAGCACTTTTGTCGGAAGCTATGGCTTCCCTTAAGCCTCGGGCCAAAACGCTTAACGAAATTGCTGAGGGTGCGGAATTTTTGTTCAAAAATGTCCCGTTGGATTTTGACGAAAAGGCCTCCGCTCTGCTAGACGACTCCGCGCGCGTGCTGCTGGCAAACACAGCCGACGCTCTCTCACCCGTTCAGTCCTGGACGGTCGAAGCGATCGAAGAAATTATACGTCGCGTGGCAGAGGATGCCGGCCTTGGATTAGGCAAGGTGGCCCAACCGCTGCGCGCGGCCCTTACCGGACGCACGGTTTCGCCGGGTATTTTTGATGTCCTCTTCCTTCTGGGGAAAGAGGAAAGCTTGGTAAGGCTGAACGATGTGGGGCACGCATCGCTTGGTTGATGGCATAATAGGAGAATAATATGTCCGATAACAAAGCCAGTTTGACGGTTGAAGGAGCAGCCAGCGATTACACCGTCATGGATGGCTCGGTTGGCCCGCAGGTCATCGACATCCGCAAGCTTTACGCCAATACCGGCATGTTCACCTACGATCCGGGCTTTACCTCGACCGCCAGTTGTGAATCCGGCCTGACCTATATCGATGGTGATCAGGGCGTTCTGCTGCACCGTGGCTATCCGATCGGTCAGCTCGCCGAAGGCTCCAGCTTCATGGAAGTGGCCTATTTGCTGCTGAACGATGAGCTTCCCAATAAGGAAGAGCTGGCAGAGTTCATCAACACGATCACCCGCCACACGATGATCCACGAACAGCTGACCGCCTTTTTCCGCGGTTTCCGTCGTGACGCGCATCCCATGGCCATCCTGTGCGGCGTTGTCGGCGCCCTGTCGGCCTTCTATCACGACTCGACCGACATCAACGATCCCGACCAGCGTCGTATCGCCAGCCACCGCCTGATCGCGAAGATGCCCACGATTGCCGCGATGGCCTATAAATATTCGGTGGGTCAGCCCTTCGTCTATCCGCGCAACGACCTGTCCTACACCGCCAACTTCCTGCGCATGACCTTCTCGGTTCCGGCGGAAGAATATATTCCCGATCCGGTGATCGTGGACGCCATGGACAAGATTTTCATTCTCCATGCCGATCATGAACAGAATGCATCGACCTCGACCGTGCGTCTGGCTGGCTCCTCGGGCGCCAATCCGTTTGCCTGCATCGCGGCCGGCATCGCCTGCCTCTGGGGTCCGGCCCATGGTGGCGCCAATGAAGCCGCGCTCAACATGCTGCGCGAAATCGGCACTGTCGATCGTATTCCGGAATATATCGCCCGCGCCAAGAACAAGGACGATCCGTTCCGCCTGATGGGCTTTGGCCATCGCGTGTACAAAAATTACGATCCGCGCGCGACCGTGATGCAGAAGACGGCGGAAGACGTTCTCAAGACCATGGGCGTCACCGATCCTGTGTTCGACGTCGCCCGCGAACTGGAAAAGATCGCACTCAGCGATCCTTACTTCATCGAAAAGAAGCTCTTCCCGAACGTCGACTTCTATTCGGGCGTCATCCTGTCGGCCATCGGCTTCCCGACCGAAATGTTCACCGTTCTCTTCGCCCTCGCCCGCACCGTTGGCTGGGTCGCTCAGTGGAACGAAATGATTTCGGACCCAGCGCAGAAGATCGGCCGTCCGCGTCAGCTCTACACCGGCCCGACGCAGCGCGACTATGTTCCGGTCGAAAAGCGCTAAACCGCGTTTCGATTGAGATTGTGAAAAGGCGGCGTCCCAACGGACGTCGCCTTTTTCCTTGTCTGTTGCCCAACCGGCCATCGACGGGGATGACAAGATGTTCCCGCTCTGGCATCGGCCAGAGCCATTCTCTTCCATGGTGACGGCACATGACCCAGATAGGTATTTTCGGCGCAGCAGGACGCATGGGGCGCGCCATTGCGCAGGTCGCGGTGGATACCGCCTTGCCAATCGCCGGCGGCACCGTTCATAAGGGCGGAGACACGCTGGCACCTAACATCACAATCGCCACCGATCCGCTTGCGCTTGCGCAGGTCAGCGACGTGTTGATCGACTTTTCCACCCCCGACGCCCTGACCACGCATCTCGACGCCGCCGTTCAAGCCGAAAAACCCATATTGATCGGCACCACCGGACTGGAACCACATCATCATGCCGCGATCGATGCAGCGGCTTCGCACATCCCCGTGCTTCAGACCGGGAACACTTCGCTCGGCGTCAATCTGATCGCGGCGCTGGTGGAACGCGCCGCCGCAGGGTTGAGTGACGATTGGGATATCGAAATCGTCGAAATGCACCATCGGCACAAAGTTGATGCGCCATCCGGTACTGCGCTGCTACTGGGCGAGGCTGCGGCGCGCGGGCGTGGCATCGACCTAGCCGACCATAGCGATCGCGGTCGTGACGGCATCACCGGCGCTCGTACCCGTGGCGACATCGGCTTTGCTGCCCTGCGCGGCGGCTCCGTCGCCGGCGATCATCAGATTATCTTCGCGACCGAAGGCGAGCGTATTGAAATCGGTCATCGGGCCGAAAACCGCACCATCTTTGCCCGTGGCGCGATCAAGGGAGCGACATGGCTCGCCTCTCAGCCTGCTGGTCGATATGATATGAAGGCGGTTCTGGGCCTGTAATGCCATGAACAAGGCGCAGATATTCGACATGTTCAGTCGGCTGGCAGAGGAAAATCCGGCCCCCCGCACCGAACTGGAATATGGCAACGACTATCAATTGCTCGTGGCCGTCGTTCTATCCGCGCAGGCGACCGATGTCGGCGTGAACAAGGCGACGCGCGCTCTTTTTCGCGATGTTACTACGCCCCAGCAGATGGTCGATCTGGGCGAGGACGGCCTGAAAAAGCATGTCCGCACCATCGGTCTGTTCAATACCAAGGCAAAGAACGTCATCGCCCTGTCGGAAATATTGGTCCGCGATTTCGGGGGCGAAGTGCCGCAGGACCGTGACGTGCTGACGACCCTGCCAGGCGTGGGACGAAAAACCGCCAATGTAGTGGCCAACACCGCTTTCGGTCAGGAAACCTTCGCGGTCGACACCCATATTTTCCGCGTCGGCAACCGCACCGGCCTTGCTCCCGGCAAGACCCCGCTCGCGGTCGAATTGAAACTGGACAAGCGGGTTCCCGGCCCTTTTCGGCGCGACGCCCACCACTGGCTGATCCTGCATGGCCGTTATGTGTGCAAGGCGCGTAAGCCCGAATGCTGGCGTTGCATCATATCGGATCTGTGCCGCTTCAAACCCAAAACTCCCGCGCCCAAGGCTGCATGACCCCGGCTGTTCTCGCATCGTTCAGGCAAAGGGGCATAAAGACGGTTCGTACCACTTCGCAGCGTCGATTCGCTGAGAAGAAGGAGAGACAAGATGTTCGTTCATCCTATCCGCGGCATTGCTTTTACCCTTACCCTCATCGGCGCATTCTCCCCTGCTATCGCGAAGGATACCGGGCCTTCTTATCAGCCTTCGGGCAAGCCCGTTGATTGCATCCCGATCCGCTCCATCCGATCCAGCAGCGTGAAAGACGATCGAACCATCGATTTCGAAGTGAACAACAAGCGCATATACCGCAACATTCTGCCCAATAGCTGCCCCAGCCTGGGGTTCGAAAAGCGCTTCTCTTACGCCACCAGCCTGTCGCAACTCTGTTCGGTCGATATAATCACCGTCCTTTGGAATGCAGGACCGGGCTTGCAACCCGGCGCCAGTTGCGGCCTTGGCAAATTCCAGCCGATGGAAAAGCCGGGCAAATAACCATCCGCCAATAAAGATGATCTAAAGCGCATTTAGATGCTGGCGCACCCGGTTTGGCTTTGCTAAGCGCCTCTCCTGACCAGCGTCATGCACCCATAGCTCAGCTGGATAGAGCGTTGCCCTCCGAAGGCAAAGGCCAGTGGTTCGAATCCACTTGGGTGCACCATTTTCCCTATTTCCGAAATTTTTGTTCACCTGTGCAGAATTTTTTCGCGCGATCATAACGCTGCGAATAATATTCCCGTGGGACAGGCGCTTAAAACCCTATTCATCTGCTTGCGGTCAGGTTGCAGGTCGGGCACACCGCATTTTGCAGGGACCGCCACAATTATATTACCATGCAGGGAAATTTTCATGTCGTTTGCATCAATTGCCCGGATTATTGCTATCGCTTCGTTATCCGCTGCCGTCACGCCCGCATTCGCTCAATCCGGTGATGCCGTTAAAGGCAAGACGGTATTTGCCCGTTGCGCTCTGTGCCATGACGTAAAGCCGGGCGTGAAGAAAATGGGCCCACCACTCAACGGCATTTTCGGTCGCACGTCCGGTACGATGGCCGACTTCACCTATTCCCCCGCCATGCAGAAGGCGAAAATCCGCTGGGATGCGAAAACGCTTGATGCGTTCGTTACCAAGCCCAGCGGCACTGTCCCCGGCACGCGCATGGCCTTTGCTGGCATTTCCAATCCGGTGGATCGCGCCAACCTGATCGCCTACCTCAAGACAGCCACCAAATAAGCCTGTCGCGGCATTAACATGGCCGCCCGAAATCACGGGCGGCCATGTATCATCATTCACGCCATCAGAAATCCATCGTGGCCGAAAAGCGCACCTGCCTTGCCAATCCGACATAGAAGATGGTTCCGCCGGTCGACCAATAGCGTTTGTTGGTGATGTTATCCCCATTGACGCGCAGGGTGATGGCCCGATCATCCGGCAGCCGCAGCTTGTAATTCGCGCCAAGGCTATAGGTCGTGTAAGCGGGCATGCTGTATCGGTTCAGCGCATCGGCATAACGAAGGCCGGTATAATAGGCACCGGCATTGACCCCGAGTTCCGGTAACATCGGCGGTCGATATTCCGCAAACAGGGATGCAGACCAACGCGGCGTGTTATCGACCCGCTTGCCGTCCTGCGCAACGACCCCCGTCTGCTCTTGCTGCGCCTTCAAATATTGTCCCGACAATGCGACCGACAATGTCTTGGTCACATTGCCCTGAAGTGACCCTTCGATCCCCTCGTGAATGGCGCGGCCATTGACGACATAAGTGTTGCTCGCATCGATATAGCCAAGGCCGCGATCAATACGGAAATAGGCGAGGCTGGCCAACGCTCCCGCCACTTCCACTCGTCCCCCCGCCTCGATCTGCTTGCTCAGCACCGGGCGCAATATGTCACCTTCATTGGTCGTCCCGGTCGGCGCGGTTCCTGCACTTTCCAGACCTTCGATATAGGTAAAGTACAGGCTGGATTTGGGCGTCACCTTGAACACGATGCCCCCCGTGGGCGTCCACGCCTTCATACGATAATCGCTGCCCGCTTCCTTGGTGTCATACAGCACCCGCCGCACACCGCCGATCAGCAAAATCTTTTCACCGACATGCGCGATATCCAGCATGTAAAAGCCGGTATCGATATTGACGCTGCCCGCAGCCAGCCGCGTCTTGGTGAAATTCAGGCTGCTGAACGGAATGTTGCGCGGATCATAGATGTTCTGCGCCACCGCCGTATAACTTGTCTGATGCTGGTCCTCCTGCACCTGCCGGTTGCGGGCAAAGCCAAACAATAATTCATGCTCGATGCCGAACGTCGGCAGTTTACCGGCGATTTCAGTGCGGATATATTCGTTACGATACTCCTGGTCGGGCGTGTAGTTTCCCGCAATTCGGCCCGCTCCCGTCGCTACCGCCGCTGCGTTGGTAAAGCTGAAATCCGCCCGGCTGCGCTGCCGCCGCGATTGAGCAAGCCCCAGTTCGGCTCGCACGGACCATGCATCGCCCAGCGCATAATCGACGCGCCCCAGTGCATTGGTCGACCATGTACGATAGGGGGCGTTGCTCGGCGCGTAGCGATTATGCGGATTGGGAATGCCCTCAAGCAACTGAAACGCAGCCAGAGAGATGCCGCCCGGTTCATCGGTCGCGCGACGATAATGTTCGATGTCGAATTTGAACGACAGTCGTTCACTCGCCTGCCAGTCGAACGCGCCACTGATCAGGTAGCGGCGACCATTCACGCCATCGATGGGCGTTTCGACATGCCCGGAATAACCGTTGATCCGCACACCGAATTGGTCCTCGGCGCCCAGCTTCCGTCCGATGTCGAACCCCGCGCCCAGGCTACCTTCGACATCTCCGTTGAAATAGACGCTGCTGACGGGTTGATCCCCGGCCCTCTTCGCCACGACGTTGACGATGCCGGACGGGGTAGCGAGGCCATAATAAAGTGCCGACACACCCTTCAGCAATTCCACCCGCTGCTTGTTCTCGATCGGTATGGGGCTGAGATTGATGATCTGAAGTGCACCGTTCAGCCGGTAATTGGTGCGCGCGTTCATCAGCACACCGCGCGACACGAAATTATTGCTGGTCGTCGGGCTGGTCGCCTGCTGCGTCACGCCCGGCGCGTTGCGCAACGCTTCCTCCAACCCGGTTGCCCCCTGCGCATCCAGCAGGGCTTTGGGGATAACGGCGATACTGGCCGGAGTATCGAGGATCGACTGATTACGGAACGCACCCACCTGAACCATTTCGGTCTTGAAGGTCGGACGTTGTCCCGTGACGACGATTTCCTCGTCCAGCCGCCGCTCCACCTGCGCCTGATCCGGCCCCGCTTCTCCGGCAACCACGCCGGCCGCCGAAATGGCAATCAGCAAAAAAGCCATGAAAATCTCCCCCAACCAATGCGAATCGCAGAGCGCGCCGATAGTGATATTGCGAATATATCGCAATTGCATTCGTCATGCAGTTCCGCAATAAAGCCCTCGGCCCGGCATCAGGGGGGTCGCAATGACGGGGTTCCAGTGTTCAAGCGCGCTCTTTTTCAGATTCACTGGTTTCTTGGCATTACCGCCGGCATCGTCCTTGCCGTCATGGGCATCACCGGAGCCTCCATCAGCTTCGAAGATGAAATTACCGAGGCACTGTCACCGCGCCTGTTCGCACCCGGTGCCCCAGCCGCTCCCGACCTGACCCCCGATCAGCTGATTGCAAAGGTTCAGGCCGATCACCCCGGCTATTATGTCAGCCGCCTCGATTGGCAGATGGATCGTGACCTTTCTCATGGCGTGCGTATGTCGCCAAACGAAGGGCGTGGCCGTCTTGAAGGGCAAGTTGATCGTGCGACCGGCGCATGGCTGGGCGAGCCCGCGGGTGCTGGCTTCTTCCATTTGATGGACCAGTTGCATCGCTGGCTGGCGCTGCCCGGCGGCGGTAATGGCATCGGCCGACAAATTACCGCATTCAGCGCCATATCGCTCATCTTTTTCGCCCTGTCCGGCCTCTATCTGCGCTGGCCGCGTCAGGCGCTCGACTGGCGCGCATGGTTCGTGCTGGACCTGCGCAAGACAGGCCGCAATCTATGGCGTGCCCTTCATGTCGTTATTGGCACCTGGGTTTTGCTTTTCTATCTGCTCAGCGCCCTGACCGGCCTGTGGTGGAGCTATGACTGGTATCGGCAAGGCGTCGTTTACGCCCTGACCGGCAAAGCCCCGGGCGAGGAAGCTCAGCGTGGCGAACGCAAAAAGGACGGCATTGCCCCCCGCCCAGCCATCGACCCGTCGTGGCAGGCCTTCCGCCGCGCGACCGATGACCGCTATGTCTGGGTCCGCCTGACCCGGCCTGCTCCCAGTCAGCCGGTCAAGACGATCAGCTTCGACGCACGCGAGGCCGACGCACGCCATTTGCGTCAGACCGATCGCTTCAGCTACGATCCCAAGACAGCGAAACTCAAGAAGAGCGATCTGTATGATCGCCGTCCGCTGGGCGTCATCATCACGCAAAGCGTGCTGGAATTGCATCGCGGCGCCTTCTTCGGAATGCCCGGTCGTATTGCCCTGATGCTGACCAGCCTGACCATGCCGCTTTTTACCGTCACCGGCTTTCTCCTCTATCTCTCGCGCCGTCGTCGTAAGAAGGAAGCGAAAGCGCTGGACGTCGTTGATGTCAGCACGCTGGTGGGCGGACCGGAAGAATGGCTGGTCGCCTATGCCAGCCAGACAGGTACGGCTGAAATCCGCGCCCGCAACGCAGCGCTTGCGCTGGGCAAGGGAGGAATCCGCTCGCGCGTTCTGCCAGTTGGCAAGCTGACGGCCGCAATGCTGGCTGAGGCTCGTCATCTGCTGATCGTCGTCAGCACCTATGGAGAGGGCGAACCGCCAGACATGGCGCGCGGCTTTACCAGCCGCCTCATGCGCGGCCCATCGCTTGACCTGTCCCATCTTCATTATGGGTTGCTGGCCATCGGCGACCGGGAATATCCCGACTTTTGCGGTTACGGTATCGCTGTCGATGACTGGCTTCGACGCTCGGGTGCGATGCCGCTCTTTACCATGATAAAGATGGATCATATCGATGCCGAAGCGGAACATGCATGGCATGACGCCCTGCACGGTGTGGGCGCGGCGGACGCGACGCGCGGTCAGACGGCTCTATCTTTTGCGGCATGGCGCCTTGTATCGCGCACGGCATTGAACCCGGACAGTGAAGCGTTGCCCGCTTTCCACCTCCAGTTCGAACCGTCCGCAGAGGCATCCCCGCTTTGGAAGGCCGGCGACATCGTCGAGGTTCAGCCCCATAATGCGCCGCAAGCCGTCGATGCCATGATCGCCGCACACAGCTCGGATGGAGAACTGATAGAGGCGCGTGAAGAATTGCGCGCCCATTATGCCGGGGTCATTCTGCCGGATAGTCCGGCCACCATATCGATGGATCATGCGCGCAGCCTGCGCCCGCTACCCGCGCGGGAATATTCCGCCGCCTCCATTACTGCTGATGGCACGCTGGATCTCGTCGTTCGACAGGTACGTCGCGACGATGGTGGGCTTGGCATCGGTTCGGGCTGGCTGACCGCCCATATGCCGGTGGGTTCAGAGACGCTGATGCGCCTGCGCCCCAATCCCGGTTTCCGCACGGAAGAAGGCAATGATTCCGTCGCCATGATCCTGATTGGTAATGGCACAGGCATCGCCGGTCTGCGCGCCCATCTGAAGGAACAGGCTCATGCCGGGAACAAGGGCCATTGGCTCCTCTTTGGCGAACGCCAACGCGCGCATGAGAGTTTCTTCGACGAAGAGCTACAGCGCTGGATGAATGATGGCACGCTCGCACGCCTCGACCGCAGTTTTTCACGCGATGCGGATTGTGGCCGTTATGTGCAGGATTTGCTGAGCGACAAGGCGGACATAGTGCGCGACTGGATCGATCGCGGTGCCATCATCCTTGTCTGCGGCAGCCTCGACGGGATGGCTCAGGGCGTTCACGACGCGCTCAGCGCCGCATTGGGCGAATCCTTGCTGGAAAATCTTGCAGAAAATGGGCGCTACAAGCGGGATGTATACTGATCCCTCTGGTGCAACGAAAGTTTAGCATCGGGGCGAACAGCGTCATATTTTTCGCTTGGCAACTCGATCCTGCACGCTAGGAAGCATCGCAACGGAAGTGTGGCCGAGTGGTTTAAGGCAGCGGTCTTGAAAACCGCCGTGGGTGCAAGCTCACCGTGGGTTCGAATCCCACCGCTTCCGCCACTTTACAACAGGCGCGTTGTGCCGCGCTCATGTTCCAGCAGCCATAGCTTGGTTTCCATTCCGCCCGCAAAGCCCGTGAGCGCACCAGTGCCGCCGATTACGCGATGGCACGGCGCGACGATCGATAGAGGGTTACGCCCGTTGGCGGCTCCCACAGCCCGGCTTGCCGTGGGCCGACCGATTTCGGCCGCCAGTTGCCCATAGCTGCGCGTCTCGCCGAAGGGGATGGTCAGCAAGGCACGCCATACCTGTTGCTGAAAGTCTGTGCCGCGCATGTCCAGCGGCAGGTCAAATATATGGCGATTGCCAGTGAAATAGTCAGCCAGTTGATCGGCTGCCATCATCAAAATAGGCTGGCTGGGATCGCGCTGCCGCTCTTCCAGTTTCACGCGGTCAGGATCATCGTCAGGCCATAATATAGCGACCAGCCCCTGATCGCTCGCAAACAGCGTCAATTCGCCGACCGGCGACGCAAATTCGGTAAAAGCCAATGTCATGATGCCACTCCATACAGGATCATGGCGTCATCGCTACAGGATGAAGGCAAGAAGCGCGTCCCGCCTCTTGCCTTCAAATCCTTTTACTTCAGCCCGCCGCCCATGGCCCGATACACTTCGACCATATTGGCTGCGCGGGTCAGTCGCGTCGCAAGCAGGCTCTGTTCGGCGGTGTATAGCGAACGCTGCGAATCCAGCGTCGTCAGGAAGCCATCGATGCCCGAACGGAAACGCGCTTCAGACAATGTATAGGCAACTTTTGCAGAGTCCCGCAAAGAGGTTTGCGCCTCCATCTGCCGGGTCATCGTTCCCTGCCTCGCCAGCGCATCGGCGACCTCGCGGAAACCTGTCTGCACGCTCTTTTCATAGGTTGCCAGCATCGCGTCATAGGTTGCCTTGGCATAGCGTAGATTGCCCTTGTTCCGACCGAAGTCAAAAATGGGCAATGTTGCCGAAGGAGCCACCGACCAGGTGTCGCTGCCCGACTTGAACAGGTTTGACAGGCCGAGGCTGACCGTACCCAGTGCCGCTGTCAGCGAGATTTGCGGGAAGAAAGCCGCCCGCGCTGCACCGATATTGGCATTGGCACCCAGCAATTGATGCTCCGCCGCCGCAATGTCGGGCCGGCGCAACAACACGTCCGACGCGATACCCGCAGGCAAAGTGTCGATGGTCGCATCGCTCGTCGGGAAGGCTTCGGGCAAATCACCCGCGTTCAACGTCGTGCCCGCCAGCAGGTTCAGCGCATTCTGATCCTGTGCGACCAGCGTAGTTGCTTCTGCAATATCGGAACGGGCATTGTCATAGCTGGTCTGCGCCTGACGCACTTCCAGCTCCGACGCCACGCCCTTGTCGAACCGCGCCTTGGTCAGGTTCAACGTCTCGCCAAACGCCTTTTCAAGATCGGTTGCAATACGCAGCCGCTCCTGATCCGCCGCCATCGTCAGCCACGCCGTCGCCGTCTCGGCGATCAGCGCGGTCTGCGCGGCATTGCGGTTTTCAACGCTGGCGAAATATTGCTCCTGTGCGGCCTTGGTCAGGTTACGCACTCGCCCGAACAGGTCGATTTCCCAGGCAGAAATACCCAGTTGCGCCTGATAGACGTCGGTGTTGAGCCGCTGGCTCTGACCAAACTGCACCAGCGGCTGTTCCGAATAGGTCGCCGTTCCGGTCGCGCCGACCGTGGGCAGCAGGTCGGCCCGCTGAACCTTATATTGCGCGCGAGCCTGGGCCACATTGGCAACCGCCAATCGCAGATCGCGATTATTGGTGAGTGCCGTTTCGATCACCCGTTGCAGACGCGGATCGGTGAAGAAATCGCGCCAGCCCGTGTCGGCCGGAATGATGGCTCCAGCCGCGTCGGTGCCATAGGCCGGCCCTTGCGGGCTGGCGGCCGGCACCGGCATTTCCGGGCGGGTATATTTGGGCGCCATGTCGCATGCGGCCAGCACCAGCGAGAGGGAAACGACGCCCAGCGCCTTGATGTTGCGCATCTTCTTATGCCTCCTGCGGCGCGTCTGGTGTAGCGGTATGATCCGCCGTCTCATGCTTCTTATGTTCGCGGAACAGCCGCTTCACGACGGTGAAGAACACCGGCACGAAGAAGATCGCCAGCACCGTCGCCGACAACATGCCGCCGACAACTGCCCAGCCGATGGCGTTCTGACCACCAGCGCCCGCTCCGGTCGATACCGCCAGAGGCAGCACGCCGAAGATGAAAGCGAAGCTGGTCATCAGGATCGGCCGCAGACGCAGCTTGCCTGCCTCCAGAGCAGCCTTCGCCGGCGCCATGCCCTCCCGCATCTTTTCTTCGGCAAACTCAACGATCAGGATCGCGTTCTTTGCCGACACGCCGATCGTGGTGATCAGACCGACCTGAAGATAGATGTCGTTGTTGAGGCCCACGAGCCGCGCTGCGATGACCGCACCCAGCACGCCCAGCGGCACCACCAGCATGACCGCGATCGGCACCGACCAGCTTTCATACAAAGCCGCAAGGCACAGGAACACAATCAGCATCGACAGGGCATAGACATAAGGAGCCTGACCACCCGATGTCTGTTCTTCATAGGAAATACCGTTCCAGCTATAGCCGATGCCGGCTGGCAGCTTGGCTGCGAATTCCTCCATCGCCTGCATCGCCGTACCGCTCGACACGCCGGGCGCGGGCGCACCCTGAATGTTCATCGACGGTACGCCGTTGAAACGTTCCAGACGTGCCGGCCCCTGTATCCACTCGGTTGTGGCAAAGGCCGAGATCGGCGCCATGGTGCCAGAGCTACCCCGCACATGGAAAGCATTGATGGCATCGGGCGAGGTGCGGAATGGCGCATCAGCCTGAACATAGACACGCTTCACACGGTCGCGGTCGATGAAGTCATTGACATAGGAGCCACCCAGCAACGTGCTGATCGTGTCATTCACGTCGGCCTGCGCGATGCCCAACGCACCAGCAGCCGCCTGATCGACATTCAGCTTAAGCTGCGGCGTATCTTCCAGACCGTTGGGACGGACCTGCGCCAGACGCTTGTCAGTCATCGCCATGCCCAACAACTGGTTGCGGGCAGCAAGCAGAGCCTCATGGCCCAGATTGGCCTGATCCAGCAACTGGAAGTCGAAACCGGACGCATTGCCCAATTCCTGCACCGCCGGCGGGACGAAAGCAAAGGCCATGCCTGCCTTGATCTTCTGGAACGCCATGTTGGCGCGCAGAGCGATCGCAGGGACGCGGTTATCGGTGCCACCGCGCTCCGACCAATCCTTCAGACGGGTAAAGACGATGCCGACATTCTGCCCCTGCCCCACGAAGCCGAAGCCAGCAACGGTGAAGACAGCCGAAACATTCTTCTTTTCATCGATCATATAATGATCGCGCATCTTGGCCAGTGTTCGCTCGGTTTCCTCCATCGTCGCACCCGCGGGCAGCGACACCTGAGCGATCAGCATGCCCTGATCCTCGTCGGGCAGGAATCCGCTCGGCAGGCGCAAGAAGATGAAGGCCATGCCTGCGACGATCAAAGCATAGGCGATCATCGTCCGGCCCCAGCGATGCTCGACCTTTTCGACGCCGCGTCCATAGCGCACCACGCCCTTGTCGAACGTGCGGTTGAACCAGTCGAAGAAACGACCGAAGATTGAACCGATCGGTCCCTTCCACGCTTCGCCATGGGCCGATGCGGGCTTCAGGATGGTGGCACAGAGTGCCGGGGTCAAGATCAACGCGACCATCACCGACAGGATCATCGACGACACGATGGTGATGGAAAACTGCCGGAAGATAACACCGGTCGACCCACCAAAGAAGGCCATGGGCAGGAACACCGCCGACAGGACAAGGCCGATGCCGATAAGGGCGCCGGAAATTTCGTCCATCGACTTTTTCGCCGCTTCCTTGGGACTTAACCCCTCATCCTGGATCAGGCGCTCCACATTTTCCACGACGACGATGGCATCATCGACCAGCAGGCCGATAGCCAGCACCATGCCGAACAGGGTCAGCGTGTTGATGGTAAAGCCCGCCGCGCTCAGGATGGCGAGTGCGCCCAGCAGAACAACCGGCACCGCAATCGTCGGGATCAGGGTTGCGCGCCAGTTCTGAAGGAACAGGAACATGACGACAAAGACGAGTGCGACAGCTTCGAACAGGGTATGGATAACCTGTTCGACCGACAGCTTGACGAAGGTCGAGTTATCGACCGGGAAGTCATATTTTACCCAGCTCGGGAAGTTTTTGGACAATTCGTCCACGCGGGCCTTCACCGATTCCACGGTGTCCAGCGCGTTGGCGCCCGGTGCCAGCTTGATGCCGAAACCCGATGCGGGATGGCCGTTGAACTTGACACCAAAGCCATAGATTTCAGCGCCCAACTGGACATCGGCGACATCCGACATCAGCACCACCGAACCGTCGCTGTTGCTGCGCAGGCGGATGTTACGGAATTCCTCAGGCGTGCGAAGCCGCGTTTGTGCCGTGACCGTGGCATTGAGCGCCTGTCCGGCAGGAGCCGGCTGCCCACCGATCTGACCCGCAGAAACCTGTGCATTCTGGGCCTGGATCGCCGATTTCACGTCACCCGTCGTAATGCCCAGATTGGCCATCTTGTACGGGTCCAGCCAGATACGCATCGCATATTGCGACCCGAACAACTGCGTGTCGCCTACGCCGGTCACACGGCTAAGCGGATCCTGAAGGCTCGACGCGATGAAGTCGCTCGCATCATTCTGATCATGAATGCCATCATCGGAATAGACGGACATGATCAACAGGAAGCTGGACGTCGACTTGCTGACGCGCAACCCCTGCTGCTGCACTTCCTGCGGCAACAATGGGGTAGCCTGCGACAGCTTGTTCTGAACCTGCACCTGAGCGATGTCAGGGTCGGTGCCTTGCTCAAACGTCAGGGTGATGGTCAGGTTGCCCGAACCGTCGCTGGTCGACGAGAAATAGCGCAGATTGTCGATGCCCTTGAGCTGTTGCTCGATGATCTGGGTCGTCGTGCTTTCCAGCGTCTGGGCATTGGCACCGGGATAGGTGGTGGCGATCGTCACCGCAGGCGGCGCGATCTCAGGGAATTGGGCGACCGGAAGCTGGCGGATTGCGAGCAACCCGGCCAGCATGATCACGATGGCGATGACCCATGCAAAGATGGGTCGTTCGATGAAATAGCGGGCCATGGGTTAGTTTGCCTCGCCCTTGGCCGCGGCACCGGATGCGGCGCCACCCTGCGCGGCCGCACCAGTCTGACCGGCTCCGCCCTGTGGCGCCGTCACCTGTGTCGGTGCGCCGGGCGTCACTACGGTTCCCGGGCGCAGGTTGACCAGTCCCTCGACAATCAGCTTGTCGCCAGCTTTCAACCCTTCGGTTACGATCCACTTATTGCCGACTGCGCGGTCGACCTTCACCTGACGCATTTCGACCTTGTTATCCTTGCCCAAGACCATGGCGGTCGCACGGCCGAGTGCATCGCGGCTGATACCCTGTTGGGGTGCAAGAATGGCCGACTGCACCTCTCCCTCGACCAGCTTGGCGCGCACATACATGCCGGGCAGCAACAGGCCGTCAGGATTGGGGAAGCTGGCGCGCAACGTAACGGCGCCAGACGTGGAATCGACCGTTACTTCGGAAAATTGCAGACGCCCCTCCATCGGATAGATGCTGCCGTTAGGCAGCACCAACTGGATGCGTGCGCCATCGCCTTCGCTGATCCCGCCCTTCTTCATCGCCTGCTTAAGGTCGATGATCTGGGCGGCAGATTGCGTCACGTCCACATAGACGCGGTCGGTACGCTGGATAGTCGCCAGCGCGTCCGCCTGACCCGCCTGAACCAAAGCGCCCGGCGTGAACAGCGAACGGCCGATACGGCCGGAAATAGGCGCACGAATACGGGTAAAGCCCTGATTTACCTGCGCCGCCTGCACGGCGCCACGCTGAGCCACGACGTCGGCCTGTGCCTGCTGCGCGGACGCATCGGCGTTGTCATATTCCTGCTTGCTGACGGCATTGATGCCTACCAGATCCTTGTAGCGATCAGCCTGCAATTTCGTCGAGCGGATCGCGGCATTGGCCCGCGCCAGGCCACCTTGTGCCTGTGCCAGAGCCGCGCGATAGGGCGCATCCTCAATCTCATACAAAATCTGACCGGCGGTCACATTGCCACCTTCTGCAAACAGGCGGCGCCGGATGACGCCACTGATCTGCGGCCGAACCTCTGCGGTTTCGACTGCAACTATTCGGCCGGGCAGTTCGTTAAGCAATGGTGCCGACTCAGTCTTCAGCGTCACCACACCGACAGAGGGGGGCGGTGGCGCGGGCGGCTGGCCTTGTCCGCATGCGCTTAAGGCCAAAGCCGAAGCGCACAGCAGCAATCCGGTGAATATCCCCTTTTGCATCGCCTATATTCCGTTTTGCTATGAATGTTACACTGGAATGAACGTTCATTCCGCTTGCCGGGCAGGTAGGATCGTGCAAAGGGGAATGCAAGGGCGAAAAACGCAGGGTAGTGAGAATTGGTTGCAACGCAGCATGAAAAAGATGGGAGAAGCCGCATATTGGCGACGGCCCGCGACCTCTTCGCATCGAAGGGCTTCCATCAGACATCGATGGCAGGGCTGGCTGTTGCTGCGCAGGTGTCCGTCGGTCAGATATATCGCCTCTTCAAAGGCAAGGAAGACATCATCGAAGCGATGATCCATGCTGACGCCGATGATTGGGCCGACGTTATGGCCGACTTGCGCACCCGTCTCGATTCCGGTGAGATCGGCGTCGAACAGGCTTTCGAAGAAACATTGATGAGCAAGTTTGAGGAAAAGGACGAAGCCCTCTCCTTCGACATTCTCGCCGAAAGTTTCCGTAATCAGCGCGTAGGCGAAACCATTGCCACCCTGTGCGCCCGTTTCCGCAGCCACCTGCGCGACTTTGCCTGTATCGCCAATCCCGACCTGTCAGGCGAAGCGCTTGACGCTGCCGAAGAAATGATCCTCGCCTGCATGTTCGGCCTCGGCCACCGCAGCGTATCGCGCCCCACGTTGAGCGCTGAACAAACCGCCCGTCGCGCCGCCCAGATGATCGTCGCTGGGCTGCGGGCTGTTCAATAATGGTCGGGTGGGGTGGAATATGGGACGGTCAGGTTATGGCGACCAATCCCTGAAAACCGATGCTATATGATCTGTCATGCCAGCGAAGGCTGGCATCTCAGGCAGAAACGCGTCAAGGCTGACCAGAGCGCTTGTTAAAGCGTTTCTCGCCATCGCCTGAGACCCCAGCTTCCGCTGGGATGACCAATGACGGATGGCTGTTTTCGGACGATATTAGAAGCGCCTAATGATCCGCTTCTGCCTGTCAAACGCCATAAATCCCCGGCCGCTGCGCCATGTCGTGCCGGTCTTTGAAACGTTGGTCTTTTCCCGTACCGGCTCGCGCGCGCGGCTGGTGTGAACTTGCGCGCCATGGATCGTGCGATTGCAGCGATGTTATCGTGGTTTCTCAGATGATTGCGTAGCAAGTTGACGTTACGTCATCACTATAGATGACGTAACGTCAACTTATCCAGCCTCCTACTGACAGATGATCGACTCGATCATCAATCGACCAGTACCCCGCCCTTCACCACGTCCGTCACATGCTCCAGCACGGTGACATCACTCAGCGGATCACCGACCACCGCCACGATGTCGCCATAATGACCCACCGCAATTGCACCGACATCGGATTCCTGACCCAGCGCCTTGGCACCGCTGACCGTGGCCGCCTGTATCGCCTGCATCGGCGTCATGCCCCATTCGACCATCTTGGCGAACTGCTTGCCATTGTCGCCATGAGGATAGACACCGGCGTCCGTCCCGAACAGCATCGGAACGCCGGCCCGCACCGCCTTCTGGAACGTCTCACGTTGCAGACGGCCGATCATCTTTTCCTTGTCCAGGCTTTCCTGCTCAGTGCCGTTGGCCGTGCCGGTCGCCAGGATATAATCGTCATTGTAAATATCCATGTCGAACCATGTCTTCTTCTGCGCCGCCAGCTTGATGGTGGCGTCGTCGGCCAGGCTGCAATGTTCGATCGTGTCGATCCCTGCCTCGATCGCGGTGCGGATGCCGTCATTGCCGTGGGCGTGCGCCGCGACCTTCAGCCCCAGCATATGCGCCTCGTCCGCGATCGCCTTCATTTCCTCGAAGCTCAACTGCTGCGCGCCGACCGCGTCTCCCAGTGAAAAGACGCCCCCGGTCGCGCAAATCTTGATGACCCGCGCTCCGAATTTGTGCAGCCAGCGCACCTTGGCCCGCCCTTCCTCCGGGCTGTCGACGACGGAGGGGCTTTTATGATCGAGCGAAGGCGGAAAGCCGCCGCCATCGCAATGGCCGCCGGTCGCCCCGATCGCATAGCCCGCCGGTACGATGCGCGGTCCCGGCACAAAGCCGCCCTCGATCGCCTGTTTCAGGCCGACATCGGCAAAGTCGGCCGACCCGACATTACGCACTGTCGTAAAACCGGCCTTCAACGTGGTCTTCGCGTTTGCGACACCGATCGCGGTCCAGAAACTGTCAGTGTAGCGCAATCCCTGATAGCCGCCCACTTCGGCCAGTCCCGTCAGGTGGACATGCATGTCGATCAAACCGGGCAATATGGTCTTGCCGGTCAGGTTGATATGCTTGACGCCCGCACCCCATCGAACCGTGCGGGCATCCGCGACAGAGGTAATCCGCCCGTCGGTGATGAAAATGGCGGGATGTTCGACCGTCTTGCCCGCCAGCACGTCGATCATCTTGTCGGCTGTCACAACCACCTGTTCGGCGGCGGCCGGTGTTGCAACGCTCAGCGCCACGACACATGCCAGCGCCGTATTCTTCAACTTGTCGATCATCTGTATCGCCCCCGACCCGAACCGGGCAGGCGGAATCATTTCCCCCCGCCCCTTTCCCCATGGCCTAACGGCTCCGGCGATGACGGCAAGGGGGCGAATACCCCCTCGCCCCTTTTACGCTTACTTGGCTTCCACCCCGTTGGGCAGAACGACCGCCGACCAGCTTTTCCCTGGGACCAGATATTTGGCGGCCAGCGCCTGAACCTGCGCCGGAGTGATGGTCAGCATATCCTGCGCCATGGTCTGCATCGCCTGTACATAGCGCGGATCATGCGTCGCCCCTTCCATCTGGTTCATCCAGAAGGCGTTGCCCGTCCCCGCCCGCATTAGCAATTGCCGCATCGGCGCAACCGCACGTTGCAATTCATCATCGCTGACCGGATTTTTCACCAGATCCTCGGCCGTGCTTTTCACCACGTCATAGAAATAATTGACCCGATCCGGTCGCACCTGACTGGTGACAAGGATGTAACCACCGCTGTCATAAGAGAAGGGCCAGTTATTCTGGACACTCGGCGAATAGGCCGCCCCCTCGGTCGAACGCAGCCGGTCGAACAGGCGATCGTTGAAAATCTGGGTCAATATCTCAAGCTGCCGCCCTTCCTGCTGAAGCGCGAAGCCGCCCGCCGTCGGCCATGCCATGACGGCTGCTGCCTGATCCTTGTCGCCCTCATGCCGCAGCACTACCGGCTTGGCGACATGGGCGGGGAAACGCTGCTCTTTGTTGGCGGCGGGCACCGGCGTATCCACCCGTTTGGGCAAGGCGCCGAATGTCGCCGCCACCGCCGCGATCGCATCATCCGGCTTCACCTGCCCGAACAACTGCACCTCGATCGGCCCGGACGCCAGGATCGGCTCCCATGCCGAGCGGAAAGCCTGCGGGGTCAGCGCGTCGATCTCCTGCCGCGACGGTGTACGGAACCGCACATCCTTGTCATGCAGCAACCAGTTGAGATCACGGCCCAGCACGGAATCGGGCGCGCGCGACATGGCGTCATACGCGATCGCCGCCCCGCTCTTTACACGGGCGATCGGCGCCGGATCCCATCCGGGAAAGCCCAGCTTGGCCGCGAACAGCCGCAACTGATCCTTATAGTCGGCGGGGCGAGTAACCGCCTGCAATTCGAACGCATCATCATCGATACCGAACTGCATGCCCATGCGCCGCCCGTTGGTCAGCTCGTCCAGCTCCCGCTGCCCCAGCTTGCCGATGCCACCGGCCACCAGCGCATAGTCGGCGGCCCACCCCGGCACAGGCTTGGTCGGCGAAAATGCCTGCTGCCCATGACCAAAGCGGACGTTGATGCGGACTTTCTCCGTCTCGGCATCATTGGCGAACAGGGTCAGTTTCACACCGTTGGCAAAGGTAATGACCTCCATCCCCGGGAGACCGACCTGCTCCCGCGACACCACCGTCCCCGGCGCGCCCAGCGGCGGCAGGTCGTTCATCGTCACCGGCCTGTCAGACAGACGCGCATTGGCCGCTGCCTTCACGGGTGCAGCCACAGCCGCCGCCAGTTTCTGGTCCACGCCGGGCATGATCTTGCCGGTAATCAACAGCGCCCGGAACACCCCGGCGGAAAAAAGCCGACGGGTGGAATCCAGTATCTTCTGCGGGGTCATCGCGGGCTTGCCCGATCGGAATATATCGACCGCCGCCTGCGGCCCGACCGTCGTTTCGCGAATATCGACCGCGCTGACCAGATCGGTCGCCTGTTTCGCACCCGCCTCGGTATCGGCATTTTCAACGCCGATCGACAGGGCGGTATCCATCTGGGCATATTCACGATCGATTTCCGCCTGACTGGGAGGCGCAGCCTTTGCATCCTCGATAATGGCGCGCACATCGCTCAGCGCCTTTTCCCAGTCATCACCGCTCGGCACGATGGTGACGAATGTG
This sequence comes from Pseudomonadota bacterium, assembly GCA_021847605.1. Taxonomy (GTDB): domain Bacteria; phylum Pseudomonadota; class Alphaproteobacteria; order Sphingomonadales; family Sphingomonadaceae; genus Sphingobium. The sequence continues at coordinate 31,033 of JAJZQN010000018.1, read as the reverse complement.
CCGTCCGCCGACCGACTGACATCCTGTTGATCTGCGCTCGCCTGAAGGAAGCTGCCCCCCGCCCTTGCCGCCTGTTCCAGACGCCGGCTGACGATCTGCAACGCCAGCATGTCTGTCAGCTTATCCTGATTATAGACGATGGTGTCGGCATGCGGTTTCCATGGGCGCAGCCACGCCATGGTCAAGCCGGTCGGGGCGCCCGGCTCCACGGCCACCCGCGTGGCGGGAAATTTGGGATCAGGCTCCCCGAAATCAGGGATCGATGCGCCCTTACCCGCTACTGACCAGGCAGAAAAATTGTCCTTCAACAATTGCTCGACCTGCGCCGGGTCCATATCGCCCGCAACAGAGATAACGGCGTTTTCCGGCCGATACCAACGCTGATGAAATGCCTCCATCTTTGCCGCAGTAGCTGCGTTCAGCGTTGCGATAGTGCCGATGGGTGCATGATCGGCCAACGGCTGCCCGGCAAAGAAATGCTGTCGGCTTGCATCGGAAATCCGCGCCTGTGGCCCGTCGCCTTCCCGCTTTTCCGCCAATACCACCGCGCGTTCGGCATTGACCGAGCTGTCCACGATATTGGGATCGGTCATCATGCCGGACAGAATTTTCAGGCTCTCGCCCAGCGATTGCGGCGTCGCCTGCGGCAGGTCGAGGGCATAGGTCGTCCCGGTAGGCGTTGTCTGCGCATTGCTATCGCTGCCGAACGTTACGCCCAGCCGCTGCCATATCCGCTTGGACTCGCCATCAGGCACATGCTTGGAGCCACGAAAGGTCAGATGCTCCATATAATGGGCGTAACCTTGCTCGTCTTCACGCTCCATAAGCGACCCGGCATCGATCCGCAGGCGCACGGAAACCTGCCCTGGCGGTACACCATTGCGGCGGATCGCATAGCGCAGGCCATTGGGCAAAGTGCCGAAGCGCCATGCCGTATCGATCGGCACGTCACTATTCTCGTAAAGCCAGGGGCGAACCTGTGGCTGAGCCGCGCCAGCCTTGGGGGCTTCGGCTACTGGGGTCGTCTGCGCCGCCAGAGGCAGCGGCGATGCCGACAGCAAAAGGGCGATAATGGTGAGCGAAGCGGCCGGACGGCGAAGGGAAAAGTGCATAGGCGTGGGAGCCTAACGTCCTTTTCCTGAATGGCCACTGACAAATGGTCCCGCCACCCATTCACCCCTGAACCTGTCAAGGAATGAACGGATGGCCGGGTTTAAAGTGATCAGCGCGGCGCGCCGGTCCGCTGCACAGCGCCCTTATGGGTGCCGACGGCGCCACCACCGCCACGACGGCGACGGAAATTCTTCTTGGCGCCTTCACCATCCGCACGATGCGCCTTGTCGGGCGTACCTCGCTGGCTCTTCTGCTGGTCCTGATAGCGGCGCTGCCCATCGGCGCGCTTGGCTTTCTGGGCCGGCGTCTGCTCTGCGCCCTTACGCTGCGGGGCGGGCTTGGGCAGGTTGCGAACCGCTTCCATGAAGTTTTCAGGCAACGGCACGATTTCCAGCTTGACCCGCGTCGCCTTCTCGATGGACTTCAGATAGGGGCGCTCATCATCCGCCACGAAGCTGATCGCGATGCCCTCGGCACCGGCGCGCGCGGTCCGGCCGATACGATGGACATATTGTTCAGCGATGTTGGGGATTTCGAAGTTGATGACATGGCTGACGCCCGACACATCGATGCCGCGTGCGGCAATATCGGTCGCGACCAGCAGCTTCACCTTGCCCTGACGGAAGGCCTGAAGCGCGGTGGTCCGCTGACCCTGGCTCTTATTGCCATGGATGGCAAAAGCATCGATTCCCGCCCCTTCAAGGAAGCGGACGACACGATCCGCGCCATGTTTGGTACGGGTAAAGATCAGCGCGCGATCAATGTCCTCATTCTTGAGGACGATATGGAGCAACGCCTGCTTTTCCGCCTGATTGACGAAAGTCGCCTGCTGACGCACGCGCTCTGCCGTCGTCGACTGCGGAGCAACGCTCACCTTGACGGGATCGTTCAGGAACTGGCCAGCCAGCGCCTCGATTTCCTTTGGCATGGTGGCCGAGAAGAACAGATTCTGCCGATCACGCGGCAACAATTTGGCGATACGTTTAAGCGGATGAATGAAGCCCATGTCCATCATCTGATCCGCTTCATCGAGGACGAAAATTTCCGTATCCTTGATGGTGAAGGCTCGCTGATCGATCAGGTCGAGCAGGCGGCCCGGCGTGGCGACGACGATGTCGACGCCCGCCGACAGGACGCGGATCTGCTTGTTGATAGGCACGCCCCCGAATACCGTCTCAACGCTCAGCTTCAGGAAACGGCCATAATCGCGAAAGCTCTGCGCGATCTGCGCGGCCAGTTCGCGCGTCGGCGACAGCACCAACATGCGGCACCCCTTGATCGGGGTCGGCTTGGGATTGCGGGCAAAATAGTCCAGACTGGGCAAGGCGAACGCCGCCGTCTTGCCAGTACCGGTCTGGGCGATGCCGCACAGGTCGCGGCCTTCCAGTAAAACCGGGATCGCCTTTTGCTGGATCGGCGTGGGCGTCACATATTTCTTGGCGGAAAGCGCCTTCAGAATCGGTTCGGCAAGACCGAGATCGTTAAATTCCATGATATTCTCACATAGTCGGCCATGCGCCGACTATGCTGCGGACGCAGCTAGGGCGCGAGGCGGGTTACGAAACGACCCGCGTGAAAAGGGAAGCCTCAAGCTTAGCGCAGACTTGTCATTGGCCGGTCCTGCTGCCCTTCGGAGGCTGGGACGATCACGCTACCAATCGCTGATGGGCCGATCACGGCCAGTCGCTACGCTGACTGCCATATGATGCATCTGCACCATAAAAGCAAGCGGCCACGGGATTAGCCGTAACCGCTTGCAACGTCCATTAACCGATCAGGGATCAGAGCGCGATTTCGGCATGCTTGCCCTTCATTTCCTCGCGCACATCTCCACCGAACATTTTCCTGAACATACCACCGATCGACAGATCGGAGCGCCATATCTCGGCCGTGCCCAGATCAAATCGCAACATCAGCAGATTTGGGTCATCTCGCCCGCCCGGATACCAGCTTTCCACTTCCTGCGACCAGTAACGATCGATAACCGCCGGATCCGTTTCTTCAGCAAGAACGCCTTGAATACAGGCGAATAGATAGTGATCTTTCGACGCGAATTGCGCCATGGCCGCCCCACCGCGGGCCAGACGATTGTCCCGTGACGTATAAAACCAGAAACAATGATTGGCCTTCGGGTCCAATTGCGCTGTCATTGGTACATTATGTTCACGGGCATCCTGCAACCCCACCATAAGATAGGGGCTACTGGAAATATCTGCCCAGAAACGCTCCCGAATATCGGCCTGACTGCTCATCACCTTGTCTCCTTCGCTTTTCTTTTCAATGGTCGGACAGCGGCGAAGTTCCCGAAGCGCTTGATCTTGGCCCGGCAAATCGCCACATGGCGACCATGCTGATCGAGACTGAACCGACGCCCAATCCGGCGACCGTCAAATTCCTGCCCGGCCGTGCCGTCATGGGTTCGGGAACCCGCGACTTTGCAAGCCCTGAAGAGGCAGAGGCGTCCCCGCTGGCCAATGCGCTATTCAGCCTTGGCGACGTGACCGGCGTCTTCTTTGGCGGCGATTTCGTATCGGTGACGATCGCCCCCGGTTCCGAATGGAGCGACGTGAAGCCTGACGTTCTGGCGACGCTGCTCGAACATTTTTCGGCCAACATGCCACTGTTCGCTCCGGGGACAGCCGCCGGGATCGCGGTGCCTGCGGACGACGACGAATTTGCAGACGACCCCGCCGACGCCGAAATCGTCGAACAGATCCGTGACCTCATCGAAACGCGCGTTCGCCCGGCCGTCGCCAATGACGGTGGTGACATCGTATATCGCGGCTTTGACAAGGGCACCGTTTATCTCAAGATGCAGGGCGCCTGCTCTGGCTGCCCTTCATCCAGCGCAACGCTCAAGAATGGAATTGAGCAGTTGCTGAAACATTATGTGCCCGAAGTGACCGAGGTTCGCGCCGTTTAATTCCGTAGCGAAATGGTTCGTCATTTGGCAAATCGTGGCGGATCGACTAACCGCTAGGTGAATCCTCTTGCCTTGGAACCTTCGGGGGAGTTTCGTTTGCGCCTCTTGGTGATCGACACCGCCACACAGGCCTTGTCCGTTGCACTGCTGGAAAATGACGCCGTAATTGGGCATTTCCACGAAATCGTCGGCCGCGGTCACGCCGAAGCATTGCTTCCCGCCATTGCCGCACTCCCTGACGGCGGACGTGCCGACGCCATCGCCGTTGATGTGGGGCCAGGCAGCTTTACCGGCGTACGCATCGGCATCGCGGCCGCCCGCGCGCTTGCCCTCGCATGGAACATTCCGCTTCACGGGTTTAGCGCGCCCTCGCTGATCGCAGCCATGGCAGCACACGACCATCGGGATGGTCCGATCATCGTTACCATCACCGGCGGCCATGGCGAACTTTTCTGGCAGTCATTCGATGCTTCTGGCACCGTTGCCGACGGGACCGTCACGTCCACACCCATCGAGACATTGGCGCAAACACTGGATACAGAAATTTTTTACGGCACCGGCGCCGAAGCACTGGTGACGGCGCGCGGCCACGGCCGGGCGGTCAATATCTATCCCGATGCTGCCGCCTACCCATTGATCGCGACCATGGCATCCCTTCCCCCTTCGCCGATCTACGGACGCGGCGCCGATGCCAAAACGATGGAGGAACGCGCCGCGTCATGATGGCCGGACTGATTCTGGAAAGCTACGAAGAGGGCGCCCGCATTGCGCTGACCGACGCGATGGAGGTCATGACCCGCGCTTTTGATCCCGTATATGGCGAAGCATGGACCTTGCCCCAGCTTGCCGGCGTCATGACAATGCCGGGCACCTGGCTTACCATCGCCCGTATCGATGCAGCACCTACGGGGTTCGCCCTGATACGATCCGTTCTCGACGAATGCGAATTGCTGCTGCTGGCCGTAGCTCCTTTGTGGCGCGGGCGTGGGATTGGGCAGACACTTCTGTCCGACAGCCTGCGCATGGCCCGGCGCAAAGGCATCACCTCCATGAATCTGGAAGTGCGCGCCAGTAACAATGCCATTAACCTCTATGAGAAAACCGGCTTCGAATATGTACATCGTCGCCCCGGTTACTATAGAGGCAATGATGGTCAACTTCATGATGCACTCAGCTTTCGCATCGACATGCGTATTTGACCTTTAAAAGCCTTGCGCAATGCTGCGCCAGAGTATAGCTGGCATGTACCGCCGCTGAAACGAATTTCCTAAGGCGGGTCGCACGAACACAAGCCTTCACAGGATAAAGAAAAATGGAAATCGAATCAGCCCAGAGCGAGTTGCTCATTACTTTGACGTCGGACATTGTTGCCGCGCATGTTTCCAACAACAGTGTCGCCGTTTCGGACGTGTCTTCACTGATCCAGAATGTTCATGCGGCCTTGGCGGCGCTGAACCAGCCGACCGCCGCTCCCGAAGTAAAGCCGGAACCCGCTGTGTCGGTTCGTTCTTCGATCAAGCCGGATTATATTATCTGCCTTGAAGACGGTAAGAAGTTGAAGATGCTCAAGCGCCACCTGATGACTCATTATCAGATGACGCCGGAAGATTATCGCGCCAAGTGGAGCCTGCCGGCTGACTATCCCATGGTTGCCCCCAACTATGCCGAACAGCGCCGCAGCCTCGCCAAGAAGATTGGCCTGGGCACCAAGCGCCGCCGCACGCGCGCCAAATAATTCCGGCTCTTCATCAGAGAAACGAAAAAGGGAGGCGGCATTGACGCCTCCCTTTTCTGTATCGACCTTTCCTGCATCAGCCCTTCCCTGATTAGGTAAAAGCCGCTAGGCTCCCTCCACTATCCGCAAAAGCCATTCAAGCGAGCCTGCATGAACCGAAAGATCGACGTCGAAGCCCTGTGCCATGAAAAGGGGCTGCGTATCACGGAGCAGCGCCGAGTGATCGCGCAGGTATTGAGCGACGCGACCGACCATCCCGATGTGGAGGAACTACATCGTCGTTCCGCCGCTATCGATCCGGGCATCTCCATCGCTACCGTGTACCGCACCGTGCGCCTTTTTGAAGAAGCCGGCATTCTGGAGCGCCATGATTTTGGCGACGGCCGCGCGCGCTACGAAGCGGCCCCTGAATCGCATCATGACCATCTGATCGATGTCGAAACCGGCAATGTAATCGAATTTGTCGATCCCGAACTGGAACTGCTTCAGAAGCAGATAGCCGAAAAGCTCGGCTTCCGCCTCGTCGACCACCGCATGGAGCTTTACGGCGTCGCGCTCGACCGGAAAAACTGACGCACTCGCGCCCTTGCGCCGGATATGGCGCATCGCGGCGCTATTGCTCAGCCTCATCCTGTGCCTCATCCCCCATATGCTGTGGAAAGCGGCAGGGCGCCATTCGCCCTGGCCCCGCCTTTTCCTCGGCCTTGCGGCCCGCTCAGTCGGCGCACGGGTCCAGATCGCAGGCCAGCCGCATGATGGCGACATGTTCCTGCTTGCGAACCATGTAAGCTGGATTGATATATTGGCGCTCGGCGGAGCCACGGGCGCCGCCTTCGTATCGAAGGATGATGTCGGCCGCTGGCCCGTGGTAGGCTGGCTCGCCAGACAGAATAACACCCTCTTCGTATCCCGCGACCGCCGCGGCGCGTTAGCGGGTCAGATCGATGCGTTGCGAACCGCTTTGCTCGGTCATCAACCCGTTGCCCTATTCCCGGAGGGAACCACCAGCGACGGCACTGGACTACTCCCGTTCAAGCCGGCTCTGCTGGCCGTCCTTCTGCCGCCACCGCGCCCGGTTATGATTCAGCCGGTCCATATCGACTATGGTCTGCAATCATCGGATATTGCCTGGCTGGATGACGAAGGAGACGGCGCCAACGCCCGCCGCATATTGGGGCGCAAGGGAACATTGCCGGTTACTCTGCACTTTCTGACTCCTTTCGATCCGGCCTCGTGCGCCGATCGCAAGGCTATTGCAGCTCGCGCGCACGCACAAATCACCGCCAGCATTGCAGCACACCAGAACCCTTTCTCTTCGCCGCTGCCACCTGTATAGCTGGACCGCATGAATCGTAACGACGCCCCAAAAACTCCAGCCACCTTCCACGTCAAATCCTTCGGCTGCCAGATGAACGTCTATGATGGCGAACGCATGGCAGAGATGCTGGGGGCACGTGGCATGACAGCGGCTGCCGAGGGCGTGGACGCAGACCTCGTTATTCTCAACACCTGCCACATTCGCGAAAAGGCGGTGGACAAGGTTTATTCCGACATTGGTCGCATGACGCGGGATGACGGCACCCGCCCCATGATCGCCGTCGCCGGATGCGTCGCGCAAGCCGAAGGGAGCGAAATCAGCCGCCGCGCCCGCAATGTCGATATCGTCGTCGGGCCGCAGGCCTATCACCGCCTACCCGACCTTATCGACCGCGCCGGTCGTGGCGAAGCGGCCGTGGATACGGACATGCCCGCAGCTTCCAAATTCGGCGCGCTGCCCGCCCGCTCGAAACAGGCGCGTCCGACAGCGTTTCTGACAATCATGGAAGGGTGCGACAAATTCTGCACCTATTGCGTGGTTCCTTATACCCGTGGCGCGGAAATCAGCCGCAGCTGGAACGCTATCCTTGATGAGGCGAAGGCGCTGGTCGATGGCGGCGTGCGGGAAATCACCTTGCTGGGTCAGAACGTAAACGCATGGACCGGCGAAGATGATCGCGGCCGCATGCAGGGCATGGATGGACTGGTACGCGAACTGGCCAAAATTTCCGGCCTTGCCCGCATCCGCTATACCACCAGTCATCCCAATGACATGAGCGACGGCCTGATCGCTGCTCATGGCGAAGAACCCAAGCTGATGCCCTTCCTGCATCTGCCGGTTCAGTCGGGCAATGACCGCATCCTCAAGGCCATGAATCGCAGCCATAGCGTCGACAGCTATCTGCGCATCATCGAACGTGTCCGGGAAATGCGCCCTGACATCGCGCTGTCGGGCGACTTCATCGTCGGCTTCCCCGGCGAAAGCGACGCCGAATTCGAAGATACGCTGCGTATCGTCGATCAGGTCCGTTACGCCCAATGCTACAGCTTTAAATATAGCTCGCGCCCCGGCACGCCTGCCGCCGATATGGATGGACAGATCGCGGCGGAAGTCATGGACGAACGCCTCGCCCGGCTTCAGGCGGCGATCAATCGCCATCAGGTCACTTTCAACAGTGCCACCGTTGGCCGTAGCACCAATATTCTATTGGAACGAAAGGGGCGCTACCCCGGTCAGTTGATCGGAAAATCGCCCTGGCTTCAATCGGTTCATATCACCGCGCCGGAACTGGGCATCGGCGATATGGTCGAAGTCGAAATCATCAGTGCCGGCCCCAATAGTCTGGCCGGACAACCCAGCAGGAGGAAGGCCGCTTGAACCAAAGCCTCGTCAATCCCGTATCCACGGGAAACCATCTGCCCGACAACTGGCCTGCCACAGGTCGAATGCGATGGATAATGATGAGGAAGGGAGGCTGATCCATGGGTAAGAAGCCGTATAGCCGCACAGAAACCGCTGAACGCGCCCGTCTGGAGGTATCGTTCGATCGCCCGCATCTGCTAGGCACCCTATTTGGGCAATATGACCGTAATCTGGTCGCAATCGAAAATCGTCTCGGCGTCTATATCGCCGCGCGCGGAAACAAATTGCAGATCGAGGGGGAAGCCGAAGCCGCTGCGCGCGCGCGCGACGTCATGACGGGTCTTTATAACCGCATCGTCGCCGGGCAGGAAATCGATACCGGCGCGGTGGAGGCGGTCATCGCCATGTCATCGGAACCCACGCTGGACGGCATCATTCGTCAGGATGTGGCCGAACCGCCCAAGGTGATGATCCGCACCCGTAAGAAGACGATCGTTCCACGCTCGGCGACGCAAGTCACCTATATGGAGGCGTTGACGCGCAACGACATCATCTTTGCGCTCGGCCCGGCAGGCACCGGCAAGACTTACCTTGCCGTGGCGCAAGCCGTCAGCCAGTTGATCACCGGCAGCGTCGATCGCCTGATCCTGTCGCGCCCTGCCGTCGAGGCAGGCGAAAAACTCGGCTTTCTGCCCGGTGACATGAAGGAAAAGGTCGATCCTTATCTTCGCCCCATCTATGACGCGCTGCACGACACATTGCCGGCCGAACAGGTTGAACGACGGATCGCATCGGGTGAAATTGAAATCGCTCCCCTCGCCTTCATGCGCGGCCGTACCCTGTCCAACGCCTTCATCGTGCTGGACGAAGCGCAGAACACCACCATCGCCCAGATGAAGATGTTTCTCACCCGCTTTGGTGAAGGCAGCCGCATGGTCATCTGTGGCGACCCCAAGCAGGTCGATTTACCACAACCGGGCACATCGGGCCTTGCCGATGCCGTCGCGCGGCTCGACGGTGTGGAGGGTATAGCCATGGTCCCCTTCGGTGTCGCCGACGTTGTCCGCCACCCGGTGGTCGGACGCATCGTTCAGGCCTATGAGGGGCCGGATGCCTGAAATTGATTGAAAACCGTCCGGGCCGAACCGCTTCGTCCCGGACGGCGGAGTGTAAAGCATGATTGAAGTTGCCGTCCTCCATGAAGAAGGCTGGCCCGATACCGATTGGGAATTTCTTGCCCAGCGCGCAGTGGCCAGCGCCATCGCGCACAGCCCCTATGCGGCCTTCGCTGCCGACCAGACATTGTATGAAGTTGCCGTCAAATTGACCAGCGACGATGAAGTGCATGAACTCAACCGCGCCTATCGGGACAAGGATAAGCCGACCAACGTGCTATCCTTCCCGATGGTGCAGGAAGATTTGCTTCAGGCGACGGCCAATACCGATGATGGAGAGGTTCTGCTGGGCGACATCGTTCTGGCAGAAGGTGTCTGCGCCGCGGAAGCCGCTGAAAAGGGTATCAGTATCGCCGATCATGCTACCCATCTGATCGTCCATGGGACTTTTCATTTGCTCGGCTATGATCATATGGACGACAATGAAGCCGAAGCGATGGAAGCGCTGGAAATTGCAGCGCTGGCGTCGATAGGCCTTTCGGATCCCTATGGGGATCGCACAACAGGGGATTAGGAACAGAATATGGCTGAAGGCAGCCCGAAAGACAGCGCCTCGAAAGAAGCGGACAGTAGTAGCAACGAGGGCGGTTTATGGAGCGGCATCAAGTCGCTTCTGTTCGGTGAAGGCGAAGAATCCAGCCTCCGAAAGGAACTGGAAGAAGCCCTCGACGAATATGATGAAGAAGAGCAGGAACCCGGCGCCCCGCCATCGGCCAAAGGCGATCTGTCGGCGATAGAACGCCAGATGGTACGCAATCTGCTCCATTTCTCGGAAAATACGGTGGATGATGTCGCTGTCCCCCGATCCGACATTGTCGCGATCGAGGAAAAGGCGAGCTTTGCCGATCTGGCAGCCCTTTTTGCGGAAGCCGGCCACAGCCGTATCCCGGTCTATCGCGACACGCTCGATACCATCGTGGGCATGGTCCACATTCGCGACGCCTTCGCCATTTTGGCGGGTAAATCCCCTGTGCCAGAGACGCTGGAACCGCTGATCCGTCAGCCGCTCTATGTGCCCGAAAGCATGGGCGCGCTTGATCTGCTTGCCGAAATGCGTGCCAAGCGTACTCATCTTGCCATCGTGCTGGACGAATATTCCGGCACCGAAGGGCTGCTGACGTTCGAAGATCTGGTGGAAGAGATTGTCGGTGAAGTCGAGGACGAGCATGACGACGCCCCCGAAGCGATGCTCGTTCCCCTCGACGGAGGCCTGTGGGAGGCGGATGCCCGCGCAGAACTGGAAGATGTGGCCGAGGAAATCGACAAGAAACTGGGCGATGTCGAGGAGGATGTAGACACGCTTGGCGGACTTGCCTTCGTGCTTGCAGGCCATGTCCCGGAACCGGGCGAAATCCTGGAGCATGAAGAAAGCGGCTGGAAACTGGAGATCGTCGCGAGTGATGGTCGGCGCGTCACCCGCCTGCGCCTGCATCCGCCGGTCGGACAGAAAGAAACCGACGCGGACTGATTTTAACATCCCACTGTCATTTCGCCCGCATTGAGCAATATTCCTCAACGCGGGCGAAATATTAAGAGCTACCTGCTATCGATGCCCCAGCTACCCGGCCCCTATCGCCGGAGCGAGGGACGATGATGCGTAGAGAGCAGATTTCCACGGACCGTAAAGGGCGTGCCGATATGTTGCTGTCAGCAGCATGGACCCGTGTTGAAAAGCTCCTTCTGGTCTTCGTCTGCGCGCTTACCCTTTTCTTTGCCATTATGACGCCACCATTTCAGGCACCGGATGAAAATCAACATTATATGAAGGCGATAGCCCTAACCCAGGGGCAGATGTTCGCTCAGCATCGAGGCGAAGCCGTCGGTGCCGAACTGCCTCTTTCCGCTCTGGCTATCCACAGCGTAGACTTTCCGACCGATACGCCGCGGGTACTGCGCCTGTTCAAAAAGGATCAGATCGATCGCAGCCGTTCGGCAGACACCAAACGCCCCGGCATGAATTTTGCCGATTATCCCAATGTTGCCAGCTATGCGCCCAGCCTTTACGCGCCCGGTGCGGCGGGCCTGCTGCTGGGGCAGGCACTGTCGCAAACCCGGATCGACGCTTTCTATACCGGACGGCTGGTCAATGCGCTCACCGGCCTTGCTCTTTTAATCGCCGCGCTGTGCCTGATGCCCTTTGGTCGCAACGCCATGCTCGCGACCGCCTTGCTTCCTACCTTCGCGTATCAGACAGGTTCTCTCTCACCCGATGCCGTCATCAACGGTATCGGCTTTCTGGGCCTTGCCCTCGCCCTGCGCATCGGTTTCATGGGCGCCACACCCGCGCGTACCGGCGCATTGCTGATCGCTGCGCCCATTCTCGCGCTTGCCAAAGGCGTCTATCTTCCGTTGATTGCTGCTGGCCTGCGCTGGCCACAGCATCGCGGCGACCTGCGCCCGGCCCTGATCCTTGGCATCACAGCCATCAGCGCAGCGACCTTCCTTTTCTGGATGCACCTCTCGGGGGGTAGCCAGATTCTTTACCACATCCAATCGCGCAAGACCGGCGAAACGATGATGACAGCGCCATTGCGCGATCAGCTCGCACTGATCCTCGCCGATCCGTCAGCTTTCGCGCACATCCTCATCTCCAGCATCACCGAGCGCGTGCCCGTTTACGCGCTTCAGATCGTTGGCCGCTTCGGATGGAACGCCATTCTTCTGCCCCTTCTCGCCTATCCGCTTGCCGTGCTGATGCTGGGTGCGGGGATCGCCGGCGGCAATGGCGCACATTTCGGCATAGTCCAACGCCTTTGGTGGCTGCTGATCGCGCTCGGCGTCGCGCTGCTGATCGAAACGGCTATGTATCTGACCGGCACACCGCTCGGCGCTGACTATATTCAGGGGACGCAGGGCCGCTATTTCCTGCCGGTTCTGCCACTTGTCCTGATTGCCCTCTCGCCGGCACAACCGATCCGCGGTGCGCAGCGACTGCTCATGTTCTCCGCCATAGCATTAGGCTCAATTGCCGCCGCCAGCGCCTATGACAGTTTCTGGGTCCATGGCTTTATCACCAGCGATGGCATGCCGCCACATCAGAGCATCGTTCGCGCCCTGCTACTCCCCTCGCCGCGCTGGTAGCCAGATTACGCATAGTATCAGCCAGCCCAGCCCCTCAATCCATCCGGCGGTAACGTCGCTTGGCCAATGCACGCCCAGCCATACCCGGCTGACTCCGATCAATGCGACCACCATCGCTGCGGCTCCATAGGCCAATCGCCGCCCGGCCAGCAGCGCAAGAGCGCCGAAAAAGATCATGTTCCCCGCCGAATGCCCGCTGGGAAAGCTGTAGCTGTGAACGATGTCCAGATGCGGCAGCAGCTCCGGTCGGGGCGCAGCAAAAATCTGCTTCAAACCCAGATTGAGCAACGTACCGCCAATCACGACCAACAGCAGCCACAATGCCGACTTGCGCATTCCGCATATCAGCAGCGGCGCCAGAACGAGGATCACCAATATGATCCGCCCTGCCGTTCCCCCGATGGCCGATACTATTCGCATCACCATCGTCACAGAGCCGCCGAACGCCGTCTCCCGCCCGCGCCCGGCGGCCTCCATCAGCCCGACATTCAGTCCATCCAGCCATCCGGCCCGCTGAGCCAACGCAATGATCAGAACGCAAAAAAGCGCGAGGACAAAAGCCCCCGCGCCTTTCGCTACGCTAATGTGACGATCAGATATGGAGCGCACGCCCATAAGCGGCCAGCACACTTTCATGCATGGATTCGCTGATGGTCGGGTGGGGAAACACCGTTTCCATCAATTCCGCTTCGGTCGTCTCCAGCGTCTTGCCGATGGTATAGCCCTGGATCATTTCCGTGACTTCCGCACCGATCATGTGCGCGCCCAGCAATTCGCCGGTTTCCGCGTCGAACACCGTCTTGGTGAAGCCTTCCGCTTCGCCCAGCGCGATCGCCTTTCCGTTGCCGATGAAGGGGAACATGCCCACCTTCACCTCATAGCCCGCTTCCTTGGCCTTTGCCTCGGTCAGGCCGACGCTGGCGATCTGCGGATGGCAATAGGTGCAGCCCGGAATGTTGCGTACATCCATTGCGTGGGGATGCTTGCCGGCAATCGCTTCGGCAGCGATCACACCTTCATGGCTCGCCTTGTGCGCCAGCCATGGTGGTGCGGTCACGTCGCCGATAGCCCAGATGCCCTCGACATTGGTCTTGCACATCGCGTCGGTGACGATGTGGCCGCGCTCCGACTTGATGCCCAATTCTTCGAGGCCGATATTCTCGGTGTTTGGCACGATGCCGACCGCAACGATGACATGGCTGTAATCGCCTTCGACGACCTTGCCGTCCTTGCCCTTGATCGCTGCCTTTACGCCCTTGTCGCTGACATCGATCTTCTCGACGCCCGCACCGGTCATGATTTTCATGCCCTGCTTGGTCAGCGCCTTTTCAAGAAATGCAGAAACATCCTTGTCCTCGACCGGGACGATGCGGTCCATCATTTCGACGACGGTCACTTCCGCACCCATGTCGTTATAGAAGCTCGCAAATTCGATACCGATGGCGCCCGATCCGATGACCAGCAGCTTGGTGGGCATCTCACTTGGCGTCATGGCATGGCGATAGGTCCAAACCCGTTTGCCGTCGGCCTTCGCAAAGGGCAGGTCGCGGGCGCGGGCGCCGGTCGCAACGATGATATTCTTCGCGGTCAGCTCTTCGGTCTTGCCGTCCTTGGTGACGGACAGCTTGCCCTTCGCGACCAGCTTCCCATCGCCCATATGGACGGTGATCTTGTTCTTCTTCATCAGGTGCGTCACGCCCTGATTAAGCTGCTTGGCCACACCACGCGAGCGTTTCACCACCGCCGCGATGTCGGCGCTGATCTTTTCAGCGGCCAGGCCATAGTCCCCGGCATGCTGCATATAGTGGAAGATTTCCGCCGAACGCAGCAGCGCCTTGGTCGGAATACAGCCCCAGTTGAGGCAGATACCACCCAGATTTTCGCGCTCAACGATTGCGGTTTTCAGGCCCAGTTGCGCCGCGCGGATCGCCGCGACATAGCCACCGGGGCCGGAGCCAAGAACGATGACGTCATATGTGTCAGCCATGGTCAGTTTCTCTATTTCTTTTAAGCCGCAGACTCGCTGGGGAGCGGCGGAACGGAACGGGGCTGGCGATCTTCGCCGATCGCCACGAAAGTGAATGTTGCGTGCGTCACGCGATAGGATCGGTCGTCATGGCGCGCACGGCGCCATGCCTCGACATAAATTTTCATCGATGTACGCCCTACCGACTTGAGCGTGGCGAACACCGACACTTCATCGCCGACAACGACCGGGCGCAGGAACGTCATGCCCTCCACCGCAATGGTCACGGCGCGGCCATGGCTATGCCGGGCGGCCACCGAACCGGCAGCCGAATCCATCCAGCTCATCAACCAGCCCCCGAAAATATCCCCATAGGGATTGGTGTCGGTGGGCATGGCGATGACGCGAACCGCCGGGCTTAGGTCCGGCGGGATTTCGTCGACATAGGCCATCAGGCAACCAGACCGATCGGATTTTCGATCAGTTCCTTGAACACCTGCATCAGGCGGGCACCGTCGGCACCATCGATTGCGCGATGGTCAAAGCTGCCGGTGGCCGACATGACGGTAGCAATCTGCACCGCGTCATCCACGATATAGGGGCGCTTTTCGCCTGCACCGATCGCCATGATCATGGCCTGAGGCGGATTGATAACCGCCTCGAACTGCTTGATACCAAACATGCCCATGTTCGACAGCGATGCCGTACCGCCCTGATATTCCTCCGGCTTCAGCTTGCCGTCCTTGGCGCGGCTGGCCAGATCCTTCATCGCGGTCGAAATGGCAGCGACGCCCTTGCCCGCCGCATCGGTCACGATCGGCGTGATCAGACCGCCGGGGATCGATACCGCAACGCTGATGTCCGCCCGCTTGAACTGCAACATCTGGTCGCCGGCGAACTGCACGTTACATTCGGGCACTTCGATCAGCGCAACGCCCAGCGCCTTGATCAACAGGTCGTTGACCGACAGCTTGACCTTGCGGCTGGCAAGGCCGGCATTCAGCTCACCGCGCAGCTTCAGCAACTTGTCGAGCTGAATGTCGACAGTCAGATAAATGTGCGGAACTTGCTGCTTGGACTCGGTCAGGCGGCGCGCGATGGTCTTGCGCATGCCGTTGAGCTTGATGACTTCGTGCGGAATGCCGAAATCCTGCGCTGCGGCGGGAGCGGGCGCCGGAGCGGCGGCAGAAGCAGGTGCAGCGGCGGGAGTGGTCGCGGCAGCCGCCGGGGCAGCAGCACCAGCCTTCGCGCCCTCAATGTCCGCCTTGACGATACGACCATTGGGGCCGCTGCCCGTCACGGTGGCAAGGTCGATGCCCTTTTCCGCCGCCAGACGACGCGCAAGCGGGCTGGCCTTCACACGGCCATCGCCCGACGCTACCTTGGCCGGAACCGGATCGGCCTTCGCCGGGGCCGGGGCGGCCGCTTCCGCCTTGGCGGGTACAGGGTCAGCCTTGGGCGCAGGAGCAGCCTCGGCTTTACCGCCACCGGCGGCTGCGGCAGCGACATCCTCGCCCTCTTCAGCGATAATGGCGATCACGGTGCCAACTTTTACGCCCTCGGAGCCTTCAGCCACCAATATCTTGGCGACCACGCCTTCATCGACCGCTTCGAATTCCATCGTCGCCTTGTCGGTTTCGATCTCGGCCAGCAGGTCACCGGAAGAGACGCTGTCTCCTTCCTTGACCAGCCATTTCGCCAGTGTCCCTTCCTCCATCGTGGGGGACAAAGCGGGCATCTGGATCGTCTTGCTCATGCGTTCTGGGCCTCTTCTACTTTATGCGGCACGCGCCATTGAACGCTGGTCTTCACCTTTTCGCCGGAACGGTCAAGGGACCGCTTGAATCCTGACCGATTATACCGCACATTTCACCGGAACGGTTAGTCGGGACATTTCCACCCCACCATAACGATCCTATCCCCATCACTGGAGCGACGAAAAGTGCGGACATATCTGGTTGTCGTGGACGAATCGCCGGAGGCGGAAACCGCCCTTCGCTTCGCTGCCCGCCGCGCATCCAAGACGGGTGGCGCCGTGCGGATTCTCGCCCTCATCCCGCCTGCCGAATTCGTTCAGTGGGGGGGCGTCCAAGCGACGATGGAGGATGAAGCGCTGCAAAGAGCCGAAGCCCTCGTCACCAGCGCAGCGGGTACATTAACCGACGAATCCGGCATACGGCCCAGTATCACCGTACGTCAGGGGGATGCCGTCACCGTCGTGCGCAAAACGCTGGAGGAAATGGACGATGTCGCCGCTCTCGTCCTGGGCGCGGCGGCAAGTGGCAATCCCGGCAAGCTCGTATCCCACTTTGCCGGCGCAGATGCAGGCAAGATGCCCTGCCCCATCATGGTCATCCCCGGCGGCCTCGACAGTGAAGCCATCGATCGCCTCAGCTAAGGCAGGCCTAGTTGAGGCAGGAGGGTAACGCCCCCTCGCTACTTCTTATGCTTACCCCTCGACGAACCGATATGCCGGATATTACCCGGACGCCCGCGCTTTACGCCCGGCCGTGTCCGATCCCGCTTCATAGGTCCGCCACGTGGCGCTGGCGCATCGGGGAGTTCGAACCGCAATGATCCATTGATCGGGTCGGCCTCCGCCAGTCGCAGTTCCAACCGCTGCCCGACGCTGAACCGCGTTCCACTCTCCACGCCTTCGAGCGCTTTACTCGCTTCGTCGTAGAAAAAGCGTTCGGCCCCCAGCGTCGATACCGGCACCAGCCCGTCACCGCCCAGCCCTTCGACCGTTGCAAAGAAACCGAAATTCTGCACGCCTGTAATCCGCGCCTGCATCACATCGCCGACATGCGCCGCCAGAAACGCGGCGACATAGCGGTCCACTGTCTCGCGCTCGGCCTCCATGGCGCGCCGCTCATGGCCCGAGATCATTTCGCCGACCCGACCCATATTCTCATAATCATCCTGGCTCAACGACGTGCGATCCGGGATATCGCCACCCTTGGGTGCGGGAAGTTCCAATCCATAGGCACCCACCAGCGCACGATGCACCAGCAAATCGGCATAGCGGCGGATGGGGGAAGTGAAGTGGCCATAACTCCCCAGCGCCAGTCCGAAATGCCCCATATTCTGCGGACTATAATAGGCCTGAGTCTGGCTGCGCAGAATCTGCTCCATGATCTGGGGCTTTTCCTCCGCCTCGCCTATCTTTGCGATCAACTGGTTGAACGTAGACGGCTTAACCACCTGCCCCAATGCAAAAGGAATATCGAATGTCGCCAGATACTCCTTCAACGCCACCAGCTTCTCGCGGCTTGGCGGCTCATGTACACGGTACATGACCGGCGCCTTCTTCTGCTCCAGCGCCTTTGCTGCCGCCACATTGGCTGCGATCATATAATCTTCGATCAGCATATGGGCATCCAGCCGTTCGCGCACCGCGACGCTGACGATTTTGCCATATTCGTCCAGCACCACCCGCCGCTCGGGCAAATCCAGCGCCAGCGGATCACGCGCCTTGCGCGCTTTTTGCAGCAATGCCCAGCAGGCCCAGAGCGGCTTCAACGCCGGCTCCAGCAATTCATGTGCCTTTTGCCCGTCAATCGCCGCCTGCGCATCTTCATAGGCCAGCACCGCCGCCACCCGGATCACAGCGCGGGTGAAGCGCCACGCCGTCACCTTGCCCTGTGCGTTGATCGTCAGGTGACACGCCATCGCCGCCCGATCCTGCCCGGCGCGCAACGAACACATGTCCGAAGATAATTGATGCGGCAGCATCGGCACGACCTGATCGGGGAAATAGACGCTATTCCCGCGCTTGCGTGCTTCCTTGTCCAGCGCGCTGCCCGGTCGTACATAGTAACTGACATCGGCGATGGCGACGATGGCCTTATATCCGCCCGGATTGGCGGGGTCTTCGTCGGGCGCAGCCCACACCGCGTCATCATGATCGCGCGCGTCCACCGGATCGATCGCCACGATCGGCAGATCGCGTAAATCCTCGCGCTTATCCTCATGCAGCGGCAGCTTCGCTGCAATCGCCGCCTGCTCCTCCACCGCTTCGGGGAACACATGAGGAATCCCATGCTTATGTATTGCGATCATGCTGAAACTGCGTGGCGCGAAGGGATCGCCCAATATATCGGTAACACGCGCCGAAATGCGCGGCGGCCGCCCGGTCGGTTCGGCCAGCACCAGATCGCCCTTCTTCGCAGTCCCTGCATCGGAAATCGGCGTATCCTTGCGAATGCGCTTGTCCACCGGGCGCAGCCACAGCTTACCGTCCGCCATCTCCTCGACCACGCCCAGCAGCATCTCGGTCGATTTGGCCAGCTTCTTCATCGGATGGGCGATCCAGCCCTTCCCGGCTTCCTCCGTCCGCGCCAATATGCGGTCCCCGATGGTCAGCGCGCCCCGCTTGCCTCGTTCCACAACGCGCAAACGCGGCGCGGGCTGTCCTTCGGCCTCCCACCGTTCGGGTGTCGCGATCAGCGTCGTATCGTCGACATCGACGATGCGCAGCACCGTCACTTTCGGTACGCCGCCCATCTTGTGAAAGGCGCGGGCCGGACCAATGTCGATCAGCCCTTCGTCCGCCATATCCTTCAGCAGCGCCTTGAGCGCAATCTTCTCCTGCCCTTTCAGGCCAAATGCCTTGGCGATCTCTCGCTTGCCCGCCGGACCATCGGCGGTGGTGATGAAGTCCATCACCTGTTCGCGGGTCGGGAATCCGGCGGGGCGGATATGGGCGCTCTTGCTCTTCTGCTTCTGGGTCGATGCCATGGATCAGCTATAGGGGCGCTCCGCCCGGTCCGCCAGTGCCATGCCAGCCCTGATTTCCGGCCTTCACCCTGCACTCTTCACATCCCGTCACGCTTTTTTGTGACAGGGTGGCGACAAATGGACCCCAAGCGACTATATGCGCGCCAACGGCGACCCGTGGGGTTGCCAAGAACGGCAACGGACCCGGCTCGCACTCATGATTACGACAAATCCCTTCGACGACGACAAGTTGCGCGAGGAATGTGGCATTTTCGGCGTTTCTGGCGGCGAAACGGCCTCTGCTATCGTCGCCCTTGGCCTTCACGCCCTGCAACATCGCGGGCAGGAAGCCGCTGGCATCACCAGCTGGGATGGACATGATTTCCATACCCATCGGGCGATGGGCCATGTCGCCGGCAATTTCGACCGCGACGAAGTGATTCGCAGCCTGCCGGGTGAAACTGCCTGCGGCCATGTGCGCTACTCGACCACTGGCGAAACCTCGCTGCGCAATGTTCAGCCGCTCTATGCCGAACTCAACTCCGGCGGTTTCGCCGTTGCCCATAACGGCAATATATCCAACGCGATGAAGGTTCGCCGCGAACTCATCCGCCGCGGTTCCATCTTCCAGTCGACCTCCGACACCGAAGTCATCATCCATCTGGTCGCGACGTCCAGCTACCGGACCCTGCTCGACAAATTCATCGACGCGCTCAAGCAGATCGAGGGCGCCTATTCCCTGATCGTGATGACGCCCGAGGGTATGATTGCCTGCCGCGATCCGCTGGGCATCCGGCCGCTCGTCATGGGCAAGCTGGGTGATGCCACCATCTTCGCTTCGGAAACCGTCGCTTTCGACGTGGTTGGCGCCGAATATGTCCGCTCCATCGAGCCGGGCGAATTGGTCATCGTCACCAATGATGGTCAGATCCGCTCGCACCGCCCGTTTGGCGAAACCCATGCTCGCCCCTGCATTTTCGAGCATGTCTATTTCAGCCGCCCGGATTCGATCATCGACAATTCCAGCGTCTATTCAGTTCGCAAGGCGATCGGCGCGCAGCTCGCGATCGAAAACCCGGTCGAGGCGGACTATGTCATCCCCGTCCCTGACAGCGGCGTACCGGCCGCCATCGGCTATGCGCAGGAATCGGGCATTCCCTTCGAACTGGGCATCATCCGCTCGCACTATATCGGTCGCACTTTCATCCAGCCGGGCGACAAGGTGCGCCATCTCGGCGTCAAGCTGAAGCACAACGCCAACCGCGCCCTGATTGAGGGCAAGCGCATCGTGCTGATCGACGATTCGATCGTGCGCGGCACCACGTCGCTGAAAATCGTGCAGATGATGCGCGAAGCCGGCGCGGCGGAAGTCCATATGCGTATCGCCTCGCCGCCGACCAAGCATAGCTGCTTCTACGGTGTCGACACTCCCGAACGCACCAAATTGCTGGCGCACAAGCTGGACGTGGGCGGCATGCAGGATTTCATCCACGCGGACAGCCTGTCCTTCATCTCGATCGACGGCCTGTACAAGGCGCTGGGCGAAGCCAAGCGTGCAGACATCCGCCCGCAATATTGCGATGCCTGCTTTACGGGCGATTATCCCACCACCCTCACCGATCAGGATGAGGCCGTGGTCCAAAATCAGCTCGAACTGCTCGCCGAGCGCGTCGTCTGAACGGGCTTGCGCGATCCGGCATCGTGCCGGATCGTCGGCCTTCCCCACCATTCTTCAGGATAAGGCGTTCCGGCGCACGCCGGAATGATGGGACATTATGAGCGATAGCCTCCCTCTCTCCGGCAAACTGGCGCTGGTCACGGGTGCCAGCCGCGGCATCGGTGCCGCCACGGCAGAAGCTCTGGGCAAGGCTGGCGCCCATGTCATCCTGACCGCGCGGACCAGTGGCGGTCTGGAGGAAGTGGAAGAGCGTATCCATGCCGCGGGCGGCAGCGCCACCATCGCGCCGCTCGACCTCATCGATGGCGAAAGCATCAGCCGCCTTGCACAGGCGATTGTCGGCCGCTGGCAGGCGCTGGACATATTGGTGCTGAACGCCGCCACGCTCGGTTCGCTGGCCGCCGTCCCCGCCATCGATGCCAAGGAATTTGCCCGACTGTTGGCGCTCAACGTCTCCGCACCGCAGGCATTGATCGCGGCCTTCGACCCTATGCTCCGCAAAAGCACGGACGCCCGCATCGTCGCGCTGACCTCTTCGGCTGCTACGCCCAATGCCTATTGGGGTGCCTATGGCGCGTCGAAGGCTGCACTTGAAACGCTGGTCGGCGCCTATGGTGAGGAAATGAAGAATATTTCCGCCATCCGTACCCATATCGTCGATCCGGGCGCCACTCGCACGGCGATGCGCGCCCGCGCCTATCCCGGTGAGGATGCCGAAACGCTCAAAGGGCCGGAAATCGTCGCAGGCGCTATCCTCGATCTGGTGCTGGCCGATACACCGACCGGACACCGGATGCGCGTTCCGACCTGACGGGATTTATCAGGCCAGCTTGACCAGCGTCACCTGCGCCACGTCGATAGTGCCGCCGCGAAATCCGCCTTCGCAATACATCAGATAATAACGCCACAGCGCGACGAAATGCTGATCGAATGCCGCAGGCAAGCGCCCCTCGTCCAGAGCGCGGTCGAACCGCTGCCGCCAGCGGCGCAGCGTTTCCGCATAATGTAGCCCGAACCGGCGCACATCCCGCCATTCAAGTCCCTGCTCCTGCGCCAGTGCGCGAAAGCGACTTTCCGAAATCAACATGCCGCCGGGAAATATATAGGTCTGAATGAAATCGGCGCCGCGCGCATAATGATCGAAAATCGCGTCGTCGATCAGGATATACTGGATCGCCGCCTTGCCACCGGGTTTCAAAAGACGGTGAATGGCCGACAGATAGTCGGGCCAGTAACGCTGCCCGACCGCTTCGACCATTTCTACACTGGCGATGGCGTCATATTCGCCAGCGGCATCCCGATAGTCGGTCAATTCGATTTTCGCACCTGACCCCAGTCGGTCGCGCGCATAATCCGCCTGCTCCTGCGACAGGGTCAGGCCGGTATAGGATAGCACCACACTCGCCATCGCCTGTTCGGCAAGGCCACCCCAGCCGCAGCCGATTTCCAGCATGGCGTCGCCGTCGTTCAGGTCCAGCCGATCGATGATGGCGGCGGCCTTGCGCCGTTGCGCCTGTTCCAGACTTTCGATCCTGCTGGCAGGATCGTTAAACAACGCACTGGAATAATGCATATTTTCGTCCAGCCACAGCCGGTAAAAATCATTTCCCAGGTCATAATGATAGGCGATGTTATCGCGCGACCCGACCCGGCTGTTGCGCCGCATCCAATGCATGACCCGCCCGATCCACCGCCCCGGCCCATGCGGCCGCGCGACCTGTCCCAATGAGACGGCATTGGCCATGAACAGGTGGAAGAGCGGTACCGGATCAGGGCTGCTCCATTCCCCCGCAGCCCATGCTCTGTACCAGCCAGCCGATCCACTGATCCCCAACCGGACCAGTGCGCGCCATCGCCTCAGATGTACGTCGCAATGCGGCCCCGGGCCGCGCCCTCCCAGCAATCGTCGCGATCCGTCGGGCAGGGTCGCTTCCAGAGAACCGCTTTCCAACCCGCGATCGATCCGGTCCAGCAGCTTGTGAAATATCGGCCCCAGATAGGCACCGACCTTCCCCGACTTGCTAACGCGAGGGGGATGCCGAACGGACAATGCGCGACGGCCACGGCGCGGGTCGATTGCATTCATGACGTCACTTCTGCCTGATGGTGAAGCGGACGGCAATCATTGCTTGATGTGGCGAACTGCCTCCAATGCGCGCTCACGACCTTCGCGATGACCGATTATCTTGGCCGGGTAGTCGGCCGGCCTCGCGCCATGCGCTTCAGGATCATGAATGATGGCATCGGACAGCGTAGCCAGTTCCGGCACCCACTCCCGAATATAGTCCGCCGCATCGAATTTCTCCGACTGAGTGAGCGGCGCCATGATCCGCGAAAATATATTGGCGTCCACGCCGCTTCCAGCCACCCATTGCCAGTTCACGCTGTTATTCGCGTAACTGGCATCCACCAACGTATCCCAGAACCAGTCGGCCCCATGCCGCCAATCGATCAGCAGATGCTTGATCAGAAAGCTAGCGGCGATCATGCGGACCCGGTTGTGCATCCATCCGGTCGCCCATAATTGCCGCATCCCCGCGTCCACGATCGGGTATCCTGTCCGGCCCGTCTTCCACGCCGTAAAATCGCTCCTCGCCTCCCGCAGATCGCGCCATGGAAACGCATCGAACCGATCGCGTGCATTCTGGCTGCCGTAAGTGGGCAGGCTGCATATCTGACTATGGGCATAATCGCGCCAGATCAGCTCTTTAAGATATGTCGTTGCGGGTTGTCCTGAAGCGATCACGCGATGCCACACATAGGCTGGCGATATTTCCCCGAAATGCAGATGCGGGGAAAGGCGCGACGATCCTTCGATCGAAGGCAAATTGCGATCATGGTCATAGGCGGCAACATGATCCAGAAAATCGGCCACATTCTCCCGCCCGCCTGCTTCGCCCGGCGCCCAGTCCCTTGCGAAGCCCGATGCCCAGTCAGGATTGGTAGGCAGCAACGCCCAATCTTCCAGCATGTCACTTGCAGGCCAATTATCCGGCGCAGGAATATGCACTGGCGCCCGTATCGGCTCGGCGGGCGGCATATGCTCCATCACCGCACGGGCAAAGGGCGTATAGATGCGATATATGCCGCCCCCACCCGTCCGCACCGCGCCGGGCGGCAGCAGCAACGCGCCGTCGTGCAGGCACAGCTCCACTTCACGCGCCACCGCTTTTTCCGCATTGCGCCACCATGGCTCATAATGGTGCAGCGCATGGACCCGCTTTGCCCCCACCTCCTTTGCAATTTGCGTGATGCAATCGGCTGCCTTGGCCCGTCGCAGGATCAAGCGTGACCCCTTGGCGCGCAGGCTTTCGTCCAGTCGCGTCAGGCTATGGTGCAGCCACCATCGCGAAGCGCCGCCCATCGCCCATCGTCGCGGCGTTTCATCGTCCAGGACATACACCGGAATGACCGGCCCTTCATGTATAGCGGCGGCGAGGGCGGCCTGATCGGACAGGCGAAGATCCTGGCGGAGCCAGAGCAGGACGGGATCGGACATGCGACGTGCAATGCGCCCATAGCCATCAGGTTCCAACCTCCCCATGGGGCAGCTTGTCGGCCACGGTCCGCCGCAAATCACGCAATAGTCGATTCGATCAATGGACGGATGGCAATGGGCACCCTATCCTCCACCGATGGTTGCGCAGGAAACCCCCGAACATAATGGGCGGGCGCTTCCCACAATCCGGGGCACAAACAAGGGGACATAAGGCGTCGATGCCGAACGATCAGCAGTCATTGGGATACCGGCCATGCGTCGGCATCATGCTCGTGAACATGGATGGCAAAGTTTTCGTGGGGCAACGGCTCGATAACGAAGTCGAGGCTTGGCAGATGCCGCAGGGCGGCATCGACGAAGGCGAAGATGCCAAAACCGCCGCCCTGCGCGAACTGAATGAGGAAACCGGCATCGTCCACAATGATGTCGAAATCATCGCGCGGGCGAAGGAAGAGCATTTCTACGACCTGCCACCCGAATTGATCGGAAAATTGTGGGGCGGCAAATATCGTGGGCAGCGCCAATATTGGTTTCTCGCCCGCTTCGTGGGCAGCGACGCGGACATCAATATCGAAACCAAACATCCCGAATTTCGGGAATGGAAATGGGCCTCACCCGAAACCCTCCCCGATATGATCGTCCCCTTCAAACGTAAGCTGTACCGGGACATTTTGCAGGAATTTCGATCGCTTATCTAATCCGGTGAAGGAATGGGGTTAAAATTTCCGGTCGATTGGGTATGACGGGGCCATGCGTGCCTGCCTGATCCTGCTTCCGTTATCGATCGCTACACCGGCGATCGCCGCCGAACCCGCCATGCTGCCACCTGCGGTCCGTGAAATGCTGGAGGCGGCGATCGCCAACGGAAACGAAGCGGAAATCGCCACCGTTTCCAAGATCGCAAAGCAGACCAATCCTGCCTCGGCCGACGAAATTCAGCGATTGGTCAATAGCTGGAAAGAACGGACCAAGGCGACCCATGACACCTTGATTCGGGAAGCAACCTTCACCGAATTATGGACTGGTCGGGTCGAGGCAGGTGGTTTCCAGTCATCGGGTTCGACCAACGAAATCGGTATCAGCCTGGCCGCCAGCGCGACCCGCACCGGGTTGCAATGGAGCCACAAGCTATCCGCCAACGCCGATTATCGCCGCGCCAACGGCGTCACATCACGGGAACGCTATTTCGCGGGTTACGAACCCCGTTTCGAATTTGATTCGCGTGGTTTTGCCTATGGCCTCGCCCAGTTCGAACGCGACACTTCGATTGGTTATGACGAACGTTATACCGGATCGATCGGCGTGGGTTACAAGCTGATCGTCAGCAAACCCGTCGATCTCTCGCTCGACATCGGTCCGTCCATCCGCCACGCCAAATATGATCTTGGCGAGCGTGAAACCAAATTCGGTGCGCGTGGTTCGATGACGATGGCCTGGCGCGCCTCGCCCCGCCTGACATTTAAACAAAATGCTTCGGGTTATGTCGAAAGCGACGTTTACTCGCTCAATTCGACCACATCGCTGGAAACCAAGGTCACGACCCGCTGGTCCGCCGCGATGAGCTATAACCTACAATATGAATCGGCGACCGTCCTTGCCGCGCGCGCCTTCAACACGCTGGGCCGCCTCACGCTCACTTATGATTTCTGACGCCGATAGCTTTCGCTTTCGGGGGTAGAGCGACAGGTCGGGCTCTGATACCCCTGCCGTCATGATCGAATGCCGTCCAACATGAACGGCTGACAAGGGGGATGGCGGCTTGAGTTTCATCATGCGGTCCGCACGCGCGGACGATCTTCAGACCTTGTACGAAATGGCAAAGCTGACCGGCGGCGGCTTCACCAATCTTCCGCCCGACCGGCAGGCTCTCGCTGCCAAACTCGCCCGCACCGAACAGGCTCTCTCGCGCACGGATGAGGGAATAGAGGATGAACTCATCGTCATGGTGCTGGAGAATACCGACACCGGGCAGGTGCGCGGAACATGCCAGATATTTTCCACCGTCGGCCAGCGCTGGCCCTTTTATTCCTACCGACTGGGCGTTCTGACACAACATAGCCGTGAACTCGGCCGCACTTTCCGCGCTCAGATGCTTTCCCTGACCACCGATCTGGAAGGGTCGACTGAAGTCGGCGGCCTCTTCCTCCATCCTCGCGAACGGGCGGAGGGGTTGGGCCTGCTCCTGGCACGCAGCCGCTATCTCTATATCCGTGGCCATCGCTCTCGTTTCGGCGATCGTATCATCGCCGAATTGCGCGGCGTGATCGACGAGGCGGGCGGATCGCCTTTCTGGGATGGCCTTGCCGGCCGTTTTTTCGGCATGAACTTTCAGGAGGCCGACGAATTCAACGCCGTCAACGGCAACCAGTTCATCGCCGACCTCATGCCAAAGACGCCCATCTACACCGCCATGCTGACCGACAGCGCGCGTGCGGTCATCGGACTGCCCCATCCCAACGGCCGGGCGGCCATGCGGATGCTGGAAACAGAAGGGTTCGATAATGCCGGCTATGTCGATATTTTCGACGGCGGCCCGACCATGGTGGGACAGATCGATCAGCTACAGACCGTCGCCGGCGCACGCGATGCCACCCTTGCCGCCATGCATGACAAGGGTGGTGACAAAATGCTGATCGCCGCCGGAAAACTTGCTGATTTCCGCTGCACCTGGGGCTTCATACAGGAAATGGAGGATGGCAGCATTTCCCTCGATATGGCCAGTGCATCGCGCATGAAACTGAAAGAAGGTGATAATTTCACCATGGCGGGACGACCATGAGCATCACGGAAATCAATTTCGACGGGCTGATCGGCCCCAGCCATAATTATGCGGGGCTAAGTTTGGGCAACCTTGCCTCCTCCCGCAATGCCGGCGCTGCATCCTATCCACGCGCCGCGGCGCTTCAGGGGATAGAAAAGATGCGCGGCAATATCCGCCTGGGTCTGCGTCAGGGTATCTTCCTGCCGCAATGGCGCCCGGACGGAGAATGGCTCGCACAATTGGGTACGGACATCAGCCATGCCGAACCGCATATCCGCGCCGCTGCCATGTCTGCGTCATCCATGTGGGCCGCCAACGCCGCCACCGTTTCCCCGGCGAGCGATACGCAGGATGGCCGAACCCACCTGACCGTCGCCAATCTCGTCACCATGCCGCATCGCAGCCACGAATGGCCCCAGACGCTCAGACAGCTACGCATCGCTTTTTCCGACGATCGGGCCTTTGCCGTCCACGCCCCTATTCCCGCACCTTTCGGTGATGAAGGGGCCGCAAATCACATGCGGCTGAGCGACCGGCACGATCTGCCCGGCGTAGAGGTCTTCGTCTATGGCCAGTCGGGTGGCCCCTTCCCCGCGCGTCAGCATGTAGAGGCGAGCAAGGCCGTCGCCCGCCGCCATGGCCTGTCGCCCGATCGCACCCTCTTTGTTCAGCAATCGGAACAGGCGATCGCCGCCGGAGCCTTTCACAATGACGTGGTCGCCGTCGCCAATGAGCGCGTCCTTTTCACCCATGAACATGCCTTCGCCGACAAGGATGCCTTTTATGCCCGCCTGCGGCAGGTAATGCCGTCTGTCGAAATCGTAGAAGTGCCTGCCTCCGCCATCAGCTTGGCCGACGCGATCACATCCTACCTGTTCAACGCGCAACTTGTGACCCTGCCCGACGGTGCCATGGCACTCATCCTGCCTACCGAAGCGCGCGAAACGCCTGCGGTATGGCATTGGCTGGAACAGATGGTGGCAGGCAATGGCCCGATTCGCCGACTCGTGCCTGTCGATGTGCGCCAATCCATGGCCAATGGCGGCGGCCCTGCCTGCCTGCGCCTGAGAATCGTAGCCGACCCGAACAACATCGACCCCCGTTTTCTGGTCGATGAACCAAAATTGGACGAAATCGCCGGCATCGTTTCCAATTATTGGCCGGAAACCATCGTTCCCGACGACCTTGGCGACACACGGCTGATCGCCCGGATTGAACAATCATGGTTAACGCTTGTTGACCATCTGCAACTTTCCGGCGACCTAATCCCTTAAGACGACGAGACATTCTGCTGGCGACGGGCCATGCCCATAGTCGGTCTGTCATCGCCGTTCTAATGAATGACGATATGTCATTTGTTTTATCGGGAAGTGGTGCTGCCATTACTGGCAGGCTCCATTCTCGCCCGACACGCAACATGGCAGCCCCCGCAACTGCGGGGCAAAACATTACTGGGATTGTCATGGAACAGATTAAGCGCCTCTTCATTATTAAGACCAAGTTTGAGGCGTTCCTTGTCATTTACGCATTGGCGCTGGGCGCATCCGAACGGGGCGTTGTGTATATGCAGCAATATCCGGGTTTTGGCGGTCATCTGCTGGCGCTCGCATGTTCAGGCGCCGTCTTCATGGCGGGCGGCAAGATATTGGATGCATTGGAATATCAAAGGTCATATGATAGCTGGTAACGGATGATCCGATCTGGACAGTAAAGCCAGTTCCGCTATCAGGGGGGGAGAGGTGCGAATGCTGCCGACGGAGCGAGTGGAGGCTATCGACCCATGCTGAACAACGCCCGTCACCGCCATGTCGCGGCGGCCGATCTGGTTCGAAATTTCGCTCATTGGCGAGAGGTCGGTTCCCGCGAGGCCGTTTTCATAACCCATCACGGGCGTGAAACCCATGTCTTCATGGGCACCAACATCCTCGAATCCATGGGCAGTCCGGGCGCCGAGGTGACAGCCTCCCCCAACCGCCTTTTCGAACTTGCCGATCATGTGCATCAGGCCATCCTGCTCTGCGATGGCGAATTCATCATCCGCTACGCCAATCCGGCCATATTGACCCTGTCCGACCGGGCGCAACGCCCCCTTGACGAAATGCCCCTGTGGGATGCCTTGCCCGAACTGGGCGGCACCTTGATTGAGGCCCATATCCGACACACGCTGATGACCGGCGAAGCCGGTTCTGCCGACATCCCTTCCCCCTTTCGCCCGGAATGCTGGCTCAATGTTCAGACCCAGGCGATTGACGGCGGCGTCGCTCTTCTGGCGCGCGACATCACCAGCCATGTGCGGCAACATCGGCTGGCCGATGTCAAAAGCGCCATTCTCAGGGCGATGGCTGTCCATGGTGCCGTGGGCTATGTTCGCATTTCTGCGCGCGGCTTTATCGAAACGGCGGATGACACATTTTGCGCAATGGTCAATCTGCCCGAAGCCCGCCTGACCAACATCGCCCTCGCCGACCTGGTAGAATTGGGCGGGCGTCCTGAATTTCGGGCCGATCTGGAAGCCGTCCTGCGCGGACAGGGCGACCGACGCACGACGGCGCGCCTTCTTGCCAATAATGGCCGTCTGGTCCCTCTGGAAATTGCCATCGCCGCATTACAGGGGACTTATGGTACAGAGGGGGCCGTCCTGCTGCTTACGCCATTGATTGACACTGAAACCCCTCTGTCAAATTCATGACGGAATTTTGCGCGTCCTGTGCAAATTTTGCTCACTTTCTCTTGTTGATCGGCCAAGCGTAAAGCATAAACCATCTTTTAATCGAATATAATATCGTGAAAAACAACCATAATTCATAGATCGCTTTTTCTGCAATTTACGCTTTCTTTTGCATTGCAGGAAAAAACCGTCGATTGACCGAACGGGCGTAGGCTGTTGGACATGCACCAACGGCCATCTTTTTTGCCCATGCATTTCTGGCGCCGCTTGTCCAAGGTGGTGGGTAATCAGCATGGCACGGTCCTGATCGAGGCAGCCTTTGCGCTACCGATCATGGTCGCGCTGATGTTTGGCATTCTGATCTACGGCACCTGGTTCATGACGGCGCACAGCCTGCAACAGGCCGCCAATGACGCCGCTCGCGCAGCCGTGGCGGGCCTCAATACAACGGAACGCCGGACACTGGTCGACCAGAGCATTAACGCTGCTCGCGCGGCTTTTCCGGTCCCGGCCGCCCAGACTATTAACGTCACTACGACGGAAAGCTCGGGCTATTATCGCGTCACCCTTCGATACGACATGAACAACGCCCCGCTGCTGGCGGCCATTCCCGTCCCAGCCGCCAACCGCATGCTCGAACGAAGCGCGGTCGTTCGGATCAGCACCTGACCAGTCCGGGGGGAGAGGCATGATGTTCAAGCAGAGGATGCGACTAGCGCACGACCGGAAAGGCGGCGTCACCATATTGTTGGCGGGCGCGCTGTTCATGCTTGCCGGCGCCGCCACTGTCGCCGTCGATCTAGGGTCGGTCTATCTCGCCCGCCGCCAGTTGCAAGGAATCGCAGACGCTGCTGCGCTCGCTGCCGCCGATGGCGGACGCACCGCCGCCGAAGCATTGTTGCAGCAGACCGGGATCGTGTCCCGCGGGATGGTGTAACAGCGGCTGTCCTCGGTAGAGGATCGGACTGGATCAGGCTGCCACGCCGGGCAAGCTGATGAGGGGATTGTCGCTGACGTTGGCGAGACTTTCAAGTG
>JAJZQN010000062.1 GCA_021847605.1 Pseudomonadota bacterium | reverse complement strand
ATTCGGAATTGGACCCTCGGCCCTGACCGAAACCATGATTATGCTCAATAAGCATTTCGCCAATGCTGCCTAATCCCCCAACTGGGTGACGCCGCGCGGCCGTGCCCCATGTTTGCAACAGAGCCGTTCGTGGTCTTCAAGCTCGTTCCAGGGCCGTGTCGAATGACGGCGAAGGCCAAGGGTGCAGACCTTGTCCCTGACACCATGCAGGCCGCGTCCCAGGGCCTCGGCGATCTCGGGCATCGGGGTGTCATCGTTGAACAGCTGGCGCAGGGTGCGAACCTCCTGCGGGGTCCAGCTGTCTGATCGGTACTGCATCTCCCCCAGCGGCGCAGATGCCTTCGGTAACGGGTCCGCGAGTGAAACAAGCTCGACGATGATGGGTGCGGTGTCGTCGCTCATGACAGACCCACCACACGCACATCGCTGAGACGGGCGCGCAGCCGCGTATGGAGCCGTGCCATGCGATCATCGGCCCGTGGCATCGTATCGACGGCCGAAAGGGCGGAGAGGACGTCCAGCGCCTGATCCACGGCCTCGCGCGAGATGCCAAGGTGCTTGGCCAGTTCGTTGGCCGTCGTGGCGTTGGGGGATATGCCTTTCAGCGCCAGGCAAATTGCCGTGGCGGTGGGTGCGATGGGATCGAGCAGGAAGGCATCGAGGGCACGGCTGCCGCGAGACTTCAGGCTGTCGTCGCGCTGGCTCGGTGTTTCGCGTAGATGCTCGAGGTCGAGCAGCTTCTGGGCCTCGGAATGGTCGAGGTCGGCCGCGCCATGCAGCTGAGGGGTAGCGCCGAGATGCTCGGTGATGGTCTGGTCGATCTTGGCCAAGATCGGGGTGCGGGTGAGCGCGGGGCCGAAGGCGTAGAACTCGCCGGCGCGCAAGCTACGCAGCTTTTCGGCTTCGCTGCGGTTGAATCCCAGAATGTCGGCAGCGCGGATGATGTCGCGGTCGAAGACATTGATGCCGATAAGGAAGTTCTGAAGCTCGGAGACGACGGAGCTGGAGAGCTTGGCAAGGCGCTGGGTCGCGATAATGGGCGCAATCCCGCGCTTGCGGCCTCGGGCGCACAAGTCGGTGAGCGTGGCGACGCCGAGACGGCGTGTTTCCGCATCGCGGGCGGAACCGGCCTGATGGGGCGCAAGCAGGTGCCCTTCGTCGATCGCGACGAGAACCGTGTGCTTCCAGTCCTCGCGCGGCGCACCGACAAGGCCGGCGAAGAAGGCCGATGCCTTGATGATCCGCTGTTCGGGATCGAGGTCGGTAAGATCGAGATGAAGCGCGATGCGATGGTGACGCGCGCGGGTTGCGGCGGCGGTCAGCCCATCGGCCGCGATTTCGGCGGCCTTGAGCGTCGTTGCGCCGATGTGCGCGGCGAGATTGCCGAACTCGCCTTCTGGATCGACGATCATGGTCTGAACGTAGTCGAAAGCCTCTTCGACGATGCGGCGCATGGTCTGGCTCTTGCCGGCACCGGACCCGCCCTGGACAAGCATGCGTCCCGCAAGGACGCGGTCGAGATCCAGTTCGAGGGCGCCATAGGCGGTTTGGCCGATGGGAACCGCACAGCGCGGCGGCGCTGGCGGTCCCGGCAGTTTCACGACGTTGGACATGGGGCGGCTCCTTTCGGGTTGCTCGCCTGTCCCTTCCCCCTCTCCTCAAATCGGCACTGGCGCCCCGGTCAGTCTGCGGCCTCGGGATGGGTGGTGAACTCAGAGGCCGCATAGGCGCGCCAGAGATGGCCTTCGGCCTCGATCTGGTGTTCGAAGGTGCGAATCGAATTTCCGACGGTGACGATCAGGCCCTTCTCTTCATCCAGTTCGATGTGGCCGGGCTCGTAGAGGCGGCCAGGCCGGATGCAGGGTTCGTTGTCGCCCATCTCGCAGCCGGCGGCTGCGAGGTCGGGCACAGTGATGCCGGTGCAGCGCCACAGGTCGAAGCGTTCGCCTTCGGCGCTGGCGGTCATGTAGCGCTCCCTGGCGATCGTCCATGCGGCGTTGACGTGATCGAGATCATCACCGATGTCCGTGATTGCGCCGCGGGCGATCAGCTGATCGCCGCGATAGGTGAGCCACACGGCCAGCATGACCATGTTGGCATCGAGGTGGTCATGCGACGCGCAGCACCCTGGCGTGATCGTCTGGTTGGTGAGGCGCATGGTCTGCCATTCGTCAGGCGTCAGTTGCTGGGCGAGAGCCTTGGCGAAGGCGCATGCAAGCGTTTCGCGGTTGGCGTGCTCCATGGCCTCGGCGTAATTCTCGCCGGTGTAGATCGCCTCAAGCTCATCTTCGGCATTGCGGCGATAGAGCCCAAAGCGGGGTTCGCCCGCGATTTCGCGGAGCGCAGGCTCGGGATAGTCGATCCACATTTCGACAGGTTCGCCCATCGGCCCGGTGCAGACTTCGAAGCTGGGCTTGGTGTCGTTGCGCCAGCTCTTGTCGGTCCAGTCCCCCGGAATTGGGGGCATGCACGCAATCGGATAGTCGGGGAATTGCAGAGCCCAGCGGGTCTCGACTTCGTGAGTGGTGTAGCCGAAGGCGAGCGACACAAAGCCACCCTCGCCCTTCAGCGCCTTGACGGATGCGATCAACTCGCGGTCGCCGTCGGCACTCGAAAGCAGTTCGGCGCGAACATGCGGCCAGGTATGTTCGGCCACGCTGATATTGAGAAAGCCGTTCCATTTACGGTCATCGGTGTAGCCGGGGAAGATCGTGCCTTCGCCAAACGACCACGAGACTTCGCGGCGCCCGCCTGCGGCGCGCGCTGTTGCGCCAGGCGAGGTCTTTGCCTCGGCCTTGTCGAGCATAAGCACCAGGATGGAGGGGCGATCCGCTTCATCCAGGGGGCGGGAATCGAGGATATGGCGGCCTCCCCGCCCGATGCCGAATGCGTTGAAGGTGGGCGAATGTCCGCCATTGGCATTGGCGATAGATGTGCCCGCATCATGAAATTGGATGTCTACAAAACCTGCCGGGCTTCGTTCGCGATCGGGCAGGAAGCAGAAGGTCACACGGCGGCCGTCGCTCGTTCGGGCAGTGATGGTGTATTCGCCATCGGGAACGTCAATGGGCTTGTGTGGCACGTCGTTGAAGCCCGCAAAGCCGAGCGCGACGGCCTCGGCCTGGGACATGACGGGATGGTCCGTGGAAGCGGTCATGGCAGTCTCCTATTGCTATCGGTCAGGCGGCGCGGCGCTGGTCGATGAGGTCGGCAAAGCGGTCCCGCACGGCGCGGGCGGTCGGAAAGCGGTTGGCAAGCTGGTGGCGCGCGAGGATCGGCGCGCGGGCCTCGGCAATGGCCGCGGCCTCGGCCAATGTCGGCAGGCGCGGCGGCCAGCCCCTGACGTAGCGCAGGCCCTTGGGCAGCGCGCCTTCGGCCTCGCGGCGCCGCTGGGCATCGATCTTGGCGGCGGCGATGCGGATCTGCAGGTCTGGCGGCAAGAGATCAGGTGCGGTGTCCGCGAGCCAGCGCGCTGGCTGAAACGAGAACGTGGACGTCGCCTCGAGGTCGCACAGGTGGATCAGAGCATCGCGGTTGGCGGGAGCGCTGGCCGATGCGCGAGCGTCAGCGATCGACTGCAGGACGCAGAAGCGGCAGGAAAGCCGCGAACTGGAGTAGCAGATATAGGCTTCGTGAAGCGGGATGCCGAGATGGCGGTGCGCGGCGAGGACTTCGGCCGTCGTCCATTCAACGATGGGATGCCAGAGCATCATGCGGGTGCCATGGGCATTGCCGGCACCGGCGTAGCGTGTGTCCGACTTCCATTCAGGGGCCCTGGACCGCGCGGTGCTTTCATCACGGCGGATGCCAAGGACGTTGATGATGGTTTCACCGCGCAGCGTGCGCGCCAGGTGCGGGCCGATGACATGGGCCTTGGCCTCGGAGGTGCAGAAGCGCAGCGAGGCCGAGGACCATGGACCGATCAGGTTGTAGGTCTCGAGCGCCTCGTAGCGCCGCTTGCCGTTCTCGAAGCGCTGTGCCCAGCGGTCGAACAGGTCGCCGGCGTTACGGCGCACGACGCAGAGCGGTAGATCCGCAAGTGCTGCCAGCTGTTCGACCATGGCAGGGGTGCTGTCCCATTCGGCGCGGCCGAGGTCGGCATGGATGACCAGGCGACGGTTACGGGGATGGCCGAGCTGATCGAGCACGATCGAGACGGCGAACATCGCGGCCGAGGAATCCTTGCCGCCAGAGACGTTGAAGACGATCCAGGCCCCGGCCTCGATCGCGGCGCGGATCTCGGCAGGCAGGGCGAGCGAAGGCAGTCCTGCCGGCTCGATGCCGGCAGGCTGCAGATGCTGATGCAGCATGGGATCAGTGGAACGTCAGATGGGTGGTGATCGCAGCTTCCTCGACGACGGGAAGTCTGCTGGCGAAATCGCGCGCGATCGCTTCGCGGTAGGCGACCGCCATCCACATTTCGCGGGGGTGGCCTCTGTATTCCTTGCCGACCAGTTCGATCTTGTCGCCATACTGTTCGATGCGCTGCCCGTTGTAGCAGACCAGGATCTCCCATTGGGTGACGCTGAAGCGCTTCTGTTCGATGGTGACAAGGGCGGGATCGAAGACCGGCTTGGGTGTTTCGGAAGGACCGGCGCCCGTCCCAAGCACGCGGCCGATGATGCCGGTGGTGCTGTGAAAATCGATCCCGGATTCGGTGATGATGACGCAGCCGCCGCCAAATTCGTCAGGCCGCAAGGCATCGCAGGTGTGCGCCCATGAGAATGCGCAAGGGAGTGCGGATTTGCAGGCGGTGAAGATCAGGTTGGCCACCTGATCGACGCCGAACTGGTTGCCGCTGAAGCTGACTTTGCAGAGTCCCTCGGCATCGACTTCGCTGATGACGATGCTGCAGTCGAACGAGGGGAAGTCGGGATCGTCGAAGAGGTCGAGGAAACTCCCGAAATCGTCACCGTCCTTGGGCGGGAAGAGAGCGGCAAAGCGCGGGCCGAGGTTGTCGTATTGAAGGTCGCGGGGAGTATCGCTCGCGAAATCCTCGACGATCTCGCTCGCGCGCTGCGCCAGCCTGACCATTTCGGCATCCTCGGCGGTCATCTCGAGGATGAAGGAACTGGAGAGGTAATTGTTTGCCATGATGGATCTCCTGAGCGGTCAGGCAGCATCGCCGGCGAGGCGCGCGCGGGCGGTCTCGGCGAGCTTGGGGAATGCGGCCGAGAGGTTGGTGTGGATCGTCTCGAATGCGGGGATCGCGAAACGACCGTTGGCGCCGGGGCGCGTGGTCAGCAGCGCGCCGATCGTCACTTCGTCGAGTTCGGGCCGGGGAATGGAGGCGACGCTGCCGTCATATTCGACAGGACAGGCGATCGCAGCCTCGATCCAGGAGCCGAGCCCGTCTTCTACGGCCTCGGCGTAGGCAGCGACGGCAGGATCGTCTTCATCGTCGATGTGCAGGACGAGGGTACGATAGGTGCCGAAATCGTGCCGGTTAGGCTTGCTGGTGAGGCGGCATCCCTGCGGAGGAAGGCCATGGATGGCGATGATGCCGATCCGATAGGCGTCGATCTCGAAGCGGTTGACCCGCTCGAAGTCGGGGGTCTGGCCAAGCTGGGCGCAGTCGGCGTTCGCGGGCGCTGCGCCAATGTCGATGGTGTAGGACAAGGGAACCTCCGTCGATCCTCCATGGATCGCCCGTCCCCTTCCCCCTCATCTCTATGGGTTACGGATAGCCGGGGGGGTCAGCGGTAAACGCCGCTTCGGTGGCCAACGGTCAGCACAAGTACGACAAGCCTGCCATCCTCGATCTCGCAGATAATCCGGTAGTCTCCAACGCGGTAGCGCCAACGTCCCGTCAATGGTCCGGTCAATGCCTTTCCAGATGCGCGGGGATCGTCACTGGATGCAACCCGCTCGCGCAGGAAGGTTATGATCCGCTTAGCGGTCTGGCGATCGAGCTTGGAGAGGGATTTTTCGGCGCTGGATGACAGTTCAATCTGCCAGGCCAAGGCGCTTCTCCACGTCGTCGAGGGAACTTGTGGTTTCGCGGCCAGCGCGAATGTCCTCGAGCACCTTGTCGGAGAGGTAGATGTCTTCCATGTCCTCAAGGCCGCGTTCGATAATTTCGCGCAGGTAATATGCCTTGGTGCGCCCGGTGGCGCTCGCGAGATGATCGAGGCGCTGCTCTACTTCAGGGGCGAGGCGTATTGACGTCGCCATGGTACTGTCTCCGATTGAATACGTGTATTCATACTATCACATGATTGTTGCCACGTCACTCCGGCTCGATCGTGAAGTTCCAACCATGGATATGGAGCATCTCGTTCGCGCCGCGGTCGAAGGCGAAGAAGACGGAATCGAGGTCGGCTTCAGGTTCGATCAGCAATTCGAGGGTATGATGGGTACTGTCCGCGATGACGGCGCGCGTGTAACCGGCCTCGCGGGCTTCGGCCTCGGTGTGGATCGGCGGAGGCGATGCCTGGATGAAGGGCTTCGCAGCCTCCTGGGCAGGTCCATCGAATGTGCCGAGGGTCTTCAGGCGATCGGTCTCCAGCGTCGCGCCAAGATCCTTGGGCAGATCGGCATATTCGGCAGCGACCGTGATTGCGGCCGCTGCGGTAGGAAGTTCGCCTGGGGCAGCGCCCTTCCAGATGTAGGTCGCTTCCTCGCCTTCGATACGGGGATGCGGTTGCATGACCTGGACGAAGAACGTGGCCAAAGGCCGGTCCCATCCGATGGCGACGCTGCTCGCAACGCCTTTTCCGGGAAAATCATAACGGCTCATGAGGGTGGATCTCCGTTCAATTCGCCAGCGCGAGCCATTCCACATGCCAGGGGCGCGGGAATGGATTGTAGCGGATGAAGGCAGGGACAAGGGGCATGCCCATGGCAGCGAGGCTTTCCGCCATGGAAACCCGCTGGAGGGCTTCGGCAAGGTCATCTTCCAGCATGAAGTCCAGCATGGCAGCTTCGTGGACCTGTTCACAAGTGAGCATTGTCCAGTCCAGCGCATCGAGGAAAACCTCGCGGCGCTGGGTGAAGCGTTCGATCCGGGCGGCATCGCTGCGAACAAGATCGAGAACCTGATGTGTGGTGAGCATGGGATATCTCCCTAAGCGGCGATGGGTTCGCGCGGCGCCTGCGTGTGGGGTTCGATGGGCGCGGGCGAGGGCACGATGGCATCGAGGCGCAGATCACGGCGGATGCGTGCTGCGAAACGGGTGGGCCGGACGAAATCGCGCATTGCCGCGAAGCGCAGCTTCTGGCCGGCTGCAGGACCGCGCTTGGCGAAGTATTGCACCTCGTTGCCCTCATGGAGCGGGCCGACGCTGAGCATGATCGACAGGTCAACGCTCGAGAGGGCGACATATCCCGCAATCGCCGGGTCGCTGGGTGTGGAACTGATGGTGTAGCTGCTGGAGGCAAGGCCGATTTCGATCGCGAGCGCCTTCATGGCCTTGGCACCGTCAGCGTGGAATCGCTCTTTAGCTACGCGGTCATGGGCCACTCCGCGCACGGCCAGCGTGAGAAGTGCGGGGAAGCGTTCGAGTTCGACGACGCGGCGGCTGCAGGCGAAACGCAGGCTGTCATCATCGGCTCGGTCCGACGTGACGGCCGCGAAGTGGCGCGCGAGGAGCGCGATTGCCGGGTCATGGTCGGGATCGACGCCGGCGATACGACAGTCTTCCATTGCCCTGTTGAGAGCATGGAGCGTTGCGGTAATGGTCGTGAGGCTGCTGGGGTCGATCGCCTGCATGTGACGGAACGGGACGTCGTAGGTCATGGTAGGGCTCCGGGTCAGACCGAGCGCATTCCCGCGCTCGATCCCCCCTTCCCCCTCCACTATGCGGCACCGAGCTTGATGCAGGTCAGGGACCACGCGGCCCCTTGAAGTCGCGTCGCGGTTCGAGACGTGACGTAGGGGCTGCTCCCCTACAACCCGATCGCTACGGTTAAGATTGGGTAGGCTTTCATCGCAACACCCAGTTAATCATCAAAATGTACATATCGCGTTCCCCCACTATCAGGGTACGCATCATGGGTGCCTTGGTACGCTAGGTCTCGTCATGGAAGTCACAAGCCTTAATTGGGTCATACCCCTAAGCTCGACTTTGTACGTTTTTGGTCAGGTCCAGGTCCAGAAGATGCTGTTTTCAGCAACGTGGTCGAGTGCTTGATCGAGGGGCAAGACGCATCCGCCCATATCATCGATATTTTCCCATTTTCGCTGGTGTGACCAGTAGCCGAGCCTGACTTCGTCACGCGTGCCGACAGGCTTGAGGCGGGCGATCGGTGCCTCGGTTGCCAGCAGATAGAGATGGTAAGCGCCTTTGTTCTCATACCATCCGACGCCGCCGCCGTTGGCCGCGTCGAACGTTTCGATGCGCAGAATGATTTCCTCGTCTTTCATGGTGCATCCATTGCCGCCGTCAGGTCACAGCATATCCGAGTCATCTCACCGCATGGCAACAGCCTAAGCGTTGCAACGTGCTTCAGTCAGGACTCGAAGCATGGGATGTTGGACCAGAACAAGGCCGTGATCGGCGATCCCGTCCCCCAGATCCTGCGCCAATGGCTGCAGGCATGGCGTCCCTGCTTTACGGCTCCCAGTTGGGAGCATGTACTTGTTCTTGTGATGGGGGGCGTGCTGGCCACGGGCAAACGGACCGTCACGTCTTGCCTGCGCGTGACCGGCCGGGGCGATGCTGCCAACTTTGCAACCTATCACCAGATCCTCAACCGCGCCCGCTGGAGCTCCCGTGCCGTTGCCAGGCGTTTACTGGGCATTGTGGTCGAACGGCTCGTGCCCGATGGTCCTGTGGTCATCGGTATGGACGACACCATTGAGCGGCGATGGGGGCGCCGGATCACCGCACGGGGTATCTACCGCGACCCGGTCCGCTCCAGTCACGGCCATTTCGTCAAAGCTAGCGGACTGCGCTGGCTCAGTTTTATGGTGCTCACCCCGGTGTCATGGACCCGCCTGATCAAAGCGCTGCCAGTCTTGACGTTGCTCGCTCCTTCGGAACGATCGAACCGTCAACGCGGCTGTCGTCATAAATTGCTGACGGACTGGGCGCGGCAGGGCGCGCTACAGCTGTCTCGCTGGCTGCCGGGTCGGCGGATCATCTTCATTGGCGACAGCAGCTTTGCTGTCCACGAACTGGCACATGCAATTGTCCGCCGGGCCACACTCATCAGCCGACTGCGGCTCGATGCCAACTTGTTTGCACAGCCTGCGGGGCGAACGGCACGCACGATGGGGCGCCCCGCACAGAAAGGGCGAGCATTACCAAAACTCAAGACCCTGCTCGCCAACCCGGCGACACGCTGGACCAGCATTCTCGTCTCTGCCTGGTATGGCCATGCGGGCGGCAAGACGCTCGAGATCACATCTGACATCGCCCTATGGTACAGGCCCGGCACCCCGGTCTTGCCGGTCCGCTGGGTCCTGGTTCGCGATCCTGACGGAAAGCGCGACCCGCAGGCCTTCTTCAGTACCGACATCA
Organism: Pseudomonadota bacterium; assembly: GCA_021847605.1. Lineage (GTDB taxonomy): Bacteria > Pseudomonadota > Alphaproteobacteria > Sphingomonadales > Sphingomonadaceae > Sphingobium. The sequence goes on along the minus strand of JAJZQN010000062.1, from coordinate 6,886 downwards.
CCCTCGAGCCCGCCGAGATAATCGCCCTCTACGTCCGCCGATGGCAGATCGAGGTCACCTTTGCAGAAACCCGCGCTCACCTTGGTGTCGAAACACAGCGCCAGTGGACCGACAAAGCCATAGCGCGAACCACGCCGGCGCTGCTGGGTCTCTACAGCCTAATATCGCTATGGGCCTGCGATCTGTTGACCATTAAAAGCACCCCTTATTCCGCCGCCTGGTATCGAAAAACCAACCTGACATTCAGTGACGCCATCGGAGCTGTCCGTCTCCAACTCTGGGTCGGCGACATTAATCAACACTCCCCGCCGCACCCAGAACCGAACTATATTCCCACAACCCGCCTAAAACGTATGGCTCAGGCACTATGCTTCGCTACCTGATCGTACAAAGTCGAGCTAAGTGCCTGATTCGAAAGTTCTTCAAGCGTAGCAATACCTTGCGGTTCTTCGGATGAGCATTCGGATGGATGCTATCGTGGCCCATGCGGTTGAAGATGCAACGGTTGCCTCCCAGTCCTTGGCGAGACGGCGGCAGCGGCCCAGCCAGGCGAATGTCCGTTCGACGACCCAACGGCGGGGCAGGACTTTGAAGCCCTTGGTCTGATCGGAACGCTTGATGATTTCGATCGTCCAATCCCCCGCGCTGGTGAGTGCTTTCCTGAGCTTGTCACCGGCGTAACCGCCATCGGCGAAGACGTGGCGCAGCCAGGGAAAGCGCCAGCGTACACCCTTGAGCACGTCAACGGCGCCATCACGGTCCTGAATATCAGCGGTGTGGACAAGGATGGAGATCAGAAAGCCGCAGGTATCGGTCAGAATGTGGCGCTTGCGGCCTTCGACCTTCTTGCCCGCATCATACCCGCTGGGGCCGCCGCTTTCGGTGGTTTTGACCGACTGGCTGTCGATGACGCCGGCGCTGGGTGAGGCCTCGCGCCCCTCGATCTCGCGAAGGTTCATGACCAGCAGCGTGTTCATGATCTCGAACAGCCCGGCATCGCGCCAGGCGTAGAAATAGCGACGAACCGTCGAGACTGGCGGAAAGCACTTGGGCAGCAAACGCCAGGCGCATCCGGCCGAGGCCAGATACAACAGCGCGTTGGCCACCTCGCGCATGTCCGTGCTACGGCGGCGACCACCCCTCCTTGCCGGGGGAATGAAAGTCGCCATCAGCGACCATTCCCTGTCCGTCATGTCGCTTGGATATCGCAGTCCTTTGCGGTTATGCTCTGCCCGGGCAATGCCAGTCCATGCCATCGATCACTCCATCTCTCGCAGGACGGCGTGAATCATAACATGCTGGCATTGCTCAACAACTTTCGGATCAGGCTCTTAGGCCTCGGAGGGGAACAAGTCGATTTCCGTGACCGTGCCTGTGGCCTTAAGCGCCTCGATGTCCGCGATCTGGTCGCATCTGCCGCCAGGTTCAAGATTGGCCTATCCAGCATAATAGCGGCCAATGTAGTGTCAGTAACCGCAGAGGAGTAAATGTATCCCAAAACGAGAACTGACACCATAAGGTCAACGAAGCGCCGGTTTCACCCGTCGCCTCATCGTTTTACAGATTAATGGGCCTTCCCGGCTTTGTCGAAGCGCTTACGGAAATCGTCGAGCGAGATGCTGAAATCGTCTCCCGCATTGAACTGTGCATCAGTCAGCTTTGGCTTCTCATGCGCCTTGTACCAGTCGGAATATTCCGGAGTGTCGACGCTGTTCTTTTTGTAATGGGTCGAATAGGTCTTGACCTTCACCGACGGAGTGGCGGCGGCCATGTCGAAGGTCATCAGACGCATCCAGCCATCGCCGATCCCTTCCAGAGGGCCTACCTTGCCGCCGGCATCCTTCAGCGTCTGGCTGCGGCCCTGATAGTCCGACAGGATCTGATAGACCTTGTGGCCGAAGCGGTTGTCGTCGACGCGATAGGCCTGGGCATGTTCATGACCGCACAGCACCATGAAGATCTGGTCATTCTGACTGATGAATTTGTCCCACATCATTTGCGGGCTGTTGTCTTCGGGATCGATCACGCTGTTGTCGATGATCGGATTGGCGAGACGTCGGCCGTCAGTATCCAGAAAGTCGTGCATCGAAATGATAGTCGGCAGGCCCGGATAGCGCTTTATGACCGAAGCGGCCCACGCGAGCGCGTCGCTGGGCGCATCGAACTGAAGGCCGATATGCAGGAAACGATAGCCGCCCGCGGTAAAGATCTGTGCGCTGTCGGCACCCTTGTTGAAGGAATCGACGTACCAGTTCTTGTCCTTGAAGAAGGCGGAATCGGAGCCGAAAACCGAAGTGAAGTTGGTGAGTCCACCGGCGTGCAGCAAACCCATGCTAGACATATCGTTGAAGTCGGGCTTGGCGGCCGGCGGATGATTGGCGTCGGTCCACATCGCGTCATGATCGTGATTGCCCGGCACTACGGAGAAGGGCACCTTGCCATTGAGCAGGTCGAACCCCTTGTGCGCGGTCGGCATCTCGACCGTGCGGACCTTTTCCGTCGGCGCGAAATGCGCGTCCATGGCGGGGTTCGGCGCGCGCCGGAAGCCGCGCTTCTCATGCTCGGGATCGATCGCCAGCGTCTGATGCTGCCACACATCGCCCAGCGATGTCACGAAGGCGATGTCGCCGCCGCGGCTTACGACATTGTCGGCGACATACTGCATCTGGTCCAGAAACATCTTGCTGGCGTCGAAGGGAAATCCTTCGGCCGTCTGATGCGTATAGTCGATATAGTTTTGCGTATCAGGAATGACGGCGATGGTGAAGCTGTCGTCACCGGCCAGAGCGGGTGTACCCGCCAATGCCAGCGCGATTCCCGAAGCCAGCATGGCACGCCGACAGAAAGACACGTTTTTCATAAATATACTCCTATTATTGATCAAGAAGAATCAGAATTTCAGGCTGAATTCGGCACGATAGGTCCGACGGGTGCCCGCGATGAAAGTCGGGATGCTGAAATAGTCGGCGATGTTACCGGCATCGACGATGTGCTTCTTGTCGGCCAGATTTTCGCCGACCAATGCGAAGGTCCACCGATCGTCGTTCGCAGTGAAGCTCAACCGAGCGCTGAGCAGGCCATATCCTTTCTGCACCTCGTCGACGATCTGATCGGAGAGAGCGGCCGGCGTGCGCACTTGCAAATCGGCACGGTCATTGTCATCGAAGAAAAACATCGTCGATTGCCAGCTGTAGAGCGGTGCAAAGCTGACCGAGCCGCCTTTGACAGGTGCGGTAAAGTCAGCGCCAATAGCGAATTTATGGTCGGGGCTGTTGCGGAAGCGGTTGCCTGCATAGGCGCCCGACTTGAAACGGGCGTGATTATAGCCGTAGCTGCCGAAGGCGGTGAACCAGGGCGTGACCACATAGTTGAATTGCGTTTCAAAGCCGGTCGCGGACGCCTTACCCGCATTGATAGTCACACGCTTGCCGCCCACCGAGGTGACAGTCTGAAAGTTACTGTAATCGTAGTGGAAGACCGAAGCGTCCCCCACTAGATGGCCACCTAGCAGGCTGAACTTAATCCCGCCTTCGACCGATTTCAGTTCTTCCGCCGGGACGATCTCCGACGGTTTGGTCGGATATATGTTCAGCACTTCCGGTCGCTTGCCGATGCCATAAACGGCGTAGAGGTTGACATTGGGCGTCACAGCGTAACGCAGCCCCGCGCGGCCGGTAATGATAGTTGAACGATTGGTGCCGCCCAGCACCGCGCCATCCGGTGTCGGCGCAAAAAGGATGCCGTAGCCCGTCAGGTTGGATGGCCCCTCCGGCGTCAGCCCTTGTAGCGTGACGTGCTTCTTGTCCCAAGTGACGCGGCCGCCCGCAAAGGCTTCCAGCTGGTCCGTCACATGCAGCGTCGCATCGGCGAACAGGTCGAAGGTGGTGATGTCGACATGGTTGAGTTGACGGTCGAGGTGGAAGGGCTTGAGCGTCGCCGCTCTCGGTCCCAAGAGTGCATTGATCTCGTTATTTGTCAGGCCCCGGGGCGCGAGACCCTGCAGAGTGCCGTCGAACATCAGCGCCATCGCCCGTTCATCATAGCCCAGGTCCAAATTGTTGTTGTTGTGGGCTTTGAACGCACTGCCGCCGATAAAACCTTCCAGCGGGCCGAGATCCGTGAAGTTGAGGCGCAATTCTTCTGAATATTGGCGGCCATTCACGCATTGGTGATAGGCGATGATGTTGGTGGGGGTGCCGTCATTGTCGCCCGACTGGCAGGTGTCGAACCAGCGATAGCCGCTGATCGAGGTCAGGCTGAAACGATCATCCAGTTCCAGTTCAGCGGTGCCACTCACGCCAACAATCTCGCGGTGGAAATAGGGATCGGGCAAGGTGCCGAAGGTGTTGAGGTGGGTCGGCGTCCAAGGGCGCACGTCGCCCACGACCGCGCCGGTCGTCTGGTCGAGCGGAAGGAATGTGCGCGATTTGAACGGCACACCGCCTTTCGTGTGATCGACATCGTAGGTCGCGATCAGGTTGAATTTGAACCTGTCGGTCGGTTCCCACCGGGCGGCGAAGCGATAGGCTTCGGCATCGATCGCGTTATAGGTTCCCGACCCGTCGCTGTCCTTTACGAAGCCGTCGCGCTTGCGCAGCATGGCGCCGAAGCGGATGGCCAGCGTGTCGGCGACCGGAATATTCACGACACCCTGGACATGATGATAGTTGTAATTGCCAAGGCCGCCCTGAAACTCCGCACTCAGATCATCGGTCGGCCGTTTCTGAAAAATGGAGACCGCACCGCTCAGTGCCGAACGGCCGTGGAGGGTCGATTGCGGCCCCTTTTCAACTTCCACCCGATCGACATCGAACATTTCGCCATAAGATGCCACGGGTTGGGTCGCAGGCACACCGTCCTGGAACACGGCCACGCGCTGTTCGCCCTGCGGCGTTAAATCGTTGGTCGTGAGGCCGCGTATCGAAAAGCCCGGCATGAACTTGTCCTGCAACTGGACTACGAAGCCGGGCGTGATTGCCGAGACCTTCGACAGCTCGGTTCCACCGATCCGTTCGAGCGTTTTCGAGTCATAGGCGCTGATCGCCATCGGCACTTCAGTGATCTTCTGCTCGCGCTTCTGCGCGGTCACGATGATCTCGCCGCCCGCAGCGGACTGTGCCGCATCGGGCGTTGGTGCTCCGGGGATTTCGGCATGGGCAGTGCCCATGGCGAGGGCGAGCGCCATCGCGCTGGAAACCAGCGAGTACTTATATTGCATTGTAAAGTCCCCTTGAAAGATCGAGATTCAGCTGAGGTGCTTGATTCCTCGAAGATGTGCAGAGGCGATATCTCGCCTGACTGTGCGGCTACCGAGGGCGATCAATATGCCGCCGCCGATAAAAGTGGATGATGCCATGGCAAGGCTGTACTGCAGTGATGCCGCGCCGGTGCCGGAACCCAGAAGGTCACTCAGCCAGCCTACAAGCGATGGGCCAAGGCCCATGCCAAACAGATTAACGAACAGTAGGAAGAGCGCCGATCCGGTGGCGCGCAGATGGGGGCCGGACAGTTCCATAACCAGATTATAGGCTACGCTCCCGCAGCCGAAGATCGCGATGGTCATCGGTATGGCAAGCGCCATGGCGGCATTTAGTTCGTCGACAAACAGGGAGGCTATAGTCAGCGGAAAGGCGGCTCCGAAGGATAGGGCGATCTGCCACAAGGGCCAGCGGCGATCGCGACGCGCCAAAAAATCAGCCAGCAATCCGCCAGCCAGCAGCGCGAAAATCATTGCGCTACCTGAGACAATTCCATAGCTCATGCCGACCTGCCCGGCACCCATTGCGAAGCGTCGCATCAGGAAGGCAGGCATCCACGCGATGCAAGCATAGGTGCCGATAGAGGTCAGCGCATATCCCAGGCACAGATGGCGAAATGTGGGCACCTGCAAAAGGTGCGCGGTCGCAGCGAGCGAACCCATTGGCCTGGTGGTTGCGACATGGGGCGAAGCGGTTGGTGCCGGTTCACGCACCGTCAGCCAGAGTAGGCCGGCGAGTAGCGGTCCTGGCGCTGCGCCCGCCATGAACGCAGCGCGCCAGTTCCAATGTTCTGCAATCCATCCGCCTCCCCCATTGGCGAGGGTGAAGCCGGCGCCTGCCATCACGACCGTGATGGACAGGGCTGTGCTCCGCCAGCGTCCGGGAAAAAAGTCCGCTACCAGCGCTTGCACGGTCGGGACGCTGCCTGCTTCGCCAGCGGCCACGCCCAGGCGGGCGAGCAAGAGCATTGCGAAATTTGAAGCAAGACCACAAAGTGCCGTCATTATGCACCAGAAACCAACTGACAGGCTAAGGACGGCTGTGCGGCGCCCGCCATCAGACATGCGACTGACAGGTATCGCCAACAGGGAATAGACGCACGCGAAACCGAACCCCGTAAGCATGCCCATCTGCGCGTCGCTTGCCCCAAGGTCCCGCTTGATATCCTCCACGAGGATCGCAACGAGGTAGCGATCATAGGAACTGAGCAGAGCGATCAGAGACAGCAGCGTGAGGATATAGAGCCGCGACCGAACCGGGTGGTCGTAAATAGCGGTGACGACCCCCGCCATGACGCGAGGACAGCGAACGATCGTAACCGCCTCAGCAGCAGGTTGCCGCGCCGTCTCCCCGGCCAGGGAAGATCCGATCCCACTACAGTTCGTCACCGCGTCCCTCATTTTGTATCCAGGCCAGCCACTTTGCCTGCCTGATATCCCGTAAACCGCATCGCTGTCAGACATGCGCAAGTCGCTAGGCCGCCACGGCCATCGTGATAATCCCGATGGCATGCTGGGCCGTGTCCCGTCACATGGTGTAACAGCGTCACCGTTGGGGCCTGCAGCGAAGGGAGCGAAGCGACCGGAGCTGCAGGCCCCAACGGTGGCATGGCTTTTTGCTTAGGCGGC
>JAJZQN010000017.1 GCA_021847605.1 Pseudomonadota bacterium | reverse complement strand
TTCGCATTGATCCGTTCGTTTCGAGCGAAGTCGAGAAACGATCAGCGCGCCGTTTCTCGACTTCGCTCGAAACGAACGGGGACTTCTGATTCAACCCGATTTCATCCTGCTCTAAAAAGCTGTGGAAAACCGGATTTGCAGATGGACGCATCCCGCCGGGTGACGCTACCCGGCGGGCATGAGCATCATCGCAACCATCATGAATTCGACCACCGGCCAGCCGATCCAGAAAATGAGCTTTGGCCGCATGCCCAAGCCCTGGATCACCTTTCATCTGGAAAGCGGCGAGCGCGTGACCGCCGATCGCGTCAATGTGGGCAAGCCAGCGCCCGGCAAGTTTATCGCGCCGGTGGAAATATGGGTCACGCCCAAAGGCTGAGCATTACCCCCTGAACTTATATTGGGCCGCCAGTTCCCATGGCCCGCCACGATAATGCCATGCGGCAAGTCCCGCTATCTGGAGCGGCCGGGGGCGAAATTCGGCGCGTAAAGATTGCTCCAGTGCGCGGGCATCCGCGGGATCGACCTTATTCTGTATCGTGATGTGCAGGCGGGGACGCGCCTGATCCTGCGGCGTCAGCAGGCCCGTGAAGGCATCCGCCATCTCGTCGCGCATATCCATCAGGTCGGGGCTGTCGATGCGAAAGGCGACACCCCGCCCCAGCCCCATGACAGAGTCGAGCCGCGCAACCGGCGCAGGCCCGGCGCAATATTGCGCCAGCCGTCGCTTCACCTCATCCAGCGCGGATGGCGGCAAATGGTGGAACAGGGTGATATGCGCGGGCAGGACGTTCCGCTCAGGCGGGAAATGCGCGCGACGCAGCCCGTCGGCCCAGGCAAAATCCCGCGCGCCCATCAGCGCCGTGACGATGATCGGCGCACTCATGCCGTCCTGCTACCGTTACGGCACCGCCCTTTTCCTGTCCCATGATCAGGTATAGAATGATGGCCGGTCGTACGGCTTGCGAACGACCGCTTCATGGGGGAGGGAAATGGCATGGCCCAGCATCGTAGCGTGACCGTCATCGGCATCATCCTGTTGCTGTGGAACCTGATGGGCATATTCGCCTTCGTCATGCAATATAGCATGGACCTCGACATACTGGCACAGACCGACCCTCTGACAGCACAGGTCTTTGCGACCATGCCGGGATGGCTTTGGGTCGTCTATGCGATCGCGGTCGGCGCGGGCACGATAGGCGCCATATTGCTGTTGGCGCGCAAGGCGCTGGCCGCCGCCTTTTTCCTGCTGTCGCTGCTCTGTGTGCTGGTCCAGTTCGGTTATACCTTCCTTGGCACCGACCTGATCGCAATTAAGGGATTCCTTGTCGCAACGGCTTTTCCCGCCTTCATCATCCTGATGGCCATAGTGCAGCTTCTCTACGCGCGGCACCTGATCGGAAAGTCGATCCTGCGCTGAGCCGAGCCGAAGCATCAATGCGCTAGACCTGATGTATCAGTGAGTTATGACACCCCTTCACCACGACTGAAGGGAGTCGCATTATGGATCGCCGTCAATTTCTGGCCAGCTCTGGCGCCATCGCCATCGCCGCCGCAGCCCCCCGCGCGCTGGCGCAAACCGGCGGCACCGACGACGCACGGTTGTCGGCCGCTTTCGCCGCTATCTTCGAACGGCAACTGGATCTGTCGCCGGCGATGGTGACGAGTCTGGGCCTCGACAAGGGCGCGCGCGCCGGGGCCAAAAGCCAGTTGAACGACAATAGCAAATCCGCGATGACGAAGCAGCTTGCCGCGACGCAGGCCGCGATCAAGGAACTGGAAAGCTATAAGAGCGCGGCCTTGTCGGAGGCGCAGAAGCTCAATCTGGAAGTCATCCTCTATTCGCTGGGTCAGCAGACCGTTGCCCCGGCCAAATTCGGCCTGAACAGCGCGGTTCGCCCCTATCGCATCTTTCAGCAGGGCGGCAGCTACTTCTCGACCCCCGATTTCCTGAACACCGCCCACACGGTCAACGCCGCATCCGATTGCGACGCCTATGTCGCGCGGCTGGAGGCCTTTGCCCGCAACCTGCGCACCGACACCGCGCTGCAACGCGACGAAGCGGCGCGCGGCTATCTGGCACCGGGCTGGTCGCTCGACCTGACCCTACTCCAGATGAAGAAATTGCGGGACCAGCCGGCGGCCTCTTCATCGCTGGTGCAGTCGCTGGTCAAGCGCGCCGCCGCCAAGTCCATCGCCGGCGACTGGCAGGCGCAAGCCGCCGCCATCGTGGAAAAATCCATCTACCCCGCACTTGACGAGCAGATCGCCGCAATCGAAGCGCTGAAGGGCAAGACGGCGGCAGGCGACGGCATATGGCGCACGCCGCGCGGCGACGAAATCTATGCCGCAGCGCTCAAGAGCGCGACCACAACCGACCTCACCGCCGACCAGATTCACGCGATGGGGCTGGAACAGGTCGCAGACATCAGCGCGCAACTCGACACCATTTTGAAGGGCGCAGGCTATACCAAGGGAACGATCGGCGAGCGTCTGGCAGCGCTCAATGTCGAACCCTCCCAACTTTATGCCGACAGTGCGGAAGGGCGCACCGCGCTGATCGCCCAGCTTAACCGCGATGTCGACGCCATGAAGGCGAAACTGCCACAGGCTTTTGCGACCATTCCCGACACCCCGCTCGAAATCCGGGCGGTGCCGGTCGAAATTCAGGATGGCGCGTCCAACGGCTATTATAACCGCGCCGCGCTCGACGGATCGCGCCCGGCCATCTACTTCATCAACCTGAAGGATGTGGGCGACTGGCCGAAATATGGCCTACCCTCGCTCACCTATCATGAAGGCGTGCCGGGCCATCATCTTCAGATTTCGACCGCGCAAACTGCCGGCGACATCCCGATGCTGCGCAAGGTCGCTTTCATGAGCGCCTATTCCGAAGGCTGGGCGCTCTATGCCGAGCAACTGGCCGATGAACTGGGCGGCTATGCGACGCCGCTCGACCGGGCGGGCTATCTTCAGTCCTTCCTGTTCCGCGCCGCCCGCCTTGTGGTCGATACCGGCATCCATACCAAGAAATGGGATGTGAAGCAGGCGACCGACTATATGGTCGAAAAGACCGGCTTCGCCCGGCCCCGCTGCCAGCGCGAAGTCGAGCGTTACTGCACCCAACCGGGTCAGGCGACCAGTTACAAGGTCGGCCATGGCGTATGGACCAAAGCCCGTGCGCAGGCGCAGGCTGCCCTCGGCGATGCCTTCGATCTCAAGCAGTTCCACGCCGTGCTTGAGGAAGGCGCGATGCCGCTGTCGCTGCTGGAGGCACGGGTCGCCACACGGGCGAAGGCGGCGAAGGGCGCCTGACGAGCGAAATGCCGTTCGTTTCGAGCGTGTCGGGACATGCTTCCTGACTGCGCTCGAAGCGAACGGGTTCCCCTTAACCCTTACTCGTAATCCATGTCCTGATAGCTGTCGTCGGCCAGATCTGAGAAGCGCGTGATCTTTGCGTCGAACTTCATGCGAATGCGGCCAGTCGAACCATGACGCTGTTTGGCGACGATCACCTCGGCCAGGCCGTAGATGCGCTCCATATTTTCCTTCCACGCGGCATAGGCCAGTTCGTCGTCAGGCTTCGGTTCCTTGGCCGCTTCGTAATAATCCTCACGGAACACGAACCAGACCATGTCAGCGTCCTGCTCGATCGATCCCGATTCGCGCAAATCCGATAGCTGAGGCCGCTTGTCCTCACGCTGTTCCACCGCACGGCTGAGCTGCGACAGAGCCAGCACAGGAACATGCAGCTCCTTCGCCAGTGTCTTCAAACCGCGGGAAATTTCCGAGATTTCGTTGACGCGATTGTCGTTACCGCGGCCCGAACCCTGCAACAGTTGAAGATAGTCGACGACGATGAAGCCGATGTCGTGCCGCCGCTTCAGACGACGCGCGCGGGTGCGCAGCGCCGCGATAGTCAGGCCCGGCGTATCGTCGATGAACAGCGGCAACTCCTCCAGATCGCGCGCGGCGCGCGACAGATTCTGAAAGTCGGCCCGGCTGATCTTACCCATACGCAGCGATTCACCACTGATCCCCGACTGTTCAGCCAGAACGCGGGTCGCCAACTGATCGGCGGACATTTCGAGGGAGAAGAAGGCGGTCTTTGCGCCCATATTTTTTTCCGGCGGAATGCCGTCGGCATTGTCGCGCAGCCAGCGGGACGCCGCATTATAGGCGATGTTGGTCGCCAGCGACGTCTTTCCCATGCCCGGACGACCCGCCAAAATCATCAAGTCGGAATTGTGCAGACCACCGATCTTGGCATTCAGGCTGTTGATGCCTGTGGTGATCCCCGACACATGGCCGCCACTGTTGAGCGCACGTTCGGCCACCTGCACCGCCATGGTCGATGCCGACAGGAAGCTCTTGACCGAACCGGATTCGCCTTCGCCCTCCGACACTTTGTACAGCGCAACTTCCGCCGCCTCGATCTGTTCGCGAGGATTGACGTCCTCGCTGGTGTCCATCGCATTATCAACCAGTTCGCGGCCGACGCTGACAAGCTGCCGCAACAGGGCGAGATCGTAGATTTGCGACGCGAAGTCGCGCGCGCCGATCAAGGCCGCGCCATTGCCGGTCAGTTGCGCCAGATAGGCCGGCCCGCCCAATTCCTTGAGCGCCGGGTCCTGTTCCAGCATGGGCTTGAGCGTCACCGGATTGGCGACCATATCCTTGTCGAGCAATTTCATGATCGCTTCGTAGATACGGCCATGCAGCGGCTCGAAATAATGTTCGGCCTTCAGCTTGAGCTGCACATCCTCGGCAATGCGGTTGTCGATCATGATGGCGCCCAGCAAGGCGGCCTCTGCCTCGACATTGCGCGGGAGTTCGGGCGCCGCACCGTCGGCGGCGTTGATTTTCAGAAGTTCGACCATGGCACCCTCATCCTCTCCCCTCCACCCATGTGCAAGGGCCAAGCGTGAAACGACGACGCGATGCCTGTGGACAGGCTGTGGATAACTCGCGCTTGCATTTCATCGCGCGCCGCCGCACTGACTGAACGCTCCATCATGGCCGACCTGCGCATCATAGACATCAAGCTCGACGAGCGCACCATATTGTGGCGCAGCGCCGATGCTGAGCAGGAACGGCGGATCGCGATATTCGATCTGCTGGAGGATAATCATTTCGCGCCCCAGCGGGTGCATGCGGATGGCTATGCCGGGCCGTACAAGGTTGTGCTGCGGGTCGAGGAAGGCCGTCTGGCCATCGAAATCAATCGCGAAGATGACAGTCCGCTGGAGGCCGTCATCCTGGGCCTTGGCCGGTTCCGCCGTCCGATCCGCGAATATTTCGCCATTTGCGACAGCTATTATCAGGCGATCAGCAATGCATCGCCACAGCAGATCGAAACGGTGGACATGGCCCGGCGCGGCATCCACAACGACGCGGCCGAAATGCTGATCGAACGGCTGGAGGGTAAGATCGCGGTGGATTTCGACACCGCCCGGCGCCTCTTCACGCTGATTTGCGTGCTGCATATCAAGGGATAGATTTATCAAGGGACTGACTCTGGGAGGCCTGCTGGTCCGCGTTGGCGTGGGGCTGGCGGTGGCGGCGATGGCGGCACTGGCATTGTGGCTTTACGCCCGCAACTGGGCGCCCGCGCGCGACCGTTACCCGTTGCAGGGCGTCAGCATCAGCGCCGCCAATGGCACCGTCGAATGGGACACGCTGTCGGCTCAGGGCACCGATTTCGCCTATATCCGTGCGGCGAGCGGTGCGAGCGGACGCGATCCGGCCTTTGCCGCCAACTGGCGCGGAGCGCGTGCAGCGGGCATGCGCTATGGCGCGGTGATCGACTATACACCCTGTCACAGCGCCAGCGATCAGGCGACACTGTTCATGACCACCGTGCCGCGCGACAATGCCGCCCTGCCCCCGGTCATCCGCCTCAGCTTTGAACCCGGGTGCAAGGCCCGGCCCGACCGCGCGCTGATGCTGTCGGAACTCAACACCCTCATCAATCTGGTGGAGGGCCATGCTGGCAAGACGGTGGTGCTGAACGTGTCGGAGGAATTTGACCGGCTTTACGACATCGGCGGCGGTATCAACCGTACCCTGTGGCTGGACGGCAACTTCTTTCCGCCCGACTATGCCAGCCGCCCATGGGTGATGTGGACAGCGACGGATATGCGGCATATCGACGGGGTCGATGGACCGGTTAGATGGGATGTAGTGGCGCCGTGACGGAGCATGACAGGAAATTGACGGAACTGGTGGCCGCCGCCCGGTCGGCCATGGAGCATGCCCATGCGCCCTATAGCCGCTTCGCCGTCGGCGCCGCCGTCCGCCTGACCGATGGCAGCGTCGTGGTCGGCTGCAATTTCGAAAATGCCAGCTATGGCCTGTCCCTGTGTGCCGAAACCGTCGCGCTGGCCTGCGTCAACGCGCAGGGCCGCTTTGCCGATGTCGAGGAAATCGCCGTCGTCGGGGGCGCAATGGACGGCAGCGGAGAAGCACTCGTCACCCCATGCGGCCGATGCCGCCAGATCATCAACGAGGCGGAACAGATGGCGGGACGCGAAATCGCCATCCATTGCGCGACGCCATCGGGCGACCGCATCGCCCATTATCGTATCACCGACCTTTTGCCCGACGCATTCGGCCCCGCCGATCTGGGCATAACCCCCATCAGGAAGAGCTGACACACGCCCATGGCCATTCTTTCCGACAAATGGATTCGCGAACAGGCGATGACGAACGGCATGATCGAGCCGTTCGTGGAAAATCAGAAGCGCGACGGCTGCATCAGCTACGGCCTGTCATCCTATGGCTATGACGCGCGCGTCGCCGACGAGTTCAAGATTTTCACCAATGTCGACAGCGCGGTCGTCGATCCCAAGAATTTCGACGGCAAAAGCCTGGTCGATCGCAAGACCGACTGCTGCATCATCCCGCCCAACAGCTTTGCCCTCGCCCGCACCGTCGAATATTTCCGGGTGCCGCGCGATGTGCTGGTCATCTGCCTCGGCAAATCCACCTATGCGCGCTGCGGCATCATCGTGAATGTGACGCCGCTGGAGCCGGGCTGGGAAGGTCATGTGACGCTGGAATTTTCCAACACCACGCCGCTGCCCGCAAAAATCTATGCCAATGAAGGCGCATGCCAATTCCTGTTCCTTCAGGGGAATGAACCATGCGAGGTCAGCTATGCCGACCGCGCCGGCAAATATATGGGGCAACGGGGCGTAACGCTGCCGCGCCTGTGATGCGACGGGCCTGTCCATGACCCGGTGGCGCACATGGCTGCGACCCCGCGCCCCTTCCGACAGGCCCGCACCCAGCGTCGGCGAAGACACGCGCGTCTATGCCATTGGCGACATTCATGGGCGCGCCGACCTGCTCGACATATTGCTCGACATGGTGGGTCAGGATGATGCGGTCAGGCAGCCCCTTGCCCCGCACATCGTCTTTCTGGGCGATTTCATCAATCGTGGTCCTTCCTCGCGACAGGTGATCGAACGCGCCATGGCGCTGATCGCTACAGGCGGCGACATACGGTGCCTCAAGGGCAATCATGAAGAGGTGTTCGTGCTGGCGGCGCGGGGCGATGTGCGCGCCATACCCATTTTCCGCCGTATGGAAGGGGCGGCGACGCTGATCAGCTATGGGCTGGACGAAGCCGATTATCGGCGCATGGACGATGACGATATTGCATCATGGATGCTGACGAGCATTCCGCGCGCTCATGTCGACTTCATCGATGGCATGGGCGATTTCACCATCATCGGCGATTATCTGTTCGTCCATGCCGGCATCCGTCCGCGCAAGCCGATCGAGGAGCAGGACGGCGCAGACCTCCGCTGGATCAGGCAGGAATTTCTGGCGCATCGGGGCGCACATCCGTGGATGGTCGTCCACGGCCACACGATCAGCGAAGATGTGGACGAACAGCCCAATCGCATCGGCATCGACACCGGCGCCTATCATTCCGGCCGATTGACCGCGATTGGACTGGAAGCATCGCGCCGGTGGTTTTTGCAAACATCCTGATCGCTGTATCGCGACAGGAATGCTCATTATATTGAGCGGCTACTTGATCGTCTGTAATTCTCATCAACGCATAAGCAATTCCGTCTGTCGCCGCAGGTGAATACACAATAGCGGAATATAGAATCTCCTTCGTTAGGTGGGATCAGAGCGGCCTGGAGCGCCGCCGATACAGGGGAACAGACAATGCAGATGCGCCATGCCCTGGCAGGGTTAACCCTTGCCACATGCCTTGTTTCGCCTACTTACTCTTTCGCTGCCGCAAAAGCGGACGCGGGACTTAGCCAACGTCATAAATTCGATATTCATGTTCAGCCGCTCAGCGGTGCGCTGCGTCAATTGTCGAGCCAGTCCGGGGTCCGCATCCTTTTCCCCTATGACGAAGTCGCTGCGATCCGCAGTCGCCGTATTCAGGGATGGCTTTCGACAGAAGACGCCCTGCGCCGCCTGCTGGCCGGGACCGACCTCAAAATGTCGGAAGCCGGCAGCGGGGTGATCGCTCTGGCCGTACCGGCATCGCGCAGCAGCGCGGCGCGACGCAGCCCCTTATCCTTTCAGTTCGCACAGGCCACCCTGCCCGGCAGCCCGATCAGCGCGACCGCCATGGCGCCCGCGCCGGAACCTGTCGAAGATGCCACTCCGATCATCGTGACCGGCACGCGCCAGACGACCCGCACCGTTGCCGAAAGCTTGGCACCGATCGACGTTCTGGGTGCCAAGGATCTGGAAAATAGCGGCAAGCAATCGGTTCGCGATCTGCTTGGTACGCTCGTCCCGTCGATCAACGTGTCCAACAACGGCGCGGGCGCCAGTTGGGCCGTGCGAACCCTGTCGCTGCGCGGCCTTGGCGGCGACCAGTTGCTGGTGCTGGTGAACGGCAAGCGGCGGCATAATACTGCCACGCTCTTCATCAACGGTTCGGTGCAGAACGGCCAGTCACCGCCCGATCTGGACCTTATTCCCGGCAATTCGATCCAGCGGATCGAGGTTCTGCGCGACGGCGCATCGGCCCAATATGGTTCCGACGCGATCGCAGGTGTCGTCAACATCATCCTGAAAAACGACACATCGGGCGGCGCCGCACTGACCATGGGCGCGACCGCCGACAATGGCGGCTGGCAGGGCCGGTGGCAGATCGACAAAGGTTTCTCGCTCGGTCAGGACGGGGGCTATATCCATTTCTCCGGCGATGGCGTGTTGCAGGACAACACCGTGACGCCCAGCAGCCCGATCGCCGGGACATTCTACCCCACCGGCGATCCGCGCAATGCCAATCCACAGCGCATCCGCGCCAAATATGGCCAGCCTCAGGTCATCGGCGGCAATGCAAGCTATGACGCGATGCTGCCGGTGGGCGAAGCGCTGGAACTCTATAGTTTCGGCACCTATTCGAAACGCCATGCCGCCGGATGGCTGACCTATCGCACGCCAGCGGCGCTCAACAACATCATCGAAATCTATCCCGAAGGCTATATCCCCCGCATCCATGTTTATGACGAGGATTTTCAGACGGCTGCGGGCCTGCGCGGCGAGCTGGGCGGCGGCGTGCATTTCGACTTATCCACAAGTTATGCACAGGATGAGGTCAAATATTCGCAGACGACTTCGCTCAACCCCTCGCTCGGCACCGCCAGCCCGACCCATTTCTATCTGGGCAAAATCCGCTTCGACGAATGGACCAGCAATCTGGACCTCAGCAAGGAATTCGATCTGGGGCTGGCCGGGCCGATCGCCGTTGCGGTGGGCGCCGAGTATAAGAAAAACAAGTTCCTGATCGGGCAAGGCGATCCGGTTTCCTATATCGATGGCGGCTATCGTTCGCCCCCCGGCACATGGCTGGCGGGGCAGGTCCGCACAGGCGTCGGATCACAGGGCGTCACCGGCTTCGTCCCCGAAGGCGCGGGAAGCTGGAGCCGCGACAATTGGAGCGCCTATGCCAGTGTCGAGGGCGAGCTGATCGACGGCATCGAATTCGGCCTGGCCGGCCGGCACGAGGATTATTCCGATTTCGGCACCACCGACACCGGCAAAGCTTCGCTGCGCATCGAACCGACACGCGGCTTCGCCATTCGCGGCACAGCCAGCACGGGGTTCCGCGCGCCGACCCTGCAACAGCAACATTATGCGTCATCCTCGACCATCAACGTCAACATTAACGGCGTGAACCAGTTGTTGCCGGTGCAGGCTTTGCCGGTGGATGGCGCAGCGGCGCGGGCTCTGGGCGCGGTACCGCTCAAGCCGGAAAAATCGACCAACTTCTCGGCGGGCGTGGTGCTGACCCCTGCGCCCAATTTCAACGTCACGGTCGACGCCTATCAGATCAAGATACGCGACCGCATCCTGCTCAGCGAAACACTCAGCGGTCCCACGGTCATCGCGGCTCTACAGGCGGCCGGTATTCAGGGCATCGCCGGCGGCCTGCTCTTCTCCAACGCCGCAGACACCCGGACACGCGGCCTCGACATCGTCAGCACCTATCGCGCCGGGCTTGGCAATATGGGGACTGCGACGTTCAGCCTGTCGGCCAATTTCAACAAGACGATCTTTACCCATATCGATCCGGTGCCAGCCCCGATTGCAGCGTCGGGCCTGCCATTGATCGGCCGCGCGAAGATCGGCGATTTGTCGGAAGGTACCCCCCGCAACAAGTTCATCGCCAACATCCTGTGGGAAAAGGATGATTTCAACCTGAACCTGCGCGCCACCCGCTATGGCAAGATCACACAGCGGGCCAGCGCGCGCGTCTATCACACCAGCGACTTCGTATCCTGCACAGCCAATAGCGCCGGATGCCTATATGATTATGTCGACGAAAAGCTCGATCCCAAGACCATTCTCGACCTGGAGGTCGGCTATAAGCTGGCAAAGGGCGTGAAACTATCGCTGGGTGCGAACAATCTGCTCAACACCTATCCCAACAAACTGAAGCCGGTGAACCGTACGGCGGGCAGCCTGTACAACGCCTATGCCCCCTATGGCATCAGCGGCGGCTTCTATTATGGCCGTTTCAATCTGGAGTTCTGATGGGTTGAGAAACGAGCGTCACCCCTTGCAACAGGATTGCGAGGGGTGACGACTTCCGCTGGTCAGCGCCATCCTTTGGCCTGAGCCGCCCTCTCCGCAGCAGCATCGACTGGCGCACCATCGATCAGCGCATCGACCGTCGCCATCAGACGAGCGTCGGCAGAGGAGGCCTGCCGATAGTCGCTGCCCTGCGTCATGCCGGGGAGTATCTGTTGCACCTGCCAGCCATCATCCTGCCGGCAGGCCACACCGGCAACGGCACCATCAAAGCTGCGGCACCAGCCACCGCCCTTACGCCGAAAGCTCAATTCCATGCGGACCGTCGCGCCATCCTGAGCCGAGGCCAGTTGCCCATCGAGCGCCCGTGCCAGTTCGCCCTGCGCCACCAGCGTTCCGCCCTGCATGCCGATCGGCCCGGCTTCGCCGCCTGAGAAGCGCCCCACAGCCAGGCCCAGCACCAGACTGGCCGCGATGGCGCCGCCCACTGCCCAACCGCCCCAGCGGCGGACCGGCCGCGTCACCGACACCACGGCTTCGCTTTCCGTCAGCAGCACACGGAACCGATCGGGTACCGGCTCTTCGGCGACCGGGGCATAATGGCCCGACAGGCTTTCCCGTATCGCCCGATGCTGCGCCAGTCGTTGCGCCAGCGCAGGGTCATCCGCCACGGCGCGTTCCACCCGGCGCCTGTTCACCTCATCCAGTTCGCCATCGACCAGCGCGATCAGCATGGCTTCATCAATCTGGTTCATGCCGCCTCTCCCATCAGTTCGATCAATGCACCGCGTCCCCGCACAAGCCGCGAGGTCAGCGTGCCCATCGGTATGTCCAGCACAGCGGCCGCTTCCTTGTACGAAAGCCCCTCCACCAGCACGAGGGCGATCGCCTCCCGCTGCTCATCGGGCAACGCCTGCATCGCCCGGTCCACGTCGGACAGCATCATATGCGCCTCCACATCCCGATCCCCGGCATAGCCAACGCCTTCCCCGGCCTCTTCGGGAGCGAAGGTTCTGGCTGCCCTTTGCCGGGCGCGGGCCTCATCTATCCACAGGTTGCGCATGATCCGATACATCCAGCTGTCGAGGCGGGTACCCGGCTGCCACTGGTCCCGCGACTTGAGGCCGCGCTCCAGTGCCGCCTGGCACAGATCGTCGCCATCGGCGCGGTCCCGCGACAGGCTGGCGGCAAAACGCCGCAACCTTGGCAGCAGGGCAAGCAGATCACGCTCGAACGACATCGGGCCTCCATTTCCACCGTTCGGGGATGAAACGTGCAGTCGCAGCCGTTTCATCCTGAAAAATGGACAGCATCGGAAATAAATCTGCCATGGATGATTTTGCAACCGAAAGGACCGAACCGACCATCATGCCGCTGACCCGCGCCTATATCCTTGCCGGCATCGCCCTGATGGCCGGCGGCATTCCCGGCGCGCAGGCCCAGTTGCTGCCAGCGCCGGGTGCATTGGGGCAGGTGGTGCCCGATGTCCTGAACCGGGTTGGCGGGGTGGTGGATCAGACGGGTCTGGACCAGCTATCGCCCACTCGCCTCGGCAGTCGGCTGGCGGCCGCACGCGCGGCGCGCATCGATGAACTTCTGCGGCGACATGGCGACCGGATCGAACTGGACGATCAGCGACAGCCAGCCCGACGGGGCGTCATCCTGTTGAGCGGGGCGGATGACACCGCTCTCGATACGCTGCGCAAGGCAGGCTACGGTGTTGAGAGCGAGCAAGTGGAGGGTATCGACCTCAGCGTCGCCAGGCTGACCATACCCAGGGGCCGCAACCTTGCCCGCGCGATGCGGGAGGTACGCAAGATGGCGCCGGATGCACAGGTCAGCGCCGACAATCTCTATTTTCCCAGCGGCTCCGCCATGGCTCTCTCCGCTGAAGCTCTGGCGACTGGGGCACCCGTCAGCGGACGAGCCATCGGCCTGATCGACGGAGGCGTAGCGCGGCACCCTGCCCTCACCGGCCCGATCGAGCAGCGCGGCTTTGCGAGCGGCGCACCGCGCGCCAGCAGCCATGGCACGGCGGTTGCTTCTCTGTTGAGCGGCAACGGCATGGTGCGCGGCGCCGCGCCCGGCGCGCCGTTGCTGGCCGCCGACGTTTATGGCGACGATCCGGCGGGCGGTGGCGCCTTTGCCATTGCGCGAGCATTGGGCTGGCTGGTCGGGCGCGGCGCGCGCGTCGTGACCGTCAGTCTGGTGGGACCGGCCAATCCCCTGCTGGACGGTGCAATCCGGCTGGCGCGGGAACGGGGCGTGATGCTGGTCGCGGCGGTCGGCAATGATGGCCCGGCCGCGCCGCCCGCCTACCCCGCCTCCTATCCCGGCGTCATCGCGGTGACGGGTGTCGATGGCCGGGACCGATTGCTGCCAGAAGCCGGACGGGCGCTGCATGTCGATTTCGCCGCGCCGGGCGCCGATATGAAGGCCGCCTCGGCGGACGGCGGCAAGGCATCGGTGCGTGGCACCAGCTTTGCCACTCCGCTGGTCGCCGGGCGGCTGTTCACCCGTGGTTCGATCGACGCCCTCAAGAGCGAGGCCGCTGAGCCGAAGGGCGGCAAACGCGGCTACGGCGCCGGCATCATCTGCGACAATTGCAGAAATATAGATTGAATTTCAGTATATTGTATGAATTTTTCATGGGTTCGGGATGAAACTGCACCCGCCTCCCGTTGTCCTTGCATCAGATTGAACAGGACTAAGGAGACAATCCATGAAAGCCAAAATCATCCTCGCTGCAGCCTGCCTCACCGCGCTGAGCGCTGCGCCTGCTTCGGCCCAGTTGCTGGGCGGTGGCGGCGGCCTTGGCGGCGGCGCTCTGGGTGGTTCGCTCGGTGGCCTTGGCGGTTCGATCGGCGGTTCACTGGGTGGCGCCGGTTCGCTCAGCCGCAGCATGGACCTTGAAAATGGACAGGTCGGTGCCGGCGGTTCGGGCCATGGCCGCGCTTCTGGCCGCGCCAGCCGCGCTGAACGCAAGGCCAGCGGGAACGCATCCGGATCAGCCAGCGGCAACCTAGCCGTCGACACGCTGGGCACCAATGATGCACGCAACGCTGTCGGTGATGTCCGCGACCGCGCCGGAACCGCCGCTGGCGCTGCCCGTGACCGGGCCGGCAGCACGGTCGCCGCAACCAGTGACCGGGCCGGCAATGCCGTCGCCTCCACCCGGGATCGTGCCGAAAATGCGGCTGGCGCAGCCCGTGACCGCGCCACCATGGCGGCGGGCAATACACGGGATCGGGCCGCCAATGCTGTGGGTCAGGCCCGCTCTGCTGCTGGCAATGCGGCTGGTACGGCCGGGACCGCAGCGGGCAATGGCGCCGGCGCGCTGAACGGTATCGCGTCGGTCGATGCCAGCGGTCAGATTTCGGGCGAAGCCTCGGGTCAGGCCAGCAGGAATGAAGCTCCGACGGCGGAAGCCGACCCCGCTCCCCGTACCCAGACGGAGAATTGACCCCGCAAGCGCATGGAAAGGCCTTTGAGGCCTGAACATGATCTTACCGTCTGGGCCGGCCGGCGATCCCTGATCGGATCGCCGGCCTTTCCATTCATAGCTCGTTGATCACCATGGCGCGTGCGCGTTCGGTGGCGCTGCGGGTATCGTCGGCCAGCTTCTTGACCTCGGCCGCTACCACGGCAAAGCCGCGCCCGGCATCCCCGGCCCGCGCCGCTTCAATGGAGGCGTTGAGTGCCAGCAAATTGGTCTGTCGTGCGATCAGGCCGATGGAATCGACGATATCGATGAGGCCGTCGACCTTGTCCTTCAACTCGTCTTTCAGACGATAGGACAGGCTGATGTCCGCCGCGATCTTCAGGATGCGGGACACGCGGCCGTCAGCATCCAGAACCGGATTGTACGTAGCCTGTAGCCACACACGGCCGCCCGTTTTCATCAGGCGACAATATTCCCCGGCATCATATTGGCCCTGAGCCAGCTTTGCCCAGAAATTGGCATAGGGCGCAGACTGAGCGTAAGCCGCTTCGCAGAAAAGACGATGATGCCGCCCCCTCACCTCTTCCAGTTCATAACCCATGGTACGCAGAAAGAGGTCATTGGCCCACACGATCGTCCCGTCAGGAGTGAATTCGATCACAGCCTGAGAGCGGCAAATGGCATCCCATGCCGTATCATGACTGTGAGAAAGGGCATGGCCCATCAAATAAGTCTCCTTCAAGCCTCCAGTTAGAGGCCATTTGGTAAAGAAGCGATTAACCCGGTATGTAAATTACGCAAAACGCAAAGGGCCGGTAATCCATCTGGATCACCGGCCCCTTCGCACCCCGCGACAGGGAATTTCGATCAGGCGACCTTCGCCTGCGTCTCCAGCGCTTCTTCCGGGTCGCGCAGCACATAGCCGCGGCCCCAGACGGTTTCGATATAATTGTCGCCACCGCAGGCCAGCGCCAGTTTCTTGCGCAGCTTGCAGATGAAGACGTCAATGATCTTGAGTTCCGGCTCGTCCATCCCGCCGTAAAGATGGTTCAGGAACATTTCCTTGGTCAGCGTCGTGCCCTTACGCAACGACAGCAGTTCCAGCATCGCATATTCCTTGCCGGTCAGGTGGACGCGGTTGCCGTCCACTTCGACCGTCTTGGCATCCAGATTGACGGACAGCTTGCCGGTGCGGATGACCGATTGCGAATGCCCCTTCGACCGGCGCACCACGGCATGGATGCGGGCGATGAGTTCTTCGCGATGGAAGGGCTTCGTCACATAATCGTCGGCGCCAAATCCGAAGGAACGGACCTTGCTGTCCATCTCCGAAATGCCCGACAGGATCAGAACCGGCGTCTGCACGCGGGCGGCGCGCAGCTTCTTCAGCACGTCATAGCCGTGCATGTCCGGCAGGTTCAGGTCCAGGCAGATGATGTCATAATCATACAGCTTGCCCAGATCGAGGCCTTCCTCACCCAGGTCCGTCGTATAGACATTGAACCCCTCGGTCGTGAGCATAAGCTCAATCGCCTTGGCGGTTGTCGGTTCGTCCTCAATCAGCAGCACGCGCATGTGAAGCCCCTTTGCGTCGCAGGTCCGTTCACCCCACCAGAACGGCTTCTGCAGAAATTTATTAACCAAAAAACTTCTGAAGGACAAAGGTTAATTTTTCGCTAACCCGCAGGATTCCACGAGTCGAGTGAAAATGAATCTGTTTACAAAGAGTTGAAGCCGAAACGATTGAGGCAGAGTCAATGAAGATTCACCTGCGAAACGAGACGCGCAGCCGATCAGCAACCATGATGTTTCGTCAGGAAATCCAACAAAGCATCAACGCGGGCAGGCCGTAAACGCGACGGCGGTGTCACCAGATGCAATCCAAAGGGTGGCGGACGCCAATCTACCAATATTTCCTCGACTTCACCGCTGGCCAGGGCGTCACCGATGATGAAATCGGGTAAACGGGCGATGCCCACTCCTGCCCTGAGCGCAGGCAGCATCGCCTCTCCGCTGTTAACGATAATGCGGGATCGGACCTGCACCACGACCTGCTGTTGCCCGGGTCCGGCGAAACGCCACACGTCCGGCGTGGTCGTGTTGGAATAGCATAGGCAATCATGCGTGCCGAGGTCGGAGGGATGCAGCGGCCTCCCCCGTGCATCCAGATAGGCCGGCGAAGCGATGGTATAAAGCGTCACATCGGCCAGACGCCGCGCACGCAGCGAACTGTCCGGCATGTCGGCAATGCGGATTGTCGCATCCAGCCCCATCTCGACAATGTCGATCTGCGCGTCGGACAGATGGAGGTCGACGTCCACCGAGGGATTTTCCTTGGTAAATTGCGCGATTAGCGGCGCGATACGCAGCAATCCAAAGGTCATTGGCGCACCCAGACGGACCACCCCCGACAATTCTGCCGTTTCATCCCGTGCCGCTTCTTCGGCGGCCTGTCCTTCCGCCAATATGCGTTGCGCATGATCGGCCAGTCTTTTCCCGCTTTCGGTCAGAGCCAGACGGCGGCTCGTCCGGTTGAAGAGGCTGGTGTCCAGATGCTCCTCCAGCCGGGTCACGGCCTTTGAAACGGTCGCCTTCGATACGCTGAGCGCTTTAGCCGCATCGGTAAAACTGCGATGTTCGACAACCGCCGCAAACATCGCCCAGGCTTCAAAATCGGGTAGTCGCATGAGGAAACAATCCGTTTCAATGCTGCTTATTCAAGAAACGATCCTGATTGCTAGATTGACGGAAAGCAAGCCGGAAGCACCGGCCTGACGAACCGAAAGGCAATGCCTATGACCACGACGACAAAGGGCCGCATCGAACGCCGCCCCTTCGCGTCGCTGGGCCATGCCGACCATGGCTGGCTCAACGCGCGCCACCATTTCTCGTTCGCCGATTATTATGACCCCAACCGCATGAACTGGGGCGCGATCCGGGTATGGAACGATGACGAAATCGGGCCACGATCGGGTTTTCCGCCGCATCCGCATAGCGACATGGAAATCATCACCTATGTCCGGTCCGGCGCGATCACGCATCAGGACAGTCTGGGCAACCGGGGGCGTACGGAAGCTGGCGATGTTCAGGTCATGTCGGCCGGGACAGGCATCCGCCATGCCGAATATAATCTGGAGGAGGAAACCACCACCCTCTTCCAGATATGGATCATGCCGCGTGCGCGGGGCGGTCAACCGAGTTGGGGCACAAAGCCGTTTCCCCGTGGGGAACGCTCGGGCAAACTGGCCATTCTGGCCAGTGGCTATGACGAAGATCGTGACGCGCTGCGTATCCGTACCGATGCCCGCCTGCTCGGCGGCACCATAAAGGCGGGCGACAGCATGACTTATGACAGCGGCGATGGACGCCACCTCTATCTCGTACCGGCCACCGGCCAGATCGAGATAGATGGCGAAGTCTTTTCCGCACGGGACGGCGCAGCCATTATCGGCGGCCAGCCCATCACCATCACCGCGATCGAGGATAGCGAAATCATCCTCGTCGACAGCGAATAGGCCCGTTCTCCCGACGGGCCGACCGGCCGCCCGCACCATCCCCTCCCTCGTGCGGGCGGCCACATTTTTTCATTCATCCAACAGAAGGAGACACATCATGGCCAAGGTTCTGGTTCTCTATTATTCCTCTTACGGTCATATCGAGACGATGGCCAAGGCCGTGGCCGAAGGCGCCGCGTCCGCCGGTGCGCAGGTCGACATCAAGCGCGTGCCGGAAACCGCGCCGCTGGAAGTTGCCAAGAACGCGCATTTCAAGCTGGATCAGGAAGCCCCGATCGCGACCGTCGCCGAACTGGCGGATTATGACGCGATCATCGTCGGCACCGGCACGCGCTTTGGCCGCATGTCGAGCCAACTCGCCTCCTTCCTCGATCAGGCCGGCGGCCTGTGGGCGCGCGGCGCGCTGAACGGCAAGGTCGGCGGCGCCTTCACCTCCACCGCTTCGCAGCATGGCGGTCAGGAAGTCACCCTCTTTTCCATCATCACCAACCTGCTGCATTTCGGCATGACCATCGTTGGCCTCGACTATGGCTTTGCCGGGCAGATGGGCGTGGACAAGGTGCGCGGCGGTTCGCCCTATGGCGCGACGACGCTAGCCGATGGCGATGGCAGCCGTCAGCCGAGCGAAGAAGAACTGGACGGCGCCCGCTATCAGGGCAAGCGTATCGCGGAAACCGCGATCAAGCTGCACGGTTAATCGACGGTCGCGTCGTCAAGACCATGCAACCCACCCTGCCTTCGGGTCGCACGAAGGCAGGGTATGTAGCGGGAGCCGGCACATCGGGACTATGTGCCGGCTCTCTTTACAAATATCAGTCGGACTTCGTGTCTTCGTCGGTGGCGAAGAAATGCGCGATCACATCACGCGCCAGCCGGGCCGGACGCAAAGTCGAAGCGTCAAGGCAGCACCAGCTTGACCGGACCTCCGCCAATACCTCTTCCCCGCGCCGGATGATGGTTTCATAGAAAGCCCGTGCGCCCTGCACCTTTTCCAGCAGGACGGTCGCGATCACGTCATCGTCGAGGAATGTTGGCTTGCGATAGGTGATCTCATGCTTCAGCGCGACCCAGAGATGTTCGGCCACAGCCTCAGCCGGAGCCAGCGCATTCCAATGGTCCAGCACCGCCGCCTGCACCCATTTCAGATAGCTGGCATTGTTGACATGACCCATGAAGTCGATGTCGTCCGGTTCGATGCCGACCGGATAGAGATGGGGAATCGCGTTACTCACACCAGTGTAAATAACATCCCTGCAAGCCCCCCGAAAGGGGGCCGTTAAAAGAAAGGGCCGGATGACCGGCCCTTTCCGCATAGAGGATCAGAAGCGCCAGCCGACGCTGGCCACCACCTGATGCCGGTCGGTATCGATGCCGAATTCGTCGCTGGTCGCACCGTTGGCGAAATCGATATGGGCATCGCTATATTTGGAATAGCGATATTCCACCTTGGCGAAGGTGTTGGCGTTGATCGCCCGTTCCACACCGGCACCCACGCGCCAGCCGTCCAGCTTGAACGACGTATCAGTGACTTCGTTGGTGTTGCCCGCCAGCACGTTCAATTTGCTGTTGGTATAACCGCCCTTCACATAGACCAGCGTTGCGGGATCGGCGAGAATGCCGGCACGCGCGCCGACATACAGGTCGCGTCCCTGCTTCACGCGGCCGAAGCCGAACTGGCCGGTAAAGTCGTTCCGATTGCTCTTGGCCGTGGAGTCTGTCCATTCGCCCTCGACGCCGACGACCGCGCTGCCCAGATTGACGTCATATCCCGCACCGACACCATAGAGCAGGCCATCAATCGATTCATCGTCGCGGCCATTGTCATTATCGACATCGCTGCCCGCGCCGACATGATCATAGCCTAGGATCGCCTCGACGCGGGGGCCGGTGAAGGTCGGGCTGACATCCTGCGCCAGAGCCGGGCTGGCGACTGCCGCGCCGGTCAGGAAGGTTGCGACCACAAACTTACGCATAGAAATTCTCCGTTCGACATTCTCTCCCCCTCTTTCAGGGGGTGAGACGCACAAGCCGGAGCGCCCTGACTGGTTTCATGAACCTAAGATAAACGGCTGATTATGTGGCATTAATGGCACGAAATCAGCTCATTCCACCGCGTCGCCGTGCAGTTTGGACGATGAGCCGATATTGGTCCGGTCAGCATTCCACGACATTGACGGCCAGACCGCCAAGCGACGTTTCCTTGTACCGGCTCGCCATATCCTCACCCGTCTGTCGCATCGTTTCGATGACCGCATCCAGACTGACGATGTGCCTGCCATCCCCCTGAAGCGCCAGATAGGCGGCATTGATCGCCTTGACCGCGCCCATCGTGTTGCGTTCGATACAGGGTATCTGAACCAGCCCGCCGATCGGATCGCAGGTCAGGCCCAGATTATGTTCCATACCGATTTCGGCGGCATTTTCGATCTGGCTGTTGGTGCCGCCCAGCACCGCCGCCAGCCCCGCCGCCGCCATCGAACAGGCGACGCCGACTTCGCCCTGACACCCCATTTCGGCGGCCGAAATGGAGGCGCGTTTCTTGTAGAGGAAACCGATCGCCGCCGCCGTCAGCAGAAAGCGGCGCTCTCCATCCCGGTCCGCGCCCGGCACGAAGCGACGATAATAATGCAGCACCGCCGGGATCACCCCCGCCGCTCCATTGGTCGGCGCGGTGACGACGCGACCGCCCGCCGCATTCTCCTCATTCACCGCCAGAGCGAACAGGCTGACCCACTCGAATATCTGCGCCGGCCCCAGTGCATCCTGTTGCAGGCGCAATCGCTGATGGATGGCGCGGGCACGACGGCGGACCTTCAATCCGCCTGGCAGCAGCCCCTCCTGCATCAATCCCCGATCAATAGAAGCAGACATGGCGTCGATCACGCTGTCGAGAAAGGCGTCCGTTTCTGCCTGCACGCGCCAGGCGCCTTCATTGCGCAGGACCAGAGTGGCGATGGACAAGCCGTGCCTTTCCCCCTGCTCCAGCATTTCCTGCCCTGAAGAAAAGGGAAAGGGCTGAACGACATTATGGCCAAGCGGCGCTTCGTCCCCGATGGGCACCGAACCGGGCAACACCGCACCACCGCCGATGGAATAATAGTCCCGCACCAGCGGCTCATCCCGCCCGTCGATCCAGGCGGTAAAACGCATGCCGTTGCTATGCGCTTCCAGAAATTCGGCCATGTGGAGCAGCAGGTCACGCTCTTCGTCGAACGCCACCCAATGGCCAAGGGCGCTGCCAGCCCGGATGCGCCCGTCGCTGCGGATGGCGGCCAATATATCGGGGATCGCATCGGGATCGACCGTCTCGGGGCGATAACCGGACAGGCCCAGCAGAATGGCGCTGTCGGTCGCATGCCCCTTGCCAGTGAGCGCCAACGATCCGAATAATTCGCACCGCACGCGGACCGGAATGGCCGGCAACGTATCCATGAACATCAGCGCGGCGCGCATCGGCCCGACGGTGTGCGAGCTGGACGGCCCGATGCCGATGGTGAACAGGTCCATGACGCTGATCGCGGTGGCAGCGTCGATCCGGCTCTTCGTCACGTCAATAATCCTTCGACACGCGCACGTTCGCACTTTCGCGGCCGAGCGTGGAAATCGCCCCTAGCAATGAAAGCCAGCGCGTCACCTGATATTCCATGCGCGTCGCGGAATAGCCCTGCCCATCGGTGATCAGTTCCACATAGGTCTTGCGCGTCAGATATTTGCCCGCGGCAATCGACGTCCCCTGTCCCTGCGTCGGGTCGGCAGCGATGATGCGCAGCCGGTCGAGGCCTGCCGCCTTTCGCACCGCATTGATCGGGTCTAGCCCGCCATTCCCCTGTAGCGATCCGACCGCCGACGCGAGTTGCAGCGCTTCGGGCGCGGAAAGATTGGTGATCGAGGTTCCGAACAAAATGCGGGACAATAGCTCGTCCTGCGGCAGCGCCGGGGTGCTGGTGAACGTGATGTCGGGTTTCAGACCGGTGCCGCCGACATGGATGATGGCGGACAGGTTACTGACATCGGCCTCCGCACTGATGTCCAGCGTCGGATTGACCGGCACCCGGCCATCAAACTGGATATGCCCTTCGCGCAGTTCGAACCGTCGCCCGGCAAATTCATAGCCGCCCCGGACCAGCTCCGCCCGACCCGCAATAGCCGGGTTGGTGACGGTGCCACCAATATCGAGTGCCGCGCGCCATTCGCTGTCGAGGCCCAAGCCCGTCACCGTCAGCCGGTTCCGCGCACGTGCCTTGACCGCCATGGCCCATGGGACATTGGTTCGCGGCTTTTCAATCTCATCGCCGCGCCGTTTGATTTCGATGACCTGCAATTCGGGGATTTCCGCGACAGCAGCCGCACGCCCCATGGTGAAGCGGCTCTTGTTCAGCACCAGATCGCCGCCGATCGTGCCACCCACGCCATCGGACTTGAGTGTAATCGGCCCCGTCACCGTGGCGGCAATATCGTCCCGTTCCAAAAGGGCGGCGTTATCCGCCTGAAGCGACAAGTCCATGCCCACGCCAGCAATGCCGTTGAAGGTGAATTGCCCGGTGCCGTTCACCGATCCACCATTCTGGGCCGCCGCCGAGAAGCTGGAAATGACCAGTTGCGCGCCGGAAAAGCGCCCACGCGCCTTCACGCTGCGCAGCCGCATGCCCGTCACCGGACTGTTGATCGTCGCATTATCGGTGGACAGGCTACCGCTGATGACAGGATCGCCCAATGTACCGCGCATGTCGGCGGAAACGGCGACCGGCCCGCCAATGTCGACGATCTCGACACCCGTCAGTCGCCACAGCGTATCGGCCGCACCATTATAACGAAGCTGGGCGATAAGCGGCGCGGCATTCAATCGCTGCACCAGCCCGCCATCATGGCCCAGTGGATTGAGCAGCGCCTGCGCACGACCGATCGTCTTGCCGTCGGACACGAACATCATGCGGGTCGCCAGCCTATCCTGTGTCAGCACCGCATTCACGCCCACGTCCACCGGCCGGGAACTGAGCGACAGGCCCGACCGCGACAGCCCACGAATACGCAATTCCGCCTTGCCACTCGGCAAACCCCCGCGTGGCTGGGCATAGCTGAGCGATCCGGTGGCCGTGCCGCCCAGCCCCAGATTGTCATAACCAATGTCCAGCAGAGCCAAGGGCAGCCGCTCCATCCGTGCTTCGACATGGGTGGATGCGCTTCCCACATCGCCAGCCAGTTGCAGCGATCCACCGGCATAGCTGACCGTCACCGGCGACAGCTTCCAGCCGTCTTCCGTCTTCGTCAGCAATGCCGATCTCGTCAGCCGGATCGGGCGTTTATCGATCGTGCCGTTGGCGGACAGGCGGATGCGACCGGGTTCGACATCAGCCTCTCCCTGCAATTCGAAAAGCCTGCCGCGCTGCCCGGACAGGCTGCCACGCACCCGCCCCTTGCCATCGACCAGATCGGCATTGGCAGCGAAACGGCCGATCAGGATGCCACCGACCCGCAATCCGCGCGCCTGCGCGGTCGCGTTAATGGTCGTCCCGGTGGGATCGAGCAGGATGGTGCCATCAATCGACCCACGCCGCACGGCAATGGCAGTCGGCCCTTCAAATTCGGCATCATTGGCGTTGAGTTTCAACTGAACCTGCTGGTTGCCGTCGATCGGTTTGAAACCGACATAGCCCGTCACCGGCCCGATAACGCTCAGTTGCCCGTCCAGCCCGCCGCCGATCGGACGGATTTCCCCACTCGCGGTAATGCCCGATACCGCGAGATTGGCGACACGAATGACTGCCTGCCCGCCGGGCGGCAGCAATATGACGCCGCGTCCGGTAAAGGCACCCAGCGTCGAGCCACCCTCAGCCGTATAGCTATACCCATTGGCATCGGGGTTCAGCTTCGCATGCACGTCTCGAAGGCCCAGCGCATCCATCGGGCGCTGCAACGTCACGTCGATGATGGGCCGCTCGATACGACCATCCAGCTTCAATGCGACGGGACCATAGCGTTGATGCCGGCCATTGCCTTCCAGATGAACGTCGCCGTTGGTGTAGCGCAACCCCCGCCCGGCAAGCGTCATCAACGGCGACTCAAGGCGCAAATTGCTCAGCGTCAGATTGCCGTCCCGCAACAACTCCACGCCACCCCGCACAGTCGGAAGGCCACCGCCAAGCGTCCGCAGAAATTCATTATCGAGCCGCCGCAATTGCGCCAGCACATTGCCGGTCAGGCCAAAGCTGCCATCGGTACGCGGCACCGCGCGCAGCTTCGACGTCAGATCGATGATGCCAAGGCCATGGATCGCCAAGGCGCTGATCCGCCCATCCAGCGCCAGATCATATCGGCCGGTCTTCAGGTCCGCGATCGCGACCAGTTTGCCGTTGATCTTGTTCGACCGCACCGTCATCGGATTGCTGCGCAACTGATGCCCGTCCAGTTGCAGCACGCCATCCAGCGCGAAATTGCGCACGATCTCGTCGACCAGTTCCCCCTGCCCATCGAGCCGCGATGCACGCAGGCGCAGCGGAATCAGCGCCGGACCGCTGCGCGATGCCCGCCCTTTTCCTTCCGCTCGCAGGTCGTGGATCACCGCGCGATCGAACGAGAGTTGACGCGCCGTCACCAGATATTCGTAACCCAGCGTATCGAACGGACCGTCCAGCCGCATCCTTGCGGTAACATCACGCCCATCCATATTCTTGAGCAGGCCGCGCGGGCGCGCCAGCTTCAGGTCGATCCGCATATTGTCGAGCGCATTGTTGCGCAGGTCGATGGCGCCGTCGGCCATCATGTCGACCGATGCCGACCGGATCGTCAATGTCCCGTCGATCACACGATCCTGCATCGACCCGTTCGCCTGAAGCGTCACACGCGGATCGGCCAGTTTGCGGGCTAGGCCGCCTTCGGCCAGGGCCGCGCCTTCCACAGAGCCGCGCGCTGCATATTGCCCGCTGCGTGCCGACAGGATGAGGTCGGCGGCTGGCGCCGCATCCAGTGTCAGGGACAGCCGACCGTCCCAGCGGGTCCAGCCTCCCTTGCCACCGATGCGCAGATTGGCGTCCTGTTTCAGGCCCGCCATGGTGGCCAGAACGCCGCCTTTCGGCGCATTGACCGTGACGTCCAGTGCAAAGCGATCATTGTCCGGGCGGCTATCCAGCGCGATATTCAGGGCATCGCGCCCATCGATCGTCCGGGCCGACAGATCGATGATGGCCCTACCGCCGCGAATATCCGCGTCACCCGACATGATGGCCATCTGCGCCTTGCCGGTAACGGCGGGGGCGATGTTCAGGCGCCCCACTGAAAATTGCATCAATCGGATATCGAATCCGGGCAGGATCGGCCCTTCCCGGCGGGTCGGATTGAGTTTCGGCAGCTTACGCAAATTCGCCTGCGCTATCGCCAGCCGGTCAATGTCCAGCCGGTTGGACAGCCAGGCAAAGGGCCACCAGTCCAGTTCGATGCGCGGGGCGTCCAGAAATACGCCCTTGGGATCGGACAGTCGCATGTCATGCAATATCGCCCGGCGATAAATGCTGCCATCGATCCGGCCGACAGCGATGCGAAGGCCCGACGATGTGCGAACCGCAGCGATACGCGACGCCAGAAACCGATGTCCCGGCGACGTATCCAGCCAGACCAGCGCGCCCACGATAATCAGCAACAGACCCGACAGAATGGCCAGCACCCATCGCTGCCAGCGCCCGTCCCACATGCGGCGACGCGGCTCCACTGGCGGCATCACGGTTGCTTCTTCTTCGACCGCCATCAGAAGGCCTGCCCCAAAGAAACATAGACCGCGATTTTCGGATCGCCCGTCTGCGGGTTGATGGGCGTCCCCACATCGACGCGGATCGGCCCGAAATTGCTGTAATAGCGCACGCCCATGCCAGCACCGATGCGAAGGTCGCGAAAGCGCGGCAGGAAGCTGGTGGAAATATTGCCGGCATCGACAAACGGCACCACGCCGAAATTGCCGAAGCGCACCCGCGCCTCCAGCGAGAATTCGGCGAGGCTCTTGCCGCCCACCGGATCGTCGTCCTCACCATAGCGCGGCCCGATCGCCTGATAGCCATAGCCGCGCACCGATGCGCCACCACCGGCATAGAAGCGCCGCGATGGTGCGATCTGATCCACGGTCGATCCCAATATGGTACCAAACCGCGCCCGCGCCGCCACGACCACCCGGTCGTTCATCGGCTGATAGACGCTGCCATCGACCTGCACCTTGGCATAGCCGAACGTCGTATTCTGGAACGATAATTCAGGGCTGACACGCCCGCCCAGACGGAAGCCCTTGGTGGGATTGAGCAGATCGTCGCTGCCATCATAGGTCAGGCTGAGTGGCACCGCCGCGATCAGGAAGGTGCGTCGCGCCCCTCCCGAAAAGGCATCCGCTTCATCCGACGCAATCAGTTCCGCGCCAACGCGCCAGACCCAGTTTTTCTGGAACAATATATTGGTCTGCCGCTCGATCGCGCCCGACAGGTTTATCGTCCGCGCATCATAGGCATCACGCCGGATATTGCTGATCGACAAGAGGCCGGTCAGCACATTGTCGCGACGTTTGAAATTGCTGCGCCGATAGGTGAAGGACGCCGTCTGTTCCTGCGTACCGATCACGCCGCGCAGCGTCACCGCGCCTTCGGGCGGGAAGAAATTACGATGTTGCCAGCTCGCCTCCGCACGATAACCTTCACCCGTGCCATAGCCCAGTTCGCCCGCAATCGTGCGAAGCGGCGCCGGCCGGGTATCGACCGCCAGATCGACATGCTCGCCATCCCCGGCATCGACCGGCTTCAGACTGACCGTCGAGACGAGGCCGGTCGCGACGATGGCCCGCCGCAAATCCTCCACATCCGACGCCATATAGGTATCGCCCGGATCGAACCGGGCAATTTCCTGGACATGATGCGCGTCGAACAATCGCTCGTCACTCATGCGGATTGCGCCGAAGGTTCGATAGCCGCCGGGCGTCACGATCATGTCCAGATCGCCCTTGCGATCCTCATGATCAATACGAACTTCCGGTTCGTCCACTTTGGCAAAGGGGAATCCGCTTTCGGACAGCGCGGTCGCCATGGCGTCGCGCCCCGCCAATATGCGATCCGCGTCGATGGGATCGCCCGCCTTGGGCGGGAATGCCTCCCGCAACTTGGCCTCTCGCTCGCCCGTCTCGGCCAGCCCTTCAACATCGACGGATTCCAGCAGATATTGGGTGCCCGGAACGATATTGAAAATAACCGAAAGCCGGTCGCTGCCTGCCGCAGGGGCGGACACCGCCCCCCGGATGCGGGCCGCATAATAGCCCTTTGCCCGCAGCAGGCGGTCCAGCAATTCGCTGTCTTCCTTGATACGGCGGTTGATCTGGGCAAGATTCGCGGGCTTGGACTGCCCCTGCCGCAGCACCGACAATTCGTCGAAACGCAGCGTGAATTGCGGGTCGGCAATGGCGTCCAGTCCATTGAGCGACACCATATAGCGCCGTTCCTCCCCCGTATCGGCGAAGCTGTCGGCATCGACGCCGGTGGCATCGACATCGGGTTCAGCCACCTGAACCGGTTCGGCATTCGGTGCCGCATCAACCTGAGCATCGGCCGGATCGGACGGTAATGGTTCTACATCGTCAGATTGCTGCATGTCCGGCCAATCGACGCCAATGTCGGGCATGGCATCCAGTGGCCCATCGACATCGGGTGGCGGCACCTCCTGCGCCCAGCCGACGCAGGGCAGGCTCAGCAACAGCGGCACAATCAGGAGCCGGGCGGCATGCGGGCGGCCGGAAACGCGGCGTCGGTTCCGCAAACCTTGGGTCATGCCACGGGTCTAGACCAAATGACCGCGCCTGCGCCAGTGCAGAAAATGCGCTTCATCGCGCAGGAGCGTCAGAAAGCGCCGTAAAGACGATCCATCAGGGCGCGCGCAGGACTTGCGTCTGGCTGAGCGGTCGTACTGAGCATGGCATCCATACGATCCTGAAGCCGGGCGACGCGACCGTAAAGCTCCTGGCTGGCCTCGATCAGCGACCGGGCGGCGAAAGGAAAAGCCTCGCTGACCGCCGGATCGGTTTCGGTAGCCCGCCCGAGCCGATATTTTTCCTCACTCAGGTCGACATCGGCAATCTCACCACGCTGCCAGGCGCGTTGGCTAAGCAACCAGGCAATGACATGCATCAGGCGTGTCGTCACCTTCAGCGATTCGCACGCGAAAGCAACCCGTTGCAACGGGTTGCTCATGACATCCTCACCCGCGGAAGCACCATCGAAATAGGATCGCGCCTCGTCGGCCATGACCATGGACTCAAGGTAGAGGCTGTCGACCAGCCGGCGGTGAAGGCCGCGATTAAGATGAGCTGCGCGCTGCATAGATGCTGCCTGACATATTATTGCAAATTTGTCAGCGGGATCATGCATCACCAAACTCAGCTTGTCCCATTCAGGGGCGTTTCGGGCATCTTAACCCTGCCGCGTTCAGGCTATGATGTCGGGGACCAGTTGATCCTCCAGCAGAGCGATCTCGTCCCTCAGGCGCAACTTGCGCTTCTTAAGCCGTGCAATCTGCATCTGGTCACGACCGCCCCCATCGACCAGTGCAGCGATGGCGTCATCCAGATCGCGATGCTCGATCCGCAGCAGTTCCAGCCGCCGCATGATGTCTTCCCGGCTCACGACGCTTTGCGACCTCCGATACCCTGCCTGTTCGATTGCGCCTGATAGCCCGATGGACTGGCGCGGACCATCGCAAATTTCAGTGCGGCCCATCGCAAAGACCGAATCTGGCAGCGACAGACTCACTGTTTCATGATCTACTTGATCGTCCATTGCCCTCGTAAGGAGAATGTCATGGAAAACAGCCATATTTCAGCTCTTTCAGCCAAGCATGCCGGCCTTGAAGCCCGAATCAAGGCAGAGTCGAGTCGGCCCATGCCCGACGCAATCCTGGTGGCCTCGCTCAAAAAGCAGAAATTACGGCTGAAGGAGGAAATGGCCGCGCAACATTGACGGTCATTTTCGCTGAAAAATGAAGATCGGGTTCCGGCGGCGACGAGCCGCCGGGCCGCCGTCTATATTCAGCGCTTTCGAACCAGATAGAATGATCTGGCGGCTTGGAGCATGGCTGAAATCGGCAGCCTGCAACGATCGATCCAACGCCGTTGGATCATCACCGCTCCAGCGGAGAAGCATGATTGCCCATCAACTTCGCCTTCACGACTTGATAATCGTCGAAGAGAATAGGCGTCAGCCAGCCTGAAACAGTCGGGCCGCAAATAAAGGCAATAGATCAGCGCCGAGGGGTTGTCGTTCGGGAAGCGCGCAAATAGTCGGGTACCGCCTGCCCCTGCCCCGTGCCCACAGGCTTGCGAGCCAGTTGTGGATCGATAGCCTCTTCAAAGGAGATGCCGATGCGATCTTCGCGGGACCAGGCCACCGATCCCGCGATCTTGCCAATGCCCCGCAACTCGAATTCCACCCGAGCGCCGGCGGGAACCGCCCGCTCGCAATCTGCCATCAGGCCGGTGGCCGACAGGTTTCGGACGCGCGCCTTACCAAGCGGAACACCTTCGGGTGTCATGAGATTGGTCAGTAGAAACAGGCTGTCGCGCGGCGCTGAGCGCGCCGGTCCACGATCCGAAAATCCCTGTTGTTCGCCCATTGCCCTGTCCGCATAAATCCGAATGAACGGCACCTTATGCGGACCGGATGGACAAAGGGTTAATCGTCGCGAGAGATTTTTTCCTGCCGCTCGTGACGCTCCTGAGCCTCGACAGTCATCGTCGCGATCGGACGAGCTTCCAGACGACCCAGCGAAATCGGTTCACCGGTAACTTCGCAATAACCATATTCACCGTCTTCAATGCGGCGGAGGGCAGCATCGATCTTGGAAATCAGCTTGCGCTGGCGGTCGCGGGTCCGCAGTTCGATCGACCAGTCGGTTTCGCTGGAAGCACGATCGTTAAGATCCGGCTCGCGGAGAGGTTCTTTCTGCAATACCGCCAGCGTCCCTTCCGCTTCGGCCAGTATCTGTTTCTTCCAGTCCCAAAGTCGTTGCCGGAAATATTCCAACTGAAGGGGGTTCATGAACTCCTCGTCAGACGAGGGCCGATAGTCCGCAGGAAGCGCTACAGTCGATTTCGGCGGCTTGTCGCCGTCTTTATCGGAATTCAACACCGATGCCATCTGGCTCTCCGACTCGAGAGGCCCCGGCGCTAAAGGTCCGGGCGCCCATGACTTTTCATTGAGCGCGCCTCATAGCCATGGGTGCGGGGCGACACAAGCGCGCAATCATTACAAAGATCGTATTCCGGCACCGATCGTCGCCCATTTCGGCGAGTCCACTTCATGCGACCAGGAGTGATCTGCATGGCAATCCTCTTTACGGTCGCATAAACAGACGTTTCAATGTGGGACGTTAACCATTCTCATTGGCTGCAATTCTGATTTCCTCTCGACTTGAAGCACTCAATCAGGGTTAACGGCGTTGCAGTTAACGCTTTATTTTGCGTTGGTACGTACAGGAATTTCTCACCGCCCGACCTGGATCGTCCAGCATCGGGTGATTGGGGCAAAGAGATAAGAGTGATCCTATGTCGGTAAGGATGGCGTTGGCGAAATTATGTGCCTGCACATGTGGCGGCGCCATCATTGGCGGCGGCGCTGTGCATGTGGCCGAAAATGCTCGGCCGGCGGTGGTTCACAGCTACAAGAGCGTGAAGGCAGCGCCCAAGAAGCGTTACGCCGTCCGCACGGTGAAGCGTAAGGTGGTCAAGACTGTCACGGTTACGAAACCGCAGACGGTGACTGTCACCACTCAGTCGGCTCCCATCCCGCTCCCCATGCCAGCCCCGATGGCTGAAATGCCTGTCATGTCCGGCGGCGGTGGCGCCGTACCCGTCGTCATGGGCGGTGGCGGCGGCTTTGGCGGTGGCGGTTTCTTTGGCGGCTTCTTCGGCGGCGGCGGCGGCGGTGGAAGCGGCGGCGGCTCCGTCGTCATTTCCTCGACCAGCAGTTCGACCGGCGGCATCAGCAGTTCAACCAGTTCGACCACGGGCGGCGTATCGACTTCGACCGGCGGCGTATCGACTTCGACCGGGGGTATCTCGACATCGACCGGCGGTGTATCCACCGGCGGCATTTCAACGGGCGGCATATCGACGTCGACGGGTGGCGTATCGACCTCGACCGGCGGCGTGTCCACCGGCGGCATTTCAACGGGCGGCATCTCTACATCCAGTGGTAATGTGTCTACG
This sequence comes from Pseudomonadota bacterium, assembly GCA_021847605.1. GTDB lineage: Bacteria > Pseudomonadota > Alphaproteobacteria > Sphingomonadales > Sphingomonadaceae > Sphingobium. The sequence continues at coordinate 38,845 of JAJZQN010000017.1, read as the reverse complement.
TCCAGCGGGGTTTCCACCTCCAGCGGCAACGTATCGACGTCGTCGGGTGTCAGCAGTTCCAGCTCCTCGTCTTCGTCGAGTTCATCCAGTTCGTCATCATCTTCCTCTTCGTCGTCCAGTTCTTCGGGCGGTTCCAGCGGCGGGAAACCGGGCCATCCGCATCCCGGCTCCAGCGGGGGCAGCAATGGTTCGAGCGGAAGCTCGGGCAGCAGCGGCTCAAGTGGCAGCTCGGGGTCGAGCGGAAGCTCGGGCAGCAGCGGGTCGAGCAGCAGTTCTTCGTCCAGTTCGTCGAGCGGAAGCTCCTCCTCTTCCGGCGGGTCGTCCAGCTTCGGCAGCACCGGGTCCAGCGGCAGTTCGGGTTCGAGCGGAAGCAGCGGTAGCTCGGGGTCCAGCGGCTCCTCCTCTTCCAGCAGTTCGTCGTCGAGCAGCAGCTCGTCTTCGAGCAGCTCCAGCGGCGGATCGACCAGCACGGGTGGCACGGACGTCCCTGCCCCGCCCATGGTCCTGCTGTTTGGCGCAGCTGCGGTTGCTCTCGTCGCCCGTCGTCGCTTTGCTCAGCGCAAGGATCAGGACGCGGCCTGAAACGCGAAATAGAAATAATGAAAAGGGGCGCTCCGTTGGAACGGAGCGCCCCTTTTTTTTGCTCAGCGAATGATCAGCTGGCGGCGATAACCCGCTCGATTTCAGGAACCGGATGGTTGGCCAGATCCTTGGCAATCTCTCCGACCAGCCGGCTCTGCACTTCCTTGTGATAATGTTTGCGCATTTCGCCCAACGCAGAGGGCGGCGCGACCACGATCAGCTTTTCATAATCCTGCGTCAAAGCCCGACGCTTCAGCAGGTCGGCTGCCTTGGCGGCGAAACGCTGCTCTTCCAGTTCGTGGAAATCATTCTCGCCCATCGTGCCGGACGCTGTGCCGGTCGAGGATGACTGCCCGGCCCGGTCCGAAGCCTGATCCAGATGCGCGGGATTATCCTGCTGCCTGACCTCCTCCGCTTCCAGATTGGGGTAGGCGGCGTCGCCCTTATTACGGAAGAAGAGCATCTTGCGGCCGTCCGCCACCAAAATCATTGCGTCATGGTCGATCTGCATTGCAGTCTCCTTTGATTATTTTGCGCTATCTCAACCAACGGATGGCGGTGCGCAGGGTTGCGCGGCTCGTCGCAGAACGGCATAGGGCTGGCCCATGCATGACATCCGCTTCATCCGGGAAAATCCCGCCGCTTTCGACGCAGCCCTTGCCCGCCGTGGCTTTGCGCCGCTGTCGGCCGACATCCTGGCGGCGGATGAGAAAAACCGCGCGGTAAAGACCCAGTTGCAGCAGGATCAGGCCCGCCGCAACGACGCCAGCAAGGCGATCGGTCAGGCGATGGCCGCCAAGGACATGGACAAGGCCGAAGCGCTCAAGGCCGAAGTCGCCGCGATCAAGGAACGCATGCCCGCACTGGAAGCGGACGATCGCGACACGAGCGAGGCGCTGACCGCCATGCTGGCGGCCATCCCCAATCTGCCCGCCGACGATGTGCCGCAGGGTGCCGACGAAGCCGACAATGTCGAGGTATCGCGTTGGGGCACGCCGCGCGATTTTGACTTCACGCCGCAGGACCATGCCGATTTCGGTCCCGCGCTGGGCCTCGACTTCGAAGGTGGCGCAGCCCTTTCCGGCGCCCGCTTCACCGCGCTGCGCGGCCAGATGGCGCGTCTGCACCGCGCGCTGGCCCAATATATGCTCGACACCCAGTCGGGCCAGAATGGCTATGAGGAAACCAATCCGCCGCTGCTGGTCAAGGATGATGCGCTGTTCGGCACGGGCCAGTTGCCCAAATTCGCCGAAGACCTGTTCAGGACCACGGATGGCCGCTGGCTGATCCCCACAGCCGAAGTATCGCTGACCAACCTCGTCGCGCAACAGATCGTGCCGACCGACAGCCTGCCGCTGCGCCTGACTGCCCTCACCCCCTGCTTCCGTTCCGAGGCCGGCTCGGCTGGTCGCGACACGCGCGGTTTCATCCGCCAGCATCAGTTCGAAAAGGTCGAGCTGGTCGCCATCTGCGCGCCCGAAGAGTCCGAAGCAGAACATGACCGCATGGTCGCCGCGGCGGAGGGCATTCTTCAGGCACTCGGCCTGCCCTATCGCAAGATGCTGCTCTGCACCGGCGATATGGGCTTTGGCGCGCGCAAGACATGGGATCTGGAAGTCTGGCTGCCCAGCCAGCAGACCTATCGCGAAATCAGCTCCGTCTCCAACTGCGGTGATTTTCAGGCGCGCCGCATGAACGCCCGGTACAAGCCGGAGGGGGAGAAGCAGACCCGCTTCCTCCACACCCTCAACGGTTCGGGACTGGCCGTAGGCCGCACGCTGGTCGCGGTGCTGGAAAATTACCAGCAGGCCGATGGCAGCGTGACCGTGCCGGACGTGCTGGCGCCCTATATGGGCGGTATCACGAAGCTGGAGCCACGCTGAACGCAGGGTGTGACATCGCTGCGGCAAGGCGATAGACAAAGCATGATGAAGCGTTCGTTCACCATGTTGCCTGTCACCATCACGCTGCTGGCGCTGACCGCCTGCATTCCCAACCAGCCGGACCGCCCGGTCGCGCCCACCGCACCGCCGCGCATGGATGCGGATGCATCAACCGTAAAGGTGGTCGAGCAGGAACCCGTCTGGACGGCGCAGCAGGTCGTGCCTCGCGCGCAGATAATCGCGTCGTCCACCTATATCGTAAAGCCGGGCGACACGTTGCGCGGCGTCGGCAATAGGACCGGCGCCGGGTCGGAAGCGATCGCCCGCGCCAATGACCTTAATGCCCCCTATATGATTCAGGCGGGTCAGCGGCTCCAGATACCCGGCGGCCGCTATCATCTGGTGGCGGAGGGCGAAACCGGCATCGGCATCGCCACCGCTTATGGCATTGCATGGCGCCGCATATTGGACGTCAATGGCCTGTCCGAACCCTATGTCCTGCGCCGGGGGCAACGACTGCTGCTGCCCGAACAAAGCCAGTCCCGCTCCGCCAGCATTGAGGAGCGCGCCGCCGCCTTCCATATCGACATCGACGATGTTCTGACCGGCGGTCAACCCGCGACCAGCGACAAGGCGCCTGCCGCCCGAACGACCGCAGCGCCGCGCCCCCTGCCCTCCAACGTACCTGCCGCCCAGCCCGGATCGTTCAGCGGCAGCTTCGTCTGGCCCGCCACCGGCAAGATCGTCTCGCGCTTCGGTCCGGGACAAAGCGGCGCGAAGAATAACGGCATCGACATCGGCGTGCCGGCCGGCACGCCGATCCGCGCATCGGCCGATGGCGTCGTCGCCTATGCCGGGGACAAGGTGGCCGTATTCGGCGGCCTCGTCCTCATCAACCATGGCAGCGGCTGGGTCAGCGCCTATGGCCATGCCAGCCGGGTCGATGTGGTGCGCGGGCAAAAGGTGACGAAGGGCCAGATCATCGGCCTTACGGGCGACAGCGGCTATGCCAGCCAGCCCAAGCTGCATTTCGAAATCCGCAAGGACCGTGCCCCCGTCAATCCCCTGGAAAAACTGCCGCCGGCATGAGGATCAACGAGCCGCAGCCAAAATCGGGAACCGCCGGATTTCTGCGCCGCCGGTCCGCCTTGCCCATGTGGGCGGATCTGTGCTGGCGGGTGGCGCTGGTCTTTGGCCTGATCGGCGTCGTGCTGCTGCTCCACTGGGTCGGTCGCGATGGCCTGAAGGATAATTACGACAATCACATCAGCTTCATCGATGTTCTGTACTTTACTACCGTGACGGTCACGACCGTCGGATATGGCGACATCGTTCCGGTCACGCCCGAAGCGCGCCTGTTCGAATCCATCTTCGTGACGCCTATCCGCCTCTTCGTCTGGCTGATTTTCCTCGGAACGGCCTATAATCTCTTTTTCCGCAACATCCTCTACAGGTGGCGCATGGCACGTATTCAGGCCGATCTGCATAACCACATCATCGTCACCGGCTTTGGCACCAGCGGGCAGGAAGCGGTGCATGAACTGCTGGCACGCGGTACGGACCCCCGTGAAATCGTCGTCATCGACGGCAGCGAAAAGGCGCTCGACCTTGCTGAAACGATGGGATGCAACGTCCTGTGCGGCGACTCGACACGGGACAAGACGCTGAAGGATGTCGCCATCCATCGCGCGCGCAGCATGATCGTGTCGGCTGGCCGGGACGATACCTCCATCCTTATCACCCTCACCGCGCGCCATCTTGCTCCGCGCCTGCCCATCAGCATCGTCGTGCGGAACGAGGATAATGAACTGCCTGCACGGCAGGCGGGCGCCACCACCGTCATCAACCCGGTCAGCTTTGCCGGGCTGCTGCTGGCGGGCAGCACCAGTGGCAAGCATCTTGCTGATTACATGGCCGATCTTGCGGCATCGGGCGGGCGCGTAAAGCTCAATGAACGCATGGTCCTGCCCGACGAAATCGGTGGACCATTGTCGGCGATCAAGACTGGTCTTGGCGTACGCATTTATCGCAATGACCGGCCCATCGGCTTTTGGGAAGCGGATGCCGCACGGCTCCAGACCGGCGATGTGATCATCGAAATCGCCGAAGGGGACAAACCGGCAATGCTGTTCGAAAAGGACTAAATCGTCCCCCCGTGACATTTGGCGCAAAAATCCCTATGTGCGCGCCGATCATGGCAACCAAAATCCCAGACGCGCCGAAGATCGGCATGGTTTCGCTCGGCTGTCCGAAAAACCTGGTGGACTCCGAACGTATCCTGACCAAGCTGCGCTCCGACGGCTATCAGATGTCCGCCGACTATGCCGGCGCCGACGTCGTGCTGGTCAATACCTGCGGCTTCCTCGATTCCGCCAAGGAAGAATCGCTCGAAGCGATCGGCGAGGCGATGGCCGAAAATGGCCGCGTCATCGTCACCGGCTGCATGGGCGATGAGGCGGACGTGATCCGCGCCAAATTCCCTCAGGTTCTGGCCGTCACCGGCGCGCATCAATATGAGCAGGTGGTCAATGCGGTGCATGATGCATCGCCGCCCATCCCCAACGCCTTCGTCGATCTGGTGCCGGAAGGCGGCCTGAAGCTGACGCCGCGTCATTACAGCTATCTGAAGATTTCAGAGGGCTGCAACCATCGCTGCTCCTTCTGCATCATCCCCTCGATCCGGGGCGATCTGGTCAGCCGCCGCATCGACGCGGTGCTGCGCGAAGCGGAGAAGCTGGTCGCCGCCGGTACCAAGGAACTGCTGGTCATCAGTCAGGACACGTCCGCCTATGGCGTCGACAGGCGCCACGAGCCGCGCAACTGGAAGGGCCGCGAGGTCCGCGCGCACATGACCGACATGGCGCGTGAGCTGGGCCAGCTGCGCACCGCAGATGGCAAGGCGCCGTGGGTGCGCCTCCATTATGTCTATCCCTACCCCCATGTCGATCATGTCGTTCCACTCATGGCCGAGAGGCTGCTGACGCCCTATCTCGACATTCCTTTCCAGCATGCCGCGCCCAGCGTGCTGAAAGCGATGAAGCGCCCAGCCAACGAAGCCAAGGTGCTGGACCGTATTCGCAAATGGCGCGACATCTGTCCTGACATCGCGATCCGTTCCAGCTTCGTCGTCGGCTTCCCCGGCGAGACGGAAGCGGATTTCCAATATCTGCTCGACTGGCTGGAAGAGGCGCAACTTGATCGCGTCGGCGCCTTCCGCTTCGAACCCGTAGAGGGCGCAGCCGCCAATGATCTGCCCGGCGCCGTGCCGGAAGAGGTCAAGGAGGAACGCTATCAGCGGATCATGGAAAAGACCGCTGCGATCAGCGCCGCCAAGCTGGAGGCCAAGGTCGGTCGCGTGATCCCCGTCATCCTCGATGAAGTCGGCGAACCGGACGAGGAAGATGGCAGCATCGGCGCCACCGCCCGCTCTCAGGCCGATGCGCCGGAAATCGACGGCAACGTCTTCCTGCGCGACGTGGACGAAGGCCGAAAGGCTGGTGACATGTTCGACGTCCTGATCGAGGATGCCGACGACCATGATCTTTATGGCGTTCCGGTCGACAACTGAGCCAGAACCTCCGTTCGTTTCGAGCATGTCGAGCAACGAGAAGCGGCGCGTCATCCGCTTCTCGACTTCGCTCGAAGCGAACGGGATGGGTATTTACTGCTTCACAAACCCGTCCTGATATTCGGTCTTGATCGCCTTGCGCAGCGCCGCATCGACCGGCAGGGCAATGTCGTAACTGCCCTCCGCATAGGGACCGGCATTATAGGGACCGATGATGATGGTGACGCCATCGATGAGCCTGCCGTCTTTCGACGTATAGGTCAGCACCTGATCCATCGGATCGATGCATTTGGTGAAATCATCATCCCCCCGCACCACCGGCTCGCCGCGCTTTTCCGCTCGCTGCCGGTCCAGTTCCTTGCAGAAACGATCGTGAATGGCCTTGGTAAAGGCCGCCGGCGATGTCATCACCGCCTTCACGCTCGTCTCACGCTTGCGGGCCTTGTCCCATAGCAGCGAGTCATAGCCGGTCATGCCGTGCGCGCCCCCGGTATAGACATAGGTTTCGGAGCGCAGGGCCAGAAAGCGGGGCGTGTCGCCAGTGACCGTCCACTTGGTTTCCAGACTATGGGCATGGAAAGGAAAGCCGGATTGTGCAGCGGCTGCCTTGTCGTCCTTGGCCATGCCCAGTGCATCCGTCTTTGACGACGCAAGTTCCTTACCGAATTTGTCGACCAGAAACGGGATGGCGGCGGCCTGCGCCGGATAGGCATAGGAAAATTCGAGCATGTCGCTCTTTTCCGCGACATTATATGGTTTCGCCGCCGGTACCGGCGCTGGCGTACCGGACATTCGGTCGGCGTAACGCGCCGCTGCCGCATTATCCACCTTGTCAGCCTCATTCGGCGCTGGCGCCTGTTTGCAGGCTCCCAGTGCCAGAACGACAATCAACAATCCGGTCTGCGCGACCCGCCCCCCGCTCCGCATCAGTGGGCCTGCGCCACGCGGCAACGTTCGCTCACAGCTTCGCGGGCATAGTCACCTGACAGGGCTTCGGCCGCATTAGGCCAGCCTTCGGCGATCAGCGCCTGTTGCACATCGTTGATAGTATGAAATTTTCCAGTCTCAGCGAGCGTATAGGCCCGCGCCCGCGCGGCCTGAAGGCCGCGATCGTCCTGAACAGTCATCCTTTAATCTCCTGCATTTTCTTTTGATGGGGAAGGATTAGGCCGGGATGGCCATGGACGCAAAGGGAAAGCGGTGCCTTTCCAGGGTTCCGCCAAAATGGGCCTTTTCATCGGCCGCTCCTTTCACCTACATCCACAGCATGATCGATCCGTCCGACCTGCTGAAAGCAGACAACGCCCAGCCTGCCCATTCGATCCACCTGATCGAGCCGACAGAGTATGAAAGCTGGCTGGGGCAGCAGCCCCTTCCGGTCCGCGCCATGCTGACGGCACAGAAATTCCGGGGCAAGGCGGGCGAACATGCCATCATGCCGGGCGATCAGGACTGGTCGGTCGTCGCCTGCGTCACCGACAGGGCAGCCCTCGGCTCATGGTGCCTCGCGAAGCTAGCGGAAACCCTGCCCGAGGGCAGCTATCGCTTGAGCGAGGGCGGTCCCGGCCCGGCGGCGCTCGGATGGCTGACCGCCCAATATCGGTTCGACCGCTATCGCGCGGAAGACAATGCCACCGGCCCCCGCATCCTGCTCAGCCGCGACGTCGCCCGTATCGACCAGACGGTGCATCTCGCCCGTGCCGTCGCGCTTGTCCGCGATCTGGTGAACACGCCCGCCGCCGATCTTGGTCCAGCCGAGCTGGAAGCCGCCGTGCGCCAGGTCGGCGCGACATTCGATGCCGACATCAGCGTGACAAAGGGCGATGCGCTGGAACAGGGCTATCCCATGATCCATGCCGTCGGCAAGGCAGCGGACCGCAGCTTTGCACCGCGCCTTGTCGAACTGACATGGGGCGATCCCGCAGCACCGCGCATCGCCATCATCGGCAAGGGCATCTGTTTCGACAGCGGCGGCCTCGACATCAAGCCATCCTCGGCCATGCGCTGGATGAAGAAGGATATGGGCGGAGCCGCTCATGCGCTGGCGCTGGCACAACTCATTATGGCGACCCGGCTGCCCGTGCGCCTGCACCTGCTGATCCCGACCGCCGAAAATGCGATTGGCGGCAATGCTTTCCGTCCCGGCGACATATTGCGCACGCGCAAGGGATTGAGTGTCGAAATCGGCAATACCGATGCGGAGGGACGGCTGGTGCTGGGAGACGCCCTCACGCGCGCCGGTGAGGAAAAGCCCGAACTCGTCATCGATTTCGCGACCCTCACCGGGGCGGCTCGCGTCGCCGTGGGGCCAGACCTTCCCGCCCTGTTCGCCAATGACGATGATCTGGCGGCCGACATGGCCCGCGCCGGAACGGAAACCGACGATCCGACATGGCGGCTTCCGCTGTGGGACGGCTATGCCGACATGCTGAAGTCGGATGTGGCCGACATCAGCAATGCGGGCGAAGGCGGTTTCGCCGGTGCCATCACCGCCGCTTTGTTCCTCAAACGCTTCGTGCCCGATGACGTCCCCTGGCTGCATCTCGACACATTCGCCTGGCGCCCGGCATCGAAACCGGGCCGCCCCAAGGGTGGCGAAGCGCTGGGAATGCGCGCGGTTTTCCGCATGCTTCAGGGACGCTACGGCACGGTGACGTAGGATTGCGAGGCTTTCGCATCATATTCCGGCATCCGTTACGCAACCGGATTGGCCATCATGCGTTAGGTGGCCATGAACGCGACATCGCTATCCAACTCCACAACCGATTTTGAACGCTCCGGCTTTCAACCTCTTGGCCAGTGGATGCGTACGCTGGTCGACTATGTCCGCTCGGGCAAGCCGGACCTGACCAATCGCCAGATGGCCCTGATGATGACGGTCTACATCGCCGCTGGTCCTCATACGGTGCGCGGCTTGGCCGAGGCGCTGAACGTTTCGAAGCCGGTCATCACCCGCGCCCTGAACAAGCTATCGGCGCTCGGCTACCTCCGACGAGAGCGTGATGCGGCCGATCGTCGCAATATTTTCATCACCCGGACCCCAAAAGGGGCGGAATTTCTTGACGCCTTTCACCATTTCATCGCAGGAACCGCGCGCAATGAAAGGCAAGATCACATCCGCGCGGACCACAGCGCCTGAGCGCGTTCGCTTTCACCTGAACGGCCGGTCGGTTGCGCTCGACCGGCGCATCCATGCTGCCCGCGGCGACCTTGCCGATCTGGCACTCGCCGGCACCTTGTTTTCGGCTCATTATGCCCGTGCGGTTCCTTTGACCTGCGCCGCCTCGGGCGCGCCATTACTCAATGACACGTCGGGCAATGCGGAAGCGGTCAGCGAATTGCTGCGCGGCGAAACCTTTTACGCGCTGGATGTGACGACGGATTGGGCATGGGGCTTTTGCGGTCATGACGGCTATGTCGGCTATGTGCGCCGGGATGCGCTGGACCTGCTGGAGACACCCACTCACCGCATCGTGGCGACGACTGCGCCTCTGTTCAGCGCGCCCAGCATCAAGGCGCCCATCGTCGACCACTGGCCGATCGGCAGCGTTTTTGCAGGTGAGCGCGACGGCGATTTCATCGCCTGTGCCGACGGCTTCGTCCATGTCCGTCATGCCACCCCGATCGACAGTGTCGACACGGACTGGGTAACGGTGGCCGAACGCTATCTGGGCCAGCCCTATATCTGGGGCGGGCGCGGCCATCGCGGCATCGACTGTTCGGGCCTCGTGCAGGTCGCGCTCAGCCAGTGCGGAATCGCCGTGCCGCGTGATACTGACCTGCAATGCGAAGGCATCGGATCGCCCATCGACAGCGATACAGCCCTGCGTCGCGGCGATCTGGTTTTCTTCCCCGGCCATGTCGGCATCATGAGCGACGCAAAGACGCTGCTGCACGCCAATGCCTATTGGATGGCCGTCGTGGCTGAGCCTCTGGCCGACGTTGTTGCGCGCCTTGCCGACACGCACGCCCAACCCATTATCGCCCGGCGGAGAATCGGCGCATGACCACCAGCATCTTCATCGACGGCGGTCATGGCACCACCGGCATCGAAATCGCCGACCGGCTGGCTGGTCGCCCTGAATTGTCGCTCATCACGCTCGATGATGCAAAGCGCAAGGATGCCGGCGCCCGTCGCGACGCGCTCAATGCCGCCGACATCGTCATCCTGTGTCTGCCCGATGATGCAGCGCGCGAAGCGGTGTCGCTGATCGACAATGACCATACCCGCGTCATCGACGCATCGACCGCGCATCGCGTGGCCGATGGCTGGACCTATGGCTTCCCCGAACTGGAACCCGGCCATCGGGATCGGCTCGCAAACAGCCGCTTCGTCGCCAATCCGGGTTGCTGGCCAACGGGCTTCCTCGCGCTGGTCCGCCCGCTCACATTGGCGGGTCTTCTTCCGACCGACTGGCCCGTGACCGTATCGGGCGCGTCGGGCTATTCGGGCGGCGGCAAGTCGATGATCGCCGAATATGAGGGCGTGGATGGCGTTCCCACCGCGTTTCGTGCCTATGGCCTTGGCCTTGGGCATAAGCATGTGCCGGAAATGACCCGCTATTCGGGTCTTTCCCATCCGCCGCTTTTTGCGCCAGCCGTTGCTGCGGCTTATCGCGGGATGCTGGTGGAAGTGCCGCTGCAACTGCGCGCCATGCCGGGCAAGCCCGCGCTTGCCGATATACATGCCACCCTTGCCACCGCCTATGCAGGGTCGCCGATCGTGAGCGTTGCTTCGCTTGAGGAAAGCGCCGCCATGGGTCAGGCCACGCTGGAGCATGTCGGCGCCACCGATCGCCTTGCCCTGTTCGTGTTCGGTAATGCCGACAGCGGTCAGGCGCGACTGGTGGCCACTCTGGACAATCTGGGCAAGGGTGCGGCCGGCGCAGCCGTACAGAATCTGAACATCCTGAGCGGCCTGCCCGAAACAGCAGGCCTCCGCCTCTGATCCCAGCACTAAAAACGCCCGCCACGCATCGGCGGGCCGTTTTCAGTGGATGGTGCCCAATGGCTGCTCATAAGCGAGCAACACAATCAGCCGCTCAATCTGGCGCCAGTGGCAGAAATGAATATGATTGCCCTGATCCAGACTGCGGTCGGCACGCGCCGCAGCCTCATAGCCGGCGTCATCGCCGAACAGGCTCATCAGTTCTGCCGCATCATCATAGCTTTTACGGTCAGCAAGATATGGCAACTGCATTCGACCCCCGACAGTCATAGCGACTATTATGCCGCGATTGGTTCAAGGGGCATGCCATTTCAGAGGTTTAGCGCCCATGGCCGGATACGAGAGTGAACAGGCCATTAGCCAAGTCCCAGCGTGATACAGCCTTCCCGATACAGGACATATGGTCCCGTTGCGGGGCGATCGCGTTCTCCATGGCAAAGCACTGGCATTGCCCGTCGCCGCATGGCAATGGCTTGCTTATGAGCCAAGGCAGAAAAAATCCCACCGGCGCCGGAGCCTTCATCGCCCTCCTCATTCTGGCCGGCGCCATTGGCGGCGGGCTGCTTGGCCAGCCCAGCATCGGCCTTCTCGCGGGCCTTGCGCTCGGCGTGCTTCTGGCGCTCGTCATCTGGCTGCGGGAACGCAATCGCTAACGACCGACGACCCTCGCCATACGCCTTGCCCGACACGCATCACCGACATAGATGTGGGCTATGAACAAGCATCTGATCGCCCTCCCCCTTTTTGTGATCGTCCTCGCTGGCGGCACCTATATCTACCTCTCGCGCGGCGATACGGCTGAATTGCCGCCCGGCGCGGATCAGGGGCGCGAACCGGTTTTCACCACACCGCGTAATGAGACATTCCCGACGATCAACATTGCAGATGTAAAGCCATGGACCGCCGGGCAGCAGCCTGTCGCGGCGAAAGGGCTGGCGGTTGCCCGCTTCGCCGATGGCCTCGCCCACCCCCGATCGATGCTGCGCCTGCCCAATGGCGACATATTGGTCGCCGAGACAAACAGCCCGCCACGCCCCAAGGACAGCCTTGTCCAGCGGATCACCAATTATTTCATGAGCCGCGCGGGCGCCGGCAGCCCGTCGGCCAACCGTATCACGCTGCTGCGGGACGCTGATGGCGATGGCCGCGCCGAAACGAAGACGGCGTTCCTCACCGGCCTCAACTCGCCTTATGGTATGGCCCTGCTCGACGGCACGCTCTATGTCGCCAACACCGATGCGCTGATCGCCTTCCCTTATAAGGAGGGTGAGACAAAGATCACGGTCGCCGGTAAGAAGATCATCGACTTGCCGGCCCAGTCGCCCAATCAGCATTGGACGAAAAGCCTGACGGTCGGCCCCAATGGCCTGCTGTACATCGGCGTGGGGTCCAACAGCAACATCGCAGACAATGGCCTGGAAGCGGAAGCCAAGCGCGCCGCCGTCTATGAGGTCAATCCCAAGACCGGCTATAAGCGCATATTCGCCAACGGCCTGCGCAACCCCGTCGGCCTCGCCTTCGAACCCAAAAGCGGCGAATTGTGGGGCGTCGTCAACGAACGCGACATGGCGGGCAGCGATCTCGTCCCCGACTATCTCACCCGCGTCGAATTTGGCGCCTTCTATGGCTGGCCATGGAATTACTGGGGCGGTTATGAAGATCGCCGGGTCCAGCCGCAACGCCCCGAAATCCGTGAATATACCAAGCGCCCCGACTATGCGCTGGGCAACCATGTCGCACCGCTCGGCCTGACCTTTGCCGACAAGGTGCAACTGGGCGCCCCTTACACCGAGGGCGCCTTCGTCGGCTTGCACGGCAGCTGGAATCGCAAGCCTGCCGCCGGTTACAAGGTCGTGTTCGTCGGCTTTGCCGATGGCGAAGCGGGCAAGGCAAAGCCGATCGACGTCCTCACCGGCTTCCTCGACAAGGATGGCGCTGCCCATGGCCGCCCGGTGGATGTGACCGCAGATGCAAAGGGCGCCCTGCTCGTCACCGACGATGTCGGCGGCGTCGTGTGGCGCGTTACGAAAGCGAAGTAAGCGGTAAGATCCGTTCGTTTCGAGCGCGTCTGGAAACATGCTCCAACACGCTCGAAACGAAGAAAGCGATAATCAGATTCGAACGCCGTTCCGTCCGGCCAGTTCAGCCACATATTGCCAGGCAACACGCCCCGAGCGGCTGCCCCGCTGGGTCGCCCACTGAATTGCCTCCAATGGATCGAAAGTCAGGCCCAGTTGCCCGGCATAACCGCTGACGATCGCGACATAGGCATCCTGATCGATCGCATGAAAACCCAGGCTCAACCCGAAACGATCAGCCAGCGCCATCTTGTCATCGATCACGTCGCGCGGATTGACCGGATCGTCCTGCTCAGACAGGTGGCGCGGCACAATATGGCGGCGATTGGATGTCACATAAAGGCGCACATTGGCCGGCCGCGCCGCCGTCCCGCCCTGAAGCAGCGACCGCAGCGACCGGGCATCGCCCACCCCATTATCATCAAAGCCAAGGTCGTCGAGAAACAGGATGAAGGGGCGCTGAGTCCCGCGAAGCAGCGAAAACAGTGTCGGCAGACTCGCCAACTCGTCGATCGCGCATTGCAACAGGGCAATATCCTGCCCTTCATCCCGCAGCTTGCCGACAACCGATGCCACCGTTGCCGACTTTCCAGTTCCCCGCGCGCCCCACAACAGCACGTCATGCGCCGCATATCCCGCCCCATGGCGTCGACTATTTTCCAGCAGCGCAGCCTTTTGCGCATCGATCCCGGTCAGCAAATCATAGTTCACCGGCGCGAACGCCTCTATCGCATGAATGGCTCGACCATCCCACATATAGGCGGGCGACGCGGACAGATCAGCGGATGATGCAGGCGGTGGAGCCAGTCGCTCCAGCGCTTCAGCGATACGGGTCAGGAGTGCGTCGTTCATGCTGCGGGCCTTAATCGGCGCGCTACCAGACTGCAAGCCAGCCCAGCCTGTCATACCTCTGTCGTAATGGCCTTTTACTCGTCGGCGCACGGGATTATAGCGCAGGGGCCGTGACTATCGCAAATCCAGCCTTCCAAACCCGATCCTGCCGTTACAGCGCCGAAGCGCTTCGGGAGGCAGCCCTGTTGATCCGGGCAGGCGAGCCAGTCGCCGTCCCCACCGAAACCGTCTATGGCTTGGCTGCCGACGCGACGGACAGCCACGCCGTGGCCGCTATATACAGCGCAAAGGGGCGCCCCAGTTTCAATCCTTTGATCGTCCATGTGTCCGATCGCGAAATGGCCGAGCGCCTCGCCATATTTTCGCCTGTCGCCAGCCTGCTGGCCGATCGTTTCTGGCCCGGCCCGCTGACGCTGGTGCTGCCCGCGCGCGCCGACAGCGGCCTGTCGCCGCTCGTCATGGCTGGCCTGCCGACTGTCGCGCTGCGCCTGCCCGCTCATCCTGCGATGCGCGCGCTGATCCGCGAAAGCGGCCGACCACTCGCCGCCCCCTCTGCCAATCGCAGCGGCGCGATCAGCCCGACCCGCGCCGAACATGTCCTGTCCAGCCTCAATGGCAAAATCCGCATGATCCTGGACGAAGGGCCGACCAGCGAAGGCGTGGAATCGACCATCGCCGCACCGGAAGAGGATAATATTCGCCTGCTGCGCCCCGGATCGGTCACGGCGGACATGCTGACGGAATCGACCGGCCTGCCGGTCATTGTCGGCACGGAAGGCGCCAAGATCGAAGCGCCCGGCCAGCTCGAAAGCCATTATGCCCCGTCAAAGCCAGTGCGCCTCAATGCGCTGCGCGCCGAACGCGACGAATATCTGATCGGTTTCGGCCTGATGCCGTGCCACATCAATCTCAGTCAGGAAGCGGATATTGGCGAAGCGGCGGCCAATCTCTTCGCGGCCCTGCATATCGCCGACGCCAGCGCGCAGGACCGGATCGCCGTCGCACCGATCCCGATGGACGGCATCGGCGTCGCCATCAACGACCGACTGAAACGCGCGGCGGCCTGACAATCCGCATCGCCAGCCTAGGGCAGGATGAAATCCGGTTGAATCACAAATCTCCGTTCGTTTCGAGCGCAGTCGAGAAACGATCAGCGCGCCGTTTCTCGACTGCGCTCGAAACGAACGGGTCAATGCAAAATCATCAAACTCTAGAAGCGAACCGAAATATCAGATCAACTGGATAGCATCCGCCCTAACCGCAATTGTCGTAACCAGCCCGGCGGCACTGTTCGCGCCGTTCTTTGTCCGCCTTCTTGCGCTCCTTGCCCTCGCGAGCTTCCTGCTTGCGCATCTTGCGGCCGTAATTGCGATCGGCTTCTTCCTGACTCGTCGTGGACCAGTCGACGACCTGCGCCCCGGCACGCACCGGCGCCGTCACGACGCTGGCCACCGTGCGGACGCACCCGGGCAACGCCAGCATCATCAACGGTGCTGCAATCAAAACAGATTTCTTCATTTCGGTCCCCCGACCATTGGCTTCAGCGACGCCTTTAGCATGGTTCATATGAACCGTTGACTAAAGACGCCGCAAAAAGCGACAGGCCGTTGCAGGACTTTTAGGCCTCTATGCGCTCGGCAAACCCCTTGCGCAGCTTCGCCAGCTTGGGCGGGATCACGGCCATGCAATAGGGATTCTGGTCGCCCACCCGGTCCCAATATTTCTGGTGATAATCCTCCGCCGGATACCAGGGTGCATCGGGTTCGATCGCGGTGACGATCGGCGCGCTCTGATCGACCTGCGCCCGCTCGATTCCGGCCAGCGCCTGCGCTTCCTGCTCGGCCGAATGGGGGAAGATCGCCGACCGATATTGCGTGCCGACGTCATTGCCCTGACGGTTCAGCGTCGTGGGATTATGCGTCGCAAAGAAGATGTCGAGCAGATCGGCATAGGAAATGACCGCCGGGTCATAGCTGATGCGAATGGCCTCGGCATGGTCGGTCGCCCCTGAACAGACCTGTTCATAGGTCGGGTTCGGCACTTTCCCGCCGATATAGCCGCTTTCCACGGCCTTCACGCCTTTCAGCCCCTGATACACCGCCTCGGTACACCAGAAACATCCACCCGCCAGCGTCGCGACTTCGTCGGCCATCATATCATTCCTATCCATGTGAGGGCGCACAGATAGGGATGATCAGGCCGCCGTTCCAGTCTCAACACTGGCCTCTTCGCGTGCGGCTTCCACCTTGGCACGTTCTTCGGCCACCAGTTCCTTGCGCGACAGCTTGCCGACCAGCGTCTTGGGCAGGTTCAGGCGCACCTCCACCTCGCACACCCGTTCATGCTTGCCCAGTTGCGGGTTCAGCCATTCTTTCAGGGCCGGTCCATCGATTTCCGCGCCTTCGTTCAGCGTGACGAACGCCTTGGGCTGTTCGCCGCGATAGCGGTCCGGCACGCCGATCACCAATGCCTCCTTCACCGCCGGGTTATGATAGAGGATTGCCTCGACCTGGCTCGGAAACACCTTGAAACCGCCAACGGCGATCATGTCCTTCAGCCGGTCGACGATCTTCACATAGCCATCTTCGTCGATGATCCCGACATCACCCGTACGGACATATTCGCCGACAAAGACTTCGGCATCAGCATCGGGCCGGTTCCAATAGCCTTTCATGATCTGCGGCCCGGCGAACAGCAATTCGCCCGGCTCACCCTGCAGCGGCGGCTTCGTCGGGTCTTCCCGGTCGACCAGCTTCACATGCGTCCCCGGCACCGGCTGCCCCACCGTCCCGGTCTTGTTCAACCCTTCATAGGGGTTGGCACACACGATCGGACTCGTCTCGGTCAGGCCATAACCCTCGATCAGCCGCGCGCCCGTCGCAGCCTCGAATTTCTGCTTCACCTCCAGCGGCAGCGGCGCCCCACCCGAGATGCAGGCGCGCAGCGACGAGAAATCGACATTGCGGATCGCCGGATGGTCGAGCAGCGCCTGATACATGGTCGGCACGCCGGGCAGCGACGTGGCGCGGGTGCGCTGCACCGCCGCCAATACCTGTGCCGCGTCAAACCGGGGCAGCATGACCATCTCGCCACCATTCACGACCGTCCGGTTGAGCGTGCAGGTATTGGCGAACACATGGAAGAAGGGCAGCACCGCGATGATGCGGTCTTCTTCATTGGGATGCGGGTCGATCGCCTGCGCCTGCCGCGCATTGGCGGTCAGATTCTGGTGGGTCAGCATCGCGCCCTTGGGCGTGCCGGTGGTGCCGCCGGTATATTGCAGCAGGGCTATGTCGTTGACCGGATCGATCTCTGCCACCGCACATTCGCCGGCATTGGCGATCAGCCGGTCATAGCGGATGATGCGCGGGTCATCGGGCAGATGTGCCGTCTCCGCTGCCTTGAACCAGCGGAACAGCAACGACTTCACCGGCGACAGCGCCTCCGCCACCGATCCCACGACCAGCTTTTCCAGCGAGCTATGTTCCAGCACCTCGATCGCGGTGGGCAACAGCGCCTTGGCCGACAAGGTGAAGAGTATCTTGGTCCCGCTATCCTCGACCTGATGTTCCAGTTCGGCGGCGGTGTAGAGGGGGGAGAAATTGACGACGATCGCGCCTGCCATCAGGGCGCCATAATAAGCCGCGACATAATGGGGGGTGTTGGGCAGGTACAGGCCGACCCGGTCGCCCTTTCGCACGCCCATCGCCTGCAATCCGCAGGCGATCCGCCTGATCTTGGCGTACATCTCGCCATAGCTATATTTGCGTCCCATGAAGTCGATCATATGGGCGTCGGGATGCGCCTTGGCGCTGTCCGTCACCATCTGTCCCATCGACAATGGGGGGAATGTCTGATCCCAGCGCGTGGGATGACGATATGCGTCCGTGAGGATCTTTTCTACGCTCTCCATGCCCTCGAATGTATGGCGAAGGGGCGCTTTACGCAAGCGTCAACCTGCAAGCAAAAGGCCGCGCCGACATGCCGGCGCGGCCTTCAAAAATGCTGCATTGCAGCGGCTTACAGGGCCGCCCCAATGACGTTACGGCATCATACCTCGCCCTTGTTGCTGCTGAACGGATCAAGGATCGTCGCAGCACCGGAAATCAGTTCCGCCTCGCTCTTCAGCGCCTCTTCAGCACGACGCACGGCGTCTTCACGCTCGCGACGCAGTTCGTTGATCAACGCTTCACGGTCGCCGTCCAGACGCGAATCGGTCGGGGCTTCGATGCCCGCCTTCTTCGCTGCCTTCGTCACCAGTGCGTCCAGCTCGCGCTGCGAACACAGGCCCAGCGTTACCGGGTCTTTCGGCACGATGTTGCTGATGTTCCAGTGCGTACGATCGCGGATCGCGGCAATGGTCGTGCGCGTGGTGCCGATCAGCTTGCCGATCGCGCCGTCCGAAATTTCAGGGTGGTGGCGCAGGATCCAGGCGATGCCATCGGGCTTGTCCTGACGCTTGCTGACCGGGGTATAGCGCGGCCCCTTGGTGCGGCGGACCGGCTCCGGTCCCTTCAGCATCTTCAGGCGATAGTCGGGATTGGACTCACCCTTGTGGATTTCGTCCATGGTGATTTCATGGGCGCGCACCGGGTCGCGGCCGGTGTACTTGATGCTGGCGGTGTCGTCGGCGATTGCCTGCACTTCCAGGATATGAAGCCCGCAAAACTCGGCGATCTGGTCAAAGCTCAGAGCGCTGTTGTCGACCAGCCAGCTGGCGGTCGCATGGGGCATGAGGGGCTGGGACACAGGGTTTCTCCGGCACTAGATACGATAAGGGCCGCCCAAGCAGGGCGGCCGTGACCGTGGAGAGATAGTCCATCACGCCCATTTGGGCAAGGAAAAGCGTCAGGCCGCGCTGTCCATCAAATCCGGGTCAATGGGATGCAGGCCCGACAGGAATTCGCGCGCGCTCCGGTCCCAGGTGAAGCGCTGGCCATAGGCGGCACAGGCCGCCCGATCCTTCGTCAGCGCTTGTGCAATCGCGTCCGCCAGATCGTCGGACAAAGCGCCGGTGTCCGGCGTCACAATATCGATCGGTCCCGTGACCGGATAGGCGGCGACTGGCGTCCCGCAGGCTAGTGCCTCGATCATCACCAGCCCGAATGTATCGGTCTTGCTGGGAAAGACGAAGACATCGGCCCCCGCATAGGCGCCGGCCAGCGCTTCGCCGAACAGCGGCCCCATGAAATGCGCCTGCGGATAGGCTTTCTCCAGCGCCGTACGCGCCGGTCCGTCGCCTACCACCACTTTCGATCCGGGTTGATCCGCAGCCAGAAAGGCTTCCAGATTCTTCTCGACCGCCACGCGCCCGACATAGAGCATGATCGGCCCCGGCAGGTCCGCGAACTGGTCAGGCGGGGTCACGTCCGGGGAAAAAGCGGTCAGGTCCACGCCCCGTCCCCATGGCCGCACCTGTGGCAATCCATGCGCCCGCAACTGGTCACGCACCGATCGCGTCGATACCAGCACCGCCTGCGCCGGGCCATGGAACCAGCGAATATAGCGCCAGAACCATGCGGCAGGCAGGCCTGTGCGCTGCGCCACATAATCGGGGAAATGGGTGTGATAGGCCGTCGTGAACGGCACCCCGCTGCGCAGGCACCATCGCCGCGCGGCCAGGCACAGAGTCCCTTCGGTCGCCAGATGCACGGCATCGGGGCGGAAAGCGGCGATCGCCTGCCCCACCACCCGCGCCCGCACCAGCGCCAGTCGAATCTCGGGATAGGTTGGGCAGGGAATCGAGCCATAGAGGTCGGGCGAGATCACCTCGACATCATGCCCCATCCGCTCCAGTTCGCCACGGATGGTCTGAAGCGTGCGAACCACGCCATTGACCTGCGGCGTCCAGGCATCGGTGACGATCGCTATACGCATGGGTTCATTCCTTCTTCACCCACATCCGTTCGTTTCGAGCGAAGTCGAGAAACGGATAATGCACCCCGCCCATTCTCAGGCCACGCCCATGAATGGACAGGATTGGCTTTATGCCGCCATCCGCGCCTGCTTCTCCAGTTCGGCCTGCTCGCGCTTGGCGATCTCGTCGGCCCAATGCAGCACTTCCATCTCGCCGCTGGCATGTTCGACCAGCGCGGTGCAGCCTTCTACCCAGTCACCGTCATTATAATATTGGATGCCCTCGATCTCGCGCATCTCGGCATTGTGGATATGGCCGCACACCACGCCATCGACGCCCCGCGTCCCGGCCTCATGCGCCACCACTTCCTCGAAGCGGCAGATGAAGGATACGGCATTCTTGACCTTGTGCTTGGCCATCTTGCTGAGCGACCAATAGGGCAGGCCCATGCGTCGGCGGACGGCATTCACCACGACGTTCAGCCGCATCAACGTCGTGTAGGCCGCGTCCCCCACGAAGGCGAGCCAGCGATGCGCCAGCATGATCGTGTCGAACTCGTCGCCATGCAGGATCAGCAACTTGCGCCCGTCAGCGGTTTCATGGATCGCCTTGCGCCGGATTTCGACGCCGCCGAAATTCATGCCGGTGAACTGGCGGAACATCTCGTCATGATTGCCGGGGATGTAGACCACCCGTGTGCCCCGCTTGGCCCGTTTCATGATCCGCCACAGCACATCATTATGCGCGGCCGGCCAGTAAAACCGCTTCTTCAGCCGCCAGCCGTCGATGATGTCGCCCACCAGATAGATGGTGTCGCTGTCCACGCTATCGAGGAAATCGATCAGCATGGCGGCGTTGCATCCCCGCGTGCCGAGGTGAATGTCCGAAATCCAGATGGTGCGATAACGGCGGCGCTGTCCTTCCCTTTCCGGGATGTGAAAGCGGTCGTCGGCGCCCTCTTCCAGTTCGCTCAGAAAGGGCAGGCGCGTGATGGCGTTCATGATACGATCCCCAAAGACGTGTGTCCTTGGGAGCGAATCTTTAGCGCCCCAATGTTACAACTCCGCAGCGAATATGACGGAAATGCTACGTTTTCCGGGGATTTCGACGACCTGACGCGCTGTATTGCCGCACCAAATCATATAGGGCATCATTGCCGCGAAAGCGGGAACCTGTCTCCCGCCCCCCTCACACCACCAGCACGATCTTCCCGAAATGCTCGCCCGCATCCATGCGCGCATGTGCCTTGGCCGCATCCGTCAGCGCGAATTTCTGGTCCATCGCCGGGCGCAGCTTGCCTTCGCCCACAAACGACCAGACGTTGCGCATGATCTCATCCGCGACCAGCCCCTTGAACCCAACCGACCGCGCCCGCAGCGTCGATCCGGTGATCGTCAGCCGCTTGTTCATCACCGCCGGAATGAAGACGCTCGCCTTGGCCCCGCCCAGCACCGCAATCGACACATGCCGCCCGTCTTCCGAAAGGCAATTCAGGTTACGCGGCAGATAATCGCCGCCCACCATGTCCAGCACCGCAGACACGCCCTGCCCGCCGGTGATGCGGCTCACTTCCTCGACATAATCCTGTGTCTTGTAATTGATCGCATGGTCCGCGCCCCAGCTTTTGGCCTGCGCACATTTTTCATCGGAACCACAGGTAACGATGATGGTCACGCCGAACAGGTTGCACAGACGGATCGCCATGGTGCCGATGCCGCTGGTGCCGCCATGGACCAGTACCGTGTCGCCCGCCACGACATAGGCCCGTTCGAACAGGTTGGTCCACACAGTAAACAATGTCTCGGGCAACGCCGCCGCTTCAGCCAGATCATAGCCATCGGGGACCGGCAGGCATTGCCCTGCCGGCGCCACCGCATATTCGGCATAGCCCCCGCCCGCCAGCAGCGCGCAGACCTTTTGCCCGACCAGCATGTCGGCCCCCTGCCCGGCCGCCACGATCGTTCCCGCAACCTCCAGCCCCGGAATGTCCGATGCGCCGGGCGGCGGCGGATATTTCCCCATGCGCTGCAACACATCGGGCCGGTTGACCCCGGCGGCGGCCACCTTGATCAGCACTTCGTCGGGACCGGGCGTCGGCACGGGGCGTTGCTCGGGAACCAACGCTTCGGGGCCGCCGGGCGCCGCTATGCCGATCGCCGTCATGTCCACAGGCAATGCGTCCCTGTCCGCCATATTCCGGTGCCCCGATGCTGTTGCGCCGCGTCAAAATTGCGCCGCGCCGTCGCGGCCCTTATTGACAGAGTGGCCGACAGGGTCAACATTACGATTCATGGACTTGGATGACGATCTGCCGAAGAAGGGAGATGATCCGCTGGCCCGCCTGCTGCGGCAGGATTTGGGGCCATTGTCCATGACGGACCTGGAAGCCCGCATCGCCGCCCTCGAAACGAAGATCGCGCGCACCCGAGCCAGGATGGAATACGCCGTTAACCATAAGGCAACCGCCGAGGCGCTATTCAAAAGATGAACCATGGCTCCGCTCCCATCCCCCTTCAGGGCAAAAACGGGCGCGAGCAGTCTGGCAATTCCGCTGGTCGGGGCATGGTCCTTGATCCGGCGTCGAGCAATGCCGACATAGGGTTCAAGTTCACCCCTCCATGGGGTCAGGAGTAAAAATATATGCCTTCGTTCGCACCCGCTCTTGAAACCACCTTGCACAATGCGCTGACGCACGCATCGGAGCGTCGGCACGAATATGCCACGCTGGAGCATCTGCTTCTGGCACTGATTGATGACGAACATGCGTCAAAGGTGATGCAGGCCTGCGGCGTGGAACTGGGCGAGTTGGGCGATGCCGTCACCCAGTATCTCGACACCGAACTCGACAGCCTGAAGGTGGAAGGCGCCAGCGACCCTTCGCCTACCAGCGGTTTTCAGCGCGTCGTGCAACGCGCCATCCTCCACGTCCAATCCTCCGGCAAGGATGAAGTGACCGGGGCCAACGTCCTCGTCGCGCTCTTCTCCGAACGCGAATCCTATGCCGTCTATTTCCTGCAACAGCAGGATATGAGTCGTCTCGATGCCGTCAGCTATATCAGCCACGGCGTCGGCAAGGGCACGCCCGCGCCCGCGCCCGAGCGTCAGGAGACGAAGGGCGCCGCCGAGGAGGAAAAGAAGGTGCAGGACGGTAAGGCCAAGAAGGACAGCGCCCTCGAACAGTTCACCGTCAACCTCAATGAAAAGGCTGGCCGCGGCAAGGTCGATCCCCTGATCGGCCGCAGCGCCGAGGTGGATCGCACTATCCAGATTCTTTGCCGCCGGTCGAAGAACAACCCGCTCTATGTCGGCGATCCGGGCGTGGGCAAGACCGCCATTGCAGAAGGCTTGGCCCGCAAGATCATCGAAGGCGAAGTGCCCGACGTCCTGAAAGAAGCCGTTATCTATTCGCTCGACATGGGCGCGCTGCTGGCCGGCACCCGCTATCGCGGCGATTTCGAGGAGCGTCTGAAGGCGGTCGTCACCGAACTGGAAAAGATGCCGCACGCGGTTCTGTTCATCGACGAAATTCACACCGTCATCGGTGCCGGCGCTACTAGCGGCGGGGCGATGGATGCGTCGAACCTGCTGAAACCGGCCCTGTCGGGCGGCACGATCCGGTGCATCGGGTCGACCACTTACAAGGAGTTTCGCAACCATTTCGAAAAGGACCGTGCCCTGCTGCGCCGGTTCCAGAAGATCGACGTCAACGAACCGTCTATCGAGGACACGATCAAGATTCTCGCCGGCCTGCGCAGCGCGTTCGAGGAACATCATTCGGTCAAATATACGCCTGACGCGATCAAGGCGGCGGTGGAACTCAGCGCCCGCTACATCAACGACCGCAAGCTGCCGGACAAGGCGATCGACGTGATCGACGAAGTCGGTGCGATGCAGATGCTGGTGGTGCCGTCCAAGCGCAAGAAGACGATCACCCCCAAGGAGATTGAGCAGGTCATCGCGACCATGGCTCGCATCCCTCCGAAAACCGTGTCGTCCGACGACAAGAGCGTGCTGGAATCGCTGACCACCGACCTGAAGCGCGTCGTCTTCGGTCAGGACAAGGCGATCGAGGTGCTGTCCTCCGCGATCAAGCTGTCGCGTGCGGGGCTGCGCGATCCCGACAAGCCGATCGGCAACTATCTCTTCTCCGGCCCGACCGGCGTCGGGAAGACGGAGGTCGCGCGTCAGTTGGCAACCCTGCTCGGCATCCCGCTCCAGCGGTTCGACATGTCAGAATATATGGAACGCCATTCGGTCAGCCGCCTGATCGGCGCCCCTCCGGGCTATGTCGGCTATGATCAGGGCGGCCTGCTGACCGATGCGGTGGACCAGAATCCGCACAGCGTTCTGCTGCTCGACGAAATCGAAAAGGCGCACCCTGACCTGTTCAACATCCTGTTGCAGGTGATGGACAATGGCCGCCTGACCGACCATCACGGCAAGACCGTCGATTTCCGCAACACCATCCTCATCATGACCACCAATGCCGGTGCGTCGGATATGGCGAAGGAAAGCATCGGTTTCGGCGACCTGTCGCGCGACGATGTTCAGGAAGACGCGGTGAAGAAACTCTTCACCCCCGAATTCCGCAATCGCCTCGATGCGATCGTCCCCTTCGGCTATCTGCCGCCGGAAATCGTCGCCCGCGTTATCGACAAGTTCGTGCTGCAACTCGAACTGCAACTGGCCGACCGCGACGTCCACATCACGCTGGACGACGATGCCAAGGCATGGCTGACCGCCAAGGGCTATGACAAGCTCTACGGCGCCCGCCCGATGGGCCGCCTGATGCAGGAAAAGATCAAGCAGCCGCTGGCCGAGGAACTTCTCTTCGGTAAACTGGTCCATGGCGGCGAAGTCCATGTCCGCATGAAGGATGAAGCCCTCGCCTTCGAAATCACCCCCGCCGCCCCCAAAAAGGGCAAGAAGGGTGGCAAAGCCAAGGCATCCGAAGGCACCAAATAAGCGCCTTCACCCACGCGAAAAACGAAAGGGCGGCTCCAATGGCCGCCCTTTTCATATCCCTTCTCCCCTCGGGAGAGAAGGATACGCAGCCTTATCGGCAAAGCCGATCAGGCGCAGTTGGAAGAGGGGGGGAAGCACCCGTCCTCCATCAGAGCGTTACACATGCCGTTCGGACTGAGCCTGTCGAAGCCCTGCGCTCAATATAATCAGCCTTTCGACAGCTTCCGGGCAAAGAAGTATCACCTGAAAATTCAGCCCCAATGGTGTCCGCATAAAATGGCCAAACCGCTCAATTTTGCAGAGCAACTCGTCCGCACCGCCCAACAAGAGCTGACGGCCGCAAGCGCCAGAAACAACCCGTCCACCGGCGCGGAAAAACCCAGGGACGTCATTCTCGCAGCCTGCACAGCCATCGGCGATCAGTTGGCTGGCGATGGCTTTGCATTTCTCAAAAGCGGACCATCATTCAAGCGTCGGTTGGGTAATTTCACGCATGAAATACAAATTCAGTCCGACCGCAACAACATAGCCGGGCAACGGGCTGCGATCTGGATACATGCCTCCATCAGTTCGGGTCAGATGGCCACATGGCGCCGTAACAACCCAATGCCTTGGCACGGAACGGACAAAGCCGGTCTTTCATGGGTTATAGGCGGTCAGATCGGGAATCTCTTGCCGCGCCCCGATTGGATGGAATGGGACTTGGCGGATGATCGTCAGCGCCAAGCCGTCATCGATCACGCCCTCTCAACCATCCGAAAGATCGCCCTGCCCTTTTTCGCTCTGTTCGATCAATCCGAGATCGCCGTCAGCGAACTTCTGCACCGCCCCGCATTATGGCAGCCGTTCATGATCGAATATGCGTTGGCTACCCTTGGCCCGGACGCTGCGGCGCAGGCGATGACGGACTATCTGCGGGCAAATCCGATCATCCGCTCACGATACCAGACCGCTCTGGCTCAGATCAAACTGAGTGGACCTTCATCCTATCGCGGAGACATGGCCGATGAACTCGCTGCCATAACCCATATTTACCAACTTGACCCCACTGACTGACCCACTCCCCCAGCCCACTGGAATCTGCTACACAGCCCACACACAAAAAAGGTCGCATCTCTTCCGTTTTTTAAAAGGAACAGATGTCGTGCAAAAACCTGCCCTTACCCGCGCTGCCCTGCTCGGCGGCACGCTCACCCTCCTCGCCGCACCCTCCGCCAGTCAGCAATCTTCCGCCCCCATCGCTCGATATACGATGGATGCGGGCACCATGTCCGGCATGGCCGCCATAGGGAATGGCGGTGGCGGCATGGGCGCCGCCATGGGGGCGATGTTTGGCGGCGGCAAAAGCCAGCCGATCCATGAACTGGTCCTGCGCCTCGGCTCCACACAGGCGCCCACCGGCGCGCCAAAGGCCGATCATTTCCTGCCGCCCGCCACCGGCCTCGGCGCCTCCGTCCCGCTCGTCACGCCAAAGGCGCCCCCGGGCGAGGAAGAAACCATGCCCGGCGAACGGCCCAAAGGACGCCTGCTCATCTTCTGGGGCTGCGGCGCCAGCGCGCCTGCCGGTCAACCCGTCATCATCGATTTCGCCAAGGTCGCCCGTGGTCAATTCCCGCCCGGCCTGTTCATGGCCGGCACCGGCCTCCCCAATGACTGGCAGGTCCGTTTTTCCAACAGCCGCACCTATGGCGACTGGCCCAATCCGCAAACGCGCAAGATGGTCCCCGGCAACGCCTCACTCATCGGCGATCATCATATCGCCGGCACCTATAGCCCGGACATCACATTCGCCCTGAAACAGGATTTCATGCCGCCCATCACCGGCCGCTCCAAATCGCTGCCCGGCGGCGCCACGGACCTTAGCTGGAACGCGCTGCCGACCGCCACCGGCTATTATGCCTGGGCCTTTGGCGCGAAGGAGAATGGCGATATGGTCTGGTGGGCATCTTCCGCGTCTCAGGCTTTTGGCGGCCCCGTCTGGGACTGGATTTCTCCGGCCGGAGTCCAATCGCTGATCGGCAAGAAAATCGTCATGCCGCCCAGCCAGACCAGTTGCACCGTCCCGGCTCAGGTTCAGCAATCTGCTGGCGACATGCTGATGGGCGCGCTCTACGCCTATGGGCCGCAGGCCGACTTCGCCTATCCGCCGCGCCCCGCCGATCCCAAAATCGCCTGGAAACCCGAATGGATCACGCGCGTCCGCTTCCGCGCCCATACGATGTGGATGCTGAACGGCCCGGACATGGGCAGCATGATGGGACAGGCCGGAACAGAAGATACCGGCGATGAACCCGCCCAGCCGAAAAAGAAGAAGAAATGCGGCGGCGGCCTTGGCGGCATGCTCGGCAGCGCGATGGGCGTGGGCTGTTGATCCTCGAACGGGCGCGGCGATCCGCAACGGTCGCCTCGCCCTTTTCCTTGAAACAAAAGGCGAAAGCGGCAAGTCTGCGCGCCATCATCCTTTGCGAGAGGTTTCCATGCTGCACAAAACTCTGCCCGCGCTGCTTCTCGGCGCCGCCCTGCTGCCCTTCCCCCTCGCCGCCCAGAATGCGCCCACCACCTGGTTCGAAGGGCGCGACATTTTCGCGCTTCAGGTCGCCACCGATCCTCAGATCAGCCCGGATGGCAAGCATGTCGCCTATGTCCGCCGCCAGGGCGACATCATGACCGACCGGCAAAAGGGCGGCATCTGGCTGGTCGACACCACGACCGGCGTGCAGCAGCCCCTCGTCTCCGACGCCAGCCAGCCGCGCTGGTCGCCCGATGGCAAGCGCCTCGCCTATATCGCCAGCGACAATGGCAAACCGCAACTCTTCGTGCGCTGGCTGGATCAGGGGACGACGATCCGCGTCACCACCCTGCCCGATGGTCCGCAATCGGTCACATGGTCGCCCGACGGCACCTCCATCGCCTATGTCATGCGCGTCCCCGCTGACCCGGCAAGATTGGGCAAGGCGCCCGACAAGCCGGAGGGCGCCGAATGGGCGAAGCCCCTCGAAGTCATCGACCGCATCGATTATCGCGCCGACGGCGGCGGCTATGTTCAGCCGGGCTATGACCATATCTTCCTCGTCTCGGCCGAGGGCGGCCCGCCGCGTCAGCTCAGCTTCGGCGATTATCAGGATGGCGGCCCGCTGAGCTTCACGCCGGACGGCCGCGCCATCCTGTTCAGCGCCGTGCGCAAGCCAGACTGGCAGCAGAAGGTTTTTGATCCCGAAATCTACGCACTCGACCTCGCTTCGGGCGCCGTCACCCCGCTCACCAGCCGCGACGGTCCCGACGTCGCGCCCGCCATCTCGCCCGACGGCAGCAAGATCGCCTATCTCGGCTTCGACGATAAGCGCCTCTCCTATCAGAACACCTATCTCTACGTCATGAACCGCGACGGCAGCGGCGCGCACGCCGTCACCGCCAATTTCGACCGCAGCATCGACAAGGCAGTCTGGGCCGCCGATGGCAAGTCGCTCTACGCCCAATATGATGAGCGCGGCGTCAATCGCCTCGCCCGCATCACGCTCGACGGCCGCGTCACCGAACTGGCAAGCGGCCTTACCGGCACCGCTTTTGACCGCCCCTATAGCGGCGGCGACTTCACCGTGTCGAAGGGTGGAACCCTCGCCTTCACCAGCGGCTCGGCCCAACGCCCCGCCGATCTGTCGATCAGCAGCGGCGGCAAGGCACGCCAGCTCACCCACCTCAATGAAGACCTGTTCGCGCACAAGGCGCTGGGTCAGGTAAAGGAACTGGCCGTCACCGCGCCTGATGGCCGCACCGTCCCCGCATGGCTCGTCACCCCTCCGGGCTATCAGCCCGGCACGAAAGTCCCGCTCGTCCTCGAAATCCACGGCGGCCCGCACACCGCCTATGGCCCGCATTTCTCGACCGATGATCAGCTTTATGCCGCATCGGGCTATGCCGTTCTCTACACCAAC
The DNA here is from genome assembly GCA_021847605.1 of Pseudomonadota bacterium. Taxonomy (GTDB): domain Bacteria; phylum Pseudomonadota; class Alphaproteobacteria; order Sphingomonadales; family Sphingomonadaceae; genus Sphingobium. Next base: position 10,180 of record JAJZQN010000017.1, on the reverse strand, counting down.
CCGCGCGGCTCCACCTCTTATGGGGAGGAATTTGCCCAGCTTATCCACCATAAATATCCCGGCGACGATTATGGGGATCTCATGGCGGCGGTGGATGCGGCCATCGCATCGGGCGTAGCCGATCCCGACAATCTCTTCGTCACCGGCGGCTCTGGCGGCGGCGTGCTGACCAGCTGGATCGTGGGCAAGACGGATCGGTTCAAGGGTGCCGCCACGCAAAAGCCGGTCATCAACTGGATCAGCGAGGCGCTGACCATGGACAACACCCTCTTCACGTCACGCTATTGGTTCCCGGCCAAGCCGTGGGAAGACCCGATGGGCTATTGGAACCGCTCACCGCTCAGCCTCGTCGGTAACGTCAAGACGCCGACGCTGGTCGTCGTGGGCAGCGAGGATTACCGCACGCCCGTCAGCGAGTCCGAGCAATATTATGCCGCGCTTCAGATCCGCGGCGTCCCCACGGCCCTCGTCAAGGTGCCGGGCGCCAGCCATGGCGGCATCGCCGCCCGTCCCTCGCAATCAGCAGCCAAGGCCGCCGCGATCATCGCCTGGTTCGACCGCTATCGCGGCAAACCGGCACCGGCTTCTGCGGCACAGTAAGGCCCACCCCCTCGACGCGCGCCCCACAGGATCGCGTCGAGGGACTGCACGACAATTGGCCTCCCCCATCTCCGTTCGCTTCGAGCGAAGTCGAGAAGCCCATAGCGCGACACCAATGTTCCTGATATGTTCCAACACTGACCCACAGGAGAGCCACCACCATGTCCCTTACCCTCTACACCAACCCCATGTCGCGGGGGCAGATCGCCCGATGGATGCTGGAGGAGGTCGGCGTCCCCTATGAAACGGTGCTGCTCGACTATGGCACCGGCATGAAGGCCGCCGACTATCGCGCCATTAATCCGATGGGTAAGGTTCCCGCAATTGTCCATGACGACCGCATCGTCACCGAATGCGCGGCCATCTGCGCCTATCTCGCCGATGCCTTCCCAGACGCAGGCCTCGCCCCGGCGCCTGCCGATCGCCATGCCTATTATCGCTGGCTCTTCTTCGCCGCCGGCCCGGTTGAGGCCGCCGTCACCAATCGCGCGCTCGGCTTCGTCGTCCCCGAAGGGCGCGAACGCATGGCCGGCTATGGCAGCTTCGACGAAGCCATCGCCACGCTGGAAAGCGCCGTGTCGGGTGACGCATGGATTTGCGGCGATCAATTCACCGCCGCCGATGTCTATGTCGGCGCGCAGGTCGATTGGGGACTGATGTTCAAATCCATCCCCTCCACCCCCACGCTGGAGGCCTATGCCGCCCGCCTGCGCGAACGCCCGGCCTATAAACGCCAAAAGGAAATCGACGGCACCCTCATCGCCGAAATGCAAAAGCAGCAAGGCTGAAACATCGCGCGAAAGGGGGGAATCGGTTTCCCCATCAAGCGGTGCGACAGCAAAATTTGAAACGCGCAATCTGTGTCTGATTTAATTCAGCACACCCTCCGTTCGTTTCGAGCGCAGTCGAGAAACGAGGCAGAGCCAAAGCCTCCCCCACCGCCATGCAGGCGGACCAAGCACATAAAGAAAAAGGCCCGGCGGATCGCTCCACCGGGCCTTTTTACATATCTGCCTGATGCCCGCTATCAGCGGCGATCGCCGAACAGGCGCAGCAGGAACAGGAACATGTTGATGAAGTCGAGATAGAGGTTCAGCGCCCCCATGATCACCGACTTGCCCATCATGTCCGTGCCTGCGACATGGGCATAGATGCTCTTGATCTTCTGCGTGTCATAAGCGGTCAGACCCGCGAACAGCAGTACGCCGACGCCGCTGATGACCAGGCTCATCGCGTTCGACTTCATGAAGATGTTGATGAGGCTCGCGACCAGCAGGCCGACCACACCCATGATCAGGAACGTGCCGAAGCCCGACAGATCCTTCTTGGTGGTATAACCCCACAGGCTCAGGCCCGCGAAAGCCGCCGCCGTCGCAAAGAAGGTCTGCGCGATCGACGTGCCGGTGTAAGCGAGGAAGATGTAGGACAGCGAAACGCCCATCACCGCCGCATAGGCCCAGAACAGCCCCTGCATCGCCGCCGTCGAAAGGCGGGCAATGCCAAAGCTCATCACCATGGCGAATACCAGCGGGGCAAAGATCACCGCATATTTAAGGATGCCGGGGCCATAGAATATCTGCGCGGCCATGCCGCTTGCCGCGAACAGCAGCGCGACGATACCCGTCAGCAGCACGCCGCTCGCCATATAATTATAGACCGACAGCATATAGCGGCGCAGACCGGCGTCATACGCCTCACCGCGCGCGACGCTGGGACCGCCAAAGCCCGGAATACCGGACTGGACGCCGGAACGGGGATCGGACCAGTTGGCCATGAAAATCATCTCCTTGGGGCGGCGTTCATGCCGCCCTTCCATTATCGGCATTTTCGATGCCGGTTTCAAGCATTGTCGTATCGGCGCCCGGTGGACAGATTGTCCCTATTTCGCCCTGCAATCTTATGGAAAGACGGGATAATATTCAAATCGTCACAGGACTTGTCATCATTTGTCACATGATCGACTATGATGAAACCATGTTTCGCCTGTTCGTCGCCATCCGCCCGCCTGCCCCCATCAGGACGTTTCTGATCGACAGGATGGGGGGCGTCATCGGCGCCCGTTGGCAGGATGACGCCCAGTTGCACATCACCCTGCGCTTCATCGGCGAAGTGGATCGCCACCGCGCCAATGACATTGCCGACGCGCTCGGCACCATCCGCTTCCCCCCCTTCGACATCCGCCTGTCGGGCGTCGGCCTGTTCGATCGCAAGGGCGTGGTCGATGCACTCTGGGCGGGGGTGGAACCGCGCGATCCCATCGCCGCCCTGCATCGCAAGGTGGACCGCGCGTGCGTCTCCACTGGCCTGCCGCCCGAAGAGCGCGCTTACCTGCCCCATGCCACCATGGCCCGCTTCGGCCGCAACGGAGGCGACGTTGATGGCTTCCTGGCCGTCCATGCCGGCCTTGCCAGCGACAGCTTCACTGTCGACAGTTTCTCCCTGTTCGAAAGCCGCCTCGGCACCTCCGGCGCCAGCTACACCCCCGTCGCCGATTATCCGGCGCAGGGCGGATAAGGTCGCCTGCCCCCAACTGCACGATGCGAACATGCTCGGCGCTAAAGTCATCCTGGCCCTCAGCCGGGATTTCACATTCTCAAATCGTTGGAGCCTTTCGAGGCGGAGTAATCTCCTGCCCTTCCCCACACGGATAACGCTTATCCATGACCTCGCCAAATGCGATGGACACTTCTCCGGCATAGGAAGCGGGCGGCAGCCTCCGAAATTCCAGCATCAGATCTTCGGAGCTAAGCGACACCCGCACGGGTGGGCAGGCACGCGGACGCTGCGCTTTCTCTTTCGCTTCCTTGATCTGCGCTCGATAACGAACCGCTGCCGATGCCACCTCAGTCTGAAGCGCCATCAATTCCGGGCTGCCTTTGGCGGCACTCCCCCGCGCCTTCAGCGCTTCCATCCGCTGCACCCAATCCGACACGGTCATCGCCTGCGCACAGACCGGCATCGCCCCACAGCACAGCATGAACGCGCCGATCTTCCATCCCTGCATAGCAATCTCCTACCGTCGGATCTCTATAACCAACTGATACACCATGATGACGTCGCGAATAAGATGATCTGCGCCAGTTTGTTCATGACACTCACGACATCGATCAGTCGTGGATGAAGGGAGAAAGACGGAAATCATGTAGAACATCCCCCCTTCCTCCAACATGGGAAAGGGCGCTGACACCCAAAGCGCCAACGCCCTTTCGCGGATCAGATGACAGAGCCGGAAGGGCATCCCCTCCCCGGCTCCGGCCCGGCTCAACCCTTGCTCAACACACCGCACGCCACGCGGCCGCCCGCATTACCCGCCGGGTCGCTCTTATAATCGTCCGCCGTCGCATGGATCACGATGGCGGCGCCATCCGCGTCGAGCAGCGGGTTCGCGCCGTCGCTGATCGTGCCACCCTTCACCACATATTCGATTTCGCCGGTGCCGTCCGACCCCGCCTGCATATTGGGCATGTCGCCCATATGCATGCCGGCCGGATTATCCTTGCCATGCTGATGCCCGGTCGGGTTCCAGTGGCCACCCGCGCTGGTGAAATCAGGGCCAGTGCAGGTGCCGATCGTGTGGATATGGACGCCATGCATGCCCGGCGTCAGACCTACGCCCTTGACCAGCACATGCAGCCCATCGGCCGCCTCCGTCACGGTGGCGGTACCCCGCGCGCTGCCGTCCCCTGCCGCCAGCTTGGCCGAAACGCTGGGTGCCGCCGTCGGCGCAGCGGATGACGTCGCACAGGCGGATGCCGCCAAAACGATCGGCAGGGCAGAAAACAGGGGGATGATCTTCATGGGAACAGCTCCGGTGACGGGCAAAGGGATAGATCGCTAACGCGAAAGCGCCCCGTTTGTTGCCCATCCGCAAGGATTTGTCACCCCGGCAATGCGTTGCATTATCGAAAAGAAGCGTTTCGGGGGCAGCTCCAGCAGCCATGGGTAGACTGGATGGCGCAGGAAATTGCCAATCTTTTGGAACCGATGACCGCTTCACCCAAGGTCAAAGCTGGTGCTATTTTCGCGGCTCATGATTATCGCGGTCGGGCAACGCCGGCTCTGACGCCGTAGTCACCGTTCCAAGGTTCAGATAGCCGGAATAGGCTCTTTCCTGACCGCCGATATGCACGAAGCCGCGTTCATATTTGCGGGCTGCCGGACCAGTATCGCGCGATCCACATTGCATACTGCTCTTTTCAGTTGCCTCGGCAAAACAGGCCCATTGCGCACCGCCATTGTCGCCAATGTTGTAAGACAGCGTCTGGCTGCGAGGAAGATAGCCTGCCATTGGCAAGTATGAGCCACCTGAAAACTGCCGCCGCTTCAATTGCGCATGAACATTGCCAACCAGCGCTACGACCAGATTTTCACCATCCGACATTCTCTCCAGATTGAACGCCATGGCCTGTTCATATGCCTCGCCGGTCACTGCCGTCGTTGGCTGGAAAGCTACGACATCTGCAATGACGTCGGATCGCTTCCATTGCCGCAACCTTGCGAACAGGGTCAGCATGGCTCTGCTCGACCGTCCATCATGAACCGGTCCATGCCAGAATGGGTGAGCAAGCAGTTGATCCCTCGCAGCAACTTCATCCGGCGACGTCACGAACTGGCGAATAGCATCGGTAGCGTCGACGGGAAATTCAACCGCTACCACCGGCTTCCTGCCGCGCATTGCGGCAAGACATGCCAGATCCCCAAATATCTCAGGCGCTTCTGACGTACCGTGCCGTTCTCCAACAATAATCCAGCGGATCGCCCGGTCATTCAAAATTGCATCCGCTCCCGGTATCTGGCCGCATGATATCGCCTCGACGGCAACCGCACCGGCAAATAGCAAAGTGATTGGCATTCTACCGAAACTCCCTGACGATTATCGCTACCAAATTCTGGACTTAGGAAATCAAACGTCGCGAAGCCGTAGCCTACCACCAACCTATTTCAGAAACCTGCTACTTCCCCGCCTTTCCGTCGATCAGCACCGCCTGTTGCCATTTGCCCGGCGCCTTGTCGGTGCGGTGGATGCATCCTGCCCAGCAACAGGGGCGCCGTTTACCCTCCCGCAACTCGTCCAGCGTGCGGCCGATACGCCGTGCGCGGGTTGCGGCCTGTTTCGCATCCTCGACCCAGCAGATGAATTCGTTCCTGCCCAGCGGCGTCAGGCTTTCCCATAGCAACAGCACCGCCGGATCGCCCCGCACCGCCGCCTGAAGATCGGCGCCCGCCTCATGCACCGTGCCATGCAGGAATGCGCCGCCCATTGCCATTCTCCCAATCCGCCCCTGCGGCGCGCCTCGCCTGCTTCGAACGAAGCATGCCATAGCCATCCGGCCTTCGTCACCATTGTCGGCATAAGCGCGCGGTCGCGACGCTGCGCAATAGCGCCGATCCGCAATCCGCATCACGCAAAGAAAAAGGGGCCGGTCCTTGCCGGACCAGCCCCTTCTCATTTTCCATCCTTGCGGACGGAAATCTCTTACTGACCCGAACCCGGACCGTAGGTGATTTCCACGCGACGGTTCTGCAGTTCGCGAACACCGTCGGCGGTTTCGACGCGGGGGTTCGCTTCACCGAACGCCTGGGTCGTCATCACGCCATCAGCGATACCCTTCGAAGCCATGTAGGCCTTGACGGCATCGGCGCGACGCTGGGACAGACCAACGTTGTACGAGGCCGAACCCGAACGGTCCGCATAGCCAGCCAGAACAACCTGGGCGCTGCCGCAGTTGCTGTAGGCCGAAACCGCGTTGTCCAGAATGGTGGCGGCATCAGGCGTGATGTCCGACTTGTTCCATTCGAAGAAGACAATGTACGGCCCGGGGCTGCATTCCGGCGCCGGCGGGGGCGGCGGGGGCGGCGGCGGGGGCGGCGGAGGCGGGGGCGGCGGGGGCGGCGGAGGAGCCGCTTCCGGAGCCGAGCCGAAGTTGTAGGTCAGGCCGAGCAGCAGGCTGTGCGTACGCAGCTTGGTGCTGACGTCCGCACCGGCCGGGCCATAGGCGCTGGCGTAGGCCGGGATCAGACCGATGTCGTCCTGGTTGAAGAAGCGATACTTCAACGAAACGTCGACATTGTTGGTGACCGGGTAACGAACGCCGGCGATCGCCTGCCAGGCGAAACCGGTGTCGCTGTCGTTCACGATGTCCGAAGCAACCTTGCCGCGCGAAACGCCGACACCGCCGCCGACGAAGCCCTGGAGGCCATCATCGGGACCGAAGTCCAGCAAGCCGTTCAGCATGAACGAGAGAGCCGACGAAGCACCGCCGAAGCCGGTTTCGTCGAGGTCGATCTTCGCACGCTTGTAAGCGGCTTCGGCTTCGAGGCGGAAGCCACCGAAGTCGTAACCGATGTTGGCGTCGAAATCATAACCCTTGTGGTAATCCACCGAAGGCACGGCGGCCGCAGTGGCGGGCGAGAAGGTCATGTTCTGGTCTTCGACCAGCAGCACACCGGCATCAACGCCAACATACCAGCTGTCATCACGGGCCAAAGCCGGCGAAGCCAGGGCACTTGTCGCAAGAGCAGCCGCGAGGGCAAGCTTCCGCATCTGAATTCCCCTTTCAAAAGTGTCACGAAGGACTGCTGAAACCCTGTATCGGCTCTAAGGTTTCATGGCAAGTCCACAAATAGTGAAACCGTTGCAAAAATAACGCACTAACCTGTCAGAGGCCGCCTCTGAAAAGTTAATGCAGCTCTGCCTAAGTTGAAATTGATGTATTTTTTATTAAAAAATCATCACGCATGTGAATTACATATCGATAATTCCGTGCTGACGTAACGTCGTCAAAATCGCTGCCACCGCCATTCTGGCTTCATCGTCGATGACCGTTCCACCAGCGGGTGACGAAATAGCCGGCTGACGGACACCTAAGACCTTCTGGCCTTCCACATACACTCCGTCGGGCCGCATCGCTTCATCGCGCCATTGGCTCCCGTCATGGATCATCGCATGGTTCCGGTCGCTTACCTGCATCCGCGTGCCCTCTCGCGGAGCGATGAAACGCCATCCCCCTTCGCTCCAGCAGGCGATATGCCCGTCTTTCCCCGTCCATGTGCCGCCCGCCGCTTCGGCCACGATCCAGCATTGCCCGATCGCCGGATCGCCCGGAACCTCCCCAATATCGGCGCTTTCCACCCGCCCATGCAACATTGCATCAATCAGGATCAGCGCCTCATTGTGAAAAATCTCCTTCTGCGCCTGCCCCGCGAACAGCAACGGCAACGCCCAGCGTGGACTCGCCTCCATCCTCATTCTCCCCAAGATTGAATTTACAGGTCCAGCGTGGCGGAACGCCCGCCGGCATGGACACCGATCTGAGAAATTGCGATCCGGCGGGAACCTTCTCCATCCGCCGCCATCATCGCCGCCGAATAGGTCCATGTCGGGCCGTCCGACTCCGCCTGCCGCACGGTCACGCCATCCCGCACCACCAACACCGTGTAGCGCTCCCGCTCCTCGGCGATTGGCACGTCGCTCCCGCTCGTCCATCGCCACCCGGCCCGGCTGCGCCGCGTCCAGCCGATGACGTAGCCGCCCGCTCCGTCCGGCTCTGCCCGAACATGCACCGGCGCCGGCGGGATCAGCGCCTCGCCGCGCACAGTCAGCATCGCCTCGACCGGCATGGCATCGCCCAGCCCCAGCGCCTGCACCCGCAACAGGCTGCCCGGTTCCACACCCCCGGCGACCGGCTCCACTACCCGATCCACCTCGATCATCAGGAACGGCTCACCCGCACCATGGCCCGCCATCGCCCATTCCGTACCGCGCAGCCCCCGGCGCAAGTCCGTCAGCCGATAGCGGCCCACCGCCACCTGCTCCGCCCTGCCAAACTGGATCAGTTCCTGCCCGATCAGGCACAGGTTCCGCCCCTGCGCCAATCCCGCCTCGTCCGCGTTGCTCAACAGCATGTCCGGCGCCAGCATCGTCACGGTAATCGCATGGACTGCATCCACCACCATGATACTACCGGACGGCAACGCCTGCTCGACCGTCCCCATCGCCGCCCGCCCGGCGCTGCGCCCGACCGGCGTCGCCTCGCCCGTATCGCCAACCCGGAACAAAGCCGCGTTGCGCCACCCAGCCCCACCGCTCGCCGCCGCCAGAATGACCGGCACACTCGCCGCCCCATCGTCCAGCGCCGGCACCTCCACCAGCATCAGCGCCGTCGCACCATGCGGCGCATCCACCTGCCGCACGATCGCGCCCGACGAAGCGCCCGAAGGCAGCGCCCCGCCCACGCCCGGCACCCGCCGCAGCGCCAGCCGCACCGCCATCGCCTCCCATTCCCGTTCCTCGACCCGCCACAGCCCGGACGCGCCTTCGACGCGCACCACCATGCCCGGCTCGATGGTCAGCGCATCCCATCCACAGCGCAGCGTCATCGTCGCGCGCCCGGTCCAGGCCGCGCCGATCCGTTCGGCCGCCATCGCCCGCGCCCCGTCCGCATCCAGCATGGCGGGCAGGTCGATCCCGCTCTCCACCCGCCCCGGTCCCGGCCGCATCACCCGCTGCACCCCGGCCTGATAATCGCGTGCCGCATCATGATGCCGCACCGAAAGCGCCACCGGCACCGCATCCGCCGCCGCGCCCGAACGCTCCTGCGCCACAACGTCACGCCCGTTGACCCGCCGCGCCAGCATGGCCCGCCCGATCTTCGCCTGCGCCTCATCCGCTGCCACCCCCAGCCTCAGCCCCTCCGCCCCGCGCATCAGCGCCAGCCCATAAGCCTCGACCAGCGGCGCCACCGCCTCCCCCACATCCGCGCCACCCGCCGCATAGCCGCCCAGCATCGCGTCGGCTTCTCCCGCCAGCCGCCCCTCGCCCAGCGTTTCGACAATCGCACCGACGCGCACAGCGCCATCGTCCGCCTCCACCTCGAACGTCAGCGACGGAATGCGATTGCCATAATCGGCCAGCGCCAGATCCTCGAACAGCGCATAGGCGATGCCGCGATGCGCGGGCGTCTCCCCAATCCCCTGCGCCGCCGCGATCAGCGGATCGACTGGCTGATCCTCGCCCCCTTCATAGAGTCGGAAAGCCCGACCTCGGTCTTGAAATCCCCCGCCGCCCCGCGCAGCAGATTGCCGTCAGCCCAGATGCGCCTCACCCCACGCACGCCCCTTGCCGACAGCGCTACCGCGAAACTCGCTGAATAGGCATAGCTAGTGACGCTCGCCCGTCCCTTGCCCCCGCCGCTCCGGCTGCTGCTTTCTTTCAGGTCACTGGCCCAGATCACCGTGCCGGCCACCCGCATCGTCCCGAACAGGCGCGGCACCTGCGTCCCGTAACTCGACGTCTGCACCTGTAATTCGTTCAGCCGCGCACCCTGCCGCCCCTTGGGCCGGAACAATATCGCATGGTCGGCCATATTGCCGATCAGCCCGCCGATGGCCCCGCCAATCGGCCCACCGATCGCCGTCCCCACCGCCGTCAGCACCAGCGTCGCCATACCCCTCTCCTCTGTGGATGGCTCCCGCGTTGCAAGTACAAATTGATGTTTTGACGTTCGGTCGGTTGCAGTCGTCTGTCCGGCCTACTGTTGCAGTCGGGAGGGACTGCTGGCCCTGATGGGGTCCGCGAACC
>JAJZQN010000001.1 GCA_021847605.1 Pseudomonadota bacterium | reverse complement strand
TTGGCCACATCCAGGCCGATCGTGGTAATCTCCATGGCGGATGGTTCCTTTGCTCGGGTTTGCCTGACAGCAAACCATCTTGGCACCTAGATGCCGTGAGCGGGAGCCATCCACCCTATCCGCTTATTCATCCTCCCCTGTAAGGGGTGGTGGCTGGCCGAAGGTCAGACGGAGGGGTTATCCCGCTCTCGATAGGATGACACCTCTCCACCGGCTCTGCCGGTCCCCCTCCCCTTACAGGGGAGGATTTGTGCGCTTATGGTCGGCAACAGTCATGGCCAAAAATCTGGCCACCGCCTATCCGTGCCTCTTGCGACGATTTCACGACCATCCATGCGGAAAAACCGTCATCGACTTGCATGACGACACCATGGCGTCAGGCGATGACGTGCAACGATAACGAACAGTCGATGTGGGAGGGCCGTTGTCGGATGCCCTACAACGCAGCCAATGCATCCAGCGCCTGTTGCCGACCGCCAAAGCCAGCTATTGCTCCAGCGCGGGTGAGAGCGAGTTTTGCGTCGCCTTTGCGCCCGGCCGCAGCATAGGCCTGACCCAGATGCAGCAGAATATCGGGTTGTCCCGGCGCCAGCGCCTCCGCCTTTTCCAGCAGGTCGATGCTGGCTACTCCTGCCCCGCCCGTTCGGGTCAGCGTCCAGCCATAAATATCCGCCACCATCGGGCTGGACGGCATCAGCGCATAGGCGGCGGCGGCATAGGAACGGGCCTGTTTCGCCTCACCCATTTCCAAAGCAGCGCGGGCCAGTTCCGCCATCAGCAGCGCATCGCCATTGCCGATCCGCGCACGAACCGCCTCCAGCGACTGCCGCGCAGCGCGCCAGTCGCCCCCCTGCGCCGCGATCGTCGCGGCCAGTCGGGTAGCGGCCAGATCATTGGGATTTTGCGACAGGAACAGCCCGACCACCTGCGCCGCCCGCGTAGCATTGCCCACCTGCCCGAACGCCGCCGCCAGACGCAACGCACTGTCCCGGTCGAACCGGATATTGGCGGCCCTCTCATAGGCCTGCACCGCTTCGGCCGGGCGGCGAGCAGCATCCAGCGTGTCACCCAGCACGATCCATGCAGCGGGCGCACCCACATTCGCCTTGCTCAACTGACGCGCGCGCGCCACCGCCGCATCCACCATACCAACCCGCAAAAGTGCCCGAATATAGGGAATATTATCTTGTGCCGTGGCGGCACTGGCCGGCGGCCGCATCGCTTTGGCGGCATCATTGACGGACGCGAATATGTCGCTCGCCGGACGATCCGGCCAGGAGGCGCGCGCCAGCATATCATCGGCCATGGTGCGATTGCCCAGCCCCTCCTGCGCGCGCGCCGCCAGCGTCAGCACATAGGGGCTGGCATCGCGCTGCGCGACCAGCGGCGCCATGATGGTCGCTGCCGACGCATAATCGCCGTTCAACATCGTGGCGCGGCCCAACAGCGTTCGGGCCGTGCGGTTATCGGGCTGCATATCGACCAGCGGCGACAATGTTTCCGTCGCCAGCAACGCATTCCCCTCAGCCATGTGCAACACACCGCGCAGCAACATGGTAGATGGTTCGCCGTCCAGTTGCCCCTGCGTCCGGCCGATCAGCGTGCGGGCCAGATCGGGGCGCCCCGCCCGCGCCGCCATCACCGCCTGCATCATCCAGGCGCGTGCATTATCCGGGTCCAGCGCCAATATGCGCCGGGTGAGGCTGAGCATCCGGCTGGCCTTGCCCATATCCGCCAACGTCGCGGCATATTGTTCCAGCGTCGGGACCGAATCCGGATCGACCGCCAGCGCCCTGTCGAACCAGGGCAGCGAGGCCGCCGGTCCATATTGGCTGCGGATCAATTCCGCCCGCACGGTCAATACGGCAGGATCGCCCGGCGCCAGCGCAACGGCCCGGCCGGATGCACCGATCGCCCCAGCCTCGTCCCCCTGCATCATGCGCAGTCGGGCCAGGTCAATCCAGCCATCGGCATCGCCGGGCACCTGCGTCAGCAATTTGCTCAGTATCGCATCGGCGAGCGGCAGGTTGTTGCTGCGCATCGCGGCCTGCGCACGCACATGGGCGGAGGCGAGATATTGGTCCTGCGGCAGGTCGCTGGCCTGCGCTTCCCTGAGCGCACCCGCGACATCGCCCTGCAACAACAAGGCCTGCGCCATGGCAGCGCGGCTGCGCGCGGGCGGCGACCCCAGCGTGCGGGCGCGTAGTATTTCCGCCTGCGCGCCCGCCCCATCGCCCAGTTCGATTAACGCCTGCGCCTGCGCCAGACGGGCATCGACCGAACGCGGATCGCGCTTGATAGCGTTCATCAGTTCGACGCGCGCGACACGGTACTGGCCCTTGTTCAGCGCTGCGATACCCCGGTCGAAGGCCGCGCTTCCGTCATGCTCCCGCAAGCGCCATTGCCACAGGCCAGCGCAGGCGAGCGCCAGCACGGCCAGCGCCGCAAGCAGCAGGATACGGGACCGCTTCACCCGTTTCAGCCCTGCATCTGATATTGTTTGAGCAGATCGTAGAGCGTCGGCCGACTGATCCCCAATATCTTGGCCGCGCCCGAGATATTACCGTCGGTCCGGGCGATGGCCCGGCGAATGGCCCGTCGATCCGCCATTTCCCGCGCAGCCTTCAGATTGACGACATCGCCGCCCTCGATCCGCTCATCATCCAGATCGAGGTCGGCGGCCGTCACCAGCTTGCCATCGGCCATGATGACCGCGCGCTTCATGCGGTTTTCCAGTTCCCGGACATTGCCCGGCCAGTTCCATGCGTCGAGCGCCGCCATGGCATCGGGCGCCAGCCCCTTGACCTGAGGGTTCATGTCCCGCGCGAAGCGGCTCAGGAAATGCCGGGCCAGCAAGGCGGGATCGCCCGGCCGGTCGCGCAATGCGGGAATGCGAATGACGATTTCAGCGAGGCGATAATAGAGATCCTCGCGGAAGCTGCCCGCTGCGATCATCGCCTCCAGATTCTGGTGCGTGGCGCATATGATACGGGTATCGACCGCTATGGGCTGACGCCCGCCAAGCCGCTCTATCACCCGCTCCTGTAGGAAACGCAGCAGCTTCACCTGAAGCGCAAGAGGGATGTCGCCCACCTCATCAAGGAACAGGGTGCCGCCCTGTGCCTGCTCGATCTTGCCGGGCGTGGTCTTTACCGCGCCGGTGAACGCGCCCTTTTCATGGCCGAACAGTTCGGATTCCAGCAGGGTTTCAGGGATCGCCGCACAGTTGATCGCGACGAATGCTTCGTTCCGACGGGTGCTGACATCATGCAATCCCTGCGCCAGCAATTCCTTGCCGGTGCCACTGGCCCCCAGCAGCATGACCGAAACCTGCGCCGCAGCCACCCGCTCGATGGTCCGCGCGACCTTCATCATTTCCGGCGCGCCACTGATGATCCGGCCCAGCACGCGGCTGTCGTCAGGGGCCGTTTCGGACAGGCGGACATTTTCCTTTTCCAATGCCTGCACATGGAAAGCGCGGCGCACGATCAGGCCCAGTTCGTCGATATCGACGGGCTTCTGGTAGAAATCATAAGCGCCGCCCGCAATGGCATCGAGCGCGCTTTCCCGCGCGCCATGACCGGACGCAACGATCACCTTCGTATCGGGCTTTATGCGGAGGATTTCGGCCAGCGTCGCAAAACCTTCGGTCGTGCCGTCCGGGTCCGGCGGCAGGCCAAGGTCGAGCGTCACGACATCGGGTGCTTCGGCCCGCAACATTTCGATCGCTTCCTCACGATCGCCTGCGATGAAGAGCTGATAATCCTCATAAGCCCAGCGCAATTGTCGCTGAAGACCCGGATCATCCTCGACGATCAGCAATTTGGGACGGGTGTCGCTCATCAGGCGGCCTTCTCATGAGATTGCGGAGTAATCGCCCTGGGCAGGCGTAAGGTGAAGCGGCTACCGGCGCCGGGCTTGCTCTCGACTTCGATGCGGCCACCCATGGCCTGTGCCAGGGTCCGCGCTTCAAAGGCGCCAATGCCAAAACCGCCCGCCTTGCTGGACGAAAAGGGTTTAAACAGATCACGCCGGATGAATTCGGCCGTCATACCCTGACCCCGGTCGATCACGTCGATCAATATGGCGTCGGCATCGCATGACAAATGCAGTTCGACAGGGCTGTCGGATGCGCTGGCGTCGATAGCATTCTGCAAAAGATGCAGCAATATCTGCTCCACGCGCGCAGGGTCGGCCAATGCGGCGGGTGCGTCTCCGCTGACCTTGATCGGGTGATGTCGGGCGCGTGTGGCCGCGACACTGGTGAGCAGGCCGTGTAGCAGCATCGCCTTTGGCTCCTCGGACTTGCCCTTATTGTGTTGAGACAGGCGAGCCAGCAGGTCATTCATCTTGCCGACCGATTCCTTAAGCGTCAGGATCATGTCGGCCCGGAAATCAGGATTTGCCGCATGTCGTTCGGCATTGCGGGTGAGCAGCGAAAGCTGGCTGACCAGATTCTTGACGTCGTGGATGATGAAGGCGAAGCGGCGGTTGAATTCATCGAAGCGCTGTGCGTCGTCCAGTGCCTGTTGCCCCTGTGCTTCGCTGATATAGGTCGCGGCCTGACGGCCCGCCGCCCGCAGCATGTCGAGATCTTCCCAATCCAGACGCCGGTCCACCGGCGGGCGGGCCAGCAGGATCGCACCGATCAGACGGCCATAATGGATGAGTGGCGCCAAGGCCCAGGCCCGCCGGTCCTGCGTCATCCATTCCGGTAAGGCGCCAGCGCCATCGGCAGGCCGCCTTTTGTCGAGATCGATGATCCAGCCGCTGCTTTCCAACTGTCGTGTCACATCGGGCGATAGCGTCGGGGCATCGGGCAATTCGCCAGCCCAGTTCCAGTGGGTTTCGAAACATAGCCCCCCCGTCTCGTCGCGCAGCAGCAACATGGCAGCGGGGGAATCAGTGATATCCGCCACGGCCTTTGCCACGCGCTCGCCAAGCGGGGCAGCATCATTGCCCGGTCGTCCGATCGTCTCGCCAAAGCGCATCCATTCGGTGCGATAATCATAGCGATGCTGGAAAAAATGCTTGGCGACCTGCACCTTCCAGAAAGCGCGCAGACGCGGGGACGGCAGCAGCAAGAGGGCCGTCACCGCCGCGAAGAACACGGCCGCGATCTCGACCACCCGCGCATAGGGGCCAGCGATCAGCTCGATCAATATGGCGGCGGCCGTCAACACCAGCACATAGAGGGCGACGGCAAAGACCGACAGGGATTTGAATGTGATGGTGCGCGACAATTGCAGGCGTCCGGCTATATCCTTGCGCATGCCAACAGCAATCACCGGCGCCAGCAGAGCCATCAACAGGCCGCGAAGCGCATAGAGTTCGTCCACCCGATGGGGAGTAAAATAGCAGATGGCGTAAAGGCTCAGGTCGTACGTCCACATCGCCGCGAGCGCACCGAACAACAGCGATACGCCACCCCGTTCCCGTGCCGGCCATGCAACATAGAGGTGATGGACCAGCAGCAAGCTGCCAATCGCGGTCATCGTCCTCAAAATGATCGAACAGGTGAAGAGTGCATGGTGCAAATCGCTGTCCAGCGGCAATTGCCGCCAGATCAGGTCGGTGAAACTTTGAAACAGGATCAGGCCGGCAACGGCGGCATAAAGCGCGCTGACAGCCATGATCGGCGTGGTGCGCCCCACCGGGCCACGCCGCAGCATCACGAACAGCGTGAGAAGCCATGAGGCGTTGCGAATGCTTTCACCGATACCCGATAGCGGCTTGTTCACGCCACCGAAGGAAACATACAGCGCCCAGCAGGATGTAAGCAGCAGCGCGGCAGAAAGCAGGCGTGGCTCGACAGCTTCGTCACGACGACGCAGCAAGAAAATGCCAAGGGCTGCGAACAATACTGCCGCCAGAGCATGGCCCCAGTCGCCCGTAAATTGCAGAAGAGCGCCCACGCCCGCCGCCTTACCGCGCGCCTTCGGGCCATAGAATGACCCGCAAGGTCTGAAGAAGGATCAGAAGATCGAGGAAGGGCGTGTAGTTTTTGGCGTAATAGAGATCATATTCCAGCTTATGCCGGGCATCCTCGACCGACGCGCCATAAGGATAGTTGATCTGCGCCCAGCCCGTGATGCCGGGCTTCACCATATGCCGTTCGGCATAATAGCGCAGATGCTGTTCCAGATCCTCAACGAACTGGCGGCGTTCGGGCCGTGGGCCGACGAAACTCATTTCGCCTTTCAGAACCGTCCAGGTCTGCGGCAATTCGTCGATGCGCAGCTTGCGCAACCAATAGCCAAGGCGCGTGATACGCGGATCATCCTTTTCCGCCCACTGGGCCTGCCCAGCGACTTCGGCATCCTGGCGCATCGTGCGCAGCTTCACGATCCAGAATTCCTGACCATAAAGGCCAACTCGTTGCTGGCGGTAAAAGGCTGGCCCCTTGCTATCCAGTTTCACCAGCAAGGCTGCCAACAGGATGATCAGCCCAGTCAGCGCGAGCAATATGGAACTGGCGACTATGTCGAACACGCGCTTGGACATGCTCGACAGGCGTCGGCCCGCGGAAAAACCGTCGGAGAAGATCAGCCAGCTCGGGTTGACGCTGGCCAGATCGACGCGCCCCGTTTCACGCTCCAGAAAGGTCGAAATTTCGTTCACATGGACGCCTGTCGTCTTGATGCGCAGCAAATCCTGAAGCGGAAGCGCATTGCGGCGTTCTTCCAGTGCCAGCACCACTTCGCTGGCATTCAGGCGGACCACGAAATCGGACAGATTATAGATAGCGTTGCGATTGATCGCCTCGGCAATCACCTGTTCGCCGTCGTTCATCGCAATATAGCCAACGATCAGGAACCCCGCACCTTTGCGTCGTTCCAGTTCGCGAATGCGATTGGCGCGGTTTCCGGCGCCCAGCACGACCAGCCGACGCTTGAAGGCCTCACCGCCGAGCATGGATCCCAGCAACAGGCGTACCGCCACGAGAAGAACCAGAGCAAACCCCATGGCGTAAAGCGAATTCGATCGCCACAGCGTCATTCCCGGCAACAGAAAATAGATGACCGACAGGAATATTACACCAAGAGAAACGGCGACGAGCAACCGGGCGAAAGCAAACCGCATGGATTGCAGCGATTCCGTGCCATAGACACCAACCGCGATCATCGCTGTCTGAATCGCTACGGCAAAGCTGAAGAGAGGACCGAGTCGGGTGATGACATGCTCAATATCCATGCCAATCTGATGCGCGCGAAGAACCCAGCCAGCTTCGGCTGCGCTGAGGAGAAGAATGAAATCCAGTATCCCCAACAGCAGCACGGCATGCGGCACATAATGTTTGAACAACCTGATCATCGTCGCATTTCCCGTGACCGCCATCGGCCATATCGCCGGACGAAACCTTACACCGGTTGTAAGGGAATCCGACAGTCATTCGGATAATGACGGAAATTGGCAAAGAAATGCTGAACGGGCCGCCTGCGCCGCACTCCCGTCCCGATCGGAATAGTGGCAGCGGCCGACACAAAGTAGGAGCCAATCCCGTTAGATTCCCATATTTCCCGGGGAAATTGTAATTTTATTACCTATCAATGAAATTATCGAATCAAGCCATCATCATCCGGATGATCGGCATGAGACAAGGGACTGAGGATTGCAGTCGGCAATACTGTAGGACAGGGGGAATGCCTGAATTCCCGTCATAAATGATAAGATGGTTAGTCATGCCTGCCGGGCCGCAAGCCGACGCCACCAGACAAGAGAGGCGGAAAAACCCGAACGGACAGAATGAGCCTGACCTGCTATTTCTGATTTTTTAGATTGTCCGCCGAATTGACCGCCGCGTCGCCAACAGCCTTGGCTGCCCGGTCAACGCTGTCTGCTGCATGGGTTATTTTGTCGGCCTGGTCATCCTGCACGCTGCCCTTTGTCATGTAGAAAAAGGAGATTGCCAGGATCAATGCCATGATAATGAGCGCGACGGTAAGGCCTTGCCCATGGTGCGGCTTCACGGATGACATGTGCGCAGGATCGCTCCCGCTTTCGCGCAGATCAGTACGCATATCCGCCCTCCTTCAACCCGGGACAGAAAAAGCGATCAGATATCCGTATCCTCTTGCGTATCATCACCGATGCGCCCTCGGCTAAGGCGGTCCACATCGCTCATAATCTCGTCCAGAACAGCATTTTCGTTGGTTTCCTGCGTGCGACGCGATGGCAGGGCACCTTCTTCCAATATCTGTTCCAGTGCCGAACGCCCACGGGCCACACGGCTCTTGATCGTACCGACGGCAACGCCACAAATCTCCGCCGCCTCTTCATAGGCGAACCCACCAGCACCTACCAGAATGAGCGCCTCCCGCTGTGGCTGGGGAAGCTGTAGCAAGGCACGTTGCATGTCGCTCAGTTCGACATGCTTGTCCTGACTGGCCGGTGCCGCAAGAATACGGTCAGCGGTGAGATCATCCCACTCGCCCCGAAAACGCGACCGGCGCATCTGCGAGAGATAATGGTTGCGCAGGATGATGAAGGTCCACGCCCGCATGTTGGTGCCGGCCTGAAATCGCGCACGAGCGGCCCACGCCTTCAGCAAGGTTTCCTGCACCAGATCGTCAGCGACGTCCCTGTTACCTGACAAGGAGCGACCGAACGCGCGCAGATGGGGAATGACCGCAGCCAGCTCGCGCTTGAATTCGGAGTCCGAAAGCGACGTGCGCTCCGTGACTACGGGTTCGCTGCCGACACCTTCATCCATGGGTCCGTCCCCTGTTCTGGCCGCATGAACCGACGTCGTCAAAGCCATAAGTGCGCCCGTATCCTATACCGATTACCATCGAAGACCATGTAAAAGGTCAATCGTCTAACGCCACAACGTCGCGACCAGCATTACGATCACAACCGACAACAGCGACACCTCCAGAATATAATGCCGACATGTTCGGTAGAACCTGCCCGTACATTCTCTTTGCGGATATGTCGCCGCCACCCGCCATGATCCTTCTCCCGATCATTACGCACAGATAACGCAGTGACCGCTGGCTGGTTCCGAACAATCGGGAGAAGACCAATAGTTTAAGCAGGGGTTTAAGCGGGCGCGGTCGCTTCGTCGAAGAAGAGCGCCTGCGAAATCGCCGCTTTGACGGTCGAACGCTGGAACGGCTTGGTGATCAGGAAAGTCGGTTCAGGGCGCTCACCAGTCAGCAGCCGTTCGGGAAAGGCAGTAATGAAAATCACCGGCACGGAAAATTCGGCGAGAATATCCTTCACCGCGTCGATCCCGCTCGAATCGTCGGCCAGTTGAATGTCGGCGAGGACAAGGCCGGGGCGTTCCGCCATGGCTTCTCGCACCGCATCTTCGCGCGTGACGGCAATGGCCGTCACGTCATGGCCCAGATCGCGAACGATGGTTTCAATGTCCATCGCGATGATCGGCTCATCCTCGATGATCAAAACCTTGGCGCGGGTCTGCGCCTCGATCTCACCCAGCGCTTCTTCGACCAGCGCTTCCACCTCATCAGCCTCCAGACCGATCAGATAAGAGACGTCATCGACGGTGAAGCCTTCCAGCGCGGTCAACAGCAAAGCCTGACGCGGCAAAGGCGTCAGCCGTGCGAGGCGGGCCTGCGCCACAGCTTCGCGGCCGCCATCGGACGACAGCGGGCCATCATCCAGATGCGAGGAAGACCAGATCGCATGAAAGGTACGATAAAGGCCAAGGCGCGGATCGACGTCAGACGGAAATTCTTCCGGCGCGGCGACAATCGCTTCCAATGTGGCGCGAACATAAGCGTCGCCATGCGACTGGCTGCCGGTCAATGCGCGGGCATAGCGGCGCAGAAACGGAAGATGGGGGTGCAGTTGCTGTCCAAGCGACATCGTCAAATCTTCTCCCTGCCCTTGCGAGCGTAATCAGGCCGAAACATCGGCTTTCGCACGAAAGGATGGAATGTCCATAACGACATGGCAAGCCCCACCCCCTTTTTGACAAATCCAGAGCCATGATTGCCCGGACCATGTAAAAAATGCTTCGGGGGGCGGAACCATCCATGTGACGATTTGTTTCGCAGCTTGTTAGGATTTTTCGTCGATAGCGTAAATTTCCTGGTTTCGTGTCGCGGGTCGATTGACGTTGCGCAGGAAACTGGCGAAACGTGCCGCAGACGTATCGAGATGGTTGCAGAGGGGCTGGTTTTGGTTTCTTCAACGACGGAGCGCGACGTGGCCGCACAGGACAGGGATGGCGACGCCGACGATCACGCGACCGCATCAAAGACCGTAGCGCCCCGCAGGAAGCGCACGGCGTCCACCGACCAGTCGGACGGCCAGGTTTCGCAAGCCTTGCGGAGCGTCTATCAGCGTGCCATCGATGAAGATATTCCATCTGAAATGCTTGATTTATTGAGCAAACTGGACTGAAACGGGCGATGCTGCGCGCGTCAGTGCCGCGCCCCATCCCGCCGGAACTGGCCCAATGTCCCTAACCTTGCTCTTGCGGCGCAGCATTCGTTCGACCGGCGTCAAGATGTTCGTCATCCTGACGTTCGCGTTGTTGCCGCTGGGCCTTATTGCGCTCGTCGCATCCTTACAGGCCATCCGCACAGCAGACCTCGAAAAAGAAGCGCTGCTTCGCGTCGCCGTTACGCAAAGTGCGCGAAAATTATCAGCGGATCTGCAAGCGGACCGCACCGCGTTGAAACTGACGGTCAATGGCCTGGCGCTCGACCGGGTGGATGCGGGCATTTGTCGCCGGCTTGCCTTTTTTCTGGGATCGCATGGCCGCGATGGCGGGCGCTTTTTCATCTATGATCGCACCGGAAAGCGGCGCTGCGGATCGGAAGTGGCCGAGCCACGCGAGTTGACGGCATCAAACCGTTTCGAGGGAAAGAGCATCGAACTGCTCAAAACCCAGCCCTATATGGTCAGCCGCGTCGTCAGCAATAATCGTCAGCTCGTAGCGCTGGCTTATTATTCTCGCCCACAATTGGAGAGTATCGCCGATCCGGCCACCGCGCTCCAGAACCGGCAGCTCAGCCTGAGCCAGAATGGAACGCAGCTTGCCATCAGCAGCACGCGGAATCACACGACGCCCGGCCGCATTCTGAGCCTGTCGGCCCGGCTGGACCCGCCGGACATGCTGCTGACCATGACGGTGCGCGATCCTCCGGCGACCATCGCGCGTTTGCTTTCCCTATTCCTGCCGCTGGTCATGTGGTTTGCGGCCGCTGCGATCGGCTGGTTCGTGGTCAATCGCCTGCTCATCCGGCCGCTTGTGCTGCTTCGCCGCGCGGTGGCATCCTATCACCCGGGCGAGGTGATGGAGCCATTGCAGCGCGTGCGTACTCCCGCGCTCGAGATCCTCGACCTTGGCGACACATTCCATGAGATCAGCAAGGATGTGGCGACCCACGAAGCGGAGATGGCAGACGGGCTGGACGCCCAGCGCAAACTAACCCGGGAAGTCCATCATCGGGTGAAGAATAATCTTCAGATCATCGCCAGCCTGATCAGCCTGCATGCCCGGTCCGCCCATGAACCCGAAGCGATGGAAGCCTACGCCTCCATTCAGCGGCGAGTGGATGCCCTGTCCGTCGTTCACCGCAATCATTTTGCGGAACTGGAGGTCAATCGGGGCGTGGGCATGCGCCCGCTGATCAGCGAATTGTCGGCCAGCCTGCGTGGGACGGCCCCGGCGGCCGCACGCCGCTTTGCCATCCAGATCGACAGCGACAATCTGCACATCAGTCAGGATGTAGCCGTGCCCGTTGCGTTTTTGCTGACCGAACTGGTCGAACTGGCGATGATGGTCGATCCGCAGGGCAACATGCGCGTGACGGTTCGCCAGAATGAGGGACAGGATAATCGGGCGCGGCTGACCATCGCATCGACGGGATTACAGACGTCTGACAAAATGGATGCGCTGCTGGCCGAACGCTATGGCCGGGTGCTGACCGGCCTGTCCCGCCAATTGCGCGCCCCGCTGAATCATGACGGCGTACAGGGCAGCTATAGCATTGAGATCAGCTTCATTCCCTGACGGAAGGGCGATCAGGCGCGCTGATAGTCGCGCTTGAAATCCGCCGCGAAACGGGCAAATCGGCCATTGGCCACCGCATCGCGAATGGTCTGCATCATATCCTGATAAAAATGGATATTATGCTGCGTCATCAGCATCGCGCCCAGCATTTCGCCGGCCTTCACCAGATGATGCAGATAGGCGCGGCTCCATCCCGTACAAACCGGGCAGGAACAACGGGGGTCCAGTGGCCCCTGATCCTCAGCGAAACGCGCGTTGCGAATGTTGAGCGGACCGGCCCATGTAAAAGCCTGCCCGTTACGGCCGCTGCGCGTCGGCAGGACGCAATCGAACATATCGATGCCCCGCTCCACCGCCCCGACAATGTCGTCGGGCTTACCCACGCCCATCAGGTAACGCGGTTTTTCCACCGGCAACATATCCGGCGCGAAATCGAGCGTGGCGAACATCGCCTGCTGCCCCTCGCCAACCGCAAGTCCACCGACGGCATAACCGTCGAAGCCGACCTCGATCAGTTTCTGGGCCGAGATGCGGCGCAAATTTTCGTCCAGCGAACCTTGCTGAATACCGAACAGGGCAGCGCGATCCGCATGATCGCCGCCACTATCGAAACCATCGCGCGACCGTTTGGCCCAGCGCATGGAGCGTTCCATCGAACGCGCCGCTTCATCATGAGTGCAGCCATTTTTCGTGCATTCGTCAAAGGCCATGACGATGTCGCTGTCCAGCAGCCGCTGAATTTCCATCGAGCGTTCCGGCGTCAGCATATGCTTGGAACCATCGATATGGCTGGAGAAGGCAACGCCCTCCTCGCTCATCTTGGTCAGCGCACTCAGGCTCATGACCTGATAGCCGCCACTGTCGGTCAGGATCGGACGATCCCAGCCCATGAAGCCATGCAACCCGCCCAGCCGCGCCATACGCTCGGCGCCGGGGCGCAGCATCAGATGATAGGTGTTGCCCAGGATGATGTCCGCGCCGGTCGCCCGGACTTCGGCCGGGCGAAGCGCCTTGACCGTGGCAGCGGTGCCGACCGGCATGAAGGCGGGCGTGCGGATTTCACCCCGGCGCATCTGGATGACACCGGTGCGGGCCTTGCCGTCTGTTGCGGCGATGGAGAAGGAAAAGCGAGGATTGGTCACTTGGCGCGCTCTAGGATCGAACGCTGCATAGCACAAGGGTGCGGCTCAGGGAGTGCAACTCAGGGGGCACTGCTCAACCGACCCGGCGAACCCCGTTGAACAACATCATCGCGTCAATGTTGAAACCCTCGACCCGACGATAGGGACCAATGAACCGCAGGCAATCCGCAGACAACCGCAACGGCCATGCAACGCCCTGTTCGTCATGCAGCGTCAATGTAACGACGGAAGGCTGTGAATCGGGTTCGGTCATGAACCATTGAGGTAATTAACAAAGGTTAACAAAGCCCTGACAGCCGAATCTTACATATGTCCAAAAGTGCATTTTGTGGCATTCGAGTCACAGGCAGAACTGTTTCCGTGCTTTTTTGGCTGCGTCGATGCAACAGTTGTCAATGAAAATGGTTAATAGCCTGTCGTTCTGGAACAGGCTGGATTGCATCGTGCGTGTCGGCCTGTTCTGTTCCATGGGAATAGAAGAACGGGGACGCACATGATTGATTCAGGACGGTTTAATCCCGCAAGGGATGACTTTGACATGGCTTCGGCCACCAGCATCAGCGACGGCGTAGAACCCATCAGCATTTCCGCTACGGAAAGAGACGCCACATCCCTGATGCGGCAATCTAGCCTGTTCGATCTGGGGCAGATCGACGTGCGCTGGGATGATGAATTGTCGACATTATGGGCGTTCATGACACCCAATCACCGGCCCAATTCCAACATGGGCCTGATTCGCGACACCATGGCATGGCAACGGGAAAGCCGTCGGGTGTTTGGCGATCAGGGTAATTTGCTGAAATTCATGGTGCTGGGTTCGCGCTTCCCCGGCGTGTTCAATCTGGGCGGCGACCTGGAAATGTTTGCCGAATGCATCCAGCGGCGCGATCGCGAGACGTTGCTACGTTACGGCGTTGCCTGTTGCGAAATCGTCGATCGCATCTGGCACTGTAATGACATGAACACCATCAACATCGGACTGGCACAGGGCGACGCGCTGGGCGGCGGTCTGGAAGCGTTGATGTGTTTCGACGTCATCATTGCCGAACGGCAGGCCCGGTTCGGATTGCCCGAAATCCTGTTCGGCCTGTTCCCCGGCATGGGCGCCTATTCGATCCTGTCGCGGCGCGTCGGCCCCGTGATGGCACGGCAGATGATCGCCGAAGGGCGCATCTATACCGCCGATGAAATGTACGACATGGGCATCGTCAGCCTGGTCGTCGATGAGGGCGAAGGCGAAGCGGCAACGGCGGCATGGATCAAGGATCATCTGTCCCGTCATGCCGGCTATGTCGGCATCAACCGCGCCGGGCGACGGGTCAATCCGATGACGCTGGCCGAATTGACCGACATTGTCGAAACCTGGACCGATACGGCGCTGTGCCTGTCGGATCGGGATTTGCGAATGATGCGGCGGCTGGCCTCTGCCCAGACCCGGCTGCGGTAAACCGCAACCATCGCATATCAGGCTAGGCGGCGGACGGGCTGCATCGGTTCTGGCCGTTCCGTCCCCGCCAGCGGTCCGGCAGCGATCAGTTCGGCGATCCGCTCCGCCGTCACTGGGCGGCTGAACAAATAACCCTGAACGCTGGTGAAGCCTGCATCACGGGCATGTTGCAATTCGATCGGCGTTTCGATCCCTTCGGCCACCGTGTCCATCGACAGGTCGCGTGCCAATGTGCCGATCGCGTGAACGATCGCCCGATCCTCTGCATTGGCGCTGACCCCGGCCATGAAGCTCTGGTCGATTTTGAGCGTGTCGAAACGATAGGAGCGCAAATAGCAGAGCGAGGAGTAGCCGGTGCCAAAATCATCGAGCGCCAGCCGCAGCCCGACACGTTGCAGTTCGCGCAATACGGCGTTGGTTTGACCGCTATCGTCCAGAAAGACCGATTCGGTGACTTCCAGTTCCAGTCGACGGGCCGGCAAGCCACTCTGCATCAGGGCGGTAATGACATCGCCGGGCAGTTCGGACGACTTGAGCGAAGCGGGCGAGATATTCACCGCCACGCGCACGTCGCCCGGCCATGACGCCGCCGTCGTGCAGGCTTCCCGCAGTACCCAGCCGGTAATCGCCTCAATCACGCCCATGCTTTCGGCGATGGGGATGAATTCGGACGGCGGGATCGGTCCCAACACGGGATGATTCCAGCGCAGCAGCGCCTCACACGCCTCGATATGACCGCTTTCCAGATCGACGATCGGCTGGAACATCAGCCTGAGTTCGCCGCCATCGAGCGCGCGGCGCAGACCGGTTTCGATCTCATGGACACGATTGAACCGTTCCTTGAGCGACCAGTTGAAACTGGATGCCCGGTTACGCCCATTCCGCTTTGCCTCATAGAGAGCCAGATCAGCATGCTGCATCAGCTCGTCCATATCGCGACCGTCCTGCGGCGCGATGGCGTAACCAATGGATGCCGTCACCTGCAAATGATTGTCGCCCAGATCGAAACCATGGGCGAAGTAGGCGATAATGTCCTGCGCGATCTCGGCCGCCGTCACCCGATCAGTGTCGGGGCAGATGATGACGAACTCGTCACCGCCAAAACGGGCGATGCGGCCCCTGCCCTGCACCACTTCATCCAGCCGCTCGGCTACCGCGCGCAAAAGCTGGTCGCCGACCATGTGGCCAAGCGAGTCGTTGATCTCCTTGAACCGGTCCACATCCATCCACAGGATCGCAACGGCATCAGCCCGTTTTTGATTGGCGTCGAATATATCGCGCAGGCGCATCTGCATCGCCATGCGATTTTCAAGGCCGGTCAGGCTGTCGAACCGGGCCAGCCGCTCGAACTTTTCCGCCAGTAGCGATTTTTCCCGCCGGCCGATCAGCGCCTGCACCACGATACGGTGAATGGTCGAGCTGATTTCCGCCAGCCCCAGCACCATCATCGCCATGGCCACGCCCAGCACGCGATAGCCGGTGGTGCCGTGCAGCCACAAGGCGGTCGCGGTTGGCAACAGGGTCAGGCAAACCTGACCAATGGCAATCTGGACGCGCCCAGCGTTACGGCCGGAAATACCGGCAGCATAGCCCGTGGCCATCGACACGCTGAGCAAATGGGTGTCAGGGCTACCCGAACCCATAAGCGTCACAAAGGACATGAGGCCAAGCAGCCCCGCATAGCCCCAGGCGCCCAGTTCATAAGCCAATTCCCAACTGCGCGACGCGACGGCGGTGCCGCGAACCAGCTGGCGATGAAAGAAAACGGCAGAAATAACGCGCAACGTCGCGACGATGCACAGCGCCGTAACGACATATTGGATCGGTCCGGGGGGCGAAAGCGTACAGATGGCAAGGCCCACAGCCACGCCCGTCACCGCACCGACAGTTAGCGATGTGGGCGACGCATAAAGCGATTCCACAAGGCTGCGGCGAACATCGGCATCTACCACCGACCGTTGCGCCCTGCGCCTGCCCAGCAATGTTCCAAGAGCGACCAAGTGGCGGTTCTCCGCTTTTTCACCCGGATTATTCGCACTTTGTCTTTATTTTTCGGTTAACGAAATGCTCGCAGCTCTTGCCATCGGACAAAGCGCTGATAACGCGAGAAGCCATGATAGCCCTTCACGGAGAAGAGCCGATGCATCCCCTCGACACCCCTGTCTGGAGCGCTCTCACAAGCGGATGGGCGCATCTGGCGCAAGGCGATGATCGGGCCTGGCGGCTTGATCCGCATTATGGTCCGTTCGCCGCAGCGCGCAATGCTGCCGATGCTGATGCCATCGCAGCGCTGATCCCCGACGATGGCGAAATCTGGATGGTAGGACGGGATATTGGCACGGCGCCAGCAGGAACGCGGGTGTTACGCACCGCCATGCTGGCGCAGATGGTAATGGAGGGCGCGCTGGTCGAGGGGCCGGTGATGTCCGGATGGGTGCCGCTGAATGATGCGGACGGCGCCGAGATGCACGCTCTCGCCACCATGACGAAGCCCGGCCCCTTCGCATCCCTGACCCACAGGTTCGGCGGTTTTATAGGTGTACGGGATCAGGGAAAGTTGATCGCGATGGCTGGCACGCGGATGCGGGTCCCCGGCTATGCCGAGATCAGCGGGGTCTGTACCCACCCCGACCATCGCGGCAAGGGATATGCCAAGGCACTGATGCGGATTGTGGCTCAGGCCATGGTGGCGCAGGGCGATATTCCATTCCTGCATGCCTATGCCGACCATCATGGTACGATCGCGCTTTATGAGACGCTGGGCTTTCGGGTGCGGGGGCGCTTACCGATGATGGTTCTGGCGCGAAGCTGAGCGCGGGGAGACGCCGTGCGGACGACATTGGGCATCTGCCTCAAAAAAGCGCGTTATGAGAGTGAAGAGGAAGCCTGGGTCGTGATCCGGCGGGCGACTGTCGTGCTGCGCCCCTATCGCTGCGGATTGTGCCGGAAATATCATCTGACCAGCCGGACCAAGGGCATGCGGATCAGGCCGGAGCGCTGAAGCTGCGACAAGAGGACATGAAAAAAGCCGGCGGAGCGATCCGCCGGCTTTTTCAGTATCGCGTGAGCGAGAGCTTCTTTCCGGGTCGCAACCGATGCGCGTGGACCAAGCCAAAACGCATCGATCGCACCTGAAATTAGAAGTCCATGCCGCCCATGCCGCCCATGCCACCAGGCATGCCAGCAGGAGCCGGCTTGTCTTCGGGCAGTTCCGAAACGGCGGCTTCGGTGGTGATCAGCAGACCAGCAACCGATGCGGCGTTCTGAAGCGCGGTACGAACGACCTTGGTCGGGTCGATCACGCCAGCGGCGACGAGGTTTTCATAGGTGTCGGTCGAAGCGTTGAAGCCGAACGAGGTGTCGTTCTGATCCAGCAGCTTGCCCGAAACAACGGCGCCATCATGACCGGCGTTGGCGGCGATCTGGCGAACCAGAGCCGTCAGCGACTTGCGAACAATGTCGATGCCACGGGTCTGGTCGTCGTTCGCGCCGGTGACGCCTTCGAGAACCTTGGTCGAGTAGAGCAGAGCCGTACCACCACCGGGGACGATGCCTTCTTCGACGGCAGCGCGGGTAGCGTGCAGAGCGTCGTCGACGCGATCCTTGCGCTCCTTGACTTCCACTTCGGTCGCACCGCCGACCTTGATGACGGCAACGCCGCCAGCCAGCTTGGCCAGACGTTCCTGGAGCTTTTCACGATCATAGTCGCTGGTCGTGTTTTCGATCTGCGAACGGATCTGTTCCGTGCGGCCCTTGATCGAGTCGGCTTCACCGGCGCCATCGACGATGGTGGTGTTGTCCTTGTCGATGGTGACGCGCTTGGCGGTGCCGAGCATGCCGAGCGTGACGGATTCGAGCTTGATGCCCAGGTCTTCGCTGATGACTTCGCCCTTGGTCAGGACGGCGATGTCTTCCAGCATGGCCTTGCGGCGGTCGCCGAAGCCCGGTGCCTTGACCGCAGCAACCTTCAGGCCGCCGCGCAGCTTGTTGACGACCAGAGTCGCCAGCGCTTCGCCTTCGATGTCTTCCGCGATGATCAGGAGCGGACGGCCCGACTGAACGACGGCTTCCAGAATGGGAAGGATCGACTGAAGGTTCGACAGCTTCTTTTCGTGGATCAGGATGTACGGATCAGCCAGCTCGACGGCCATCTTTTCCGGGTTGGTGATGAAGTAGGGCGACAGGTAGCCGCGGTCGAACTGCATACCTTCCACGACGTCCAGTTCGAAGTCGAGACCCTTGGCCTCTTCCACGGTGATGACGCCTTCCTTGCCGACCTTTTCCATGGCTTCGGCGATCTTTTCGCCGACTTCCTTGTCGCCATTGGCCGAAATGATGCCGACCTGGGCAACTTCCGACGAACCGGCAACGGGCTTCGAACGCGACTTGATGTCGTCAACGACCTTGGCAACGGCCAGATCGATGCCGCGCTTCAGGTCCATCGGGTTCATGCCGGCGGCAACCGACTTCATGCCTTCGCGCACGATGGCCTGAGCCAGCACGGTCGCGGTGGTGGTGCCGTCACCGGCGATGTCGTTGGTCTTCGACGCGACTTCGCGCACCATCTGGGCGCCCATGTTTTCGAACTTGTCCTTCAGTTCGATTTCCTTGGCGACCGAAACACCGTCCTTGGTGATGCGGGGCGCGCCAAAGCTCTTGTCGATGACGACGTTGCGGCCCTTCGGGCCAAGCGTCACCTTGACCGCATCGGCCAGAATGTCGACGCCACGCAGGATGCGCTCACGCGCTTCACGCGAAAACTTTACGTCCTTCGCTGCCATGATGTAATTCCTTTATATCTTGGAAAACTGGGAAAAAACGGAACAGGGGTCGCTGATTAAGCGACGATACCCAGAATGTCCGATTCCTTCATGATGAGCAGGTCTTCACCATCGACCTTGACTTCGGTGCCCGACCACTTGCCGAACAGCACGCGATCGCCGGCCTTGACGTCCAGCGGCGTAACCTTGCCGTCTTCGGCCTTCGAACCCGAACCAACGGAGACGATTTCGCCTTCCTGCGGCTTTTCCTTGGCGGTGTCGGGGATGATGATACCACCGGCAGTCTTCGCTTCCGCTTCGATGCGGCGAACGAGAACGCGGTCATGCAACGGACGAAATGCCATGTTGATTGCCTTTCCCTTAGCAAATTGGGGGATCAGTATGGCGCACGGAGAATAAGAAGGATTGCTTCCTCTATCGCCCTATCCGCCCGTCCTGCTCCCGTTGAACCTTTTCCTGTTAGCACTCCCCAAAGGTGAGTGCCAGTGCGGCTTTCATATGGTCAGCCATTTTGTTCCGTCAAGCGGGATGCGCCAAAAAATCATATCACGCACGCGGATCGCGACGAATGGACAGCGCGGACGCGACCGACCGGAGCGGTCCATGA
The DNA here is from genome assembly GCA_021847605.1 of Pseudomonadota bacterium. Lineage (GTDB taxonomy): Bacteria > Pseudomonadota > Alphaproteobacteria > Sphingomonadales > Sphingomonadaceae > Sphingobium. The sequence goes on along the minus strand of JAJZQN010000001.1, from coordinate 189,506 downwards.
TCATGCCGCCTTCCAGCATGAGAGATGCTCCATTGAACCGGCCCGATGCGCGCCTTAACTGGGGAGCCGATCCGATATTTCCACCCCTTATTTTCCCGGAGTAACCGCATGACCGACAGCTACACCCCGCCCCGCGTGTGGACATGGGAACCGGGCAATGGCGGCGCCTTTGCCAATATCAATCGGCCGATCGCGGGTGCCACCCATGACAAGGCGCTGCCGGTCGGCGAGCATAAGCTGCAACTTTATTCGCTCGCCACACCCAATGGGCAGAAGGTGACGATCATGCTGGAAGAGTTGCTGGAGGCCGGGGTTGCCGAGGCGGACTATGACGCATGGCTGATCAAGATTGGCGACGGCGATCAGTTTGGCAGCGGCTTCGTAGAGGTGAACCCCAACAGCAAGATTCCTGCGCTGATGGACCATAGCGTGTCGCCGCCGCAGCGGGTGTTCGAATCGGGCGCGATCCTGATGTATCTGGCTGAAAAATTCGGCAAATTCCTGCCGACCGATCCGGCCAAACGCACCGCGACGCAGAGCTGGCTGTTCTGGCAGATGGGTAGCGCCCCGATATTGGGTGGCGGCTTTGGCCATTTCTTCGCCTATGCGCCAGAGAAGTACGAATATCCCATCAATCGCTATACGATGGAGGTGAAGCGGCAACTGGACGTGCTGGACCGGCATCTGGCGCAGAATGAATTTGTCGCGGGTGACGAATATACGATCGCCGACATGGCGATCTGGCCCTGGTATGGCGGTGTCGTGCTGAACCGCGCCTATGAAGCCGGCGAATTTCTGGACGTCGCCAGTTACAGGAATGTGCTGCGCTGGGCGAAGCAGATCGACGCGCGGCCGGCGGTGAAGCGCGGGCGCATGGTCAACAAGGTGAATGGGCCGCTGGAAGAGCAGTTGCGCGAACGCCATGACGCAGGCGATTTCGCCACGAAGACCCAGGACAAACTGGGAGGGGCGGCGTAAGCACCCTCTTCCTAGGCAACCCGTTCGTTTCGAGCATGTCGCGAAGCGTTTCTCGACTGCGCTCGAAACGAACGGATTTAAGCGATATGGCGCGGATCAATAGCCGACGGTGAAACGCTGCCGGCTATGATTCGGCTTCTCGATCTCATCGACCAGCGCGACGGCATAGTCGGCATAGGAAATGCTGCTATTGCCATCGGAATCGAGCAGAAGCGCGTCCTTGCCGAGGCGGAAGCTGCCCTTGCGATCGCCCACGAAGAAATAGGCGGACGGCGACAGAAAGGTCCAGTCAATGTCATCGACGCCGCGCAGATAGGTCAGGAAGTCGGCACCACGGCTGGCCTCTGCCTTATATTCCGCCGGGAATTCCGGCGTGTCGATCAGGGCGACGCCCGGCGCGACCTCCAGACTGCCAGCGCCGCCGACGACCAGATAGCGCGGCACGCCCGATGCACGGACGACGCCGACCAGCGCAGCGGGATCGGTGTCAGCAAACATCACCGCGCTGACCACCGCATCATGGCCGCGGATCGTGTCGGCCAGCGCATCGACATGATTGACGTCGCCTGCGACCGCTATGACGCCATCAGCATCGACCGCATTTTCGGGGTGACGGGAAATGGCCGTCACCTGATGCCCGCGACGGGCCAGTTCCGCGCTGATTTCGCGCCCGGCGCGGCCGGAACCGCCGATGATCGCTACCTTCATGATGATGTCTCCATAATGGTTACTAATGGAAACCAGATAGCGATTATGCTACTTAGACCACAAGAAGGCACTTTGCCGTCATCTGGTTACGTCGAGGATACCGCCCATGGACAGCACCCCGCCCCGCATCGGCGACGCCTATGATCCCGATTGCCCGACCCGGCAGATATTGGACCGGATCGGCGACAAATGGGCGGTCCTCATCCTGTTGACGCTGAAGGACGGGCCGGTGCGCTTCAACCTGCTGCGCCGCCGGATCGGCGCCATTTCACAGAAGATGCTGTCGCAGACGCTGAAGAGTCTGGAGCAGGATGGACTGGTCAGCCGCGCCGCCTATCCCACTGTGCCGGTGACGGTGGAATATGCGCTGACGCCGCTGGCCGGTGGCCTGATCGGGATATTGGATGACATCACCCGCTGGGCCGAAACGCATGTGGGCGACATCATGGCCGCGCGACGCACGCATGATGGCGCAATGGACGAGGCGGCTTAACCCGCCGCCTTCACGATCTCCGCCCATGCCTCTTCGGTAATCACCTCGATGCCCAGCGCCGCCGCCTGTTTCAGCTTGGTCCCCGCCCCCGGCCCCGCAACGACAAGATCGGTCTTGGCGCTGACGGAACCAGCCGCCTTGGCACCCAGCCGTTCGGCCTGCGCCTTCGCCTCATCGCGGCTCATGGTTTCGAGTTTGCCGGTGAAGACGATAATCTTGCCCGTAACGGCGCTGGCGGTGGTTTCCACCACATAATCAGGCGGCGAGACTTCGGATAGAAGGTCGTCCCACGCCTCCACATTATGGGGTTCGTGGAAGAAGTCAGCGAGCGCATGGCCAACCGCCGCACCGACATTTTCAACGCCAATATGCTCGGCAATCGCTTTGTCACGCTTCGCCTGAGTCTCGGCCGGGTCGGCGGCATCGCGCAGGGCAATAATCTCCTGCCCCAGCGCGCGGATGGCGGGCAGCGTCGTGTAGCGCTTGAGCAGATCGCGGGCCGTCACCGCACCGACATGACGAATGCCAAGGCCGAACAACAGCCGCGCCGCATCAGGCGATCGCTTAGCCTCGATCGCGGCGAGCATGTTGTCGACCGACTTTTCTTTCCACCCTTCACGACCGAGCAGGTCGGAGCCATGTTTTTTCAGGCGAAAAATGTCGGCGGGTTCGGCGATCCAGCCAAGATCGAGAAATTCCTGAATCGTCTTTTCGCCCAGTCCTTCGATGTCAAGCGCCGCGCGGCTGACGAAGTGACGCAGGCGCTCGAAACGCTGGGCCGGGCAGATGAGGCCGCCCGTGCAGCGATAATCGACTTCCTCCTCCTCTCGCACGGCTTCAGAGCTGCAGACGGGGCAATGGGTGGGGAAGTAGAAAGGGTCGCGTTTCTCTGCGCGGGTGAGATTGTCGACCACCTGCGGGATCACATCGCCGGCGCGTTGCACAACGATGCGGTCGCCGGGGCGCACGCCCAGCCGCTCGATTTCATCGGCATTGTGCAGCGTCACGTTGGATACGACGACGCCGCCCACCGTCACCGGGGTCAGGCGACCGACCGGCGTCAGCTTGCCGGTGCGGCCGACCTGAATATCGATCGCCTCCAATGTGGTTTGCGCCCGTTCGGCCGGGAATTTATGAGCGATGGCCCAGCGCGGCGCCTTGGCCACGAAGCCTAGCCGCTGCTGCCAATCGAGCCGGTCAACCTTGTACACCACACCGTCAATGTCGAAGGGCAGTTCGGCCCGTGCCGCCTCAATCCCGCGATAGTGGGCGATCAGCGCGTCGAGGCTGTCGACGCGGGCGAGCATGCCAGACACCGGCAATCCCCATACAGCGATCGCCTGCATCACGCCCATCTGCGTGTCGGCGGGCAAGGCGCTGTGCGCGCCCCAGCCATGGGCAAGGAAGCGCAGCGGGCGGCTGGCGGTGACGCTGGCGTCCTTCTGCCGCAGGGAACCAGCGGCGGCGTTGCGCGGATTGGCAAACTGGCGCGCCTTTTCCGGCTCGTCCGCTTCGGCCAGCAGGCGGGCGTTGAGGCCGGCGAAATCCTCCTTCGCCATATAGACTTCACCGCGTATCTCGAACAGGTCGGGGATGTCGGCGCCGGTCAAATGCTGCGGAATGTCAGCGATGGTGCGGACATTGGCCGTCACATCCTCACCCGTTGTGCCGTCGCCGCGCGTGGCAGCGAGTTTCAATTCGCCCTGTTCATAGCGCAGCGAACAGGACAGGCCGTCAATCTTCGGCTCGGCTGTCAGCGCCAGTGGTTCGGCATCCGGCAGCGACAGGAAACGGCGGACGCGGGCCAGAAACTCGCCGATGTCTTCATCGGAAAAGCCGTTGTCCAGGCTCATCATGCGGACGGCGTGCGGCACTTTCTTCAGCGCAGAGGTGGCAGCGGCTCCAACCTGCGCATTGGGGGAATCAGCGCGGATCAGATGCGGAAAGGCCGCCTCCAGCCCATTATTCTCGCGGATCAGCGCGTCATAATCCGCATCGCTGATCTCTGGCGCGTCCTGATCATGATAGAGGCGGTTATGCTTCGCCACCTCTTTGGCAAGGCGCATCAGGCGGTTGGCGGCTTCGGCTTCCGTGAGGGTCATGGGGTCGATCATGAAGATGCCTTATCCTCTGTCGTGCTTGTGCGAAAGCTTGCCTTTCTGGTTCGCGTGGAGGCGCGAAGACGCGGAGAGAATTGGTCGGGAAATTTGCCCCTGCAAAATTGTTCGCGCAGAGGCGCAAAGGACGCAGAGTTTTTTCCGGGAACTGCTGCGCGCTATGCCAATCAGCCGAAGGCTGCTCCAAAAACTCCGCGCCTTCGCGTCTCCGCTTGAAAATTCTTCCTCTGCGCTCTCTGCGCCTCTGCGCGCAAAATTTCTCGACAGCGGCGGCTGGGATGCCAAGCATATCTCTGCGATTATGGGTCACATACCCTGTTGTCTGTTCAGCCGAACCCCATGTCTTGACCCAATGTCGAGGCTCAGCACTTTTAGGAGAAAGAACAGCCCTTCGACAGGCTCAGGGCGAACGGAGGAAGGGTGCTGTTCCTCAAACCCGTTCCAGCAACCGTTCCGCCTGCGCGCGTGCCTCGGCGGTGATCTCCGCACCGGACAGCATGCGCGCGATTTCCTCGCGGCGCTCGTCGTCGCTCAGGGCGTGGACGCCGGTGCGTGTTACCGTGCCGTCGCTCGATTTTGCGATCAGCATATGCCCTGCACCCCGCGCCGCGACCTGCGGGCTGTGCGTGACGACGAGGATCTGGTTGCTCTGCGCAAGACGTGAGAGGCGTTCGCCGATCGCGTCTGCCACGGCGCCGCCGACACCCCGGTCGATCTCGTCGAAGATCAGCGTATCGGCCCCGCCCCGTTCGGCCAGAGCGACCTTGAGCGCCAGGATGAAGCGGGAGAGTTCGCCGCCGGATGCGATCTTGGCCAGCGGCGCGAAGGGCGCGCCGGGGTTTGTGGAGATTTCAAACTCCACCCGGTCCATGCCCTGCGCGCTCCATTGCCCCTCATCGAGTGGCGCGACCACGGTGCGGAAACGGGCGGCATCGAGTTTCAGCGGCGCAAGTTCGCCTGCGACGCCGGCATCGAGGCGACCGGCGGCAAGCTGACGCTCGCCCGACAAGGCCTGTGCTGCGGATCGGTAAGCGGCGGCGCGCTTGGCGACGTCCGCCTCCAGCTTCGCGATATGCTCCTCGCCACCCTCGATCGCGGCGAGCTTCGTGGCCATATCATCGCGCAAGGCAGCCAGCTCGTCGGGCTGTACCTGATGCTTGCGGGCAAGGCCGCGCAAGTCGAACAGGCGGGTTTCGATGGCGTCGAGACGAGCGGGATCGAAACTCAGCGCCTCGGCGACTTCGGCCAGCTTGTCCTCCGCCTCGCCCGCCTCGATCACGGCGCGGTCCAGCGCCTCCAGCACCATGGCGAGCAACGGCTCTTCCCCGGCGATACGGTCGAGACGACGGGCGGCCTGACGCAATTGGGCGAGGCCGCCGTCCGACCCGGTCAGGCAATCGCTGACGGCGGACAGATCGTCGGACAGGCGTGCGCCCTTCTGCATGGTGGCGCGTTCTTCGGCCAGCGTCGCCTCCTCACCCGGTTCGGGTGCGAATTTGCGCAGTTCTTCCACCGCATGGGTCAGGTAGTCGCGATCACGTGCCGCATTTTCGACCATGGTGCGCGCATCGGCCAGCGCATTGGCAGCGCTGCGCCATGCGGCATAGGCAGTGGCGACGGCACCGGCATCACAGCGGCCATAGCTGTCGAGCATCGCACGATGACCGCGTGCATTGAGCAGACCGCGATCATCATGCTGACCGTGGATTTCAACCAGCGACCCGCCAATGTCGCGCAGCAGGGCGGCGGAGCAGGCCTGATCGTTGATGAAGGCACGGCTGCCGCCATCGGCCTTCACCTGACGACGGATGATGAGCGGTTCGCCCGGCTCCATGTCGATGCCATTGTCGGCCAGCAGCGCCGTCACGCGATGATCGGCGGCAGGCGGCTCGAACGTGGCGACGACGCTGGCCTGCGCCTCCCCATTGCGGACAAGGCCGCTGTCGGCACGCGCACCCAGCGCGAGGCCGAGCGAGTCGAGCAGGATCGATTTGCCCGCCCCGGTTTCGCCAGTCAGAACGGACAGACCGACGCCGAACTCCAGGTCCAGCGCCTCGATCAGCACGACATTGCGGATGGCCAGCGAGGTCAGCATGGCGCGCTTCTACCCGTCAACGCACAAAAGGGGAACAGGCAATGCAGCCGATCACGCCTTGGGCGGATATTCCTTCATCAACTTATAGCTGCGCTCATACCATTTGGTGCCGGGATAATTGCGGCCCAGAACGGCGGCGGCCTTCTGCGCTTCGTCGCGCACGCCGAGCGAGAGATAGGATTCGACCAGTCGCTCCAACGCTTCGGGCGTGTGGGTGGTCGTCTGATATTTGTCGATGACGGTGCGGAAACGCAGCGTGGCGGCCAGCCACTGGCCACGACGCTGATAGAAGCGGCCCAGTTCCATTTCCTTGCCGGCCAGATGGTCATTGACCAGATCGACCTTCAGCCGCGCATCCGACGCATAGCGCGTATCGGGATAACGGCGGATCAGCTCGCCCAGCGAATCCATCGCCTGCTGCGTGATCTTCTGGTCGCGGGTCACGTCGGCAATCTGCTCATAATAGCAAAGTGCGATCAGATAATAGGCGTAGGGTGCGTCCTTGTTACCCGTGTGGATCGACAGGAAGCGCTGCGAGGCGGAAATGGATTCGGGATAATCCCGGTTCATATAATAGCTGAACGCCGACATGAGCTGCGCACGACGCGCCCAGGGCGAATAGGGATGCTGACGCTCCACTTCATCGAACAGGGCGGCGGCGAGCTTATACTGGCCGCGATCGAGCCGATCCTTACCACTGTTGTAGAGGGTCGACACGTCGCGCGCGACATATTGAGTGTCGGCCTTGTTCTTCGATCCCGCACATCCAGCGAGCAGGCTTGCGAGCAACAACGGGGCGGTAGCCGCGCCGATGCGCGTCAGTTTTTTCGTCAGCATGCGCCGGGTCATAGCGGAGCGGATCGCGCTCGCCAAGCGGCAGAATGGAGGCAGATCAACAGCCATTCCGCATTGGCAGGTCGAGTTGGGCAATCGCCCCGCCCGATATTGCGGGAATGAGCGAGAAACGGCCACCCAACTGCCCCGCAAGCGCATGGGCAATGCGCAGACCAAGGGATTCGCCCTGTCCCAGGGTGAAATCGGGAGAAAGGCCGCGTCCATTATCCCCAATACGCAGGCACATTGCATCTTCACCCGTCGATAAATCGACCGTGATATGGCCCGCTCCATCGGACAATCCATGTTCGATGGCGTTACTGACCGATTCCGCGACGATCAACGCCAACGGAACCGTAACCTCCGGATCCAGCTTCAGGTCGCTGGGCGCTGAAATCCGAACTATTATATCCGTTCGTCCGCTGGCCTCCAGCACATCCTCGACCAGAGTGGTGAGAAAAGCCGCCATATCCTGCCCCTGCCCCGCCGGGTCGTACAATGCGCGACTGATGCGCCCGACCACCGCCAGACGCGACGCCGCGTCATCGAGCGCGCGACGGGCGACATCATGATCGACGTGGCGGCGCTGAAGCGCGAGCATGGCCGCCACGACCTGAAGATTGTTCGACACGCGATGTTGCAACTCATGGAACAGCAACTCGCGCGTTTCTGCCAGGTTGCGGCTGCGCTCTCGCTCCACCGCCAGATGATAATTGGCCCGCTGCATGAAGTGGATGAGGACGATATCGACCACCACGACGCCGGTGTAGAACAGCATTGCCGCACCGACACCCGGATTGAAGGTGAAGGTACGAAATGGTGGGATGAAAAAATACCAGGACAGGACACCGCATATGATGCCGGCAAAAATGCCGGGCCGGACCCCGAACAGAAAGGACGACAGGATCACCACCGGAAAAAATGTCACGAAGGGATAGCCACCGGGCAGCACCCCCTCCGCTCCGTATCGAAGCGCCAGACCCGCGATGCAGAAAAGCAGCGTCAATCCATAGGCATAGGCCGGATGCCCCGGCACGAGCGGCAGGCGTTCCACGAACCGCTCATTATTCCGTTGCATATCCATCCCCGACAACCAATCGTTACAGTATCACAACTTTGACGGCATACCTTGATCGACATTAGGCAGCGGCCGTTGATGACATTAAAAAAGGGCGCCCGGTCGAACCGGACGCCCTTTTTTTCAATCTAGCGCCAAAGCGGTCGATCAGTCCTGGGTCAGGAAATCGGGCAGACCGCCGCTCGGGCCGTCTTCGCCCTTGTCGCTGCGCGGGCCACGATCACGGCGCGGACCGCGATCGCCACCACGGCCGCCACGATCGCCGCCGTCGCGACGCGGGCCACGACCACGATCGCCACGGTCGCCGCGATCACCACGGGGTTCGCGCGGTTCGCGGGCAGGACGGGTGTCTTCCAGTTCCTCACCGGTTTCCTGATCGACGACGCGCATGGACAGGCGAACCTTGCCGCGCGGATCGATTTCGAGAACCTTGACCTTCACTTCCTGACCTTCCGACACGACGTCGGTCGGCTTTTCGACGCGCTCATTCTTCATTTCGGAAACGTGGACGAGACCGTCCTTGCCACCCATGAAGTTCACGAACGCACCGAAATCGACGATGTTGACGACCTTGCCGGTGTAGATCTTGCCGACTTCCGCTTCTTCGACGATGCCCAGAATCCACTTCTTGGCAGCTTCGATCTGGGCGATGTCGGACGAGGAAATCTTGATGATGCCTTCGTCGTCAATGTCGACCTTCGCGCCGGTTTCCGCGACGATTTCGCGGATGACCTTGCCGCCGGTGCCGATGACGTCACGGATCTTCGACTTGTCGATCTGGATCGTTTCGATGCGCGGAGCGTGGGCCGACAGTTCGGTGCGGGTCGAGGACAATGCCTTGCCCATTTCACCCAGAATGTGGGCGCGGCCTTCCTTTGCCTGACGCAGCGCGACTTCGAAGATTTCCTGCGTGATGCCGGCAACCTTGATGTCCATCTGCATCGTGGTGATGCCTTCTTCGGTGCCCGCCACCTTGAAGTCCATGTCGCCCAGATGATCTTCGTCGCCAAGAATGTCGCTCAAGACAGCGAAATTCTTGCCTTCCAGGATCAGGCCCATGGCAATGCCCGACACGGGGCGCTTCAGCGGCACACCGGCGTCCATCATGGACAGCGAACCGCCACAGACGGTAGCCATCGAGGAAGAGCCGTTCGACTCGGTGATGTCCGAGAGAACGCGGATGGTGTAGGGGAACTCGTCCTTGCTGGGCAGAACGGGGTGCAGCGCACGCCATGCCAGCTTGCCATGACCCACTTCACGACGGCCCGGCGCGCCGAAGCGACCGACTTCACCGACCGAATAGGGCGGGAAGTTATAGTGCAGCATGAAGTTTTCATAATGCAGGCCAGTGAGGCCGTCGATCATCTGCTCGGCGTCCTTGGTGCCCAGCGTGGTGGTGCAGATCGACTGCGTTTCACCGCGCGTGAACAGGGCCGAACCATGGGTGCGGGGCAGGAAGCCGACCATCGCTTCGATCGGACGGATCTGGGTGGTGGTGCGGCCGTCGATACGCTTGCCGTCCTTCAGGATGGCGCCGCGTACGATTTCTGCTTCCAGCTTCTTGGTCAGCTTGATGCCGGCCATCACGGTCTGAGCGTCGAGGCCGTCGGCCGCGAACTGGGCCTTCGCCTTGGCGCGGGCTTCGTTCAGCGCGTTGGAGCGGGCCGACTTGTCGGTCAGCTTGTAGGCGGCTGTGATGTCCTTGCCGATCAGCTTCTTCAGCTTCTTCTTCAGGTCTTCCAGATCATCGCCCTTGGCGACTTCCCACGGATCCTTTGCAGCCTTTTCAGCCAGGTCGATGATCGCGTTGACGACCTTCTTCGACGCTTCATGGGCGAAGAGAACGGCGCCCAGCATGACGTCTTCCGACAGTTCCTTGGCTTCGGATTCGACCATCATCACGGCGTTGCCGGTAGCGGCGACGACCAGGTCGAGTTCGCCGGTCTTCACTTCGTCCAGCGACGGGTTCAGCTGATATTCGCCATCCTTGTAACCGACGCGGGCAGCGCCGATCGGGCCAAGGAAAGGCACGCCCGACAGGGTCAGCGCGGCCGAAGCGGCGATCATCGCGACGATATCGGGTTCGCTTTCACCATCGAACGAAAGAACCTGAGCGATGACGTTGATTTCGTTATAGAAACCTTCAGGGAACAGCGGACGGACCGGACGGTCGATCAGGCGGGAAACCAGCGTTTCCTTTTCCGTGGCGCCGCGTTCACGCTTGAAGAACCCACCGGGAATGCGACCGGCGGCCGAATATTTTTCCTGATAGTGAACGGTCAGCGGGAAGAAATCCTGCCCTTCCTTCACGCTCTTGGCGGCGGTCACGGCGCACAGCACCACGGTTTCGCCATAGGTTGCCAGCACGGCGGCATCGGCCTGACGCGCGATACGACCGGTTTCGAGGGTCAGCGTCTTGCCGCCCAGCTCGATCGAAACTTTCTTTACATCGAACATAGATTTTTCCTTCGCCCGCCTGGCCCTATTGCCGGGCGGGGCCAGTGTTGCGGACTAAACCGGCCCGCATCGGTTTCGGGGCATCATCTGGCCCCTGATATGCAACAGGGCGCCGGATTGCGCCCTATTCCAGAATCGGAAACGGCCCCGAATGGGGCCGTCCCTTAGTAGCAGGCTTACTTACGCAGGCCCAGCTTGGTGATGAGGTCGGTGTAACGACCCGCATCCTTCTTCTTCAGATAGTCCAGCAGCGAACGGCGCTTGTTGACCAGCATCAGCAAGCCGCGACGGCTATGGTTATCCTTGTGATGCGACTTGAAATGCTCGGTCAGGTTCGTGATACGCTCGGTCAGGATCGAAACCTGGACTTCCGGCGAACCCGTGTCACCCTCAACGCGGGCATATTCCTTGATAAGCGCTTCTTTGCGCTCGGCAGTAATCGTCATCTATCTTCTTCCTTCGGCATCAGGTTAAATCCACGCACTACCCGGATGTCTCCGTCCTGCGCTTCGACCAACGCCACGGGAATAATCCCGTCGAACGCCAGATGAAGGCCGGTGGCAATGTCGGACCCCGACAGCACCTTCCCCTGTCGGAGGGCCAGTGCCTGATCGGGAGAGACTGCAAGAGCCGGGATGTCGTCCAGCCCTGCGGTCAGCGGCAGCATAAGCCCACCGATGTCGCCGCCCCTAGCAGCTTCGTCCAATTTGTCCAGTGAAATCGCGGTTTCGAGGCGGAACGGCCCGGCCTTTATCCGACGCAGCATGGTGACATGACCAACCGTGCCAAGCGCCAGCGATATATCGCGAGCCAATGAGCGAATATAGGTGCCCTTGGAAACATGGGCGGTCAGGGTGACAGATGCCAGCCTCTGCCCTGCCCCCTGCTCTTGCCCGGCGATCTCCAACCCATGGATCGTCACGCTGCGCAGTTTCATCTCGACCACTTCCCCTTTGCGGGCAAGGTCGTAGGCGCGATGACCGTCGATCAGGATGGCGCTGTAGGCGGGCGGCGCCTGTTCGATCGCGCCGGTGAAGCTGGGCAGGATCGCCTCCACCTCCGCCAGCGTGGGCAGATGATCGCTCTGCGCAATGACCTTCCCCTCCAGATCGAGCGTATCGGTCTGTTCGCCAAAACGGATCGTGAAATCATAGATCTTGTCGCTGTCCAGCATCCGGCCGGCGAGCTTGGTCGCTTCCCCGATGGCGATGGGCAGCACCCCGGTTGCCAGCGGATCGAGCGTGCCGCCATGGCCGACCTTCCACTTTTCCGTTCCGCCCAGCAATTCCCGCTGGGTCCGCAGCGCGCGCTTCACCGCGCTGACCGCCTGCGTCGAGCCAAGGCCATGGGGTTTATCGAGGATGATCCAGCCGTGCATGGCGGCGGGCCTTACGCCCTGCGCTTTGCCATGTCAGCCCTTAACATGGCTCAGAACGGGGCGACGCATGTCCGCCCGACGTTTTGCGCATCTCGACTTCGCTTGATGCGAGGCGCTAAAAGGATGCCATGACAATCAAGCTCATCTGCCTCGATGCCGACGATACGCTGTGGCACAATATGCGCCATTTCAACGCCACCGAAGATGCGCTGCTCGACATGCTGCGCCCCTTTGCCGATGTGGATGTGACTCGGGAACGGCTGATCACCTGTGAGACGCGAAACCTGCCGCTCTATGGCTATGGGGCAAAGGGTTTTACCCTGTCGATGATCGAAACGGCGGTGGAACTGGCGGGCGATGCGCTGTCCAAATCCATGATCGAAGGGATATTGGCGGCGGGTCGGGCGCTGCTGGCGCATCCGGTGCAATTGTTCGACGGGGTGGAAGAGACGCTGGAGCGGCTGTCCGACATTGCGCCGCTGGTGCTGGTGACGAAGGGCGACCTGCTGCATCAGGAGAGCAAGCTGGCCGCGTCGGGCCTGGGCGACATGTTTTCCGGAATTGAGATCGTCAGCGATAAGAAAGTGGATACGTTCCGCTCACTCTTCTCCCGCCATGCTATCGAGCCGCAGCAAGCGGTGATGGCCGGAGATTCGATGCGGTCGGACATATTGCCAGCGCTGGAGGCCGGCGCGTGGGCCGCCTTCATTCCGCAGGACGGTGCATGGGCGCATGAAGTGGCGAAGGCGCCGTCCGACCATGCACGCTTTACCCAGATCGAACGGCTGGGCGACCTGCCCGACTGGATCGCGACGATCGGTTAGGCGCGGGCGCGCCATTCATCCGCGAGGATCGAATAGATCATCGTATCGCGGATATGGCCGGTCCATGTGATGCGCTGCTTGCGCAGCGTGCCTTCATACACGGCACCCAGCTTCTCCACCGCCTTTTGCGAGCGGATATTGCGTTGGTCGATGCGAAACTCGATCCGGGTAAAGTCGCATTCCAACGCCCGACCGATCAGCAGCGGCTTGATCCGGCTGTTGAGTCCGGTGCCGCGCGCAGCAGGCTTCATATAGGTGCCGCCCAGTTCCAGCCAGTTGTCGGCCGGATTGATATTGAGAAAACCCGACATGCCCATCGCCACGCCATCAGCGAAAATCATGAAGGGACAATAGTCGGGATTGTTCAGGATCGCATCGAACGCCGGGTCGAAATCTTCCTCGGCAAGGCGACGGGGATAAATCTCCCACACTGGATCATCCGCCGGGCAGATGGCACGCAGGGTTTCGCGATGCTCCTCCGTCACCTGCTCCAGATGAAGGCCCGGCGCGTCGATCGGCGCCAGCAATTGCTCGATCCGGCTCATCCCTGCATCTGCTCCACAAAATGGCGACGGCACAGCGCAACATAGCGGTCATTGCCACCGATTTCCGTCTGATCCCCCTGCCGAATGGCGTGACCGGCGCTATCCACCCGGAGGTTCATCGTCGCCTTGCGCCCACATTCGCAGATCGTCTTGATCTCGCTGAGTGTGTCGGCAAGGCCCAGCAAAGCGGCGCTACCGGGGAAAAGCTGACCCTGAAAATCGGTGCGGATGCCGTAGCAAAGGACGGGGATGCCGAGGCGGTCGCACACCTGCCCCAGTTGCCACACCTGCGCTTCCGTCAGGAACTGTGCCTCGTCCACTAGCACGCAGGAGAGCGGCGTGACACCATGCTGGGCGGCGATGGCGGCATGAATATCGGTTGCCGGATCGAACAGATGGGCTGGCGCCTCCAGACCGATGCGGGACACGATCCGCCCCTGCCCATAGCGATCATCAAGCGCGGCGGTCCACAGCATCGTTTCCATGCCGCGTTCGCGATAGTTGAAGTCCGATTGCAGCAGGGTCGTAGATTTGCCCGCATTCATCGAGCTATAGTAGAAATAGAGCTTCGCCATCGCGCTCGTTTAATGGATCGTGGGCGCAACGCCAGAGAGGAAACGGACCAGCGCATCGGCGAGCGCTATCCGTTCGCCCGAAAAGCTGTGATCGGTCGGCCAGACCATCAGGCGAGCGTCGGGGTTGGCCCCTTGCGCATCGGCAGCGACCTTGCGGGCGGCGGCCCCCAACCCCTTTTCAGCACCCAATATGGTCAGTGGACGACGGCCATAGCCGGCAAGGCGGCGACCAAGGTCGAATTTCTGGCCATTGTCGCTGATTTCGGCGGTCAGACTGTCATAGGTCGCGCCGTTCAGCGGCGGCAGATCACCTGCCACTTCCGCTTTCCACGCAGCTTCCCCGTCGGGGGTAGCGAGCGCAGCAACGGTCTGGGCCGGATCCCATGGATCGATCAGGAACAGGCCTGCAACACGCGGCTCAGCCGCCGCGACATCGGCGGCCATGAAGCCGCCCATGCTATGCCCAGCGACCACGATAGCGCTGGTGTCGATGCGATATTTCGCAACGGTGGCGGGCTGTTGCAGATATTGCAGAGCGGTGAAGGCGTCGTCCGACGCATTGCCGAAGGAGAAAGTGCCGGGGCTACCCCAACTCCCCCGATAATGGAGCGTCAACACATTCCAGCCCGCACGCCGGGCGGCCTGCGCCAGATCGAGATTCTGCTCGTTGCCCGGAAAGCCATGGAGCAGCAGCAAGGTCGGATGAATGCCTGAACCTGCGGCCGTGTACATGACAGCGTTCATCGCCCCATCCTGCGCCGGAATGACAAAGGCACTCATCCCGGCGGGATAGGCAGCGTCAGGCTTTGGATCGACGATGACGGCGGGATGGATTGCGGGCTCTTTTGCAACCGCCTGTGCGCTGACGCACGCCATCAGGGTCAAGGACAACCAGAAAGCCCGCATCATATCATCCCTCAATCTTGCACTATTGTCATGACGCCAGCGGGAGACGAATCCCCCACTGGCTGGTCAGTTCGGCTGGCAAATATCAGAAATATGTCCGACGACGACGCATTTAGGTCAATCCTCGCCTTCGTCCGGCGTCAGATCGCGGGCGACCTTAGGATCGCGCAGCAGCTTGTCGATATGACTGCCTTCGTCGAAACTCTCATCTGCCAGGAATTTGAGCTTGGATGCATATTTGAGGCGAATGCGATGCGCGACTTCGCGTTGCAGATAGGCGGTGTTGGTGCGCAGCGCCTTCAGCACCGCTTCTTCATCCTGCCCCAGCAGCGATTTCACGAAGACGGTGGCATGACGCAGGTCGGGTGACATGCGTACTTCGGTAACGCTCACGACATGCTTCGCCAGCACATCGTCATGCACGTCGCCGCGCTGAAGAATGTCGGACAGCACATGGCGCACCTGTTCACCCACGCGCAGCAGGCGGACGGACGGGCCTTCGGGTTGATTAGTCATGAATATTCACCGGCATCAAATCATCTACAGACACATCAAGGGCATCCGCCAACTTTCGCCAAAGGGTGGCACTAGCCCCCTTTTCCTGGTTCTCGATTTGGCTGACATGCGCCGCACTGCATCCAATCATCTGCCCCAATGCCTTCTGATTGAGATTACGATACTTACGCCATACTTTGACGGGATTAATACCTGCACATAGTTGATCAATAACCTCAACCGGCACATATTCCTCACCATCTTGGCGACGGCGTTCTGCTTCAACAGTCGCTGCGATATCTGCTCGATCCTCGGCAATATCGACCAATCGTTGATAGTCCTCAATCGGCAGCATAACGATTTTTTGCCCGGCGATCTCAACAATCTGAGCGGTCATGGGTTCACCTCATATGCCGATCCGCGCGGCGCCACATCATCTATCCAGAGGATATCCCCATCAATGCGAAAGATCACGCGCCAGTCCTGAACCCGCAGCCGATATTCAGAACGGCCTTGCAAACGCTTCACATTTGCTTCCAGTGAAGCAGGATCATTTGCCAATTCGTCGATTTTCTGCCGAATAAGTGTTCGCTTATTCGATCGCAAAAGCGCTCGCATGGCGGTTTTCGAGAAGCGAATATCCACAAGACAGAGACTATATGGATATAAGGGGCCGGTCAAGAAATTTAACTGATAGCTAACTTTCCTGACCAACCCCTATAACTGATGGTTGCAATTTACAGCGTGCGCTGACGCTCTTCGACTTCGAACAGTTCGAGCGTATCGCCCGCCTTGATGTCGTTGGTGTCCTGAAGGACCGCACCGCACTCCATGCCTGCACGCACTTCGGACACATCGTCCTTGAAGCGACGCAGCGAGGCGATGTTGGTGCGCGACACGATAACATCGTCGCGGGTAAGGCGTGCCGACAGCCCCTTGCGGATGATGCCGTCGAGGACGAGCAGACCAGCCGCCTTGTCCTTCTTGCCGGCCGGGAACACCTGAAGCACCTCGGCACGGCCGACGATGGTTTCGATGCGTTCCGGCGCCAGCTGCCCGGCCATTTCGCCACGGACTTCTTCGAGAAGGTCGTAGATCACGTCATAATAGCGCAGCGAAATCTTCTCGCGCTCCGCCAGTTGACGCGCCTTGGCATTGGGACGAACGTTGAAACCGATCAGCGGCGCGCGGCTGGCAGCGGCCAGCGTGACGTCGCTTTCGGTGATCGCGCCGACACCCGAATGCAGGATGCGAACCTTGATCTCGTCGGTCGAGATGCGGTTGAGCGAAGACACGATCGCTTCGACCGAACCCTGCACGTCGCCCTTCACCACCACCGGATATTCGATGACCTTGGTGTTGAGCGCCGAGAACATATGTTCAAAGCTGGTCGGAGCTGCGGTCGTCCGAGCGCGGGTCGCGAGTTCCTGACGATAGGCGGCGACTTCGCGGGCGCGGGCTTCATTTTCCACGACCGTAAGCTGATCGCCAGCCTTGGGAACGCCCGACAGACCCAGAACCTCGACCGGGGTCGACGGACCGGCGACCTTGACCTGCTGGCCCTTGTCATTGACCAGCGCACGCACCTTGCCGCTTTCGGCGCCTATGACGAAGGTATCGCCGACTTTCAGCGTACCCTTACGCACCAGCACCGTGGCGACGGCCCCGCGACCCTTATCGAGTTGTGCCTCGATCACATTGCCCTCGGCTGCGCGATCGGGGTTGGCGGTCAGTTCCATGACTTCGGCCTGAAGCAGGATCTTTTCGATCAGTTCGTCCAGACCCGTCTTCTTAAGCGCGGAAACTTCCACGTCCTGAACGTCGCCGCCCATATCCTCGACCACAACCTCTTCGCTCAGCAGGCGCTCACGCACCTTCTGCGGATTGGCTTCGGGCTTGTCGCACTTGTTGATCGCGACGATCATCGGCACGCCAGCGGCCTTGGTATGGTTGATGGCTTCGACGGTCTGCGGCATCAGGCCGTCGTCCGCCGCCACCACCAGAATGACGATGTCGGTGACATTGGCGCCACGGGCACGCATTTCCGAGAAGGCTTCGTGACCCGGCGTATCGAGGAAGGTGATGACATCGCCCTTCTTCGTCGTCACCTGATAGGCGCCGATATGCTGGGTGATGCCGCCGCTTTCGCCGGCGACCACATCCGTCCCGCGCAGCGCGTCGAGCAGCGAGGTCTTACCATGATCGACATGGCCCATGATCGTCACGACAGGCGCGCGATGCTTCAGCGTTTCGAACGCATCCACTTCGCCTTCCATGCCGATTTCGACGTCGGCATCAGACACGCGCTGGATGCGGTGGCCGAATTCTTCGACCAGCAATTCCGCGGTATCCTGATCGATCGGCTGATTGAGCGTGACGGCGGTACCCATCTTGAACAGCGACTTGACCAGATCCGCACCCTTTTCGGCCATACGGTTGGCAAGTTCCTGAACGGTGATGCTTTCCGGCACGATCACGTCACGCGACTGTTTTTCACGCGGCTTGGCACCGCCGGCATAATGCGCGCGACGTTCCTTTTCGCGAGCGCGCTTGAGCGCGGCAAGGCTGCGCGCACGGGCGCTGTCGTCATCGGCCAGAGCGCGCGTGACGGTCAGCTTGCCGGATTGGCGGCGATTATCGTCGGCACGCTTGTTCCGGTCCGGCTTGGCCGGCTCAGGACGCTTGACCGGCGTTACCGGGGTAAAGCGACGCGGCGGCGGCGTCACGGCGGCAGGCGCAGCCGGAGCAGCGGCTTCGGCGACGGGTTCAGCAGCGGCCGGCGCAGCAGCCTCAACCGACGCGGCAGGCGTAGCCGGGGCTTCTTCCACGACCGGCTCGGGCGCGGCAGGAGGATTAGCAGCTTCGGCTTCAGCAGCTTCGGCCGCGAGGCGATTTTCCTCGGCCCGGCGCTTTTCTTCTTCGCTGGCGGCAAGGCGCGCAGCATCTTCACGACGGCGGGCATCCTCCAGCGCGGCCATGCGGGCCTCTTCGGCCTCACGCAGCAGCTTGGCCTGCAATTCCTGACGCGACATCAGGCTCTGCGGCGGCGCCTGACGCACGGGGGCGGCAGGCTGCGGCGCACGGGCCTGCTGCGGCGCGGGAGCGGCCGGGCGCGGCGCTGTGGGCGCAGGGGCTGGATCGGCCTGGGGGGCAGCCGCAGGAGCGCCACCGGTCGTCTCACCCGGCTTGCCCAGGACGCGGCGCCGCTTCACCTCAACCACGACCGTATTCTTGCGGCCATGGCTGAACTGCTGCTGCACCTGGCCGGATTCGACGGTCCGCTTGATGCCCAGCGGCTTGCGGCCCAGAACCGGCTTGTCTTCCTTGCTGTCACTCATACGATCGAACTTAACCCTTCACTTCCGCTTCGGCGATAGGCCCGCCGACGCCCTCTTCGTCTTCAATGCTGCCGGGCAACGCCTATTCAGGAACGACCGGCGCATCAGCGGAGACATGCTCCCCATGCACTGGCGCCCCGTTAGCGCAACCCAGATAGCTTTCCAAGCGGCCTATGGCCGCGCGCAGGCGCAAAGCAGCCCGCGAGTCGGTCACCGCGATATGGACGACATTGTCCCGCCCCATTGCCATAGATAGGGCGTTCCGGTCCACAGGCAAGGTGATACCTGCCAAATCCGTGCCTTCCGCCTCTTGTCCGACGCGATAGGCCTGATCCAGCTTGCGATTGCCGTCAACCGCTGCGTCGGCTGCGTGCAACAGCAATTGCACCTGACCTTTACGGCACGCCACATCGATTTTTTCAGAGCCGGTCAGCACCATCGAAGCCCGCGCCTCCAGCCCGAGCCTGTCGAGCAGCGCCTTACGCAGGCCATCCTCGATCATGTCCGGCAGAGTATCGGGGATCTGAAGCGCCCCCTCCTTAAAAGAACGCGCCAAAGCGCCCTTCAGCTTGCCCTTGGCAAGGGCGGCTTCCAGTTCGACACGTGTCACGCCGACCCACGCCCCCCGCCCCGGCGCCTTGGCCCGAATGTCAGGCAGCACCTGCCCTTCGGGACCGATCGCAAGGCGGATCAGGGTTTCGGGATCGGCGCGGTCGCCACTCAATATACATTTGCGTTCGGTCATGCGTGCCCCTCCGCCAAAACGGATGAAAGGGCAAGTCCAACGCTATGGGATGCGCTTATTCTCTCATTGGGGAGTGTCCGCAACATTGGCGTCCTCCCTTGAATGAGGGGCATCGCGGTCGGCGATCAATTGACCGCCGGCGCCATAATTTTCAGTCGAGATTTCAGAAATCACCACCTGAACGGCAGCCGCCGGCTTGCCCAGCCGCTCTACGAGCGACCGGGTGACGTCAGCGACGATCGCAGCTTTCTGCTCGCGAGTCGCTTGGCCAGCCAAGCGGATGTCGACAAAGGGCATGGAGACTTATGCTTCCTCTTCGAACCAGTGAGCGCGAGCGGCCATGATGATTTCATTGCCCTGCTCGTCGGACAGGCCATAGGTCGCCAAAATGCCGCCCTTGTCCTCTTTCTCTTTGGCATCCGGCTTGCGACGGCGCTGATCCAGACGCTTCTTCTGCACCAGTTCGTCGGTGGCGAGGTCTGCAAGATCGTCGAGCGTCTTGATGCCCGCTTTACCCAGCGTGACCAGCATCGCTTCGGTCAGATGAGGCATTTCGGCCAGTGCGTCTTCGACGCCCAAAGCCGTACGTTCCTCACGGGCGGCCTGTTCGCGACGGTCGAGCGCTTCGAGCGCACGACTCTGAAGCTCGCCGGCCAGATCATCGTCGAAGCCTTCGATCGAAGCCAGTTCGTCGATGCTGACATAAGCGACCTCTTCCAGTTCGCCAAAGCCTTCGGCGACCAGAAGCTGCGAGAGGGTTTCGTCAACGTCGAGTTCATTCTGGAACATTTCGGAGCGGGCGACGAATTCCTTCTGACGCTTTTCGCTGGCGTCAGCCTCGGTCATGATGTCGATGGCCTTGCCGGTCAACTGGCTGGCAAGGCGGACATTCTGACCGCGACGACCGATGGCGAGCGAGAGCTGATCGTCGGGAACGACGACTTCGATGCGCTCTTCTTCCTCATCGATGACAACGCGGCTGACCTGGGCAGGCTGAAGCGCGTTGACGACGAAGGTCGCCGTGTCTTCCGACCAGGGGATGATGTCGATTTTTTCGCCCTGCATTTCCTGCACGACGGCCTGAACGCGGCTACCCTTCATGCCGACGCAGGCGCCGACCGGATCGATGCTGCCGTCACGGCTGATGACGCCGATCTTGGCGCGCGAACCCGGATCGCGAGCAGCCGCCATGATGGTGATGACACCATCATAGATTTCGGGGACTTCCTGCGCGAACAGCTTCTTCATGAATTCGGGATGCGCGCGGCTGAGGAAAATCTGCGGACCGCGATTTTCACGACGCACATTCAGCACGACCGAGCGGATGCGATCGCCGACGCGAACCACTTCACGCGGGATCTGCTGATCACGGCGGATCACGCCTTCGGCGCGGCCGAGATTGACGACGACATGACCGAATTCGACCGACTTGACGACGCCAGTGATGATCTCACCCACGCGGTCCTTATATTCCTCATGCTGACGCTCACGCTCGGCGTCGCGCACCTTCTGGAAGATGACCTGCTTGGCCGACTGGGCATCGATACGACCCAGGTCGATCGGAGGCAGCGGATCAACGATGAAGTCGCCGACTACGGCGTCCTTCTTCAGCTTGGCAGCCTGCTTCAGGTCCACCTGCTTGAAATAATCGTCCACCTGCTCAACGACTTCGACAACGCGCCAAAGACGCAGGTCGCCGCTATCGGGGTCCAGCTTGGCACGAATGTCGTTTTCGGCACCGTAACGGGCGCGGGCGGCGCGCTGAATCGCGTCTTCCATCGCCTCAATGACGATGGCCTTGTCGATCATCTTTTCGCTCGCCACGCTGTTGGCAATGGCTATCAGTTCGGCCCGATTGGCGGAAATGGCGTTGGCCATGACTTTATGAACCCTTATTCTTCGGTTTCAAATTCATCCGCCCCATCGGAAGAGAGCGGCATGGTAGCAGAAATCAGCCGGTCGGTCAGCAACAGCTTTGCCTCGCCGACAAGCGAAAATGGAATGGATACGTCGCCCGCCTTTGCATCGGTGAAGAGAATATCATCCCCCTCGATACCGTTCAGCGTGCCGCGAAACGCCTTGCGTCCCTCGACCAGTTCGGTCGCGGCGATCTTCGCCTCATGCCCCGCCCATTCCATGAAGTCATGAAGACGGGTGAGCGGGCGATCGATGCCTGGCGAACTGACTTCCAGGCGATAGGCCTCCTCGATCGGATCAACCTCGTCCAGCACGTCGGACAGGCGGCGCGAAATGGCGGCGCAATCCTCGATCACCAACTGCTTGGTTGCCGGATTTTCCGCCATGATCTGAAGCGTATATTCATCGCCCGAACCAAATAGCTTGATACGCACAAGGTCGAACCCCAGAGCCTTCACCTCGGGTTCGATCAATGCAGTCAATTCGGCGATGTCCGCCATGCAATCTCCAGATACGACATATGTGCGCTTTCGCCGCCGCAGGCGTTCCACCTGCGACCCCGACATGTTTAACGATGTAAGGAAGCATTGCCGATATAGGCGGCGTGCGAATAATCTGCAACAACATTCGTGTCCGCGCATTCCCAGCGCATATTCCCCAGCCTGACGGCCCCATTGGAGAGCAAGATGCGCCACCTGTCGCTTGTCGCCCTACCCCTCATTCTCATCGCCTGCTCGGCAGAAAACGCCACCGGACAAAATGCTGCCGCGGCAGAGAAACCGTTCAAGACATCGGTCATCGCCGATTTCGATTCCCCATGGGCGATGACATTCCTGCCGGATGGACGGGCGCTCGTCACCGAAAAAGCCGGTGAGATGATTCTCTTCGATCCGAAGAACGGCACCAAGATTCCCGTGGCCGGCATTCCGCAATCGGACAGCGCCGGTCAGGGCGCCCTGATGGACGTCGTGCTGTCGCCGACCTTCGCCAAGGACAAGGCGGTTTATTTCAGCTTTTCCGAAGCGCGCGACGGGGTGAAGGGCGTGGCGCTCGCCAAGGGCGTGTTCAATCAGGCGAGCGACGGAAACACCAAGCTGGACAATGTTCAGGTTATTTTTCGCGCCAGCCCCTATGTCGATGGAAATGGCCATTATTCGGGCCGGATCGCCTTTTCCCCCGATGGTAAATATCTGTTCTTCACCAATGGCGAACGGCAGAAATTCGATCCGGCGCAAGACCCCAAATCGACCTTGGGCAAGGTGCTGCGCCTCAACCGCGACGGCACACCTGCGGCGGGCAACCCGCTGGCCGCCAAAGGCTTCAACCCTGCCATCTGGTCATACGGTCATCGCAACCTGCTGGGCATTGCCTTTGATGCGGACGGACGCTTGTGGGAACAGGAAATGGGGCCGCAGGGCGGCGATGAGGTCAACCTCATCGAGCCGGGCCTCAACTATGGCTGGCCCAATGCGTCGAACGGCAGCCATTATGACGGCCGCGACATTCCCGATCACAAGGCGGGCGATGGATATGAGGCACCGAAGGTCTGGTGGAATCCGTCCATCTCACCGGGCGGCCTTCTCTACTATACCGGCACCGCTTTCCCAATGTGGAAAGGATCGCTGTTCATCGGCGGACTATCGAGCAAGGCGCTGATCCGCGTGAAGCTGAATGGCGACAAGGCGGAAAAGGCCGACCAGTGGGACATGGGCGAACGCATCCGCGAGGTGGAACAGGGACCGGATGGCGCATTATGGCTGTTGGAGGATGGCGGCAAGTCGCAGGGCCGTCTGCTGAAGCTGACGCCCATCAACTGATCCGAATAGCAAAAAAGGCGCCCGGTGACGGGCGCCTTTTTCTTTGCGTCCAGAGCTTTCGCCCCGGATGCTGCAATATGCTCTTAGCGCTTCGAGAACTGGAAGCTGCGGCGGGCCTTGGCCTTACCGTACTTCTTACGTTCAACGGTACGGCTGTCGCGGGTCAGGAAGCCTTCGGCCTTGACCGCGCTGCGCAGCGCAGGTTCGTACTTCGACAGAGCCTGGGCGATGCCGTGCTTCACGGCGCCGGCCTGACCCGACAGACCACCGCCCTTGACGGTAGCGATCACGTCATACTGACCTTCACGCTCGGTCACGCCGAACGGCTGGTTGATCACCAAACGCAGGGTCGGACGAGCGAAATAGATTTCCTGATCGCGGCCATTGACCGTGATCTTGCCGGTGCCGGGCTTCACCCAGACGCGGGCAACGGCGTCCTTACGACGGCCGGTGGCGTAGGCGCGGCCGAGGCCGTCGATTTCCTGCGCACGCAGCGGAGCCGAAGGCTGAACCGGAGCGACGGGTGCGTCAACGACGTCCGAAACCGGAGCAGCAGCGGCCGGAGCGGCAGCAGCTTCAGCGGCGATCGACGCGAGGTCGGACAGAGACTGGCGGTTATCGGACATTATGCACCCACCTTGTTCTTACGGTTGCGCGACGCGAAATCGAGCACTTCGGGGTTCTGGGCTTCATGGGCGTGTTCGGCACCAGCGAAGATGCGCAGGTTGCGCATCTGCTGACGGCCCAGCGGACCACGGGGGATCATACGCTCAACGGCCTTTTCCAGGACGCGCTCGGGGAAACGGCCTTCCAGAATCTTGGCGGGCGTGGTTTCCTTGATGCCGCCGGCATAACCGGTGTGCTTGTAGTACACCTTGTCGGTCAGCTTGCGACCGGTGAACTTCACCTTGCCAGCGTTGATGATGATGACATTGTCACCGCAATCAACGTGGGGCGTGAAGCTGGTCTTGTGCTTGCCGCGCAGGATATTCGCGACGGTCGATGCGAGACGGCCCACGACCAGCCCTTCGGCGTCGATCAGGATCCACTTCTTTTCGACCGTTGCCGGGGTTGCCGGCTTGGTGGTCTTCATCAGCGCCTTCATGGTGCCAATACTCCAGAATGAAAAATGAAACCGGGCGCCGTTGCCGACACCCGGAAGTGGGGCGCTAATGACGGTAGCAGGGCGCGAAGTCAAGAGATTCGGGGCGTTTCACGACGGGTAAAATAATACCCGTTTAACTTCCCGCCGATTTCAGGCTCCGGCTTTCCACCAATATCTGCCCACCGGCAATCAGGCTGCGTTCCTGACTTTCGACCAAGCCCGTCACGCGCGACAGCGTATAGCGGATGGCCACCTGCACCCCCTGCCCCGACAGATTTTCCTCCAGTTTCAATCCGTCGCCATCCTGCGCCGTCAGCTTCAGCACACCTTCCACCGGCACCGGCCGGGTCAGCGGCGATCCCGCAACAGTGCGCAATCCACGCCCCGCACCATCCTCCACATCGCTGGCTACAAACAGGAATAGCGGACGCACCTCGCCGGACAACAGGGACAGACGCCCCTCCGGCGAGAGGCTGGTGAAGAGCGTCTGGATATTTTTTGCGGCGCGCTGGCGATCGCCCTGGGCACCGGATGCGATGGCATCGACGCCCGCCTGAACCTTTGCCCAGACGCCATCCATATCGTCCACGCCGATAAACTGACCCTTTGCGTCAAGGCGGAAGCGGATCGCGATGCCGACGAGCGGCTCCAGCGCGGCGCGATAAGGCTCCGCACCGGAAGGCGGCGCGTTGGTGTCGATCGCGCGCAACGTCACGGTCAGGGCATAACCCTCGCCATCCCGGTCGAAGCGCAGATCGCGCGTCGCGGTAAATTCGCTGACCTTACCTTCTACCGGGCGATGCTGCTCAATCCGGTAGCTGAGCGTCCGTCCGACCGGCGGCGCGAAGGGTACAGCGATCGTGCCAGCCGTTGCAGCCGAAGCACTGGCCATCATGGCCATGCCGGTCAGCATCTTGCCCTTGTTCATGCCCGCCGCACTCCGATGCTGTACGCCCCCCATGTCGTGGCCGCCACAACCAGCGCACCGACAGCCTGATGCAGCACGGCAAGCGGAAGGGCGATGCCGCTGATCACCGTAGCTATGCCCAGCAGGATTTGCGTGCCGAGCGCCGCATTGATGGCGATGGAAGCGCCCCGCGCCCCGGATCGCTTTGCCCGGCGCGCCAGCGTGAACAATGCGAAAGCTGCGACCCAAGCCCACCAGCGATGGATGAAGTGAACCAGATAGGGGTCGGACGACACGGTCGCCCAGAGCGAACCCATCCAGCTAATCCCCTCCGGCACCAGATGGTCGTTCATCAGCGGCCATGTATTGGAGACATAGCCCGCATCCAGACCGGCGGTGAAAGCGCCGAACATCAACTGGAGCAGCAGGACCAGCATCGCCCCCAAAGCCAGAGGCTTCAGCTTTGCGGGAGCAGCCGAGGGCGAACGCGCCAGCGCGAACAGGTCCAGCGCGGTCCAGATCAGCCCCCCCATGATGAACAGGGCGGTGAGCAGATGCACGGCCAGCCGATAATGGCTGACGTCTGTTCGCACAGAAAGGCCTGACGACACCATCCACCAGCCGATCGCGCCCTGTAACCCGCCCAGCGCCAGCAGCGCGACCAGCCGCCAGCCATAGCCGCGCGGGATAGCCCGGCGGACTGCGAACCATATCAGGGGGAGAGCGAAGGCGACGCCGATCAGGCGCCCGATCAGGCGATGCAGCCATTCCCAGAAGAAGATGAACTGAAAATCACCCAGCGTCATGCCCCGCGCGCTGTTGATCTGCTTATATTCCGGAATCTGCTGATAGAGGCGGAAGGCCTCCATCCACTGGTCATGGGTCAGTGGGGGAATGGCGCCGGTGATCGGCTTCCATTGTGTAATCGACAGACCGGATTCGGTAAGGCGCGTAATGCCGCCGACCACCACCATCAGGAAGACGAGCGCCGCCACGGCCAGCAACCATCGGGCGATAGCAATGGGACGATAGGCGGCGGCGGAAAAAGCGCTGGCGGTGGGGGCTGTCATGCGCGGTCCATGCGCCCATGCCGACCATGTTTCAAGAGAAAGACAGGTTGGACAAAAGGACATAGGACCAGCATGGGGCGGATACAAAAGCCACCGCGCGCGTAGTTTGCGAACCGGGAGGATGTACGTGGCGACCACAATGTCGAGGACGAACAGCATCAGCGCGATGATCGCCGCACAGGGACCATTGGGCGTCCTGACGGCGGCACTGGATGCGCGCTCGCCGCTAGGCCCGGTCGAGAGCTGGTCGCCCAGCCTGATTTCCACCGTACGCCTGATGCTGTCGGCCAGAGCGGAGATCGTGCTGTTCTGGGGACCGGATTTCAGCGCCCTTTATAATGAGGCCTATGCGCCGACCATCGGCGACAAACACCCCCATGTGCTGGGGCGTCCCGCCCGCGAAGGGTGGGCGGAATTATGGGACGATCTGGGACCGCTGCTGCAATCGGTGCTGGATACCGGCGAGACGCTGCACGCCAGGGATCGCCCTTTCTATATCGAGCGTGATGGCGGGCGCGGCGAGGAAGTATTTTTCGACATATCCTATTCCCCGGTGTTCGAGGCGGACGGCAGCATCGGCGGTGTGCTGTGCATCGTCAGCGAAACGACGCAGCGCGTGCTGGCGGAGCGGGCGATGATGGCCGACCGCAACCGCCTGTGGGCGCTGGCGCGCGATCCGTTTCTGATCGCCGACACCAACGGCACATGGCTGTCAGTCAGCCCCGCCTGGACCGAAATATTGGGATGGAGCGAAGCGGAACTGGTAGGCCGCACATCGCAATGGATGGAACATCCTGACGATATTTCCAAGACCCGTGAACGGGTAGCCGATCTGGCGGATGGCGAAACCGTGCTGCGCTTCGAAAACCGGTTCCGCACCAAGGACGGCCATTATCGCACCTTTAGCTGGACCGCCGTTCCGGAGGGGCACCTGATCTACTGCGTGGCGCGTGACGTGACGCAGCAACGGACCGACGCACAGATGCTGGCCGATACGGAGGCCGCGTTGAGGCAGGCGCAGAAGATGGAGACGCTGGGCCAGTTGACCGGCGGCATCGCCCATGACTTTAACAATCTGCTTCAGATCGTGACCGGCAATCTGGATTTGATGCTGCGCAGCCTGCCGCCCGAAGAAGCGAAGCTGCGCCGCATGGCGACCAATGCGGCGGCCGGGGCGAACCGGGCCGCGACGCTGACGCAGCGCCTGCTGGCCTTTTCCCGCCGCCAACCGCTGGCCCCCCGCCCGATCGACCCCAATCAATTGATCGAGAGCATGTCGGGCCTGCTTCAGCGGACGCTGAATGAAGCCATCGAGATTACAACGGTCGGCGCATGCGATGCCTGGCCGATCGCCATTGACGTCAACCAGATGGAAAATGCGCTGTTGAATCTGGCGGTCAATGCACGCGATGCCATGCCAAATGGCGGACGGTTGACCATGGAAGTCGCCAATGTCGATGTGGACGCTCGCCTCGCCCGGCATGAAGGCGATATCAAGCCGGGTCATTATGTCATGATCGGCATGACCGATACGGGCGATGGCATGGATGAAGCGACGCTGGCGCAGGCAATCGACCCCTTTTTCACCACGAAGGAAGTGGGACGCGGCACCGGCCTTGGCCTGTCGATGGTCTATGGCTTCATCAAGCAATCGGGCGGTTATATGCGCGTCTATTCCGAACGGGGAATGGGGACGTGCGTCAAACTCTATCTGCCCCGTCATGCCGGCGCTCTGCCCATCCCCGACATGACCGAAGACAGCGAACAGCTCCCCGTCGCGGGGGGCAGCGAAACCATCCTGCTGTGCGAGGATGACGAGAATGTCCGCGCCTTTTCGGTCGAGGTGCTGAGCGAGCTGGGCTATCGCGTGATTGCCGCCGGCAATGCGCGACAGGCGCTGGAGCAATTGGAGGCCAGTGATGCGCCGGTCGACCTGCTCTTTACCGATGTCATCCTGCCCGGTGGGATGACCGGCGCCGATCTGGCGCGGGAGGCGCAGGCGATGCAACCGGACCTGCGGGTGCTGTTCACCACCGGCTATGCCCGCAATGCCATCGTCCACCATGGCCGACTGGACGAAGGGGTCGAGTTGCTGACAAAACCCTTCAGCTATGGCGCATTGGCGGCGCGGGTTCGCGAGATGCTGGACCGGGCGACCGAAGCGGCCTGATCGCCGCGATCCGATGTTGGAGCGAGAGCGCTTAGCTTCCCATATTTCCCGGCAATTTTGAAATAAGATTACCAGTGTTTGAATATATCGGAAAGCCAAGCAAACAATGTTACGCCCATCATGCCCTGCCGCCTGCATGTAGGACAGGCCGGATAAAAAGACACCTTAGCCCTTCGCCGCCTTCCATGCAGCGACCAGTTCCGCGCCACGTTGGCCCACGATCTTTGCATCGTCACCCGGACGATAAAGCGCACCGCCCACGCCGATGCCTTCGCATCCGCCCGCCAGCCATTCGCCGATCGTGTCGGCGCCCGTGCCCCCCACCGCCCACACGCCAACGTCACGCGGCAGCACATCCCTGATCGCCTTCACATAGGATGCACCGAGCCGGGCGGCCGGGAACAGCTTGATCCGCCGCGCACCCGCGCCGATGGCAGCAAAGGCTTCGCTGGGCGTCATGAAGCCGGGCAATAGTTCAAGCCCGAGTTCCGCGCCCCGTGCGATGACGGCGGTGTCGGTATTGGGCGTCACCATGATGCGCCCGCCCGCGCCATGCAGCGCCTCCACCGCCTCGACGCTCAACACCGTGCCGCCGCCGATGATCGCGCGATCGCCAAATGCCGCCTGCATGGCCGCAATACTGACCAGCGGATCGGGCGAATTGAACGGCACTTCCAATATGCGCAGCCCCGCATCGACCAGAGCGGCGGCGATGTCGACCGCCTCGTCGGGGCGAATGCCGCGCAGGATCGCGGCAATGGGCGGCGCGCCATCGGCCAGAAGATCGTCGATGGTCATGATTATTCCGTCTCCACAAATCCAAGCCCGGCGAGCGCGCAGACTTCGCCATCGAGGCGTCGGCTCACCACGCCCATGGCACCAAGCGCCTGCCCATAAAGGTCCGACAGTCGGCCGTCACCGATCAGCGTCACATCCTGCTCGGCGGGCAGAAGCGCCATGGCCTCCCGCACTTCGCAGCCGATCAGCAGGCCGGACAGATAGCCCGCCGCCCAGTCGGACGAGCGCCCTGCCCGCAACCGCATCGATCGCGCCGCAAAGAGCGAAGCGAGCAGACGGCCGTCCCCGGCCCGCGCCAGCCCCTCTGTAAAACCGGCCTGCTGCTGCACGGCGTCGCCGCTCATATCCTTTGGCCCCAGCACCGACTGATCGCGCAACAGGGCAAACAACTCGCCGGTCGGCATGGTGCGGAAGGACAGGATGCGTCCATCCTCCACCAGCACCCATTTATTATGCGTGCCGGGCAGGACGATCAGGCGACGCCCCTGCCCCAGTTGCGGATGAAGGCGGAATGCGCCGAATATCTGCGTTTCCTCATCCCGCATGACGTCCGCGATCCGGTCTGACCCGACACAGGCCAGCCCCGCCATGATGGACAGCGGCACGCCGCGCCAGTCGAACCGCACAGCCGCCGCGCGCCAGTCATCCATAGTGGCCGGGCAATCGGCATAGGGCGCCTCCACCCATATGTCGCGGGCGCCGATCATGCCGCACAAGGCGATCTCATCGGGTGCGCCATCAGCCATCAACGGCGCGATGGTTTCAGCCAGAGCCTGTTCTGCCCCCTGTCCAACCTTACCGATGCCCGGCCCGTCGCGGCGGGCAACAATATGACCATCCGATATGCGAAACAGGCGCAGGCGGCTGGTGCCCCAATCGCCGATGATATGGGTGCCGGTCATGGGTGAGCGTAGCGGAAAAAATTAATGGTAGCGCTCACAAAACCTCTAAACCACCGCTTGAAATATTATTTGTCTGAGTATATCAGGATGGCGAGCGCGTCAACGCGCCATGCCCATTTTAGCGTCAGGATGCCCCATGAGCGATTCGTCCAAGCCCGCCCCGAAGCTGCGCAGCCGCGCCTGGTTCGACAACCCAGACAATATCGACATGACGTCGCTCTATCTGGAGCGCTATCTGAACTTCGGCCTGAGCCTGGAGGAACTGCGCAGTGGCAAGCCGATCATCGGCATCGCCCAGACCGGCAGCGACCTTAGCCCCTGCAACCGCCATCACCTCGTTCTGGCCGAACGCATGCGCGAAGGCATTCGCGAAATGGGCGGCATTGCGCTGGAATTCCCGGTTCACCCGATTCAGGAAACCGGCAAGCGCCCGACCGCCGGCCTTGACCGCAACCTCGCCTATCTGGGTCTGGTCGAAGCCATGTATGGTTATCCGCTCGACGGCGTGATCCTGACCAGCGGTTGCGACAAGACCACCCCGGCGCTGCTGATGGCGGCCGCCACCGTCAACATCCCCGCCATCGCTTTGTCGGTCGGCCCGATGCTGAACGGCTGGCACAAGGGTGAGCGCACCGGTTCCGGCACCATCGTATGGCATGGCCGCCAGTTGCTGGCCGCCGGCAAGATCGACGATGAAGGCTTCATCAAGCTGGTGGCGTCGTCGGCTCCCTCGACCGGCTTCTGCAACACCATGGGCACCGCCAGCACCATGAACGCACTGGCCGAAGCGCTGGGCATGATGCTGCCCGGCAGCGCGGCGATCCCCGCCCCCTATCGCGACCGTCAGGAAGCCGCCTATCGCACCGGCAAGCGCATCGTGGAAATGGTGCATGAAGACCTGAAGCCGTCCGACATCATGACGCTCGACGCCTTCCACAACGCCATCGTCGCCAATTCGGCCATCGGCGGTTCGACCAATGCGCCGATCCACCTGAGCGCGATCGCACGCCACATGGGCGTCGACCTGCCGCTCAAGGATTGGGAAACCGTCGGCCACAAGGTTCCCCTGCTGGTCAACATGCAGCCGGCCGGCGAATATCTGGGCGAAGACTATTATCGCGCAGGCGGCCTGCCCGCCGTCATCAGCCAGTTGATCGACCAGGGTCTGATCAAGGAAGGCGCGATGACCGTCAATGGCAAGACCATGGGCGAAAATTGCAAGGGCGTGGAGATCGAGGATGAAAAGGTCATCCGTCCGTTCAACCAGCCGATGAAGGAGGAAGCCGGCTTCCTGGTCCTGTCGGGCAATCTGTTCGATGCCGCCGTCATGAAGACGAGCGTCATCAGTGAAGAATTCCGCCTGCGTTACCTGTCGAACCCCGACGATCCCGAAGCGTTCGAAGGCCCGGCCGTCGTGTTCGATGGCCCGGAAGATTATCACCACCGCATCGACGATCCGTCGGTCGGCATCACGCCCGATACGCTGATGTTCATGCGCGGCGCCGGCCCGATCGGCTATCCCGGCGCGGCCGAAGTCGTGAACATGCGTCCGCCCGCCTACCTCATCACCGAAGGCGTATCGGCCCTGCCCTGCATCGGCGATGGCCGTCAGTCCGGCACATCGGGCAGCCCGTCGATCCTGAACGCCTCGCCCGAAGCGGCGGCGATGGGTGGCCTTGCCCTGCTGGAAACCGGCGATCGGGTACGCATGGACCTGAAGAAGGGTGTCGTGAACGTCCTGATTTCCGACGAGGAACTGGAAGCACGCCGCACCAAGCTGGTAGCCGAAGGCGGGTTCAAATATCCCGCGTCGCAGACGCCGTGGCAGGAAATTCAGCGTTCGGTCGTCGGCCAGATGAACACCGGCGCCATTCTGGAGGGCGCGGAGAAATATCAGCGCATCGCCCAGACCATGGGCCTGCCGCGCGATAATCATTAATCCCGGCCTTGTTCCCGGGATTGAAAGGGGGCGGCGGCTCTCTATCTGAACCACCGCCTCCTTTCATTTCGAAATACGCATTGATCGTGCCGCAAAAGGGTCAACCCTTTTCGGCATGACCGTCTAGCCAGACATCCCTAACCCCTATTCTGGAGACAGCCATGTTCAACGGATCCATCCTGATCGGCGCGAGCGAGCGCAGCGGCGGCGAGCCTTTCTACGCCGTCCACCCCGCCACCGGCGCCAAGGGCGATGTCGCCTTTTCCAACGCCTCGCCCGCTGACGTCGCCGATGCGGCCGCATTGGCCGACGCCGCGTTCGAGAGCTTTTCGACGCTCAGCCCCGACGCCCGCGCCAGCTTCCTGGAAGCGGTCGCGGACCAGATCGTCGCCATCGGCGACCTGCTGATCGAAACCGCCATGGCCGAATCCGGCTTGCCCCGACCCCGTCTGGAGGGTGAGCGCGGCCGCACCGTCGGTCAGCTTCGCCTGTTCGCCAGCTATGTGCGTCAGGGCGACTGGCTGGACGCCACCATCGACAAGGCGCTGCCCGACCGCGCGCCGCTGCCACGCAGCGACCTGCGCCGCGTCAACCAGTCGCTCGGCCCGGTCGCCGTGTTCGGCGCATCCAACTTCCCGCTCGCCTTCTCGGTGGCGGGCGGTGACACCGCATCGGCCTTCGCCGCCGGCAGCCCCGTCGTGGTGAAGGGCCACCCCGCCCACCCCGGCACCGGCGAACTGGTCGCCCGAGCCATTGCAGCAGCGGTCAAGGCCAGCGGCCTGCATGAAGGCGTCTTCTCCTACCTGCCCGGCACCACCAATGACCTGGGCGGCGCGCTGGTATCCGACGCCCGCATCAAGGCGGTCGGCTTCACCGGATCGCGCGGCGGCGGCATTGCGCTCATGAAGATCGCAGCCGGCCGTGAAGAGCCGATCCCGGTCTATTCGGAAATGTCGTCGATCAACCCCGTCGTCCTTCTGCCCGCCGCGCTCGCCGCCCGCGCCGAAGCGATGGGCGCCGCCTTCGTCGGTTCGCTGACCATGGGTTCGGGCCAGTTCTGCACCAACCCCGGCCTTGTCATCGCGCTCGACGGCCCGGATCTCGACACGTTCGTCGCCTCGGCCGCTGCTGCCATGTCGGGTGCCGCGCCGCAGGTCATGCTGACGCCGGGCATCCACGCCGCCTATGAAAAGGGCGTCGCCGCCATCGCCGGTGCAGAAGGCGTCACCACCGTCGCCCGCGGCACCGAACCGGAAGGCGTCAACCGTGGTCAGGCCGCGTTCTTCTCGACCGACAGCGCCAACTTCTTCGCCAATCCGCAGCTGGCGGACGAAGTGTTCGGCTCCTCGTCGGTGCTGATCCGCTGCTCCAGCATCGAGGAAGTCGTCAAGACCATCGCCGATCTGGAAGGCCAGCTGACCGCCACGCTCCAGATGGCGGACGGCGACGAAGCCGATGCCGCCGCCCTGCTGCCCACGCTCGCCCGCAAGGTCGGCCGCATCCTGACCAACGGCTGGCCCACCGGCGTCGAAGTGACCCATGCCATGGTCCATGGCGGTCCCTTCCCGTCGACGTCGGACGGCCGCACCACGTCGGTCGGCACGCTGGCGATGATGCGCTTCCTGCGTCCCGTCTGCTATCAGGACGTTCCCGATGCGCTGCTGCCGCCCGCGCTTCAGGCCGCCAACCCCTGGGGTCTGACGCGCCGTATGGAAGGCAAGCTGGAAGCGTCCGCATGACGATCAGGGCAGGTCTGGTAGGCCTCGGCAAGATCGCGCGCGACCAGCATCTGCCCGCGATCGCGCAGGTGGACGGCATCGATCTGGTCGCCGTCGCCAGCCGCAACGCGCAGGGGGACGGGGTGAATAATTACCCCGACCTCGGCGCGATGCTGGCGGGCGAAAGCCAACTGGATGCCGTCATCCTGTGCCAGCCGCCGCAGGTCCGCTATGCCGCCGCGCGGCAGGCGCTGCTGGCGGGGAAACATGTGTTCCTTGAAAAGCCGCCGGGCGCCACCGTGTCCGAAGTGGACGCGCTGACTGCGCTGGCGAAGGCGCAGGGCGTCACGCTCTATGCCAGCTGGCATAGCCGCTATGCCGCCGCCGTGGCGCAGGCCAAGGCTTGGATGGCAGATCGCACGGTCGAGCGCATTTCCATCCAGTGGCGCGAAGATGTGCGGCACTGGCATCCGGGCCAGCCCTGGATCTGGGAAGCGGGCGGCTTTGGCGTGTTCGATCCGGGCATCAACGCCCTGTCGATCCTGACCGAAATCGTCGCCGAACCGATCACCGTCCTGTCGGCGGATCTGGAAGTGCCGTCGAACAAGCAGGCGCCGATCGGTGCCACCCTGTCGATGGCGACCGCTTCGGGCGCGCCGATCGACACCGTGTTCGACTGGCGCCAGACCGGGCCGCAGACATGGGACATCGCGGTCGAGGCGAAAAATGGCAGCCTGCTCCTGTCGGAGGGTGGCAACACCCTGCGTCTGGACGGCGAAGTGCAAATGAAGGCGCCGGACGAGGAATATCCCACCATGTATCGTCGTTTCGTCGATCTGGTGGCCGCCGGAGCCATCGATGCCGACACCGCGCCGCTGCGTCTGGTGGCCGATGCCTTTCTTTGCGGACGGCATTGCCCTACGGCTGCGTTTGAGGACTGACATCCAAGGGGAAAAATGATGGGGAGCGCGCGCAAGGACGGACCCTTCGGACCGGAAGAAGGCGCGCTCCGCATCCATCAGGCGATTGCCCGCGATCTGGGCACAGCCATATTGACCGGCCGCCATAAACCCGGCGACCTGTTCGAGGGTGAGATCGAGGCGTCCGAACGGCTGGGCGTATCGCGCACCGCCTATCGCGAGGCGGTCCGCATCCTGATTGCCAAGGGGATGCTGGAAAGCCGCCCCAAGGCCGGCACCCGCGTCCTGCCGCGCAGCCGGTGGAACGTGCTGGACCCCGAAATGCTGGCATGGATGTTCGCCGGGGAACCCGACGCCAATTTCATCCGCGACCTGTTCGAACTGCGCGGCGTGATAGAGCCTGCCGCCGCCGAATTCGCCGCGCGACGCCGCACCGACGAACAGATTGCGACGATGGAGGCGGCGCTGGCCGATATGGGCCGGTTCGGCCTGTCCACGCCCGACGGACGCGCCGCCGACCAGCGGTTCCACCATGCGATATTGGCCGCGACCCATAATGACGCGCTGGAGGCGCTGGCCAGTTCGGTCGGCGCGGCGGTCAGTTGGACAACCACGTTCAAGCATCGCAAACGGTTGATGCCGCGCGACCCCCTGCCCGACCATCGCGCCGTGTTTCAGGCGATTGCCGCACGCGATACGGCCGCGGCGCGCACGACCATGGCGGAATTGTTGCGGCTGGCGCTGGCCGACATGGATATTGCGCTCAACGAACCGGGCGAGTGAGGCCTATTCCCATTTCATTTCGAACATGGTCGAGAAACCAGCTTGATCCGTTTCTCGACTTCGCTCGAAACGAACGGACAGGGCTGGGATTGGGGCTGGCCTGTGACCCCGCCTGTCCATATCCCCCCTTCAGTTCAGCCCAGAATGAAGTCCACGCCCGCCTTGGCATGGATGCCGGTGCAATCGTAGATGGGCAGCACATTGGCCTTCACATCGACGATCATTTCCAGTTCGGTGCAGGCCAGCACGACCGCCTGCACATCTTCCTTGGCGATGTCGGTCAGTTCCGACTTCATATAGCGTTCGGATTCCTTGCTGACCTTGCCCACGGTCAGTTCGTCATAGACGATGCGATCGATCCGGTCGGCCAGTTCCATGTCCGCCGGGATCAGTGACACGCCATGGGCGACCAGACGCTGGCGATAATATTTCTCGGTCATGACGTTGCGCGTGCCGATCAACGCGGCCTTTTCGATGCCGTCGGCCTGCATCTGATCCCCCACCACTTCGGCGATATGGATGATGGGGATGCCGACTTCGGCCTGCACCTGATCATAGACGCGGTGCATGGAGTTGGCGCAGATGAGGATGCTGCCCGCCCCCGCCTGTTCCAGCCGGCGGGCCGAAGCGATGAGCTGCCCTGCGGCGCAATCCCAGTCCTGCACCGAAGCACAGCGGGCGACTTCGGCGAAATCGAGACTGTCGATCAGCAGCGGCGCACTATGCTGTCCGCCCAGCGCGCGATGCACGGCCTTGTTGATGATCTCATAATAGCGGGCGGTGGACGTCCAGCTGAGACCACCAATCAGACCAAGTTTACGCATATCGCTCCCGTTTACCGGGGCGATGATATGTCTGCCCAGCCCCGTTCGGGCTGAGCCTGTCGAAGCCCCGTCCTGCCCCTTTTACGGAAGAATGGCCCTTCGACAAGCTTAGGGCGAACGGAAGTTGGGTCAGCCTATCGCTTAATGCGCCAGCCCCTTGACGATTTCCTCCACCATCTTCTTCGCGTCGGCCAGCAGCATCATGGTGTTGTCCATGTAAAAGACTTCATTGTCGACGCCGGCATAGCCCGCCCCGCCCATGGATCGCTTCACGAACAGCACCGACTTGGCGTTGGCGACGTCGAGGATGGGCATGCCATAGATGGGCGAGGTCTTGTCGGTCTTGGCCGCCGGGTTGGTGACGTCGTTGGCACCGATGACGAAGGCGACGTCGGCCTGACCGAATTCGCTGTTGATGTCCTCCAGTTCGAACACCTCGTCATAGGGGACGTTCGCTTCGGCCAGCAGCACGTTCATATGGCCGGGCATGCGCCCTGCAACCGGATGGATCGCATATTTGACGCTGACGCCTTCTTTCTTGAGCAGGTCGCCCATTTCGCGCAGCGCATGCTGGGCCTGAGACACCGCCATGCCGTATCCCGGCACGATGATGACGCTGTCCGCCTGTTTCATCAGGAAGGCCGCATCCTCCGCGCTGCCGCGCTTATAGGGGCGATCGATGGCCGCCGCGCCACCACCGGACGGGCCGGTTTCCGCGCCAAAGCCGCCCGCGATAACGCTGATGAAGCTGCGGTTCATCGCCTTGCACATGATGTAGGACAGGATCGCACCCGACGACCCCACCAGCGCGCCGGTGATGATCATGGCGGTATTGCCAAGGGTAAAGCCCATCGCCGCCGCCGCCCAGCCCGAATAGCTGTTCAGCATCGACACCACGACCGGCATGTCGGCGCCACCAATCGGGATGATCAGCAGGAAGCCGATGGCGAAGCTGAGACCGATGATGGTCCAGAACAGGGCGGGCGTATTGAGGTGATAGAGCGACACCAGCACCAAAATCGCCGCCAGCGTACCCAGATTGATCAGGTGGCGGCCAGGCAGCATGATCGGCTTGCCCGACATATTGCCGTTGAGTTTCAGGAAGGCGATGACCGACCCCGAAAAGGTGATCGCGCCGATCGCCACGCCCAGCCCCATTTCGATGCGGCTGTTCTTCAGAATGTCGAGGCCATCCGAGTCCAGCACGCCGAACGCGCCGGGATTAAGGAAAGCGGCGGCACCGACCAGCACCGCGGCAAGACCGACGAGGCTGTGAAAGGCGGCGACAAGCTGCGGCATGGCGGTCATTTCGATCCGCCGGGCAATCAGGAAACCGATGCCGCCGCCCACGATGATGGCGCCGATGATTTCCGGCAGGCTCACCACATCATGGGTGTAAAGCGTCGTACCGACCGCAATGGCCATGCCCGCCATGCCGAGGCGATTGCCCCGGCGGCTGGTCGCGGGACTGGAAAGCCCGCGCAACGCCAGAATGAAGAGAATGCCCGATACAAGATAGGCAAAGGCCACGAGCGGCGAGACAGAAGCGATCTCATGCATCACTTGCGCTCCTTCTTCTTGTACATGGCCAGCATGCGTTCGGTCACGGCAAAGCCGCCAAAGATGTTGATGGAGGCCAGCACGACGGCGGCCAGTCCCAATATCTTGGCGGTGATGCTGCCTGCCTCCGCCGATGCGACCAGCGCGCCGACGATGATGACGGACGAAATGGCGTTGGTGACAGCCATCAGCGGCGTATGCAGGGCCGGCGTCACCGACCAGACGACATAATAGCCGACGAAGCACGCCAGCACGAAAATCGACAGGATGGAGATGAAGTCCATTCTAGTCCTCCCCTATTCTTTCTTGAGCCGACACCATGATGGCGGTGACGGCATTGTCCGGTTCGTTCAATATGTTGAGAGCGGGAATGCGCAGGACCATCAACCCCTTGTCCGCAAACCAGCCATCACGCAGTTCGTCTCGCATGGGCGCATTGCCCCGATTATGCACTTCCCCGTCAATTTCGATCACAAGCCGCGCCTCATGACAGTAGAAGTCCGCGACATAGGAACCGCAGGGATGTTGACGACGGAATTTGAAGCCAGCCTGTTTACGCCGAAGAGCCTGCCAAAGCAGGCCTTCGGGCAGAGACATATCCTGCCTCAACCTGCGCGCGCGCCCTTTACCCGCATCGCCCCCCTGCAACATTCTTCATCCTCCCCTGTAAGGGGAGGGGGACCAGCCGCAGGCTGGTGGAGGGGTGTCCCCCCATCGATAGGATGACACCCCTCCGTCAGGCTCCGCCTGCCACCTCCCCTTAAAGGGGAGGATAGAAAGCGAACGCTTCATCAGCTTGCCAGCAACCGTTCGTTGACGATTTTTCCGCCCTGCGTCAGGCGGATGGCGTTGCCGATTTCCTCGTCCAATATGGGCGCACCCTTTTCCTTGTCCCAGAAGGCGGACAGGAAGTTGAAGAGATTGCGCGCGAACAGGGCGGAAGCGTCGGCGGCAAGGCGCGATGGCACGTTGCGGTGGCCGACAATCTTGACGCCGTGGCGCTCCACGACTTCGCCGGCGACGGCACCCTCGACATTGCCGCCCTGCTCGACGGCCAGATCGACGATCACGCTGCCCGGCTTCATCGTCGCAATCTGCGCGTCGGTGATCAGGCGTGGCGCGGGACGGCCGGGGATCAGGGCGGTGGTGATGACGATGTCCTGCTTGGCGATATGGCTGGACACGAGTTCGGCCTGCGCGGCCTTATATTCGTCGGACATTTCGGTGGCATAGCCGCCGGTGCCTTCGCCCTCGATCCCTGCGACCTTCTCCACGAAGATTGCCTTGGCGCCCAGCGATTCAATCTGTTCCTTCGTCGCGGCGCGCACGTCGGTCGCGCTGACCTGTGCGCCCAGACGGCGGGCGGTGGCGATGGCCTGAAGCCCCGCGACGCCCACGCCCATGATGAACGCCTTGGCCGCAGAAACCGTGCCTGCCGCCGTCATCATCATCGGGAACGCCTTGCCATATTCGCCGGCGGCATCCAGCACCGCCTTATAGCCCGACAGGTTCGACTGGGACGACAAAATGTCCATCGACTGGGCGCGGGTAATGCGCGGCATGAATTCCATCGCCAGCGCCTCAAGACCCGCCGCCGCATAGGCATCGACCCGTGCGCGCTCGCCAAAGGGATTAAGCCCTGCCACGATCCACGCGCCGGGCTTCACGCCCGACAGGCTGGCCGGGTCCGGCCCCTGCACGCCCAGTACGATGTCCGCGCCGTCCAGCACGCTGGCCCGGTCGCCTACCGTAGCACCAGCCGCCGCATAATCGGCGTCGGCGATCGACGCGCTGACACCGGCACCGCTTTCCACCGCGACCTGCGCGCCCAATCCGATGAATTTCTTTGCCGTTTCCGGCGTGCCTGCCACGCGGCGTTCGCCGGTGGCCTGCTCTTTCACGATCGCTATTTTCATTATCTTGTGCATCCCCTCCGTTCGTTCCGATGTCGGCCTAGGTCGAAATCAGCAGCACCACGATCGCCGCTACCACGACGGCCGCAATCGTCCCCCATTTCGCAAACGCTACGAACCCGTGATAATTTTCGGTCGCAACTTCGATATGTCCGTCGGAAGCCATGGCTCATCCCCTCTGACATGCATGTTCGCAAATTCTTATCTTTTTGCCGCATGCCCCTCAACCCGGAACGACGCAAGAAATTCCGGAACAAGAAATTCTTTCGCGGTTAAGCGCGCTTTTACCGTTGCTCGCTAAAGCCTTGCTTCATTGGGAAAACAAAGGGGTTTCAATGGCGCGCGACGGTGTACCGATGTTGATGCTGATTGACGATGAACCGGCGCAGCGGCGTCTGGTATCGGCATTGGCGGCACGCGCCGGATGGCGAACAATCTTCGTCGCCGATGCAGAAATGGCTATTGCGACGCTCGGCACGCAGGATGGCATGCGACTCGACGCCGTACTGCTCGACCAGTGGAGCCCGGAACATGACCCGTCCGACCTGATCCGTGAAATTCATGATCGTCGTCCTGCCCTGCCGATATTGGTGCTGACCGCCCATAATGATGTCGCCGTCGCGGTGGACGCCATGCGCGCCGGCGCGACCGACTATCTGTCCAAACCCATTGCCCCCGAACGTCTGCTGGCCGCACTCAACGCCACGCTGGCCGAAAGCGGAGGACGCGGCGAGCTTCGCCCGCTGACCGAAAAGATCACCGCGCCCCTGTCTTTCGAGGATGTGGTGGGTTCTGCGCCGCAGTTTCGCGCAGCGCTGGCCATCGCGGCCAAGGCGGCACGCGCCCGCGTCCCCGTGTTGATCGAGGGCGAAAGCGGCGTCGGCAAGGATGTGATCGCCCGCGCCATTCATGCCGCGTCGCCCCGGCACAAACAGGCGATGGTGACGGTCAATTGCGGCGCCATTCCCGCCAACCTCGTCGAATCCGAGCTGTTCGGCCATGAACGCGGCGCCTTCACCGGCGCGTTCGAACGACATGTCGGCAAATTCGTCAGCGCCGACATGGGCACGCTGTTCCTCGACGAAGTGAGCGAAATGCCGTTCGACGCACAGGTCAAATTGCTGCGCGTGCTTCAGGACGGCGAAGTGCAGCCGATCGGCGCCCGCCGCCCGGTACAGGTGGACGTGCGGATCATTGCCGCCACCAACAAACGCCTGACCGACGAAATCGAGGCCGGGCGTTTCCGCGAAGATCTATATTACCGTCTGAACGTCGTGCAACTGACCGTGCCGCCGCTGCGCGAACGGATCGGCGATATTCCTGCCCTTTGCCGCCACCTGCTCGCCCGTATCGGATCACAACCGGGGTTGCGCAGCCTGGGCCTGACCGACGGGGCGCTTGCGCTGTTGATGCAGCATGGCTGGCCGGGCAATGTGCGCCAGTTGCAGAACGCCCTGTTCCGCGCCGCCGTGCTTTGCGAGGGCGACGCGCTGACACCGCTCGATTTTCCGCAGATCACAGCCCAAATTCAGGCAGGCGCCTCGCCCGATCGCCGCCCGGTATCGCTGCGCACCGCAACGCCTTCGCATCGTGAAGGCGCTGGCATCACCCTGTTCGAAGGGGATGGGCATGTGCGTCAGCTTGCGGAAATCGAGGCGGACGTCATCCGCCT
Organism: Pseudomonadota bacterium; assembly: GCA_021847605.1. GTDB lineage: Bacteria > Pseudomonadota > Alphaproteobacteria > Sphingomonadales > Sphingomonadaceae > Sphingobium. Next base: position 147,925 of record JAJZQN010000001.1, on the reverse strand, counting down.
GGCCATCGGCCATTATCGGGGCCGCATGACGGAGGTCGCCCGGCGTCTGGGCATCGGCCGTTCCACCCTGTATCGCAAACTGGCCGAACTGGGGATCGACAGCGCGGCCTGAACCATGTTCAGCGCCAGCGGTCGCATGAAGGGAAAGCCCGGCGTTGAAATCCCGGCGCAGCTATGCTTTGGAACGGGCATGATCCGTTTGCCTCTTGCCGCCCTGACGACCGTCCTGCTGCTCGCCGCGTGCGGGCGAACCGAGCCGGTTGCCGACCTGCCCGATCAGGAACAGCTTGCCGCCGCCGCCAATGAAGCCGCGGCCAAGGCGATCGGCAATCAGCAGAGCGAGGCAACGCCGCCCGTCCGCACCTATAACAGCAGCATTCACGGATTTTCCGCCACCTTCCCCGAAGGATGGGTGATGGACAAGGGCGCCAGTACGGAAGATGGCGTCGTTTATGAAGATCCCGGCGCCGGTGCGGATGTCCGCATATTCTGGCAGGCCAATGCGCAGGATCAGACGTTGCAACAGATTGTCGAGGCGCTGAACGACGGCGCCGAGGGCGTCGACGGCGACTTCATCGGCGCCAGCGAATATCGCGGCACCGCCAATGATGGCGAGGGCAATAATGTCGCCATCCGCGTGCTCAAGAAAAGCGACGGGTCGATCGTCACCGCGACCTTCGTCTATCCCGAAATGCTGAGCGAACAATATCGCACCATCGCCAAACAGGTTCTCGACAGCCTGCGCCTGGTCGATGCGCAGCCCGCCGAAGCAGCGCTTCCGCCCGCAGCCGCCAACGCCACGCAATAATCGGGTTCAGGCGCCGGGCCAACCCTGCGCCAGCGCGGCGTCGCGGCGGGCCAGCACGACGATCGGCAGTCCCGCCTGCGCCGCCCGATCCGCCGCAAGCTGCGTCGGCGCGGAGATGGTGACGAGCAGCGGACAATCGGCCAGCACCGCCTTTTCCACCAGTTCGTAGGAGCATCGGGACGATAGCAGGGCAAAGCCGCCGTCCCATCCCAGCCCCTGACGGCGCATCGCCCCGATCAGTTTGTCGAACGCATTGTGTCGGCCCACATCCTCCCGCGCCAGCCGGATCGCGCCGTCTGCATCGACCAGGGCGGCGGCATGGACGGCGCCGGTCGCTGCATTCATCGGCTGATGCGTGGCCAGCGCATCCAGCGCGCGAAAAATCGCCTGCTGATCGGCGGTCGAGCGCGCCGTCACTGGCGGCAGATCGCGGATCGCCTGCTCCAGATTTTCGATGCCACATATACCGCAGGAGGAATCGGACGCGCGATGACGGACCCGGTCCAGCAACGCGCCAGCCCGTTCGGGCGGAAGGGTAGCGCGGGCCACCAGTCCCTGTTGCGTCACATGGACATCGATCGACAGGACAGGATCGCCCGGCATGGCCAACCGCTCTGCCAGGGCAAAGCCCTGCACCAGATCTTCGACATGATCGGGCGTCGCCATCAACACCGCATAGCCGATGCCATTATATTCGATGGCGACCGGCACCTCCTGCGCCAGCATCCGTTCGATCGGCGCCTGCCCGCCATCGGGCGTCAAACGCAGAAAGCCGGCGGCCTCCGTTTCTATCTGTTTCGCCATATGGCCACTCGTTCGCGCATGGGTCATGCTGTAGCGAAGCGACAGGACGCCCGATAGAGTGTGGCGGGAAGGACGGGCATGCAGATATTAGGTGCCGTGCTGGCGGGCGGGCGATCCTCCCGCTTTGGCAGCGACAAGGCGATGGCCCGCATGCGCGATGGCCGCACTTTGCTGGATCATGCAGTGGCGGGACTGGCGCCCTATGTTGCGCAGGTCGTCATCTGCGGTCGGGACGATGGCCTGCCGGATCGGCCGGCGCCCGACATGGGACCGCTGGGCGGCCTGAACGCCGCGTTGCATCATGCGGCGTTGAATGGCTTTGCCGGGGTGCTGACGACCGGGTGCGACATGCCCTTCTATCCCGCGCCCCTGCCCCTGCCACTGTGGGGCGACGGCGCCGCCGTGCTGGAAGGACAACCGCTGATCGGATGGTGGCCCGCCGCCCTCGCCGCCGCACTGGACGCGCATCTGGCGGAAGAAAACAACCGATCCCTGTTCGGCTGGATGGAACGGGTCGGCGCGCGCAGGGTGGCGGTGCCGGGCCTGACCCTGCCCAACATCAACCGGCCGCAGGATCTGGCCGCGCTGGACCAGAGCCTGCGGCCCGATGGACGACCGTAATGACGATCAGTGTGCGGCCGACGTGTCGACCGGACCGCTGGGTCGAGGGGCCAGCCACACCAGCAAAGCACCGATGAACATCACCACCGCCGATATGAAGAAGATATGATCGACCGCAATGACGATCGCTTCCTGCTCCACCATGTTGGAAATGGTCTGACGGATTTGCTCGGTCGAAAATCCTGCGCCCTGCAACGCGGCCTGCGCATCGGCGGGTTGCAGCACTTCGGCCAGATCGTTGCGCGATACGCGCTGCGCATCGCTCCACCCCGTCAGCGTCAATGATGTCGCGATGGCGATGGCCATGGTCCGCAGGAAATTCTGAAGCCCGGCCGCCGACGCGGTTTCACTGGGCAATACCGAACCCAGCGTCAGCGTGGTCAGCGGGATCATGAAAAAGGGCATGGCAAAGCCCTGAATGAATTGCGGCGCGGCCATGCTCCAGAAATCGATACCGCTGGTCCAGTGGGCGCGCCACAGGGTCATCAGACCCAGCCAGAAGACCGCGCCTGAAATCATGATGCGCGGATCGACCTTACCGATCAGGCGGGCGGACAAGGGCGCGGCCATGACCGCCGCCATCGCAGTGAATGCGGTCAGGATGCCTGCCCATGTCGCGGTATAGCCCATCGACATCTGCAACCATTGGGGAATGATGACGATGCCGGAGAAATAGGCGCCAAACGCCAGTGCCAGCGTGAATACACCAGACGTATAACCGACATGGCGGAACACGCGCAGGTCGACGACCGGATGCTCCTCCGTCAATTCCCAGATGATGAAGACGATGAAACCGATGCCGGCAAGGATAGCCAGCACGACGATCAGCGGATCGCCGAACCAGTCATGATCGCGGCCGATATCCAGCATCACCTGAAGGCAGCCGATCCAGAAGATCAGCAGGAACAGACCCACCTTGTCGATCGGCACATTGGCGGTTTCGGTTTCCACCGGACGCAGCATGGCCATGGCCGAAAGGACGCACATCACCGCGATCGGCAGGTTGATGAAGAAGATCCAGTGCCAGCTCCAGTTGTCGCTGATGTAGCCGCCCACGATCGGTCCCATGGCGGGGCCGAGCAGCGTCGTCATCGCCCACAGGCCCATGGCCTTGGGCCGTTGTTCGGGCGGGAATATCCGCATCATCAACGTCTGCGACATCGGCATGATCGGGCCACCGCACAGCCCCTGCCCGATGCGGCAGGCAACGATCATGCCCAGCGTCATCGACAGGCCGCACAGGACGGAGAAAAGGCCGAAGCCGATCATCGCCCAAATGAACATCTTCACCACGCCGAAACGTTGCGCCAACCATCCGGTCAGCGGCACGCAGATTGCCTCCGCCACCGCATAGGATGTGATGATCCACGTACCCTGATCGGGCGAAATACCCAGATTGCCGGCGATATGCGGCACGGACACATTGGCGATGGTCAGGTCCAGCACGACCATGAAATTGCTCATGGCCAGCACCAGCCCGGCCAGCGTCCGGGTGCGCGGCGAAAGCCGCGAGAAAATATCGTCGCCGCCGCTCATCGCCGCGTCTCCTTATTCGCCGGCCAAATCCAGTTCGACGTCCATCGACAGGCCCACGCGCAGCGGATGTTCAGCCAGTTCCTTGGGATCGAGTTGAATACGCAGCGGCAGACGCTGAACCACCTTGATCCAGTTGCCGGTCGCATTCTGCGCCGGGATCAGCGACAGGGACGATCCGGTGCCGCCCGAGAAGCCCACGACCTTGCCATGATAGACGACGTCGCCGCCATAGAGGTCGGACGTGACCGTCGCGGGCATGCCCACCTTCACACCGCGAAGCTGGCGTTCCTTGAAATTGGCATCGACATAGACCTGTGACAGGGGAACGATGCTCATGATCGGGCTGCCCTGCGCCACGCGCTGGCCAACCTGAACCTGACGCTTGGTCACGACGCCATCGATGGGCGCACGGATAACGGTGCGATCAAGGTCTAGCTTTGCATTGTCGAGCTTTGCCTGTGCCGACAGAACGGCGGGATCGGTGTCGATCGTCGCGCCCTGAACCAGGGCATCGTTCGCGGCCAGTTCGCCGGTCGCGGCGTTCCGGGTCGCCTGCGCGGTCTTCACGCCGGCATTGGCGAGGTCCAGCGCCGCCTTGGCCGAAGCAAAGGTCCGGCGGGCCGTCGTCAGTTCATCGCCCGACACGGCGCCATCGGGCGCCAGCGCCTCACGCCGTTGCAGGTCGATGCGAGCCTTGTCGAAATCCGCCTGCGCCGTCGCCAATTGGGCGCGGGCCTGCACGATATCGGCCCCACGGGCGTCCACCTGAGCCGACAGCGCTCCACTGGTTGCGCTGGTCTGACGGAAGCGGCGACGGGCTTCGGCCAGATCGGCCTCTGCCTGCGCCACGGCGATCTTCGCATTGCTGGGGTCCAGCTTGACGAGGATGTCGCCCTTGCGCACGGCCTGCGTATCGCTGACCAGCACTTCGACCGCCTGCGCAGAGATGAGCGGCGTTACCTGCGCCATTTCCGCGTTCACATAGGCATTGTCGGTGCTGACATGATTGCGGCCGATCAGCAGATAATAAGCGGCCCACAGCACGCCGACGACCACGACCACGATGGCCAGCCGCTTCAGCCAGGTTGCGCGGGCATTATTGCCTTCGGTTTTCTGTTCGGAGGAAGCGTCAGCCATGCGGTTGATCCTTGGACTGGTCAGCGCCAGCGGCAAAGCCGCCGCCCAGCGCGCGAATGAGGGCAATATCGAGTGAGAAGGCGCTGGCTTCCAGATCGGAAACCGCGCGACGGGCGGTCAACAGGCGATCCTCGACCGTCAGCACGTCCAGATAGGTGGACAGGCCGCCTTCATAACGGCGGGTCGCCACATGATGGGCTTCCTCCGACGCCTTGAGCGCGGCGCGCGCATCGGTCAGCCGCTGGTCCAGCGTCCGGCGGCTGGTGACGGCATCGGCGACCTCCTGATAGGCGGTGAGGACCGTCTTGTCATAGCTGGCAACCGCCTCGTCATAGGTGGCGCGCGCATCGCGATATTGCGCCCGCAGCGCCCCGCCGTGGAAGATCGGCAGGCTGATCGCCGGGCCGGCATTGCCATAGATCGAGTCCTTCTTGAACAAAGTGTCCGTGAAGGGGCGCGATCCGGCGGTGATGCTGTCGAACCCGCCGCTGCCGAACAAAGTTTCCCAGCCCAACGACTGCACGCCGATCAGGGCATCGAGCCGCAGCGCGGGGAAGAAGTCGGCACGGGCCACCTTGATCCGTTTGGCCGCCGCCTCCGTCCGGGCGAGCGCCGCCGCGATGTCGGGGCGGCGCGCGACCAGATTGGTGGTGACGTCGGCCGGCAGGCCCAGCGGCGCCAGCGCGCCCGGTCGCGGCCGGGTGATCGACAGGCCACGGTCAGGACCGGCGCCGATCAGCGCGGCAATCTGATGCTGACGCAGTTCGATCGCCATTTTTGCACCGGCAAGGTCCGCGCGAGCGGTCGATACGGTGGCGTCCGCCTGCCGTTCCCCACCGCGCGTTTCAAGGCCGTTGTCGCGGCGTTGCGTCACCAGCTTCTGGCTGGCCACGCGCAGGTCCAGCGTCTGCTGCGCGATGTCCGCCTCATCATAGAGGCGGTCGAGATCGGCATAGGCGTCGGCAATCGCCGTGGTCAGCGTCAGCCGCGCCTGCTGCGCATCAATCTGCGCCGCGCGGGCCTGAGACGTTGCCGCTGCCAGCGCCGCCTTGTTCTTGCCCCACAGGTCTAGGTCGAAGCCAAGGCTGAGCGCAGCCTGCCCCGTCCCAAGCCAGCCCTGCGGCACGAAATTGGAGGGCATCCCCATATTATAGCTCTGCTTGGTGACGCCCGTGCGCCCTTCGGCATCGACCGTGGGCAGCAGGGCGGCGCCCGCCTGCTTCGCCATGGCCTGCGCCTGATTGAGGCGCGCGACCGCGATCGCCATGTCGGGCGCATTACGCAGCCCTTCCTCGATCAGGGTCGTAAGCTGGGGATCATTATAAGATGTCCACCACCCTTCACCGGGCCATTCCACCGCTTGCGCGGACAGGCTCTGCTGCGCCGCGACGCTTTGCGGCGCGCGGATTTCAGGCTTTGGGCCAAGATCGGGTATTGCGGCGCACCCCGTTAACAGCGTTGCGGCCACCGCAGCCGACATCGCGCGGGAAGAAATTGCCATGCGACTCACCGCCTAACAAACCGTACCATCCAGTATGAAAATCGCATGTGGCCCCGATGCATATGCTTGTCAACCAACTTATCGTACCATATAGTACGATTTATCATGAACGATCAGGATTGTCCTTCTCTTACTCGCCGCGAAGCGCGCCGACGCGACCGACAGGATATGATCCTGTCCGTGGCGCAGGATTATTTCCTGGAACATGGCTATGCCGGAACCACCATGTCAGGCATCGCCGCGGCGCTGGGCGGGTCCAAGGGGACGCTGTGGAACCACTTTCCGTCCAAAGAACAATTATTCGCGGCGGTGCTAGGCCGAATGACGCAGGCCTATCGCGCGCGCCTTTCCCAGATACTCGACCCGGAAGCGGACCTTCGCACCACATTGGAAAATGCCTGCCGCAGCCTGCTGGCCAAGGTGACGTCGCCGCAGGCGATTGCCCTGCATCGCGTCATCATTTCCGAAGGAGAACGCTTTCCCGAACTCAACCAGATTTTCTTCGACCTCGCCCCACGCAACACCCGCATGCTGATGGCCGGGTTTCTGGAAGGCGCGATGGAGCGTGGCCAGTTGCGCACCGCCGATCCCGTCGATGCCGCGCGATTGCTCATGTCCGTCACCATGTCCGGCACGCACCATCAATTATTGATGCGGGCAATCGCAGAGCCGGTAGCCGATCAGATGGAAGCGGATGCCCTGTTCGCGGTCGACATCTTCATGCGCGCCTATGCCCCTTTATGAATAGCAGCCATTAACCATTTATTCGTATGGCCTTCCTATCCTTGGCCTATAGCCAGGGGACCGGCCATGCCTTTTCTGAAACGACTTCAAAATCTTCGCACGGATCAGGACCGCATAATCGATGCAGCGCCCCGGCGCCGACTGCGCGCCCTGCTGGTCGACGAAAACCCGACGGCGCGTGCGGTCGTGGCGCGTCGCCTGTCCCACCTCGACTATGATGTCGCGCTGGCCGAAAACGGCCATGTCGCGCTATCCATGCTGGTTACGTATCCGGTCGACATCATCCTCATCGATATGGGCCTGGCCATGGTGCCGGCCATTGCGACGATGAAGAAAATCCGTACCGCCAATCTGGCTGGCCATGCCTGTTTCGTGATGATCACCGGCCGTTCCGACAACCAGTCCATGATCGAGGCGCTGGAGGCCGGGGCCGACGATCATGTGGTCAAACCTTTCGACTTCGACATTCTGGACGCGCGACTGCGCCATTTGTGCCAGCGCGCCGAACGGCTGAACGCCCTGTCCCGCCACAATGCCGAACTGGACGCCCGCATTGCGCGGCGTGCGGTCGAACTGGGTGAAACGCGCGAAGCCCTGCGCGAAATGCAGGCCGACCGCGCTCGTCTGGTGTCCTCGATACAGGCGCTGCATGACGAGGTGGAACGGCTGCACTCAGCCCAGGCTTAACCAGAGGGTCAGCCCCTCCCCCCGCTGATCAGGCGGCCCATCCGCCCTGATCCGCGCCGCATCGGCCCGCGCCCGATCCAATATGGCGGCCGGTACATCGGGCGCATGATATATATGGTCCGCCAGCGCCAGCATCCGCGCATCCCGCATCGTCAGATCGTCGGGATCGCCCGACAGCAAAGCGATGTGATGAAACCGGGCAATCGCCCGGTCATCAGCCCGGCCGAGCCATGCTGCAACATCGGCTTCCACGCCCAGCGGATCGATTGCCCCGCCCGGCGCCAGTCCGTGCGCAATGGCGCGGCGGCGCTGCCCGGCGTCCGGCCATAGTCTGCGCAATTCCGACCGCGCTGAAAATAATGCCTGCGCCAACCCGCCCAGATGCGTGGGCAGCATCGCCTCCAGCCTTTGACGCAACGCCGCCGCAAGGCCAGCCGAAGCGCCACCCGTGCCAATGGCGATCAGCACCGGATCGCGGTCAACAATCGCCGGCAGAGTGAAATCGCACAGGTCCGGCCGGTCCGTCGCATTCACCAGCACGCCCCGCGAACGCAGTCGCCGAACCGTCGCTTCGTCCCCGTCGGCGACGATCGCGACGCGCGCCTGCGCATCATCCTCACCGACGATGACGGCACCCGCCCGTTCGAGCAGGCGGCGCTTGGCGTCAGCCGCCTCGCCAGTTCCGGTCAGGATGACCGCCCGTCCCTCCAGCTTCAGAAAGACGGGCAGGCTGTGCATCAGCCGCCGATCCAGTCGGGGATGATGTCGGCCGCGATCAGCGCCTCGATCGGCGGGCGTTCGCGCACCACCGCCCATTTGTCGCCGGACACCAGCACTTCGGGGACCAGCGGGCGGCTGTTATAGGTGCCGGCCATGGTCGCGCCATAGGCGCCAGCCGTCATGAAGGCGACAAGATCGCCGTCCGCCACCACGTCCATATCGCGATGCATGGCGAAAGTGTCGCCCGTCTCGCATACCGGGCCGACGACGTTGGCGCTGCCGCGTTCGCCGGTCGGCGCCACGGCGCGAATATCATGCCATGCGTCATACAGGCTGGGCCGCATCAGGTCGTTCATCGCCGCATCGACGATGACGAAGGGCGCCTGCGCGCCCTGCTTCACCCGCACCACACGGGACAACAGCACCCCGGCATTCCCCACGATCACGCGCCCCGGCTCGAACATCAGTCGGACATTCCACCCCTGCGTCACCCGAGCCACCATCGCGCCATAATCGGCGGGGCTGGGCGGCAGCGGTTGCGAGGGATCATAGGGGACGCCAAGGCCACCGCCCAGATCCGCGCGCACAATGTCATGGCCCGCTTCACGCAGCGCGGCGATCAACGTACCGACCTTCACAAAGGCTGCCTCCAGCGGAGCGAGATCGGTCAACTGGCTGCCGATATGGACGGCGACGCCGCGCACCTCCAGTCCCGGCAGGTCGCGGGCCGCGCCATAGCTTTCGATCGCCCGGTCATAAGGAATGCCGAACTTGTTTTCCGACTTGCCGGTCGAAATCTTGGCATGGGTGCCCGCATCGACATCGGGGTTGATACGATAGGCGACCGGCGCCGTCTTGCCCATGGAAACCGCGACATCGGACAGCATCTGCGCTTCCGGTTCGCTTTCCAGATTGAACTGATAGATGCCGTGGGTCAGCGCGAGGCGCATTTCATCGGCGGTCTTGCCGACACCCGAAAAGACGATGCGGTCGGCGGGGATGCCCGCGGCGATCGCGCGCAGCAATTCGCCGCCCGACACCACATCCGCGCCCAGTCCCATGCCGCCCAGCGTCGCCAGCACGGCGCCATTGGGATTGGCCTTTACGGCAAAGGAAACCAGTGGATCGTCCAGCCCCGACAGGGCATCGCGAAACACCTGCGCATGGCGCATCAGCGTCGCGGTCGAATAAATATAGACGGGCGTACCGACCGCATCGGCAATCGTCGTCATCGGCACCTGCTCCACCTGCATGGCGCCGTCCACATAATCGAAATGGTCCAAAGGGCCGGTCCTTATAGTCTTTTTATTGGGGATTCCGCTCAGGCGGCAGGTCGAACTTATCGTCGCCCCGCTGCTGCGATTGAAGCAGCAACTCCACGTTGCGCTGAGGCCGGGCCTGAATGGACGGCTGCATCAGATCGGCAGCGGTCGGCGCCGTATCCGCACCACGGGGAATTGCAGGCAGGCGATCATCCTTCAAGGGCTTCAGCGTTTCCCGCCCGCCACAGGCGGACAGGGTCAGCGCAACCATGCCCAGCGTCAGATATGTCGTCGCCTTCATAAGCCCAGATCCTGTTTCGCCTGCGCGATGCGCGCACGCACCTGAACCGGCGCGGTGCCGCCATGGCTGCGGCGGCTGGCGACCGATGCGTCCACCGTCAATATCGCATAGACGCGATCATCGATACGCGCATCGATGGCTTTCAAGGTTTCGAGCGGCAATTTGTCGAGCGGCAGCGCAGCCTCCTCCGCTGCGGCAACAGCGCGCCCGGTGATGTGGTGCGCTTCGCGGAACGGAATGCCGCCCTCCCGCACCAGCCAGTCGGCAAGGTCGGTGGCGGTGGCAAAGCCGCTTTCGGCAAGTCCACGCATCCGGTCGGTGCGGAACGTCACCGTTTCGATCATGCCGGTCATCGCCGCGATGGACAGGCCCAGCAGGTCGTGGGCCTCGAACACCGGCGGCTTGTCGTCCTGCATATCCTTCGAATAGGCGAGCGGCAGCCCCTTCATCGTGACGCACAGCGCATTCATGCAGCCCATGATGCGCCCGGCATGACCGCGCACCAGTTCGGCCGCGTCGGGATTGCGCTTTTGCGGCATGATCGAACTGCCGGTCGAATAGGCATCGGGCAGCTTGACGAAACCGAAGGGCTGGCTCGCCCAGATGATGAATTCTTCCGCCAGTCGCGACAGGTGCAGCGACGCCTGCGTCGCCGCCATCAAATAGTCGAGCGCGAAATCGCGGTCCGATACGCTGTCGAGACTGTTGTCGGTAGGCTTGGCGAAGCCCAGCGCCTTCGCCGTCATATGGCGATCGGTTGGGAAGCCCGTCCCCGCCAGCGCCGCAGCGCCGAGCGGACATTCGTTGAGCCGTTCGCGCGCATCGGCAAAACGGCTGCGGTCGCGGCGCACCATTTCATAATAAGCCATCAGGTGGTGGCCCAGCGTCACCGGCTGCGCCGATTGCAGATGGGTGAAGCCCGGCATCACCGCGTCGGCATTTTCCTCAGCCCGCGCTACCAATGCGCGTTGCAGGCCGTTCAGCCCGGCTTCGACTTCATCGATGGCGTCGCGCACCCACAGGCGGAAATCGGTCGCCACCTGATCGTTACGGCTGCGCGCCGTGTGCAGGCGGCCCGCAGCCGGGCCGATCAGCTCGGCGAGGCGCGATTCCGTGACCATATGGATGTCTTCCAGGTCGAGGTTCACCGGCACGCCATTGGCTTCATATTCGGCGGCGATGGTGTCGAGGCCAGCGGAAATCGCGTCGGCATCCGCCTGACTGACGATGCCCTGTTTCGCCAGCATCGCGACATGCGCCTTCGACCCTGCGATATCCTGTTTCCACAGACGCTTGTCGAAGGGGATGGAGGCATTTATCTCACGCATGATCGATGCCGGGCCGGCGGCGAACCGTCCACCCCACATGCTGTTGGAGCCTTTTCCAGTGATATCTTCGTCGCGCGCGCTAATGATACTGCTCCTGCCTGTCGCTTTGGCGGCCTGCGATAGGCAATCCCAGTCCCCGGAGCAAGACAATGCGCAAGCCAATATGGGCGCCAGCGAAGAGGTGGCCGCCACATCGGGCGAAGCGACCGGCCCTTCGGCGAAGAAAGGCGGCGAGTTCGACTATCGCCTCGACCGCAGCAAGGCCGGCACCCCTGCCCCCGGCTTCGCCTTCCTCGATCCCGATGGGGGCAAGAAGACGTTGAAGGATTTTGCCGGCCACCCGCTGCTCGTCAATCTGTGGGCGACATGGTGTACCCCCTGCGTCGCGGAAATGCCCACGCTCGACCGGGTCGCCGCCAGCTACGGTCCCAAGGGGCTGAGCGTGCTGACCATCTCACAGGATAATCAGGGATTGAAGGCGGCGCAGCCCTTCTTCGCAAAACATAAACTGCCCCACCTCAAGGCATGGGCCGACCCCGACAATGAATTCGGCTTTACCTATGCCACCGGCCTGCTGCCCACCACCGTCATCTATGACAAGCATGGCAAGGAAATGGTGCGTGTGATCGGCGCGATGGATTGGGAAGGAGCCGAAGCAAAAGCGTTGATCGAGGCCGCCATCGCTTCCTGAAAAGAGGCGGAATTTAGAATAACGAACAACGAATAAAAATCCGCCATGTCAAATCATCACAAAATGGCATGGCGATACAGTTAATCATCACCTGTACCATCCATGACACAAACAAGAAGCGCCGCACCGTTTTTCCGAGAAATATTTGAGAAATATTGCAGTTTTTCGAAGTTTTTTTGCGGTGCAATAGAGGTTTTCAAAAGTCCGCCCGTCGTTCCTCCTGTCATCCATAATGCATAAACAGGGGGCATGAATGACGCGACTTTCCGCGCTTAAGATTTCTTTGATTATGGCTTCGTCCTGGTCGGCATGCGCCATGGCGCAGACCGCACCGCAGGAACCGCAGGCCGATGGCGGTGACGCCATCATCGTCACTGGCACCCGCGCCGTCGGCATGTCGGCTGCCGAAGCTGCCGCACCGGTTCAGGTGCTGAGCCAGGAGGCTATCAGCCATGTCGGCCAGCCCAACCTCAACCAGGTCCTGACCCAGATCGTTCCGGGCTTCACCGCCCAGACGCAGGGCACCGACATGTCCAGCTTCTCGCTGTCGGCTCGCCTGCGCGGACTGTCGCCCAACCACACACTGCTGTTGGTGAATGGCAAGCGTCGTCACGGCTCGGCCATTCTTCAGGTTGCCAGCGGTCCTTTTGGCGGCTCGGCGGCACCCAGCCTCGACCTCATTCCGCCAGATGCCATCGAGCGCGTCGAAATCCTTCAGGAAGGCGCTGCGGCCGTTTACGGCACCGACGCGATCGCCGGCGTTATCAACCTGATCCTCAAGGACGATACCGAAGGTGGCAGCTTCAAGGTCACGGGCGGCCAGAACTATAATAGCGAAGGCGAACTCTTCTCGGTTTCCGGCAATGTCGGGTTCAAGCTGGGCGAAGACGGCTATTTCAACCTCTCCGCTTTCCACCGTCGTCAGGATTACACCACCACCGGCACCGGCCAGGTTCAGGTAACGCAGCTTGACGGTTCGCTTCAGCCCAACGCTCCGGCTCAGTGGTCGAACCTGTCGGGTGACGCACTGGCGCACATCAACGGCGGCCAGCCCAAGACATACCTCACCAACGTCTTCTACAATATGGGCTATGACTTCGGCGGCGTCGAACTCTACAGCTTCGGTGACTATGCCCGTCGTGTCGGCTATGCCAAGCAGGGTTATCGCCATCCCAAGCGCGTCTGCTACGAAGCCGGCAACATCGGCGGCAGCGTAACGTCGGCAGCGTATGATGCCAGCAGCATCTGCTATGGCAACACCGGCGTCGTCGGCATGGTCCCGCTCCAGCATGTGGCGCAGGACGAATATAGCTTCACCATCGGCGCCAAGGGCGAATTTGGCGGTGGCTGGAACTATGACGTCTCGACCACCTACGGCCATGACAAGAACGAAATCTGGACCGAAAATTCGGCCCATCGTGAAGTGTGGCAGGAAACCTATGCCCAATATCTGGCCGGTTCGGGCGTTCTGCCCAACACCCCGGATTCCGCCTATGACGGTGGTTTCCGCCTGAGCCAGACCACGGTCACGGCTGACATCCGCAAGGAATTCGAAGCGGGTCTGGCCGAGCCGATCACCTTTGCCTTTGGTGGCGAATATCGCCGCGACACCTATGAAATCGTCGCCGGTGACTATTATTCGACCTACAAGACCGGCGTTCAATCCTTCCCGGGTTATAAGGCAAGCGACGCAGGCGACTGGGCGCGTAGCTCGAAGGCTGGTTACATCAACCTGATCGCCAAGCCGGTGGATGCATGGTCGATCGACCTTGCCGGCCGCTATGAAGATTATAGCGACGCCGGTGACACGCTGATCGGCAAGGTGACGAGCCGTTACGACTTCAGCGACGCCATCGCCATCCGTGGCACGGCCAGCACGGGCTTCCGCGCCCCGACGCTCGCCGAACAGCATTATTCGACCGTGGCCGTCGGCCCGACCAGCGCCGTCGCGGTGCTGCCGGCCGGTTCCGCTGCGGCCAGCCTGCTGGGCTTCTCGAACCTGCGTCCTGAAAAATCGACCAACTTCTCGGGCGGTTTCGTTTTCCGGCCGGTGCCTAAGCTGACCGTGACCCTTGATGGCTACCTCATCAAGATCAAGGACCGCATCGCTCTGACCGCCGCGCGTTACGCGGTTCAGGGCGGGATTGCCACGCCGGAAGCCCCGGCCATCATCTCGGCGCTTCAGGCGGCGGGCGTGGTGTTCGATGCGGCCCTGCCGAACATCGGTGCGCAGAGCTTCACCAACGGCATCGACACCCGCACCTGGGGTATCGACTTCTCGGCCGCCTATCCGGTGGCTCTGGACTTCGGCAGCCTGAACCTGTCGCTCTCGGCCAACTACAACAAGACGAAGATCACGAAGAACAATATTCCGACGGTCTTCAATTCGATCTCCGAGAGCAACGTCGAAGATTCCTCGCCGGAATATAAGGTTGTGCTGGGCGCTCTGTTCAAGAGCGGCAAGTTCACACTGAACGCGCGTGAAACCTTCTATGGCAAGTCGAGCCTGCTGGTGCAGCCGGGCCTGTCCGCCTCCGTGCTGACCGCGGCTGGCCTGCCGACCATCTACGAAGCCAAGATCAAGCCGGCCGGCATCACCGACATCGAAGTCAGCTACGACTTCAACGATGCCGTGACCTTCTCGCTGGGTGCGAACAACGCATTCAACAAGAAGCCGGAAGTTCCGGGCCTGCTGACCGGCGTGACTATCCCTGCCGGTACGTCGCCCTACATCAACGGTTCGGCCGCCTATAACAGCCCGTACAACTTCGGTCCGTACGGCACGGCTGGCGGTTATTACTACGCCCGCATCGACTTCAAGTTCTGATCTGAGGTCACGAAGGAAGGGCCGGTCCATACAGGACCGGCCCTTCTGCTTTACGAAATCTGGGGGGAATGTCATGAAGACCTGTGCCGCATTGATTCTGGCCGCTCTGGCCGCGACCGGATCGGCCCACGCCGCCACCGTCGAACATAAGCAGGCGCCGGGCGCCATGATCGCCAGCGCCGCCATCATCCCGCCGGGCAGCACCATCTATTATCTGTCCGGTGCGACCGCCGCGCCGATCGACCCCAAGGACATGGAAAGCCCCGACGCCTTTGGCGATACCGAAGTGCAGGCCATGTCGATCTTTACCAAGATGAAGGGTCAGCTTGCCGAAATGGGCCTGACCATGGGCGATGTGGTAAAGCTGACCGTATTCCTCGTCGGCGATCCCAAGAAGGACGGCAAGATGGATCGCGATGGCCTGGCCCGCGCGTTCAAGAAATTCTTCGGCAGCGCCGACCAACCCAATCTGCCGACCCGTTCGGCTTTTCAGATTTCGGCCCTCGCACGGCCGCAGCAATTGATCGAGGTAGAGGCCGTCGCCGCCAAGGCGCCCTGACCCCTCGCGCCATGGCAGGGGACAAGGGGGCGAAGCCCCTGCCGCGCATAGTCGCCCGTAAGAAACGGGAAGCATATTCATGACCGAACATACCGAACCCAGCCGCCGCCAATTGCTGAGCATGATCGGCAAGGTCGGCGGGGCCGCCGCCATGTATCAGGCGATGACCGCCCTTGGCCACGCGGCCGAAACCCAGTTCACCGGCCCGCCGGTCCTGAGCGGCGCAAAGAAGGGCGCGTCCGTCATCGTGCTGGGCGCGGGCCTTGCCGGCATGGCCGCCGCCTATGAGCTGCAAAAGGCAGGCTATTCGGTCAAGATACTGGAATTTCAGGATCGTCCCGGCGGCCGCAACTATTCGCTGCGCGGCGGCGATACCTTCACGGAAAGCGACGGCACGGTTCAGAAGGTTCAGTTCGCGCCCGGCAACTATATCAATCCCGGCCCGTGGCGCATCCCGCACCATCACAAGGCGCTGCTCCATTATTGCCGCCAGTTCGGCGTCGCGCTGGAGCCCTTCATCCAGCTCAACCATAATGGCTTCATCCATTCGTCCGAAGCCTTTGGCGGCAAGCCGATGCGCTACAAGGAAGTCGCGACCGACTTCAAAGGCCACACGTCCGAACTACTGGCCAAGGCGATCAGCGCGAAGGCGCTGGACGACAAGCTGACCGCGGAAGATCAGGAAAAGCTGATGGAGGCGCTGCGCGGCTGGGGCGTGCTGGACAAGAATATGGCCTATAGCAGCAACCTGAAGGTATCCGCCCAGCGCGGCTATGATCAGGCGCCCGGCGGCGGCCGCAACGGCGCCCCCACCCCATCGCAGATCGCGAAATTGCAGGACGTTCTGGACCCGCAGGTGTGGACCGCCATGTCCTTCTATTTCAGCTATGTGATGCAGACCACCATGTTCCAGCCGGTCGGCGGCATGGACATGATCGGCAAGGCGTTTGCCAAGAATATCGGCAAGATCGTCACCTATAACGCAAAGGCGACGAAGGTCGCCCAGTCCGACAAGGGCGTCATCGTCAGTTACAAGGATGTCGCCACCGGCCAGATGCACGACGTCAGCGCCGACTGGTGCGTCTGCACCATCCCGCTGTCGATCATCAGCCAGGTCGATATGCAGGTATCGCCGGCGCTCAAGGCCGCGATGAAGGCCGTTCCCTATGGCGGTCATGTCAAGATTGGCATGGAGTTCAAGCGCCGCTTCTGGGAAGAAGATGACAATATCTATGGCGGTCACAGCTTCACCGACCAGACCATCACCCAGTTGTCCTATCCCAATGACAAGATGTTCGGTCGTGGCCCTGCCGTGCTGCTGGGTGCCTTCGCCCGTGATCTTGCCGGGTTCCAGCTTGCCAGCATGACCCCGCAGCAGCGCATCGAAACCGCGCTGAAGCAGGGTGAGGTCTTCCACCCCGAACAATATCGCAAGGAATTCCTGAGCGGCGTGTCCGTGCCATGGAGCCGCGTGCCATGGATTTTGGGCTGCACGTCCGCATGGAGCGAGGAAAACCGCAAGGCGCATTACAAGAATCTGGTCACGCTCGACAATCGCGTCGTTCTGGCGGGTGAACATGCCAGCTATTATGGCGGCTGGATGGAAGGATCGATCCTGTCGGGTATCGACGCGATCACCCAGATCCACGAACGCGCGCAGGCGGCCTGATCATGCGTCCCGCGATCCTGCGTCTCGCCGCATTGACCGCGCTGGCGGCGGCCCCCGCTCTGGCGGATTCGCCGGGCGGGCGTCCGGTCAAGATGGCGCTGCCCGATGGCGAGCAGGTCTATAACCAGATTTGCGCCGCCTGCCATCTGGACAAGGCACAGGGTTCGCCGGACGGCACCGTCCCGGCGCTGGCCCATAATGCGAAGCTCGCCAGCGCCGATTACCCGATCACCGTCGTCATGAAGGGTCAGGGCGGGATGCCCTGGTTCTCCGAAATGCTGACTCCGGCGCAGGTCGCGTCCGTGGTCGGCTATGTCCGCACCCATTTCGACAACCAATATGCCGATCCGGTATCGGAAGCCGATGTGAAGCGCATCGCAGCAAAAACGAGCGAAGAATGACCCATAGCCCCCTGTCCCGCCGCATGATGATGCGCGGCGCGCTGGCTGCCGCCGGTGCAGCCAGCGCCGCACCGGCCCTTGCCCAGCGCGATCGCAAGGTTGCCCTGCCCGACGATCCGGCCGGCATGGTCGCGACGCTGACCGATGCGGTCTATATCAACAGCAACGAACATCCCGACGGCCCCGCCCCCGCCGCGCTGGCGGCGCTCGCCAACCTGCCCAAATTGTCGGGCCGCTATGGCATGGCCTTCGCCGCCAAGCTGGAAAGCCTGTTCGCGCGCCAGAACGGCCTGTCACCCGACATGGTGCAGGTGCATCCCGGCTCCTTCATGCCGCTGCGTTCGGTGGCGCTGACCTATAGCTCGCCCGAACGGCCCATCGCCTATTTCGAACCGACCTTCGATCAGGGGTTTCTTGGTGCCGGTAACGCCAGCATCACCCGGTCGGTCGCGGTGCCGCTCTCTGGCGATTTCACCACCGATCCACGCAAGCTGCTCGCGGCCGCGCCCGATGCCGGGCTCTATTATCTGTGCAATCCCAACAATCCGACCGGCCTCACCACGCCGCGCGCTGACATTGAATGGCTGCTCGCCAACAAGCCCAAGGGCAGCATCCTTCTGATGGATGAGGCCTATATCCACTTTAGCGATGCGCAAAGCTGCCTCGATCTGGTGGCAAAGGATGCAGACCTGCTCGTCACGCGGACTTTCTCGAAAATATATGGACTTGCGGGGCTTCGCTGCGGCCTGATTGCAGGACGCAAGGACTTGCTGGACGGCATGGCGCGCTATGGCGTCAACATCACGCCCATGCCCGCCGTCGTCGCAGCGGAGGCCAGCCTGCTTGATCCCACCCTGCTCCCCAAGCGAAAGACAGAAAACAAGGCTGTACGCGATGATCTTGCGACATGGTGTAAGGCGCAGGGGCTACGCACCCTGCCCAGCGAAGCCAGTTTCATGATGATCCATGTCGGCCGCCCCGGCGCCGCCGTCACCGCCGCGCTGGCGAAGGACGGTGTCATCATCGGCGGTCCGCGCAAGCATATGGACGATTGGGTGCGCGTCTCCATGGGTACGCCAGCCGAAATGCAGGCGTTCAAGACCGCTCTGCTCAAAGCGCTGGCATGACCCTTTCCCGCCGGGAAGCACTGGGCGCCGCCATCGCGATGCCGCTGGCGGCGCAGGCCGCCCGCGCGGCCCCATCTGCTGCCAGCACGCCCGTCAGCCTGCCCGATAAAGCCAGCTTCGCCACCACGCCGGTCGCCTATTTCGACAGCGCCTCCACCCATCCCGTCAGCCTGGGTGCGAAGGCAGCGGCCGACGCCTATCTGGCGTCCCGCACGCTCGATCCCGCTGCCTCAGCGAAGAAGCCGGTGGACCGCGCCGCCATCCTCGCCCGCTTCGCCGCGCTGGTGAACGCCGACCCGGACGAGGTGACATGGGTCCAGTCCACCACCATGGGCGAGCAGGCGGTATTGCGCGCGATCGGCTTCCCGCAAAAGCGCGGCCGCATCGTCACCGACACGCTCCATTTCTATGCTTCCTTCCCCATGTATCAGGAAATGGCGAAACAGGGCGTCGACGTCGCCTGGGTACAGGCGCGCGAAGGCCGCATCCCGATGGAGGATATGGCACGCGCGATCACGCCCGGCACGACGCTGGTTTGCGTATCGCAAGTCTCTACCTATAATGGTTTCGAGCATGATCTGAAGGCGATCTGCGATCTTGCCCATGCGGCCGGCGCGCTCGTCTATGCCGACATCATTCATGCCGCCGGCGCCGTCCCGGTCGACCTGCACGGCAGCGGAGTCGATTTCGCCGCCTGCGCCACCTATAAATGGCTGATGGGCGATTTCGGGCTGGGCTTTCTCTACGTTCGGCGCGGCGTGGCGGATCGGTTGCCGCGCAGCGAATATGGCTATTATGGCTTTGCCGCGCCCGGTGCCGTCCCCGGCATCGGCCTGTCACCGCCACTGACCCATGTCTTTCCCATGGACCCGCCGGGCGACGCGCCCACCAGCTATATGGCCCGCCCCGGCGCGCTCGGCCATTTCGGCACCGGCACCTATGCGCAGGCGATTGCCGCGATGCTGGATCATAGCCTGTCCTACATCAGCGCGCTGACCGTCCCCGCCATTCAGGCGCATGCACAGCAGCTTATCGGTGCGCTGCGCGAAGGGCTGACCGCCAAGGGCTACGCCATCATCACCCCCCCCGGCACCAGAACATCGCTGCTGACCGCGCTGCACCCCGATGCCAAGGCGCGGCTTGCCGAACCCCTGGCAAAAGCTCAGGTTCGCCTGTCGCTGCACGACCATCATTTCCGCATCGCGCCGTCCGTGTTCAACGACGAACGGGATGTCGACCGCCTGCTTTCCGCCCTGCCCCGCGCCTGATCTTTAAAGAGGATATACCATGAAGAAACTGATCGCCGCCGCCGCGCTCCTGCTGTCCGCCACGCCCGCGCTCGCGCAGCAGCCCTTGCCTGCCAAGCTGCCCTTCTCCCCCTCCATCCGCGTCGGCGACATGCTCTATATGTCGGGTCAGATCGGTCAGGTACCAAAGGGCATGGACCCGCATAAGGAAGGGTTCGACGCCGCCGTGAAGGGCGCGATGGACTCGATCGGCAAAATTCTCGCCAGCAACGGTCTCGACTTCGGCCATGTGGTCAAATGCACGGTGATGCTGGACGACATGGCCGACTGGCCGCGCTTCAACGCTGCCTATCTCCCCTATTTCGAGGGCAAGCGCCTACCCACCCGCAGCGCTTTCGGCGCCGACGGCCTCGCCCTTGGCGCCCCGCTGGAAGTGGAATGTCTGGCCGCGTTCAAGTGAGGATCATCCCTCCCCCACTTCGGTTGGGGAGGGATTTACGATATAGTCACCCGATCGCCACGGCTTCCCGCGCCAGCAGCACCGGCACGCCGTCGCGTACCGGATAGGCCAGCCCCGCCGCGTCCGATACCAGCGCGCCACGCACCGCGTCCCATCGCAGCGGCCCGCGCGTCACCGGGCATACCAGCTTTTTAAGCAGCCACGGATCGATCGGCGCTACATCGTCCTCAATCCCACTCATTGCATCGTCGCTCCGCCGTCGCGCTCTATCCGCCCGACGATCTGCATGAGTTGCATGATCCGTTCCGCCCGCTCGGACAGATTGTCCGCCTCCAGCAATGTCTGTTTGGCCGCCGGATCGAACGGCGCAATCTGTGCGATGCCGTTCACCAGCGCCATATCGTCCAGCCGTGACACCGCCGTCCAGTCCACCACATAGCCCAGCGCATCGGCGAAGCGGCGCGATTCCTGCTCCAGCGCGGCGCGCTCGATCGCGGACAATATCTCGTCCTCCTGCGGCGCCTGCTCGATGTCCGCCTCGATCTGGCGGAACTGGGTCGGCACCGTCAGTTCGCGCACCAGCCGGAACCGCGCCAGCCCGGTCAGCACGATATTGAACCGTCCGTCGTCCAGCGCCTCGATTTGGCTGACATGGCCCAGACAGCCAACATCGAACAATGTCGGCACCGGACCGGCATTGCGTGGCTGGATCATGCC
The DNA here is from genome assembly GCA_021847605.1 of Pseudomonadota bacterium. Classification (GTDB taxonomy): domain Bacteria; phylum Pseudomonadota; class Alphaproteobacteria; order Sphingomonadales; family Sphingomonadaceae; genus Sphingobium. The sequence goes on along the minus strand of JAJZQN010000001.1, from coordinate 126,778 downwards.
GATGCGCCGGTCGCGCGCCATGGCGTCATGAATCAACGCCCGGTATCGCGGCTCGAATATATGTAGCGGCAGGTCCATGCCCGGCAGCAGCAAGGCGCCGGACAGGGGAAAGATAGAGACTCGCGCCAACGGCATGACTTCAGGCGAAGAGGATCTGCGACAGCTTGCGACGCTGCGCCGATACCCACGGATCTTCCAGACCGACGGCCTCGAAAATCTTCAGCAATTGCGCCCGCGCCGCGCCATCGTTCCACGCCCGGTCACGCCGCACGATTTCCAGCAGCGCATCGGCTGCACCATCCCGGTCGCCATTGGCCATCAGCCCACCGGCCAGTTCGAACCGCGCCTCATGATCGTTGGCGTCGGCCGCCACCTTCGCCTCTATACCCGACAGATCGGATACAGGCTTGGCATCACGGGCGAGCGCGATAGCGGCCCGCGCCTGATCGATGGCGCCATGCTTCGCCAGTTCCGGTGGCAGCGCGGCCAGCACGGCTTCCGCCTCGTCCAACTGCCCGAGTGCGACCAGCGCACGCGCCTGTCCAGCGACCACTTCCACATTGTCGGGCGCGATCTCGGCAATCTGGGCAAACACCGATAAGGCGCGCTCCGCTTCGCCACCGGCCAGCAATTCCTCACCCATGGCGATCAGCGGGGCGATTTCTTCCAGTTGCGCCTTTTCATCGGATTCGATCGGCAACTGGCCCAATATCTGGTCCAGATACTGTTTCAACTGCCCTTCGGTGCGCGCCTGGCTGAGGTCGGCGACCGGCTGCCCCTGAAACACGGCATAGACGGTGGGAATGGATTGCACGCGGAACTGGCTGGCAATGAAGCTATTTTCATCCACATTCACCTTGACCAGCTTCACGCCCTTGGACGCATATTCCTCGCACACCTTTTCGATGACGGGGGCAAGCTGCTTGCACGGGCCGCACCATTCGGCCCAGAAATCCACGATCACCAGTTGCGTGCGCGACGGCTCCACCACGTCGCGGCGAAATGCCTCCACCGCCGCCTTTTCGGTTTCGCTCATTCCAAGGGTCGCCACGCTTCTAATCTCCTGCCAATGCGGTATCGCCCGCCGTCATACAGCGCCTTATGTGGGGCGTCACCCCTTGGGGACAAGAAGTGCGGCTGCACCGGCACCCCATCCCGCTCAAAAGATCGGAATTTCTGCGCCCGTCTTCACCCGATCGAGCGCGATCAGGCTGCGAAAACTGGCCACCGCCTCGCTATCGGCGAACAGACGGCGGGTAATCGCTTCATATTCGATCATGTCGCGGGTCACGATCACCAGCACGAAACTGATGCCGCCGGTCACATAATAGCATTGCTGCACTTCCGGCGCGGCCATGAAGATCGCCTTGGCGCTGTCCACCGTCGCAGGCCGTTCGTTGATAAGGTGGACCTCCACGATGGAGGTGATCGTCATATGGAGCGCCCGCGTATCGACGATCGCGACGTTTCGCGCGATCACCCCATCCTCCTCCATTGCCGCGATCCGGCGCTGTACGGCCGCAGCGGACAGGTTCACCGCTTGCGCAATCGTGCGTTGCGGCGTCTTGTTATCCTTCTGCACGATACGCAGGATCGCAAGGTCGAATGCGTCGAGCGCACGCCTGCCGGACTGTCGGTTCATGGCCATAAGCGAGTAATTGTTGCATTTTCAGCCCCGATCAAGCGCACTTTTCTCGCCCGGCCGATGATATGACCTGCCTCCATTGGGAAATCGGAGCGAAATGGGCATGGTGGGCCAGTCGGACGGGAACAATATGACGCTGGGCATCGGCTATGGCATGGGTGCGGGCGCGATATGGGGTCTGGTGTTCGTCGCCCCTGAACTGGTTCGGGAATTCACGCCGCTGCAAATCGCAATCGGGCGCTATCTGGCCTATGGCATATTATCCGCCATGATGCTTGCCCCACGCTGGCGCAGCATTGCCTCGCAACTCGTCCGCCGCGACTGGATGACGCTGTGCTGGCTGGGCCTGACCGGCAACATCGTCTATTTCGTGCTGCTGTCGAGCGCCGTTCATGCTGGCGGCATCGCGCTGACCTCTCTGGTCATCGGCTTTCTACCCGTCGCCGTCACCATCATCGGCAGCCGCGATCATAATGCCGTGGCGCTGACCCGGCTCACCCCCTCGCTCCTGCTCTGCACTGCCGGGGCCATTTGTATCGGGTGGCAGGCGGTGGCCGGCCCTGCCAACGGCGCCAGCCCTCTTCGGGTCACAGGTCTCTTCTTCGCAATCGGTGCGCTCATATCCTGGACGATCTTTGCCGTGGTCAACAGCCGTTGCCTCGGCCGCCTGCCCCATCTCGCCGCCCATGACTGGAATTTGCTGACCGGGCTTGTGACCGGCGCTCAGGCATTATTGCTCATCCCTGTCACGCTCGCCATCGAACCTGTTCGCCACAGCCTGCCAGAATGGGGACGATTCGCGCTGGTATCGACGGGAGTCGCTATCTTCGCCTCTATCCTTGGCAACGCCTTGTGGAATCGGGCAAGCCGCCTGTTACCCATGACGCTCGTCGGACAGATGATCCTGTTCGAAACGCTCTTTGCGCTGATCTACGGCTTCCTGTGGATGCACCGGCTGCCCACGGTCATGGAAGTTGCCGCCTTTGCTCTGGTCGTGGCCAGCGTCATAAGCTGCGTCGCGGTTCATCGGCGACATGGCAGTAATGGTTCAGGCCAGCCTGCGCTGGCCTGAATATGAGCCGAAATACTCCTTAAAATGTGTAACCGATGCCCAGTGCGCCGACGAACTGGTTCTTCGATCCCACGTCGGACACGATCGGAGAATCTGCATATTTGCCGAGCAGGCGATTATATCCGACCACGCCGAATACGGTCCATCCATGGCGCAGATCGCCCGACAAGGATTTGCCGGCCGACAGGTTGACGTTCAACCGGCGCAGGCCCGATCCGCGCCCGGCACGGTCATAGGCAGCCAGACCGCTCGCCGCTGATTCCGCCGGGTCGATGTCGAAATAATAGGCGCCATATTTCTTGCCGACATATTCCGCCGAAATCGACGTGCCGACGAAGGCCGACTTGGAAAGCGGGGTGAAATATTCGATCGTCGGGGTCACGACCCAGCTTTCATGCGCGCCCGCAACATCCTTGGCCACCGCGATCCGCGCCGACAGATTGTCATAGGGGCTGGTCAGGACACCTGTCTTGCCGATGCCGACGAAACCGCCGACCTCGACCGCGACGTCCCGCGTGCCAAGCAGGCGGACGGCATCGTCCCGTATCTGTTTACGGCTGCTGCGATCCAGTCGGACATTGACCATGGGACCGAATTCGAAATCGACGCCCGTGCCGGTGGGATCGGGAATCGCGTCGAAATAAAGCGATGTGCCGCGCGTCCAGAAGGAAAAGTCATGCACTTTGCCCCGCGCCTGAACCAGGGGCATCACCCGATATTCGTCGGACCCTTCATAGCTGGGAATGACGGCTGCCCCCGCCCCGATGGTCAATGTGCTATGCTCCTCCTCCTCCTCCTGCGCCAGCGCGGGCGTGTAGAAGGACGTGACCGCGACGATGGTCGCAGCCAGAATGCGGCTGGTAAATGGCATGATGACCCTGTTCTTCGAGCGTTTCGATCAGGGTTAGAATGTTTCGAGGCGGTTACAGGTTCCCGCCGCTCGTCTCAGAGAAAATATTTGAGCTTGATGTCCTGCTCCACCGGCGCGCCGGAAACCGAAAAACGCGCCGAACTGAAACTGGGCGCACCAAAGCGCAGCACGGGATTGCGGGAAAAGCCCACGCCCTCTCGCGGGATGCCCGCAAACGTGTCCAGCCGGCCATTGGCATTTTCGTCATGGATGATGGCGATGGCATAATCACCCGGCGCCAGCATGCCGAGCGGGGTCGCTCCGCCCTTGGCCGCGACGGTGAAATGCCGTTTATCGGGATCGGCGCTGCAATCGGGAAAATGATCGGCCGCCCGCGTCACACAGACCAGCACCTGCCCCTTTGTGGACCGCAGGCCGACCAGATCCATACTCAGTGGTTGCGCCAGATCGTGGGGCGCCGCCGCGCTCAGCCCCACCCATGCCAGCATGGCCAGCCCCACAGCCCGCTTCACGCCTTCACCTTCGCGCCAGCCTTCGAAAAATCACCCAAGCCCTTGTCCGTCCCGCACAACCTATCCCAAAATCTGAAATAAAGCCCATAGTTACAGCGATATATGTCATGATGCCGCTGATGGTGGCTGGCGGTAATGATCCATTTGCCGATCGGGCCATGCACCATCGCACGCGGAAACATCTCCCACCCCATATGATTGCTGACGCCCATCACGGTCATGATGGTCAGCACCACGCCCAGCGCGCCGACATGGACCGGAATGAAAAAGACCAGCACCGGAATGACGAACGCCCCGCTCAATGCTTCCCAGGGATGAAAGCTCATCGCGGCCCAGGCCGTGGGCGGACGGCTGGCATGATGGACCGCATGGGCGATGCGGAACAGCCTTGGCTGATGCATCCAGCGATGGGTCCAGTAAAACCATGTATCATGCAGGAACAGGTACAGGAAGATCGCGACCGGCACATACCACAGGCCGAACCTGTCAATATCGGTGTAGATTTTCGTCCAGCCCCGTGCCTGCCACCCCCACGCCACGATCCCTGCGGGAATGCCATACAGGACGGCGGACAGGTGCGACCAGCCGATTTCCCGTCCCATCTGCCGCTCCAGCCCCCTGTACAGGCCGGGCTGACGAATGCGCGTCGCCAGTGCGAATCCGCCGCTGGCCAGCAGGTATCGAACGCCCACAATGGCACTCATCGCGATGACGGAAAACAGGATGGCTGCGACCATGACGCCCCTATAGCGGCCCTGCACCACTCCACCAACCAGCTACGTATAATTACGTGCGGGGTCGGGCCTGCCGATAGCTGCCCAGCACCCGCACCCATTTGGTGTGGAATTCCAGTTCCGCGAGCGCCCGATCCACCGCCGGATCGCCCGGCATCCCTTCAATATCGCAGTAAAATTCCGTGGCGGAGAAACTTGCGCCCCGCTGATAGCTTTCCAGCTTGGTCATATTGACCCCGTTGGTCGCAAAACCGCCCATCGCCTTGTACAAGGCGGCCGGAATATTCTTTACCGCGAACAGGAATGTCGTCATCACCGGACCGACCCCGGCCTGCGGCACTTTCGGCTCGCGGGACAGCACGACGAAGCGGGTCATATTGTCGTCGCTATCCTCGATATTCTCGGCGATCAGGCGCAATCCGTAGAGTTCGGCCGCCAGATAGGGAGCGATCGCCCCTTCACCCGGCACACGGCTTTCCGCCACCAGCGCCGCCGCGCCCGCCGTATCGGCATAGGCAACCGGCTGTATGCCCCGCTCGCGCAGATAATGGCGGCACTGGCCCAGCGCCTGCGGATGGCTGATCGCGCTTTTGACCGGCGCGTCATCGGGCGCCATCAGGCAATGACGGATGCGCAGAAAATATTCGTCGACGATCGACAATCCCGATTCCGGCAGCAGGAAATGCATGTCCGCCACCCGCCCATGCAGGCTGTTTTCGATCGGAATGATCGCCCGATCGGCCAAGCCGTTGCGTACCGCATCGATCGCATCCTCAAATGCAAAACAAGGCAGCGGCACGCTGTCAGGCGCATAACCCAGCGCAGCCAGATGCGAATTGGCCCCCGGCGCGCCCTGATAGGCAATGGCGCGAGCGGGGTTTGCGGCGGCCTTTTCAGCCATTTGCGCGACGATGGCGCGCGCAGGAGCGGGATAATTTTCCATGGTCGAAGAGGGCGATTAGGCAGTTGCCCTTATATGCGCAAGCGGTGATCAAGCCTATCAGGCGCCCTCCGGCTTTTGAGCGGCTTGCGCCTTTGCGCACGGCCCATTATGGCTCGGATCAAGAGAGGGCGCGGAACAAGCGGCCAGAACATAAACGCAAGGGAAGTCGAACGAATGGGCGATCGTTTCAACACCGCAGCGGGCTGGGTTCTATTTGGCGGCATCGTCGCCCTGGGCGGCGGCATCGTCAGTTCCAAATATTTCCACGACGAACGGCCCGAAAAAATGGGCTATGCGATCGAGGGCGTGGAAGCAGAGGGCGAAGGCGGCGACAGCGGCCCCAGTCTCAACACCCTGCTGGCCAGCGCAGACACCGCCGCCGGTGAGAAAGTCTTCGCCAAATGCGCCGCATGCCACACCGTCAATCAAGGCGGCGCCAACGGCATCGGTCCCAATCTCTATGCCACGGTCGGCGAACCCATCGGTCAGGGCAAGGGCGGTTTCGCCTTCTCCGACGCGCTCAAAAGCAAGGGCGGCGCCTGGACCTTCGATGCGCTCGACCATTGGCTGAAAAGCCCGCGTGAATTTGCGCCGGGAACCAAGATGACCTTTGCCGGCCTTGGCAATCCGGCCGATCGTGCCAACCTGATCGCATGGCTGAACACGCAGGGGTCGAACCTGCCCCTGCCCGCCGCCGACGCGGCCCCCGCCGATGCCAGCGCCACGCCGGAGGAAGCGGCCAATGGCGCGACCGAGGCCGCGGAAAGCGTCAACGGCACGGCGCCGGAAAATCCGGCCGGTGCGGATGGGGCAGCCGCCCCGACCACGGGCGAATAATTGGCGGGCGGCGACGCCATAAACATACAGGAATTGACGGGCGACGCCCTGACCGGCGCGCTCGACGATCTGGCCGATCTGCGCATCGCCATTTTTCGCGACTATCCTTATCTTTATGACGGATCGGGTGTGGATGGCCGCGCTTATGAACGCGGCTATCTGTCTGCCTATGCCGATAACACCCAAGCACTGATCGTGGGCGCCTATGCCGGGGATCAGCTTGTGGGCGCCGCCACCGCCGCCCCGATGGCCGATCATGCCGCCGACCTTGCCGCCCCGTTCGACGCGCACGGCTTCGACATAGGCGATGTCTATTATTTCGGCGAATCCGTCCTGCTGCCGCAATGGCGCGGCCATGGTGTCGGCCACGCCTTCTTCGACCGACGGGAGGCAAAAGCACGCAAACTGGGATTTCCTATCGCCGCCTTCTGCGCCGTCGTTCGCCCGTCCGATCATCCTGAGCGACCTGCCGACTACAGCCCGCTCGACCCTTTCTGGCGCCGACGCGGCTTTGCGCCGGTGGCTGGCCTGATCGCCAGCTTCGGATGGAAGGACATGACCGACACCCACGAAATTCAGCACGCCATGCAATATTGGCTGAAACGGCTCGACTGAACTGACCGTTCAGCGTTGTTCGATGGCATCGATCCCGCGATCCGCGTCCAGCCGGATCATCAGATCGGCATATCCGGGCGCTTCCGCCAGCATATGGCGGGTCAGCCGCTCATAATGTTGAATGAAGCGGGCAATGGCATCATCATCCATCACGCCCTTTGCAGCCGCGCTGGACCGGCGCAAATTCTGTTCCTGCTGGATACGCCAGCGCAATATCACGTCGAATGACGGGGCCGCCAGAAAGGCGAACCGATCCATCTGCGCGAATAATGGCGGGTAATCAACCGTCAGCGCATGATTGACGAACCGGCGCCAGCGGCCGTCTCCGTCTTCCACCGCCTCCAGCCGGTTGACAGGAGCGACCAGCGCGCTTGCATCCTGTGGCTGCGCACCGACACACCAGCCTTCCAATATCAGCAACCTTGTACCCGCTGCCGCCCGTTCCCAGAGATCCTGCGGCAGGCGATCGTCCATCGCCTTGTCGAACCGGGGTAATGGCGCGGCTTCCCCCCGCCGCAACGCATCCATCACCCCCAGCCCCAGGGCGACATCATGGGTGCCGGGGACACCGCGCGTCCGCAACAGGGGGTGGACCGTCCGCGCCAGTTCTTCGCGCTCGGCTCGGGTCCGATACAGGTCGTCGATCGACAATAGCGCAACCGGAACGCCGTCATTTTCCAAACGGTCTTTCAACGCGGCGGCCAGTGTCGACTTGCCGCTCCCCTGCGATCCGGCGATGCCCAATATGCGCAAGCCTTGCCGTTCGGCCATTTCGGCCCGGACCATGTCCGTTACGGCATTCAGCGCATCGGGTCGGGTGCTTCCCATGTCGCCTATTGCGCAGCGACCAGCAGCTTATCGATCTTGCGGCCGTCCATATCGACGATTTCGAACCGCCATCCCTGATGGTCGACGAAGTCGCCCACTTCAGGCAGGCGCTTCATCAGCCACAGGACATGGCCTGCGACAGTCGCATAGTCGCGATCTTCCGGCAGGTTGATCTCGATACGCTCGGCCAGTTGGTCAATCGACATCTGGCCGGACACCAGCAGGCTGCCATCCTCCCGCTCGACAATATCGGGTTCGTCATATGCGTCGCGATCCGACGCGAAATGCCCGGCGATGGCGGACAGAAGATCGGCAGGAGTCACGATCCCTTCGAAATGCCCATATTCGTCATGCACCATCACCATCGGCACGTCCGACTTGCGCAGCACTTCCAGCGCATCCATCGCATCCACCTGATCCGGCACGATTTCCGCCTTGCGCATCAGCGATTCGATATTCAGCGGCTCATCGCGGAACAGCGCGGTCATGATGTCGCGCGCCTGCACGATGCCGATGACATCTTCCACCGATCCACGCCCCACCGGCAGGCGGGTGTGCGGCGTGTCGAGCAGCTTGGCCCGGATCGTATCCTCATCCGCCGCAATATCGATCCAGTCGACATCCATGCGCTGAGTCATGACTTCCCGCACCGGGCGGTCTGCCAGACGGACGACACCCGAAATAATCGCCCGTTCGCTTTCCTCGATCACGCCCGACTTGCTCGCTTCCGCAACGATCAGGTGCAGTTCTTCGGCCGTGACATGGTTTTCCGATTCGCGGGCCAGACCCAGCAATTTGAATATCAGACCGCTCGATGCATCCAGCACCCACACGACGGGCGCCGTCGCCTTTGCCAGATAGAGCATCGGCGTCGCCATCAGCACGGCGATCGATTCGGGCTGACGCAGCGCAAACTGCTTTGGCACCAGTTCACCGATGATCAGCGAGGCATAGGTAGTCAGGCCGATGACAATGGCGAAGCCGGCATTTTCCGCCATGTTGGGCGACAGGCCGAGCGCCTCCAGCCGTTCGCCGGTCGGCCCGCCCAGACTGGCGCCCGAATAGGCACCCGAAATAATGCCGATCAGCGTGATGCCGATTTGAACCGTGGACAGAAATTTGCCTGGATCGGCCGCCAGCGCCAGCGCGGATTTCGCGCCCTTGCGTCCGGCCTTTTCCATCGCCTGCAACTTAGGCTTGCGTGCGGACACGATCGCCAGTTCGGACATGGCGAAAACGCCGTTCAACGCCACCAGCGCCAGGATGATGACAAGGTCGACCCAGGGAAAGGGCGTCGGATTGGGAAGGGGGTTCGTGGCCATGGCGGTCAGTTACCCCCTATAGCGGCAATTCTTTCATTTCCACAACCATTGCATCATGGCCGGTTCAGTTCGCATGTGGAACAAAGCCGCCGGCCAGACGATTGGGGGAGCATGAACCTTCATCTGGCATGATAAAGACAAGGGAACAGGATCATGAAGATTTCACACCGCATCATGGGCGCTGCCGGCCTCGCGGCGATGCTGGCGACCACGGCCTGCACCACCGATCCGAACACCGGCCAGCGCAGCATTTCCAAGGCGGCGATCGGCGGCATCGGCGGGGCGCTGGGCGGCTATCTGCTCGGCGATCTGGTCGGCGGCCGCAATGATCGCACCGAAAAGATTCTGGGCGCGGGCATCGGCGCGGTCGCCGGCGCCGGTATCGGCGCCTATATGGACGCGCAGGAACGCAAGCTGCGAGAGGAAACCGCAGGGACCGGCGTGGATGTCATCCGCGACGGCGACAATCTGCTGCTGCGCATGCCGTCCGGCATCACCTTCGCCTATAATCAGGCAACCGTGCAGCCGCAGTTTCAGCCGACCCTGAACGACGTTGCGTCGGTTCTGGCGCAATATCCCAAAACCTATATCGACGTGTACGGCCATACCGACAGCGACGGTTCGGACGCCTATAACCAGACTCTGTCCGAACGCCGCGCACAGGCGGTCGCCAGCTATCTGACCAGCAAGGGCGTTCAGTCCGCCCGCATCGGCACGCGCGGATTCGGCGAATCACAGCCGATCGCATCGAATGCGACCGAAGAAGGCAAGGCCGCCAACCGCCGCGTCGAAATCAAGATCGCCCCCGTCACCGAAAACGACGTGAGGGGCTAAAGTTCGAAAACCCCTGTCCTTCCGGGCATCGGATTTTTGTAAAAAAACACTCGTCATCCCCGCGAAGGCGGGGATCCATCTCCAAGCCTTAAATCAAGACGATAGGTCTGGGGATGGATTCCCGCCTCCGCGGGAATGACGGACCTTTTCGCGAATGCATAAATTTTGCGGCGATCCCTTCAAAGGGGATCGGACCGGGGCCAAGCCCCACCTTTCATCAGAAGCTGGCCTTGATCCCGTCAATCACGAACTGAGCGGCCAGCGCCGCCAGCAACACGCCCAGCAGGCGGGTGATCACCGCCTCGATCTTGCGCCCCAGCAACGCCATCAGCGGCCCGGCCGCCACCAGCGCGCCCAGCATCAGTGCCAGCGTCAGCACCACCGCCCCCAGCACGGCGGCGCGTTCCGCCATGCCGTTGGCTCGCGACATCAGCAGCATGACCGTCGCGATCGATCCCGGCCCCGCAATCATCGGCATCGCCATGGGGAACACCGACACATCCTCGACATGCGGTTCTTCGGCGTTGATCTTCTGAGCCCGATCTTCGCGGCGCTGCGTGCGCTTTTCGAACACCATGTCCATCGCGATCATGAACAGCATGATGCCGCCCGCGATCCGGAAACTATCGAGCGCGATGCCAAGAACGCCCAGCAACTGCTTGCCCCACAAGGCAAATACCAACAGGATCGCCGCCGCAATGCCGACCGCACGGATCGCCATGGCGCGCCGCTGCGCCTGACTGGCACCGGCGGTCAGGCTGGCATAAATAGGCGCACAGCCCGGCGGATCGATCACCACGAACAGGGTGACGAAGGCAGACAGGAATAATGCAATCATGAAGGTTTAACCCTGTCCTCTATTATCACATCGTAACCGCTGCCGTTCCACATGCGGACCGTGACGGTGCGGCTGTTGTCGGCGGCGACATCCGCCGACCATATCAAACTCTCATCGGCAGGAGGAGGGGCAGGAGGAGGCATATCGCCCGGCTTCCCCTGCCCCGGCTTGCCGCCCGGCGGTGGAGGCGGTGGCGCTTCCGGCCGGGCGCCCCGCTTGCAGGTCGCGACCTTGCCGGTCAGAAATTCCGGCGCATCGCGGGCGGTCGCCAGCGTGTCGCCATGGTCCAATATCCATTGCCAGCGCCCCTTCTTGTCGCGGCGCCAGATGGTGGTGAAATAGCCGACCGATCCGTCCGGCCGCGTCCAGTTGCCGGTGCTGGCGGCCAGATTGCCGTCGCAAGACACATAGACGATGGACGGCGACCAGCTGACCGAGGCTGGCGGGTCAGCCTGTTTCTTCAGCCAGTCCTTCGCCAGAACCTTTTGCGGCACGAACATCACCGCATCCTCGGCAGCGGTCGCGCGAAAGGCGGTCCATTGCCCCTTTTCCCTCGCCATGCGGGCAAAGGCGATTTCGGCGGCGATGACCGAACTGGGGTCCGGCTGAAAGCGCAGCGGCGGTTTCGCCGCAACCAGCGCCACCGCCCCCAGCATCAGCAGCGCCAGCCGCCCCTTCACAGCGCGTCCGGCTTCGCCAGCCCGGCGCGTGCATGGGCCGCGACCAGCGTATTACGCAGCAGGACGGCAATGGTCATCGGGCCGACGCCGCCCGGCACCGGCGTAATCGCGCGGACATGGGCCAGCGCTTCGGCGGTGGCTACATCGCCCACGATGCGGCTCTTGCCCTCTTCCTCCGTATCAGCGACGCGGTTGATGCCGACGTCGATCACGGTCGCGCCCGGCTTGATCCATTCGCCCTTGACCATTTCGGCGCGGCCCACGGCTGCGACCACGATGTCGGCGCGATGGATGACGCTGGCCAGATCGCGGGTGCGGCTGTGCGCGATGGTCACGGTGCAGCTTTCGCCCAGCAGCAATTGCGCCATCGGCTTGCCTACGATGTTCGACCGGCCGACCACGACAGCTTCCAGCCCACTCAGGTCGCCCAGCTCATCCTTCAACAGCATCAGGCAGCCGAGCGGCGTGCAAGGCACCAAAGCCTCCTGCCCCGTCGCCAGCAGGCCCGAATTGATGACATGGAATCCATCGACATCCTTGGCCGGATCGATCGCGGCGATCACCGCCGCTTCGTTAATATGCTTGGGCAGCGGCAACTGGACGAGGATGCCGTCCACCCGCTCATCCTGATTCAGTTCCTCGATCAAGTCGAGCAGATCATCCTCTCCGATGCTGGCAGGGCGCTTGAACTCATAGCTTTCCATGCCGACCGCGACGGTCATCTTGCCTTTGGAACGGACATAGACGCTGCTGGCCGGGTCTTCGCCCACCAGCACGACTGCCAGTCCCGGCTTGCGTCCCGCCTGTTCGACAAAAGCGGCAACGCCTTCCGCTACCCGGTCGCGAAGCCCGGCTGCAAAAGCCTTGCCGTCGATGATCTTGCCGATGCTCATGTCTTTTCCACCCAATGTTCGATGATGGCGGTCAGGCGCGCCGCTGCGCTGCCTCCGCCGATGATCCGCAATCGCTTTAGCCGGTTGGTGTCGCCCGATTCCAGCAAAATCGCGCCCTTGGGCCAATCCAGCCCCTTGGCCAGCAACGCGATCAGCGCGACATTGGCCCGTCCCTTTTCCGGCACGGCACGAACGCGGGCGGACAGCCAGTGCGCGCCCTTCTCATCCGTCCATGCCCCGCCCAGCGCCTCCTGCGAGGAACCCGGCGTCAATCTCACGCTCAGGATCAGGTCGTCGCCCGCCTGCGCCCAGACACGCAAAGCTGCCCGCTCACACCAGTCCGAACAGGGGCGGCAATATCGCCTGACGGATAATCAGGATCGCCAGCAGCACCACCATGGGTGACAGGTCCAGCGCCCCCAGATCCGGCATCACCTTGCGGATAGGATTATAGATGGGCGCGGTCATTCGATCCAGCGCCACCAGGACGGTACGGACGAAATCATTGCCCATGTTGACCACGTTGAACGCGATCAGCCAGCTCATGATCGCCTGAATGATGATGATCCACCACAGCACGTCGAGCAGGATGACGATGATCTGATAGAGCGCGTAGGCCATGGGGTCTCCGTTGATACTGGAAAGCCGCTCTACCCGACCCACCCCTCCGGCCACAAGCACCCCTTTCCCCTTATTCCACCAACGACAGCATAATTCGTCAGACTTGCGGTCCGGCCACGCTATAAGGACGCGCATGGATTTTCGCGATGCCACTCCTGCCGACGCCCCGCTGATCGCCAGCCTGCACGCGCAAAGCTGGCGCCATGCCTATGCCCATTTCATGACGGCCGACTGGCTTGCGAGCGATATAGAGGCGGAGCGGCTGGCGATATGGACGCCGAAACTGGCGACGCCCCGTCCCGGTCAGCGCGTCATCATCGCGCAGCGTGGCGGCGAAGCGATCGGCTTTACTTGCGTCATCGGCGGCGCCGATCCGCGCTGGGGGACGCTGGTCGACAATCTTCATGCGCTCAAATCCGCACGGGGCAGCGGCGTCGGCACCGCCCTGCTGGATCAGGCGGCCCGCTGGGCGATGACCGACTGGGCCAACGTCCCGATACATCTATGGTGTTTTACCGACAATGTCGCCGCGCGCGGCTTCTACGCCGCGCGGGGTGGCGAGGAAGTCGAAACCTGCGACAAGCCCGCCCATGATGGCCATAAGCGGTCGGAAAAGCGGATCGCATGGCGTGATCCGGGCACCCTGATCTCCCCTCCCGCCAACGGGAGGGGGAACAAGTAGGACTTATTTCCGAACCAGCGTACCTGCACCGCGATCGGTAAAGATTTCCAGCAGCATCGCATGCGGCACCCGGCCGTCGAGGATGACGGCGGCATCCACGCCGCTTTCGACCGCGCGGACGCAGGTTTCCAGCTTTGGGATCATCCCGCCGCTGATGGTGCCATCTTCTTCCAGCACATGGATCGCCGCCGGGTCGAGGTCGGTCAGCAACTGGCCCTGCTTGTCCAGCACGCCCGCGACATCGGTCAGCAGGAAGAAGCGCGACGCCTTCAATTCCGCGGCGATGGCGCCCGCCATCGTGTCGGCGTTGACATTATAGGTGTGGCCATCCGTACCGATACCCACCGGCGCGACGACCGGGATGATGCCATCATGCGCCAACGTATCGAGAATCCGGCGGTCCACCGACACCGGATCGCCGACGAAGCCCAGGTCGACATTGCGCTCGATCCCCGAATTGGGGTCCGCCTCACGCTTGCCCAGCACCTTTTCGCACAGGACGAGGCCGCCATCCTTGCCAGAGATACCCACGGCCCGGCCACCCGCACCCGCGATCCAGCCGACGATCTCCTTGTTGATGGACCCTGCCAGCACCATTTCGGCGATCTTGGCCGTTTCCGCATCGGTCACGCGCAGGCCGCCGACAAACTGCGACTCGACGCCCAGCTTCTTGAGCATCGCGCCGATCTGCGGCCCGCCGCCATGAACAACGACCACATTGATGCCCACCGCCTTCATCAGCACGACGTCTTCGGCAAAGTCGCGCGCCGCCTCGGGATCGCCCATGGCATGGCCGCCATATTTCACGACAAACGTCTTGCCCGCATATCGCTGCATATAGGGCAGCGCCTCGACGAGGGTTTCGGCCTTCGCCAACAGGGCGGGATCAGGGGCGTGCTTGTTGTTCATGCGCGCGGCGCATAGGGCCAAAGGGGCGATGGAGCAAGTTTATGCGCCACGCCCCCGCATTTCTGCACGAAAAAATCCCTGAGGGATCAGCCCCGGTCCAGCTTCCGGCCCAGCGCGACGAGCAGATAGATGACCGGCGGCACCAATATGGCCGACAACAGCACCTTGGCCAGCATCTGCCCCATCAGCAGTTCGCCGATAGGAAAGACGCCATAGAAAGCGATGGTCACGAACAGCAAGGTATCGACAATCTGCGACAATATGCTGGCCAGCGCAGCGCGCAGCCACAGCAGCCGGCTGCCCTCCCGCCCCTTCAATGCGGCGAACAAAGTGACGTTCAGCGTCTGGGAAATACCATAAGCGATGATCCCGCCCAGCCAGATGCGCGGGGTCCCGCCCATCATCATGGCGAATGCCTCGGCCCGCTTGGGGTCCATGTCACCGGCCGGCGGCGCCGCCAGCACGACGATGGACAGCAAGATCGACGCGATCAGCGGCAGGAAGCCGATCTGCACCAACCGCGTCGCCACCGCCCGGCCATGAAGTTCAGCCACGGCGCTGGAAATCGTCACCAGCAGCAGGAACGCAAAAATGCCCGCCTCCACCGCCAGCGGCCCCAGCCCGACCATCGGCCCGATGGCCGACAATGGTCCTAACGCCACCTGCTTATTGCCCAGCACGCCCGCGATGCAGACCATGCCGCCATAGAAGATGGAAAAGAGGAAAAGCGAACGGCTGATGGGCGCGGTGTTGAAT
This sequence comes from Pseudomonadota bacterium, assembly GCA_021847605.1. Lineage (GTDB taxonomy): Bacteria > Pseudomonadota > Alphaproteobacteria > Sphingomonadales > Sphingomonadaceae > Sphingobium. The sequence continues at coordinate 111,186 of JAJZQN010000001.1, read as the reverse complement.
GTCATCGGCGGGACTTAACGATATTTACGCGCGGGGAAAAGCCGACTCAGGCGGCTGGACCAAAAACTATCGTAGCGAAACCGGCAGCCATATCTTGCCTGTGTTAGGCGCGAATTTGCACGATCCAACCGGCAATGCGATGCCTCTGTCAAGGAACCGGAGGAAACTCTATCCTCGGAACCGGCGTTTCCGCTCCCACTTTACGGCATGCAACCAAATCGAAAAACCTGCGCGCAATGTTGTCGCGATTCAACCCGGTGGTCGAATGCCATACCATCGCGCCGAGATCGGGCATCAGGAAGTGACTGGGCGCACGTCCTCCGGCCTTTGGCACTTCGGCCAGAACATTATATTCGGCGTCAGTAATGATCACCTGCAAATCGCGGCGAATATCCTGATACTGGATGGGGGACGATCCTTCCCTGACCCATGCCATATTCGTTCGCTGATCTGTCCCACCCTGCCAGGGAAGAAACCAGTAGGATCGACCGGAGGGTTTGACATGGACCTCAAGCGCCAGGCCGGACGGCCAATCCTGCGACGCCGGAACATTCCTGAAACCTGCCGTCACGTCCGGTTGATGACGAACCTGATAGACTGCCTCCGCAACCGGGCAGGACGTTATAGCTGCTGCAAGAATCAGGCTGAAAATCATGCCAAATCATATGCTTGTTTCGTCGGCTCCGACATCTCTTTTTCAGCTACTCAGGTCGCATCCGACATTATCGTGATGCCGGAAAACTCACATCCGAATGCGCCTGCCCCGCTTCAGGGCAGCAACCGATATTTGACGCCCATCGCCTGTGCCAGATTGCGCAGCCGCCGCTCCACCGTTTCGCCCAACAGGTCGGCGTCGCCATCGTTGAGGCGCAGCGTCAGCATGCCGTCCTCCAGTTCCAGTTCGGACAGGTCGAGCGGCCGCTCCACCCCGCCCGACAAACGCTGCGCCAGCCGGATGGCCAGCCCCCACAGGGTCGCGCGATGCAGCGCCTCGGTCGAAGCCAGCCGGTTGAGGCCGGTCGGTCCCATCGATCCGCCACCAAAATTGCTATGCAATGCCTGCGCCAGCATCGCCCGCTCCGCCGCGGTGATGCCCACCCAATTGCTGTGCAACGCGATCTCCACGCCCCGTTCCGCCCGGAAATCGGGGTTGGCGCGCCATCCCACATCGGCCAGCAGACAGGCCGCCCGGCGGATGCGCCGCCATGCGCTGCCATCCTCCAGGAACAGGGGTGCGATCCAGCGTTCGATACGGTCGCCATGACCGCGAAAGCGCGACTGCGCTTCCCCTTCGGCCTCGGCTGCGACCAGCAGGGGGTCGTGGGCGCGAATATCGTCCGGCAAGGCCTCGTACAGCAACCCTTCGCGCAGGCCATAGGCCGACACGACCAGCCGTTTCGACGCCAGTTGCCGCACTATCACCGACAGCAAGGCCGCAGCATCGGGCAGCGTGGGAATGCGCGATCCCGTCATCGCCGGGATTTCCTTCAGCCGCTGGCGACCGACATGGGATACGACCCGCGTCAATTGTTCGGCGCGCGCCGCCGTCATCTCATATTGATGCACCACCGGCAGCGGGAAATGCGACAACTCCATGTCGAACCGCGCCAGCGCCCGCCATGATCCGCCGACAAGGTAGAATGGCAGATCGGGTTCCGCCTGCCACCCGCCCTTTTGCAGCATCTTCCTGACCTGCCGTTCCAGCGCGCGCGGCCCCTTGGCCCGGATTTCGGGCAGGCGCAGCACGCCCAGCGGCAGGGATATGGTCTGTTCGACCTGTCCGCCCCGCACCCGCGCCAGTTCCAGGCTGCCTCCGCCCAGATCGCCGACAATGCCATCCGCCTGCGGAATGCCGGACATGACGCCCATCGCCGCACCGATCGCCTCCTGCGCGCCGGACAGAAGCTCGACGGTCAGGCCCATCGCCTTGGCCCGCTCAATAAACTCTGGCCCGTTGGTCGCATCGCGCACGGCCGCAGTCGCAACGCAACGAACCTCGGCCACCTTCATATCGCGACACAGATGCGCAAAGCGGCCGATGGCGCGCAGCCCCCGGTCCATCGCCTCCGGCTCGATCGCGCCGGTCTTTGCCAGCGATGCGCCCAGCCCCGCCATCACCTTTTCATTGAACAGGATGAAGGGGATGCGGCGTGGCCCATCATAGACGACCAGTCGCACGCTGTTCGACCCGATGTCGATGATGGCGGTCCGCGCGGTCGCGGGTTCGGGCGACGTCGCCAGCGTTTCGGCAACGGCGCGGACTCGGCTCAGCATCGAATTCATGGACCCGCTATACCCGCCCGCGCAGGCGAAGTGTAGGTACGGCGACATGATCAAATGCCGCGCCGCGACCGGACAGCGACGGATTGGTCATGAAATAGCGATGCAGGTTGAACGGCTTTTCGCCCGGCTCCAGCCGGGTATAGCGCCCGTCGCTGTCCAATACCCAGCTTTGCTCGGTATCGATCAGGTTCGCGACCATCACCTGATCGAGGATCTGGTCATGGACGGTCGAATTTTCGATCGGGGCCAGAAATTCGACGCGCCGGTCGAAATTGCGCGGCATCCAGTCGGCCGAACTGATGAACACTTTCGCCCCATTATTGGGCAGCGCCTTGCCATTACCGAACACGCTGATGCGGCTATGTTCCAGAAAGCGGCCGACGACCGACTTCACCCGGATATTCTCCGACATGCCCGGCACGCCCGGCCGTAGACAGCATATGCCGCGCACGATCAGGTCGATCTGAACCCCGGCATTGCTGGCGGCATAGAGTTTTTCGATGATGGCAGGATCGACCAGGCTGTTCATCTTGGCCCAGATCGTACCCGGTCGCCCGGCCCGCACATGATCGATTTCCGCGTCGATATAGCGGCACAGCGTATTGCGCAGGTCGCGCGGCGACATCACCAGCCGTTCCAGATGCTGCGGCTCGACATAGCCGGTGATGTAATTGAACAGCGCCGTCGCGTCCCGGCTATAGGCCGGATCGGCGGTAAAGAAGCTGAGGTCGGTATAGATGCGGGCCGTGATCGGGTGATAATTGCCCGTCCCGAAATGGCAGTAGCTGCGGAACTGGTCGCCCTCACGCCGAATCACCATCGACACCTTGGCGTGCGTCTTCCAGTCGATGAAGCCATAGACCACCTGCACGCCCGCGCGTTCCAGCGCGTCGGCCCACATCAGATTCTGCTCCTCGTCGAACCGCGCCTTAAGCTCCACGACCGCCGTCACCGACTTGCCGGCTTCCGCAGCGTCGATCAGCGCACGGATGATCGCGGACTGCTTGCCGGCGCGATACAGCGTCTGCTTGATCGCCACGACATCGGGATCGATCGCCGCCTGTTTCAGGAAGGATACGACGACGTCGAACGCTTCATAGGGATGGTGGACGATAATGTCCTTGGCCCGGATCGCGGCAAAACAGTCGCCGCCATATTCGCGGATGCGCTCGGGGAAACGCGGCGCATAAGGTTCGAACTTCAGGTCGGGACGGTCGGCGTCGATAATGCCGGACAGGTCGCCGATCCCGACGAACCCTTCGACTTCCTCGACGATCGCCTCATGCCCCTGAAGCATGTCCTGCAACATCTCCTCGACCGGTTCGGGGATGCGCTCTTCTATCTCCATGCGGATCACACGCCCGCGACGGCGGCGTTTGATGGCGCTGCGGAAATGGCGGACCAGATCCTCGGCCTCTTCCTCGATTTCGATATCGCTGTCGCGGATAATCCGGAACACGCCACTGTTGCGCACCCGGTATCCGGGGAACAGGTCGGCGGAAAAGCGCCGGATCACCGCCTCCAGCGCCATGTACCGCGCCGGTTCGCCCGGCACGCGCACGAAACGCGCCAGCGACGACGGGATCATCACCAGTTCGCGAATCGATTCCTTGTCGGACAATCGCTCCAGATCGAAGACGATCGACAATCCCTGATTGGGAATGAAGGGGAAAGGATGCGCCGGGTCCAGCGCCTGTGGCGTCAGGATCGGGAAAATCTGCGTCAGGAAATGCTCGCGCAGCCAGAGCTGATCCTCGGCCGCCAGTTCGCTGCTCGGCCCGATCACCTCGATCCCGACCGCCGCCAGTTCGCCGTGCAGCGCGCCCCACACTTTCTGCTGCGCCGCCATCAGGCGCGCCGTCGTGTCGGTAATCGCCGCCAGTTGCTGCCCGGCGGTCAGCCCGTCCGCCGACCGCATGTCGACATCCTGCAACTGCTGCCCCTTCAGGCCAGCCACTCGCACGGAGAAAAATTCATCCAGATTGGCGCCCGAAATTGACAGGAAGCGCAACCGTTCCAATAGCGGATGGGCGCGGTTCATCGCCTCTTCCAGCACTCGTTGGTTGAACGCCAGCCATGACAGCTCACGATTGAAATAACGCTCGCTATGCGGCGTCAACTGTGCGGAAAGATCGGCTTCGGCCACGGATTACTCGCGCTGGACGGTGGAAGGATCGGGCGGAACTATAGGCAAATATCCTGCGGATTGCAGAGCCTCTTTCGCCATTGGGAGCGAAATCTTACGACCAGATGACAATGCCGCCTGATCCAGCAATCGCGTGACGTCCGCTATCACCTTGTAACGACGTTCGATTCTGCGCAACAGCCAGTCGGGTAAGTCGGCGCTATAGCCCGCCCCGACCAGATCGAATTGCTGCTGTATCAATGCGCGGGCCAGCGCCTCGTCCGGTTCCTCGATCGCCACATGCGGCACTGCCGCCAGCCGGGAACGAAGATCAGGCAGACCGACCGGCCATCCGCCCGGCGCGCTGCGCCCCACCATCAGCAAGGGCTTGCGGCTGGTTTGCGCCTCGTTCCAGGCATGGAACAGGCGATGATCGTCCTGTTCCTGCGCATCGTCGATCACTGTTCCGCCGCTGATCCGGGCGAAATGCCGCGCCAGCGTGGACCGCCCCGATCGCGGCGGCCCGGTCAGTACGCCGACCGACAAAGGCCAGTTCTGCCAGTTTTCCAGATGGCTAACGGCAATCCGGTTCGCCTCGCTGACCAGAAAATCGTCGCGGACGGTGCCGTGCCAGTCGAAGGGCAGGCTGATCTGGCTCATTGCGCTGCCGGTGGCGCCCCGGCGGCGCGGCGCGTGACGCGCAATGTCGTACCCGAAACCGCGACGCTGAACCCGCGCGCCTGCAAACCGGCGCGCAGCATGTCGACCGTGCCGTCGAACGTCACCTGCATCACCGATGTTCCGCCCAGTGCCAGACTGCGCGTCGTCGCCGACCGCACGCCCGGTATGCCACGCACCGTCGCCTCACCCTGCGTCACCGATCCGACATCGGGCGTATCGATCTGCACCGAATAGCTGGTGCCGCCTGTCGCCGCTACGGTCGGCAGATCGACTGCCTCGACTGCGCTTTCCGTCGCATTCTCGATCGCCAGCGCATTGGGATCGACCGGCTCCTCGATGATCAGGGACGGGTCGGGCCGCAGGCGGCCGTCGTTGAGCGCTCGGATATACAGCTCGTCCACCCGGCGAGCGCCTTCGTCCATCATCTGCGCGATGCCGCTGTCATTGGAGGCGCGCAGCGAGAAGCTGCCTATCAGGCTATTGTCCGGGCCATAGCGCGCGGAGAAGGTCGCCCGCACCGGCCCGCCGGGATATTCGCGGTCCAACCGCACGATGGGAATGACCACATCGGCTGCACCATATTGATCGAGCAGCACGCGCCACCACAGGCGCCCGCGCCGCCCGGTCTGCCCGGCGTTCAGCAGGATCGGGTCGGCGATGGAACCGGCCACGCGCACATAGTCGATGGCGCTGTCGCCGGTGCGGTATCGCGCCCATGCCTTCTGCCATTCATTGGTCCGCTCATAGGATACGGCCGAACCGCCGTCCCACATGACCGGAATGACCAGCAGCGGCGGCGACCGCATCGCATTGCCCGACACACCCAGCAACTGTCCGGTCCGCGCCCGGTCGAACAACACGCCCAGCGTCGCGACATAGCGGGTCGGCCCGGCCTGTTCATAATCGATCTCGATACCCGAAATCATCGCCTCAAGCTGCGAATCGGACAGGGCCGGTGCGCCACCGCCGCCATGCGTGCGGGTCCACAGCATCCGCCATGCCTGCCGCTGGGCCATGCGCCACCCGGCATAGCGGGCGCTGTCGGCGTCCTTGCCCAGCACGTCTACCTTGACCCCGCGCACTTCGAAATCGCCGCCGCTGGCGATCGGCGGCACACCGCGTTCTCCCTCCATCTGCGCGAACAGGGCGGCGGCCGCGAGGCCGATCGCGATAGCGAGGATGATCTGCACGGGCCGCGAGAACAGGCGAAGGACGGCTGTTGGGCGGGAAAGGGTCTGGCTCAGGCTCACGGGCGCCCTTTTGGCGGCAATTGCCCCTGATGCCAAGCGTGAACCTGCACGCCCTCTCACCCCGTTCGGGCTGAGCCTGTCGAAGCCCCGTCCTTTCTTTCTCAGAAGGACCGATAAGGAAGCGCAGCCCTTTGACAAGCTCAGGGCGAACGGAGATGCAGGCCGGAACAGCGCGAAACTCGACATATTGCTGTTTCGACCGTAGAGCGCTGCCCCATGAGCGACAACGAATCCTACAGCTACGCCAAGGCTGGCGTCGATATCGCCGCCGGCAACGCCCTTGTCCGTGCCATCGCCCCGCTGGCCAAGGCGACCCGCCGCCCCGGCGCCGATGCCGAACTCGGCGGTTTCGGCGGTTTCTTCGACCTGAAGGCGGCCGGCTATGACGACCCGCTGCTGGTCGCGGCCAATGATGGCGTCGGCACGAAGCTGAAGCTGGCGATCGATCACAACCGTCATGATGGCGTGGGCATCGATCTGGTCGCCATGTGCGCCAACGACCTGATCGTTCAGGGCGCCGAGCCGCTCTTCTTCCTCGATTATTATGCCACCGGCAAACTGGAATCGGGCGTCGCCGAACGGGTCATCGCCGGGATCGCCGATGGTTGCCGTCAGGCCGGCTGCGCCCTGATCGGCGGCGAAACCGCCGAAATGCCCGGCATGTACAGCGATGGCGACTATGACCTTGCCGGCTTCTGCGTCGGCGCGGTCGAACGGTCGAAGGCGCTGACCGGCAACCGGGTGAAGCCGGGCGACATATTGCTGGGCCTCGCCTCCTCCGGCGTCCACTCCAACGGCTTCTCGCTCGTTCGCCGCCTCGCCGCCGACAAGGGGTGGAAGCTCGATCGACCGGCCCTTTTCGACAATGAAGTGCTGCTGATCGACGCGCTGATGGCGCCGACGAAGATATACGTAAAGAGCCTGCTGCCGCTGGTGCGCGCCGGCATGATCAACGCCCTCGCCCACATCACCGGCGGCGGCCTGCTCGAAAATATCCCCCGCGTCCTGCCCGACGGCGCCCATGCCACGGTCGATGCCGACGCCTGGGAACAGCCGCGCCTGATGGCCTTCCTTCAGGCACAGGGCAATATCGAGCCGCAGGAAATGGCCCGCACCTTCAACTGCGGCGTCGGCATGGTGCTGGCGGTGGATGAAGCCCATGTCGCGGGCGTCACCAAATCGCTGGAGGATGCAGGCGAAACCGTGTTCCGCATCGGCACCGTCGCCGAAGGCGACAAGGGCTGCACCGTCAAGGGCAGCGCCGAAACCTGGAGCGCGAAGGGCGACTGGTCTTCCACGCATCTGGGCTGATCAGTCAAGTTTCCGTTCGCCCTGAGCCTGTCGAAGGGCCGTACTTCTCTTTAAAGAAAGAGCAGGGCTTCGACAGGCTCAGCCCGAACGGAGTATTGAAATGGCCAAAGCCAAAGTCGCCGTCCTGATTTCCGGTCGCGGGTCCAACATGGCGGCGCTGCTTTACGCGGCCAAGGCGGCGGACTGCCCCTATGAAATCGTATTGGTCGCCGCCAACGATCCCGACGCCGCCGGACTGACGCTGGCCGCAGCCGAAGGCATCCCGACATTCGGCCAGAGCCACAAGGGACTAAAGCGCGTCGAATTCGACCGCATCATCGACGCGCAACTGCGCGCGTCGGGCGCACAATATGTCGCGCTGGCGGGCTATATGCGCCTCTTGTCGGCCGAATTTGTGACGGGATGGGAAGACCGGATGCTCAACATCCACCCCAGCCTGCTACCCAAATATAAGGGGCTGGACACGCACCAGCGCGCGATCGATGCGGGCGACAGCCATGCCGGCTGTTCCGTCCATATCGTCACCGCCGAACTGGACGACGGCCCGGTGCTGGGCCAGACCCCGGTCGCCATCCTGCCCGGCGATACGCAAGACAGCCTCGCCGCCCGCATCCTGATCGCCGAGCATCAGCTTTATTCCCGCACGCTGGCCGATTTCGTCACGCGGGAACGTCATCCCGACTGGCTGCTCAACAAGGTGCGCGAAGCCGCCCTCGCCCTGCCGCAGGCCGATGAGGTGGTGTCGCACGGCATGCCCTGCTTCGGCATCGAAAAGGGCAAGAAATTCGCCTATTTCACCCGCGATCATCATGGCGACGGCATCATCGCCCTGCTCGTCAAGACGACCGCACCCGATGAACAGGCCATGCTGATCGAAAGCGATCCGGCCCGCTATTATCGCCCCGCCTATTTCGGCGACAACTGGGTCGGCATCCGCCTCGACCTGGGCGATACCGACTGGGATCACATCGCCGACCGCCTACGCGCCAGTTGGCGCGACATAGCCCCGCGCAAACTGCTGGGCCTGATGAACATAGCCGATCAGTTTTAGGCGGGGTTGGCCCAGTTCCGGGCAACCAACCACTGAAAGCCGACGCCATATTATCCGTCATGCCAGCGAAGGCTGGCATCTTAGGCGCCGCCGCGAAACGGTCAGATGTGGCGCCTGTTCCAGCCTACTCGGTCATCGCCTGAGACCCCAGCCTTCACGGGACCAGCAATGTTGTAACTCACTGGCAATTGCGATCTGATCCAATGAAACATGGCTGGCGACCGTAGGGGGAATAATCAACCACCCATATTTCATCGCAGTTTTTGCGAAGGTCGGCACGCATCCTTTGAAAGCCATCGCCGCTAAGGAAGCCGGATAGCCAGGATGGGTACGGCCAAGTCTGGTCGATTGGCCTCTTCACGGTCAGTCGGTTCGAACGCTAGGCAGAATCCTCTACTTTCGGGGTTTACTCCTTCCCTTTGTTCACCGGAAAGCCTATCTAAATGAGGCCCGAAGAGGCGATCAAAAGAGGATGAGAGGATGTTGAAGAAACCCCTGATGGGCGCGGCTCTGGTCGCGCTCCTGCTGCCAATGGCCGCACCTGCGCGGTCAGGCGGCAACGTCATGCTGGTGACGGGCGAATATCGCGGCGTAACGCGCAGCGTCACCGTAGCGCTAGCGGACCTGAACCTGCGTCACGATCGCGCCGTGGACCGCGCCGCGAGCCGCATACGCTATGCTCTCAAGCAGGTTTGTGAGATCAACAGCGCGCGCGAACTCTACGAAAAACGCGACTATAAGGCGTGCTACGATCCAGCGATGGACAGCGCCCGAAGCGATCTGGACAAACGCATCGCAACTGCCCGCGCGACCTGAGCCTCAGCCGCCGAGCGGGGGGCCTGGCGGCATCGGGAAGCGCGAGCGCGGCCCCTTGCCCCAGGGCGAGGAAGAGGATTTGGGCGTATGGGCGACCGGGTCTTCCAGATAAAGCCCGATGTCGCGGGCGGCTTGCCGGTAATGGGCCGTCGTGATCGGGTCAGTATCCTTGCGCGTCTTTAGGTCGTCCGCAAGCTGGACAAGTCGTTCGGTAATATAGGCGCGTGCCTCGGCCGAAGCGGTCGTGTCTGCACTCAGGATCATCATCGATTCCAGCGCCACCCGCTGCGTCACCCGACGAAACGCCCGTCCCTGCGCATCGGCGTCGCGCGGCGCACGCCAGCTATGCGCCATCACCGCATCCACCATTTCGGGCAGCGTCAGTGTGTCGGGCGTGCGCGCGGCCAAGGCAATCATCCGCGTCGCCCGCTTGCCTTCGAACAGAGGTTCCAGCACCAGCGCCGACAATATCCGGGCGGCCTTGAGCTGGTCGAAGGCGTCGTCGCTGGACAGGTCTTCCAGATTATTGCCCGGATCGGGCGTCAATTGCGCCAGCAGCGTTTCGGGCAGGGTCATGTTGGCCGGTTCGATCGCGTCCATCAGCAAAGCCAGCACATCGCGCTGCAGGGTTGCGGGCACGAACTCCGTCGGCGGGATCGTCTCGCCCTTCACGACGATATTCTCATACAGGCCGCCGACATATTTGAGACCGGATTCGATCGCATAGCGATGGTGCAGATAGGCCATCCACAGCCGCGTGTTGCGCAGCGACCCGATCGGTTCGCCGGGCAGCAGCATGTCGGGACCATAATGGTCGATCATTATCTTGCGCGCCGCCATCGCTTCGGCCAGATTTTCGGTCGGCGTCGCCCGGTCGTCATACCAGGTCCAGCGCGGATCAGTATCCGGCACATAGAGAAGCCCCTGACCGCGCATGTCCGCGATCACGCCGTTCAGGCCCGCCTTTTCCTGCGCTGCCGGAAAGACGCTGTAGGCATAGCGCGCCATCGCCATGTCATAGGCGCCGATCTGCTTCTGGAAGGATTCGCTGAGGTCCAGCCTGCCGTCCACGACCTTCACGCGGGGCGTGGGATATTCCATCACCGACGCCCGGTCGTTCAGGCTGGAGGCGAAATTATGCCCGAAACCGAATGCGTGCCCCAATTCATGCGCGGTCAGCAGCGCCTGGCGCAGCAGCACCATGTCACGTTGTCCCGCAGGCATGTCGGCCATGGCGCCGGGCGTCAGCAGGCTGGGATCGGCCACCGTCACGCCGCTGCCGTCGGCGGGCAATCCGCCCATATAGGCGTCCCAATAATTGCCTATCGTGCGGATGCGGTGCGTGTCCATCCGCGTTTTTGACCCGATGATCTCTCCCGTGCGTGGATCGCGATAGGTGCCGCCGCTCGAGAAACCCCGCTCGTCACGGTTGATCCACAGGACATAGGCATAGCGTATGTCCATCGGGTCCATGTCGACCGGCGCATCCTCCGCACGGATCGCATTAACGAACCCTGCCGCTTCGAACGCCTTGTTCCACCATAGCAGGCCAGCCTTCATCGCATGGCGGATCGGGCCGGGAATGGCAGGGTCGAAATAGAAGGTGATGGGCTTGACCGGCTCGCTCATCGCGGCGGACGGATGCTTCTTTTCCAGTCGCCAGCGCGTGATCCATTCGGTTTCCGGGCCTTCGCTGAACGGCCTGGAATAATCGTGGAACTTCATCGTGCTGACGCCGATGCGCGGATCGCCCGCGCGCGGGGTATAGCCGACCGGCGCGCGCAGGAAGCTGTGATGTATCCGCATCGTCATGGCGCGCGGATCGGGCGTGGTGTTGCGGACCAGCGCGCCGGGGGCGTCGCCAGCGAAGGTGGAGACCGTCTCGATCTCGCTATTGTCGGGGAAAGCCTTGATCCGGGCGGGGTAGAAGCTGCTGCGCGCGGCGTCGAACTTATATGTCCCCTGATTGGCGCGCTTGAGCGTAGATTCGATATTGGCCGCGTCACGCATGAATAGGGCTGTGGCGTCCACCACCACCTTGCCACCCGCGTTGGATTCGATCGGCAACGCCGCCAGTACCGAGGTGGGGAAGGAGTCCGCAACGCCCTGCGCGTGCGCGCCATCGCCGCCCAGCGAGCGGTAATCCTGATTGATTTCCGTCACGAGCACCTTCGCTCCGGCCTGCTGGAAACGGATGACCGCGCTGTACATGACGCCCCGGTCCAGCGGCAGTTCGACCGATCCGCCGCCCGTCGCCGCCGAGACATAATAGAGAATATCCTGGTCGAAGGCGGGAATTTCCATCAACACCCGACCCTTCGCCGCGTCCCAGCGCAGCGGAATGAAGCCGTCCATCCGGGTTGTCGCGGCGGCGCTGCCCGCCAACGCCGGTCCAGCCGGTGCCGCGCCCGCCATGTCACCAAGCGCGATCAGCGCCAGCGCCCCGGTCGCGGCATGGACTGCCCGGCGACGTGCGCGTGAAACTGAATATGGACCCCGTTCAGCCATGTGCGACTCCCCGCGATGGGCGACCGGTATGATCCCCCGCACCCGTCAAACGCGCGACGCGCGGCAATCCGCTATCGCGATCCTGCCGTGGGCCGTTCGAACAGGATCGGCACATTGGCGCGGCGCGCAACTTCCCGCAGGATGATGCTGCTCCTGATCTTTGCGACATGGGGCAAGATCGACAATTCCTTGCGATAGATGGAATCATATTCGTCGAGCGAGCTGACATGAATCATCAGCATGAAATCTGTGTCCCCCGACACGAAGCCGCAAAAGGAGACGGAGGGACATTTGACCACCTCCTTTTCAAATTCGTTCAGGACATTTTCGGCCTGCGACACCAATTCGATCATCACCATCACCACCCCGCTGAAACCCAGCGCGCGCAAGTTGAGGCGGGCGGTATAGCCATCAATCACCCCAGCATCCTCCATGATTCGTCGCCGCCGCGCGACCGCCGTGCTGGACAGGTTGATCTGTTCACCCACCGACACATCGGACGCCCGCCCATCTTCCGACAGCGCCTTGAGGATTCGATAATCAACGGCATCGAGGGAAAGATTGTTGGAATACATCAAGAATCGTTCTCGTTTTGATGAATATTAAAATTATATCAGTAGAAATTGCGGCAAATTAGCAGAAATCGCAACAGAATTTCTGTTAGTCTCGTTCCTACGCAAGAGGTGGGCGAAGGGGCGATAGCGGATTGGCAAAACCCGCTTCGTTTCGGTCTGCGAGGGATTACGAACAAGGGTCTCCGGGTCGCAAATGAGGTAATGAAGACGGATAAAATATAATAAAAACAATAGTATGTAGAGGGGTGCGTGGAGGCCTGGGAGCAGTAGCAACAGGGGGTCACACATGAACATCACGCAATCCGACCATATCGGTCACGCATCCAGCCGACGCGCGCACCGGCTGCTGGGAACGGCCTGCGCTGCGGCCCTGTGCGCAGCGTCGGCAATCGCCACGGCGCAGACCGTCGCGTCCCTGCCCGACGAGCAGGCGACCGCGCCCGACAGTTCGAGCGACATCACAGTCACCGGGTCGCGCATCGTCCGCGACGGATATGACGCGCCGACGCCCGTCAGCATCATCAGCACCAAGGAGTTGAAGGCGGAAGCGCCGGCCAATATTTCCGACTTCGTCAACACCCTGCCGGCGGTTCGCGGCAGCGGCACGGCGGCGTCCTCCAACGGTTCGCTCAGCAACGGCGCGGCAGGTATCAACAGCGTCAACCTGCGCAACCTGGGCGCCAACCGCACGCTGGTGCTGTTCGACGGCCAGCGCTCCGTCACCTCCACCACGACCGGCCAGGTCGACGTCAACACCTTTCCGCAGGCGCTGATCGAACGGGTCGAGGTGGTGACCGGCGGCGCTTCGTCCGCTTATGGTTCGGACGCCGTGTCGGGCGTGGTCAACTTCATCCTCGACCGTGACTTTACCGGCTTCAAGACCGAATATGAATATGGCGTCACCACTCGCGACGACGGCAAAAACTACAAGTTCAATGCGACCGGCGGGAAATCCTTTGCCGATGGCAAGGGTCATATCCTGGTATCAGGCGAATATTTCACGCAGGCGGGTATCCAGTCGATCGACCGCGACTGGAACGACAGCGGCTATTTCCTGGCCAACAACCCGGCCTACAGCGCGGCCCGCTGCACCGACGCAGCATCGCTCAATACACCCTGCGTCCCCGAATATATCGTCCAGGCGGGCATCGGCACCGGCCAGTTCACGCCGGGCGGCCTCATCAGCACCGGCTCGTTGCGCGGCACCTATTTCGGGTCGATCAATCCGGCAACCGGCAAGGCATCGGTCAACCAGCTCAATTTCGGCGCGACCAACGGCCAGTGGATGATCGGCGGCGACACCGACATCACTACCAAGGGACATCGCGGCAGCGCGACCCTGCTGCCTTCGGAAAAGCGTCAGAGCGCCTTTGGCCGCCTGAGCTATGAATTTTCGCCGTTGATCGAGATATTCGGCCAGTTTTCCTACAGCCGTTATAACGGCCAAAGCTTTTATCAGCAGACCCCGACAGTGGGCGTCACGATCCAGCGCGACAATGCCTTCCTGCCCGACAGCGTACGGGCGGCGATGGTCGCCAACAACCTGACGTCGGTCCAGATCGGCACCAGCAACATCTTCCTGCCGCCGCAGGGCAGCGACAATACGCGGCAGGTGTTCCGCTATGTCGCGGGCGGACGCGGCGAATTTTCAGTCGCATCGAGCGACTGGACGTGGGACGCCTATTATCAGCTCGGCAAGACCAAGACGAGCGAACTGCTGACAAACGCATGGAATATTTCGCGCATGGCAAGTGCCACCGACGCGGTCGTCGCGGCTGCGGGCAATGTCGGCGGCTATGCCCCCGGAACGATCGTCTGCCGCATCAATGTGGATGCCAACCCCAATAACAACGATCGAAGCTGCGTTCCGCTGAACCGCATCGGCACCAACGGCGCATCGGCGGCGGCGATCGGCTATGTACTGTACAATGGTCTCCAGCCGCTGCGTAAGCAGGACCTCAAGCAGGAAGTGGCAGCGATCAATTTTTCGACCAATAATCTGTTCGACCTGTGGGCCGGACCGATCTCGATCGCGTTCGGCGGCGAATATCGCAAGGAATCGGTGACCGGATCGGTCGACAGCCTGTTCCGGCCGATCGTCGCCAACGGGGTCACGACCGGCACCTGGATCTATGGCAACTATCTGCCCACCATCGGTCGCTATAATGTGAAGGAAGCCTATCTCGAAACGATCGTCCCGATCTTCCGGGGTATGGATTTCAATGGCGCGTTCCGCGTGACCGACTATTCGACATCGGGCAGCGTCAACACCTGGAAGGCTGGCCTGACCTGGCAGGCGATGGACGACATCAAGTTCCGGGGCACCGTGTCCCGCGACATCCGCGCGCCGAACCTGAGCGAATTGTTCGCGCCAGGCACCGGGCGTACCAACACCGTCAACGTCCCCAGTGGCGCGACGGTGCGCGCGGACCAGTTCAACGAATCCACCGTGGGCAACCCGACCCTGCAACCCGAAATCGCCAAGACCTATGGCGCGGGCGTTGTATTGACGCCCACCTTCCTGCCGGGCTTCGCCATGTCGGTGGATTATTATAATATCAAAATCGACGGGTCGATCTCATCCCTGGCGGCGCAGACGCTGGTCGATCAATGCTATCTGCAAAATATCGCGCTGGCCTGTACCGCCATATCTACCAGCGGCGGCCGTGGCATCGTCACGCCGGGGCTGGCCATCACCAGCATCGAAATCAAGCCGACCAACTTCGTGACCGAGAAGACCAGCGGCATCGACATCGAAGCCAGCTATCGCAGGCAGGTCGGTCCCGGCAACATGACGCTGCGCGCGCTGGTCAGCAAGGCGTTCGAACTGAAACTGGACAATGGCGTCACCGCCACGACCGATGCGGCCGGCCAGAATACCGGCGGCCTGCCCGACTGGACCTATCGCTTCACCGCCGGATACGACATGGACGCAGGCTTTAGCATCCAGGGCGTAGCGCGCGGCGTGTCCAGCGGCGTCTACAACAATAATTATATCGTCTGCGACACCGCCTGCCCGCTTTCGACCGCCGACAATCGCACGATCAACCTGAACAAGATCAAGGGCGCGTTCTACTTCGACCTCAACGCAAGCTATAATTTCGACATGGGCGGATCGAAGACACAATTGTTCCTTTCGGTCCGCAACATATTCGACAAGGATCCGGTGCTGGTCGGCATTGGCCCGACGGGCAACAACACGCCCGCTTATCCGCAGACCAACCGCGCCCTCTACGACGTTCTGGGCCGCGTATTCCGCATGGGCGTGCGCCTGTCCATCTGACCTGACTTTGGCGGTCGGCGACCCGTGTCGCCGACCCGCTCCCTATCCGTGATTCGTCCGTTCTGGAGACATTCGTGATGCTGAAATCCGCCCGATCGCTGCCTGGCAAGTCGCTTGCCGCCCTGTTGCTGGTTTCGACCACGTTCGCCACTGTCCCGCTTCCCGCCGCTGCCAAGGCGCCCGCCGCGTTGAAGCAGGAGGTAGCAACCGCGATCGACGGCGAGGCCAAGCTGGTGCAGGAAATGGTCGACAGCCTTTTCAGCTTCGCCGAACCGGGTTTTCAGGAATTCAAGACTGCCGATTATCTGACCGGCATTTTGGAGAAAAATGGTTTCACCATCACCAGGGGCGTTGCGGGCATACCGACCGCATGGACCGCGACATGGGGCACGGGCGGCCCGCTTGTCGCGCTCGGTTCGGACGTGGACGGGCTGCTGGGCCTGTCCCAATATCCCGGATCGCCCACGCTAAAGCCTATGGTCGCAGGCGCACCGGGGCATGGCGAAGGGCATAATTCGGGTATGCCGCTGATCGTGGCCGCCGCCATCGCGACCAAGAATGTCATGGAAAAGCGGGGGATGAAGGGCCGCCTGATGCTGTGGCCGGGCGTTGCAGAAGAATTGCTGGCGACCAAGGCATTCTATGTACGCGCCGGCCTGTTCAAGGATGTCGACGCATCGATCTTCACGCATGTCGGTTCGGGATTTGGCACCGGCTATGGCGAAATGGGCAATAACGGGATGGTGTCGGTGGAGTATAATTTCCACGGAAAGACATCGCACGCCGCCGGCGCACCCTGGGCCGGGCGCAGCGCACTGGACGGCGTGGAACTGATGGACATCGCATGGAACATGCGCCGCGAACACCTGCCCATCACTCAGCGGTCGCACTATGTCATCACCAATGGCGGCGGCCAGCCCAACATCGTGCCGGGCGAAGCGACCGTATGGTATTATTTCCGCGAACAGACCTTCGATTCGATCCACAAGCTCTACGAAACCGGCAGCGAGATCGCGGACGCGGCGGCCAAGGCGACCGGCACCACCGTCACCCGCCGCATTCTCGGCTATGCCGCGCCCAATTTCGGCAACAAGCCTTTGGCCGAGGCGGCCTATGCCAACATCCAGATGGTCGGGATGCCCAAATGGACCGCGCAGGACCAAGCCTTCGCCAAGGCGGCGCAGCAGGCCAACAAGTTGGAGATCAAGCCGCTGGAGGACAAGGTCAGCGCACTTTCCACCCCCGAGTCGCGGGGCAAGTCGAACGGCGGCGGGTCCGATGACATTGGCGATATCATGTGGACGGTGCCGACCATCACCATCCGCTTTCCGTCCAACATTCCCAGTATGATCGGCCATAATGTCACGTCGGCGATCGCGATGGCGACGCCGATCGCGCACAAGGGCGCGGTCGCGGGGGCCAAGGCGGTAGCCATGACCGTCCTCGACATCATGACAACCCCCGCACTGGTCAGCGAGGCCAAGGCCTATTTCACCAATGTCCAGACCAAGGACCAGAAATATGACCCGGTGCTGACCGCAGACGACAAGCCGGCTATCCATCTGAACAAGGAGATCATGGATCGGATGCGGCCGGAGCTGGAGAAATATTATTATGATCCCGCAAAATATAGCAGCTATCTGGAACAGTTGGGCATCGCCTATCCCCATACGGATATTGGCGTCACGAGATAGCTGCCCTGCCTGAAACCCTGCGTCCATCCTCATCTTCGGAGCGCCCATGCCCGCCCCATCACGTCATAATATCATGTCCACGATCAGCCAGTTGCTTGCCGCATCCAGCCTGTCCCTGAGCATTCCGGCGCTAGCCAAGGCGCCCGGCGCGCTGAAAACAGAGGTGGCGACAGCGATCGACGGGGAGGCCAAGCTAGTGCAGGAAATGGTCGATAGCGTCTTCAGCTTCGCCGAACCGGGCTTTCAGGAGGTGAAGACTTCGGCATATTTGACCGCCATCCTCGAACGGAACGGTTTCAATGTTACGCGCGGCGTCGCGGGCATTCCGACGGCGTGGACCGCAACCTGGGGGACGGGCGGCCCGCTGGTGGCACTGGGATCGGACATTGACGGGCTGCTTGGACTGTCCCAGACACCTGGTTCGCCGGTCATCAAGCCGATGGTTGCAGGCGCACCGGGACATGGCGAAGGGCATAATTCGGGTATGCCGCTCATCATCGCCGCCGCCATCGCCACCAAGAATGTGATGGAAAAGTACGGGATAAAGGGACGGCTGATGCTGTGGCCCGGAGTTGCGGAGGAATTGTTGGCGACCAAGGCCTTCTATGTACGCGAAGGGCTGTTCAAGGATGTCGACGCCTCCATCTTCACGCATGTCAATGCGGGCTTCGGCACCGGTTGGGGCGATCTGGGCCTGACCGGCATGGTTTCGGTTCAATATGATTTCCATGGCAAGACGGCCCATGGTGCCGCGCCATGGAATGGCCGCAGCGCGCTCGATGGGGTCGAATGGATGAACGCTGCATGGAATTTCCGGCGCGAGCATCTGCCGCTAACCCAGCGGTCGCATCATGTAATCACCAACGGCGGGGGCCAGCCCAACATCGTGCCGGGCGAAGCGAGCGTCTGGTATTATTTCCGTGACAAGGATTTCGCTTCAGTCCGCACGCTGTACGAAACCGGCAACGAGATTTCGGAGGCTGCGGCCAAGGCAACCGGCACCACCGTCACCCGCCGCCTGCTGGGCTATGCCGCGCCCAATTTCGGTAACAAGCCGCTGGCCGAAGCCGCCTATGCCAATATCGAAATGGTGGGGATGCCCCAGTGGAGCGAAGCTGATCAGGCCTTCGCGAACGCGGTACAACAGGCTAACGGCTTCACGCCCAAGCCCCTGGACAGCAAGGTCGCCCCCCTGTCGACCCCTGAAACACGCGGCGGTGCGAGCTTTGGTGGGTCCGACGATATCGGCGACATCATGTGGACAGTACCCACCATCACCATTGGCTATCCATCCAACATTCCCAATACGATCGGACATCATGTGACCGCTGCCATGGCGATGGCGACCCCTATTGCGCATAAGGGCGCTGTCGCAGGCGCAAAAGCGGTGGCCATGACTGTGCTGGACATCATGACCACGCCCACGCTGGTCAGCGCGGCAAAGGCCTATTTCACCAATGTTCAGACCAAGGATATGAAATATGATCCCGTCGTCACCGCGCAGGACAAACCCGCCATCCATCTGAACAAGGAAGTGATGGAGCAGTTGCGCCCTAAGATGGAGCAATATTATTACGACCCCGCAAAATATGGCAGCTACCTTGAGCAGTTGGGTATCGCATATCCTGATACGAGTACCACTGGCGTGAAATAGCGAGGCAGTTACGCGATCGAATCCGTAGCCGAGGATTCGCAGAGGAGGCAGGAACGCTATAGCGATTGCACTCGAACGCGATCATGCAGGTCGATGATGCGACATCTCAAAATCGCACGCGGCACAGTGGTCAAATGCAGGTCGCAGGCCATGGTGACGATGGAAACCCTGATCATCATCGCACCGGCAGCGCTGCACGACACGCTCGATCAGATAAGCGGAAAAACGCGCTGATCCGATACATTGCTGCATTCAGGCCCGGCGCAATGACCTCGACGATGGCATCGGCCAAAACCGCCTTACGAGCCTTGGCGGCTCCTGCACGAAGAAATCCAATCGCACGACAAGGCGCTCGAGCGAGGGAACGACATGCTAATCATGTGTAATGTAATTTACGATGCAAAATCAATGCGTAGCCATGACTGCCGGATACACGTAGGGGTCACCAGTCAAGCGATTTATCGCTTTGATTTTCTGTGATAAATTTCTTATCCGGTTAAATCCGAACCACAATCGTTCCCACATTTTTTGTGGGGTCTGATGGTATGATTCGGAACAGAACGGGACGGGTTTGGCCTCTGCACCAACTCGGATAGGTGGCGCGCAATCAGATTGTGCGGGACAACGGCAAGATATGGTCGCGGGTCAAAGGTGCCAAGGGCAGTGCCATTGCGGTGATGTGATCGACCCACACGGCTTCCTCAATTTCCGACCGAGTAATGGGGTCATATTGCATCCGCACATGGAAGACTTCGGCTTCGACGATATGACCGGGTTCGTTAGCAGCGGGCGCGGAATAGCGACCAAGGTAGCGCGCATCGTCATTGGAGAGCATCAGCCCGATTTCCTCGCTGAGTTCGCGACAAAGGGCGCTCAAAGGGGTCTCGCCGTTCTCTATCTTACCGCCTGCTTGCATAAACCACTCGGTCCCGGCCTTGCGGACCAACAGTAAACGCCCCGCGTCATCGTTGATCAAGGCGGCTGCTATCCGGATTGTGCGAGGAGCTTCGCTGTTCATGCCGCCATGTTAGCAGTCGCCCTCGCAATCTCAATCGGCTTCCGAAGCGCGGTCTCGTTGTGCAGTCGGCTCTAACAACGAACAAATCTTGGGCGACAGTAGAGCCTGCCCACCTTACCGGGATCAAGTGTCGAATGGGCTACAGGTGAAGACCGAGAAATGATGCGCCGGGAACCGGATTGAAGGATATCGGCTCAGCCGCGACGAAACCGAGAGCTTCATACAGCTTGCGCGCGGGGACGAACTTTGCCTGCACGTCGAGCCTCATTTCTTTGTAGCCAACGGCGCGAGCCTCTTCGATCAAGCGTTCGGCAAGGGCGCGACCAAGATGGCGTCCCTGAGCATGAGGGCAAACATATAAACGCTTCATCTCGCATATTTCGGGAGTGACTTGGCGCATCGCAACACAGCCCTCGATTTCGCCTTCCCGATCCGCAAGAAGAACGCATCCTTTCGGCAACGCATACTTACCTGGCAAGTTGGCGAACTCGGCATCGTTGTTTTGATAATCGAGATTCACCGGGGAATTGGCGATAAACTCACGCCAGATGCCCAGCACCGTCGCTGCATCTTCAGGAAAGCTCGCGTGTCGGATGATCGTCATAGCATGAACATCATGCGGAAGATCATGGCGGCGATAAGGCGTGTTTTCGAGGGCATTGTGGTGATGCGGGACAATCCCCGAAATGGTTGCCCGTCATCCCTTTGATACGGAGCGAAGCTCATCGGCCGCGCGCTCTCCAAATAGCGCTGTAGCGGGCGGTCGGCTTCGCGACCTATCGACAATCGTCGTTGGGGATGAAACGGAGTGTACCTGCCAGACGTGGTACATTGCCGCTGTCGTTCGGATGGTTCACGCCATCCAGAACGGGAACCTCAAGGAAATCAAAAGGACTCACCCCATCAAGGCAAGCCACATTCACGCCATACTGGTTCTGATTGGAACGGCGCTGATGATGGGTGTAAATGCCACAACGCGAGCAGAAGAAATGCTGCGCCGCTCCGGTGTTGAAGCGATAGCTTGTCAGCACACCTTCGCCTTGCAGGAATTTGATCCCGCCCGTTTCCGCCGAAACAGCGATGGCACCTCGCATTCTGCAATATGAGCATGTGCAACGGCGGATCGTATTGAAGCTATCAGTCAGCACGGCCTTGAAACGCACTGCGCCACAATGGCAAGCTCCGGCCTTTACATTTTCATCGTCTGCCATTTGGTCTCATCTTGCTTTTGAGCCATTCTAGGTCTGAAATTGGCGCAAGGACAATCGCGTCGTTCTATGCCGATGCCTTCGAGCGTTTCTGTTTGGCTACGGCTTATCAGCTTTGCAGCCTGTCGCCAATCGAACCGCCTAACGTTGCCCTATCCTGATCGTACAGCGCACCGGCTCCTTGGCTCTTTCCGCCGCCCTCTCGCAAGTGGCGATAGCATCGCGGTTCGCCTGCCGCGTGTCGGCGGCGTCCACGATGGCCTGCCAGCCGTCCGGGTTCCCGGCGCGCATCAGGCGAATGCCCGCTTCCCATGGCGATGCCTCCCCCATCGTGCGGGCCGCGACCCGTTCGGGCCAGTGCCAGCCGTTTGGCCCAAGGCTCGCCGCCCATCCCGGATAGGCCAGCCATAGGAGCGAGACAGCCAGCGCCGTGCCAATGCCTGTGTAGAACATGTGCCGGCGTTGCTGGTCCTTGGAGCGGATCGCCCCGATGGCCCGCATCTGGTCTGCATGGGCTTCGCGTAGAAGCGCCTGCGCCTGCTTTATGGATGCCTTGTCCGCCTCCCGCGCTGCTTCTGCGGACGCTATGATCCGTTCCGCCATGTTCTCTGGTGTCATCTTGAGCGCTTCGGACTGCGAAAGCGCCTTCATGTACTTGGCGAACTCGGCCAACGCGGCGTTGATCTTGGCGAGCGTCGGATTGTAGTCGGGAACCTCGATGCTCTGCTTCTCGACGGCGATATGCTCCAGCGCGCGGGCGATTACCGCCAAGCGTCCGTCTATACGTTGCTCCATAGCCTCCACGCGTGCCGCCAGGCGCGCGAACGCCTCCGCCGCCGTGCCGGTCGGTGGCTGGGGTTCCGGCCCGTTCAACAAGGATTGGTCGTCCATATGCACTTCTCCTTGTTCTAGCGCTCCATGCCGCGGTTCATGTCGCGGCCATGATCGAAGGGGATGGAAGCGGCGAGGTCGCGGCCGATGCTGCGGCCCATGTCCTGACCGATCTCAAGGCCAAGCTCGCGGCTGCGCAGCCCCAGCACCGATTCAAGCTGGGCGTCGCGCTCAAGGCTTTTCGCCATGTCTGCCATGTGCTGCGCCGTGGTCTTCGCGGCCCGGAAATTGCCGTCGCGCACCAGTTCCTGATGCTGGCGCTGCAACTGTTGCCAGCCTTCGATAAAGCGGTCTGCGCGTTGAAAAGGATCGATGCGGATTTCCGCTTCCGCCTGCATGGCACGAATGGCGTCATGGCCGCGTCCCTCCGCCGCCTCGCGGATCAGTTCCGGGCCTGCCCGGAACGCGCTGTTCAAATCGGTCGAGCCTTCGGGCCGGATTGCGTCGAGGGCGTCGCGTGCCTTATCCAGTGCCTCGCGCTGGTGGGGCATGGGGTCGATGCCCTGCGCGCGGGTTTGCCTGACCGTGTCGAGCGCCTTGGCGTAGCGCTCAACCGCGCCGCGCAGGCCGCCCGCGCGCATCGGCTGCGGATCATGCTCGCGCTGCTGCTGGTGGGCAGGATCATGTACGGGCGCGGAAGCAAACCGGCCAAGGTCCAGACCATCAAACATGCCGCGTCGGGGTTCGGGTGTTGGCTGCGCCGCACGATCCTGACCGGGCAGCGAGAGGCGCAATCCGTCGAAGATCCCGCGCGCCTTCTCCGCCACGGGCCTGACAATCTCGGCAACGCGCTTGCCAAAGCTGATACCGCGTCGCTCCGCAAATTCGTGCGCCGGATCGCGGCGCTCGTAATCGCTCGCCATGTCCTTGGCGCGCTCGCGGGACAGGGTGCGGACAAGCCGGGAATCGTCCTTGAAATCATCCCGCCCATAATGGAAGTCCACGCCTTCGCGGTGGCGGGTAAGGACGACATAGGTTCCGTGCCGGTCCAACCCCGGCGTGGCGAGCGCATGGGTGCGATCGACGCTGACGGCCTGCGTCTTGTGGATCGTGGCGGCATAGCCATGATCAAGGTCGCGATAGTCCTTGAGGTCAAACGATACGGAGCGCCCGTCATCGGTGCGCACCGTCATGCTCTGCTCGTTAACTTGCTCGATGGTTCCCAGCGTGCCGTTCTTGACCTCAAGACTGCGTTCGTTTCGCCGGAACATGACGCGATCCCCGGATGCAAAGTCGCGGTCGCCGTTCGCGGTCTTCACCCGCGCGTCGTCGCCCAGCTCGCCCGCGTCGCGGCGCTTGTCGCGCGCCATCTCGTTTAGGTCACGCACTTCGTCATTGGTGTGGGTGAAGATCATCCGCGTCTTGTCGGGTTCGGCTTGCCGCGCCGCGTCCCAACGGTCGATCAGATCGCTACGCGCCTGCTCGCGGGTCTCGGCGGCATGGACCATGCCGTGATCGGCATAGGCCCGGATCGCCTCGCCGGTCCTGCCGGTCGCCAGATGACGGGTCGCGTCTTTCTGCCAGTCCTCATGCTGGCGGCGAATTTCGGTGATCTCGACGCCGCCATGCCGTTCATGGATCGCGCGGAATGCCGCCCCCGCCTCAATCGCCTGCAACTGCTCGGCATCACCGACCAGAACGACCTTCGCGCCTGCCGCTTCGGCATGGGACAACACGCGCTCCATCTGGCGGGTGCCGACCATGCCCGCCTCGTCGATCACCAGCACGTCGCGGGAGGTCAGGAGGTCGCGCCCGTTGGCCCAGCCATATTCCATGCTGGCAATGGTGCGTGAGGCGATGCCGGAGCCATTCTCCAGTCCCTCCGCCGCGATGCCTGACAGCGCCACGCCGCGCACCTCGAACCCCGACCGCTCCCACGCCTCCCGCGCCACGCCCAGCATCGCGCTCTTGCCGGTGCCTGCGTAACCTACGACGATGCTCAAATCCCGTTCGCCGGTCACATGCTCGAACGCCGCGCGCTGCTCGCCCGACAGCAGCAATCCACGCTGTTCCGCGCTGACCAACGCCGCCTCGCGCGCCGTATCGTTCGTGCCGTGCCGTTCGCGTTCCGCCATCAGTTCGGACGCGCGCTGCAACCGCTGTTCGGTTTCGATCATGTCGCGGCTGGTAAAGCGATCCTCGTTGCGCCCGTCTTTGCCCAGCGCGATCAAATCGGGTGAGGCGCGGACGGCGCTCATCGCCCGGTCATATTGCTCCTTGCCGTCACTGTGCCGGTGGACGAACATCGCAAGATCGCGCGTCGTGAATGTCGCCTGATGGTGGGTGATCGCTTTCAGCGCCACGGAAGGATCAGCGATGATGCGCTCGCCGTTGCGCTGCGCGATGGCGCGATGGTCCTCGATCCGCTCGGACTCAAGGCCGCGCTCGTCCATGCGCGATGCGGCGGGGCCGATCTTGTCTTGCGGTTCAAGGTCGATGCCCTGGGCTTCAAGGCTGCGGTGATCTATGCGGGCGTCTATGTCGAGTTCGGCAAGGCGGGCGTTGACGTGATCAGCCCAGCGCTCGCGCCATTGCTCGACAAGCTCGGTGCGGTTCCAGTCGCGGACCTTCTGTCCGAAACCTTCCTCGCCGACTTCGCGCATGGTGAGCATGACATGAGCATGGGGCTTGGGCTGGCCGGTCGGGTCCATATCCCAATGCACATTGAGGTCCGCGATCATGCCGCGATCGACAAACTCGGCCCGCACAAAATCCTGGGCCAGCGCCACGCCCTGTTGCTGGTTCATCTCGCGGGGAATGGCGAACTCGACTTCGCGCGCCAACTGCGCATCCTTGCGCTTTTCGGTTGCCTCGACCTCGTTCCAGAGGGTGGCGCGATCCGAGAAGCGTTCGGGCGCACCTTCAGGCAGGAGGATTTCCGAATGGACGACGCCCGCCTTGTTCGTGAAGTCATGGTCGCGGTCGAGGCGTTCGTCGTGTAGCCGCTCGGCCGCACGATAGGCCGCCGCCGCGACGGCGCTGCGCCCGCTGGCGCGGCCAATGACCTGAACGGAGAAATGGAAGATCGCCATAACGATCATCCATTTACTATCTCAAGCGCACGTCGGCACGACGTATAAGCGCGCCCTCCTCGAATAAAATCCGAGCAGGGACTAGGCGGTGTCATCCAGTCCCAGCGACTCTACTGCATCACCGCCTGCCTTCTTCTATCATAGCCGCATCGTCGCTCAATGGAGACTTTACGATGCGCAAGCCCAAGGACTTCGATTCGGAACTCAAAGCCCTCGCCGACAAGGCGAAGGCCATCAAGGAACGCCGTGTGCGCCAGCTTGGCGAACTGGTCGCGGCAACCGGGGCCGATGCGCTCGACGCCGATCTGTTGGCGGGCGCTCTGCTCGGTGCTGTCGCAAGCAAGGATGCCGCCGCAAAGGAGGTCTGGCGCAAGGCGGGCGCGACCTTCTTTCAGGGCAAGGCACGTCAGCCTGCGCCGCGATCTGACCAACGGCCGGAAGGCGCTCTCCCGCTCGACGGCGGCGCTGCATCGGCTTGAAGCACGAAAGGCGCGAACCGACATGCGGGACTGGGCCATCAAACGCCGAGAACGCACTCGGCATCTGATCGAGTTGGGCGGCCTGGTCATCAAGGCGGAGCTGGTCGAACTGACCGACGATGATCGCGCCACGCTCTACGGCGCATTCCTGAGCGTGGCGGACAGGTTGCGCGGCGAGGAACGAGTGAATGCACTGGCGCTGTGGAAGCGTAAGGGCAAGCGTGCGTTCGAGGTGGATGCAGCGAACGAGAAGTAGGTCCGACGCTAGCGAGGATGGCAAAGCTGCGTTCGGTGTGCCTCGAAAGGGTTGACTTGGGTCTGATATCGAAATCTTCTCGCATGAAGCAATCGATCATTGGCGCAGGCCCTATATCTCGCACGGAAGGAGACCGGACCGCCATGCAAAGGCGTGATGTTCTGAGCGGATTTGCGTTCACCCTGATCGCGGGGTTTGCAAGGCCCGTTCTCGCTCAGGAAGGGCGTGTGATCGTCAGCAAGATTGCTCTTCTGGATGGTCGCGTAGTGATGCCGGTTACGATCTCGGGCAACGGGCCATATCTGTTTCTGCTGGACACAGGCGGGGCCGGTAGCCTGATCGATGCGAAGCTCGCTCGCGAGTTGAAGCTCCAATCAACGGGTTCGGTCAGAACGCGCGGTGTCGGTGGGCAAGCAGTGCTCGGCAGTTACACCGCAAGGGACGTCATATTCGGCGGTGGCGCGCGACAACCCGTCGTGTCTCTTTCGGCCATAGACGGAGGTTTCGGCCCTCGGGTGCGCGGCTCATTGGCCGCAGGGATTCTGACGACCGTCGATAGCGATCTCAATATCGAGGCAGGCGAATGGCGAGCCTATCCGGATGGTCGTCCCGAGCGTGTGGGATTTGTGAAGCTGGAACGTGCGATTCGCAGTGACGGCACACTGGGCCGCAACGCTGCTTCGCCCCGCTTGTACGGCGATATACAAGTCAACGGCATGGTTCTCGATTGTCTGCTCGATACAGGCGCGCCAGGGGCCATCTCGATCAGCTACGACAATGCGCGCCGCCTGGGGTTATGGGATGATGCGCGGCCCTTCACCCCGCAGGCGACAAGCGGGATTGGTGGCAGTGGCGGGATCGGCAGAATCGTGCGGGCCGATAACGCCCAATTTGCCGGTCAGCGTCTCGATCGACCGCTGGTCCTGCTGCGTGGCCCCTCTGATGGCGCGCGGGGTCATGACGGCATCGTCGGTCTGTCGATGCTTCGCGGCTTCAACCTCTCGACGGAAGTCAGGACACGTTCCCTTTGGTTGCAGCGCCATTCCGATGCCGCGCCTTTGCCGGAGCGTTATGGGATGTCGGGTCTATGGCTGGAAAGCAAAGGGAACGAAATCCGTGTCGTGGCCGTGGGGACCGGTAGTCCTGGCAAGGCAGCTGGCATTCAGGTCGGGGATCGGATTGCCGGTCTCGATTTCCGGTCGGCGATCGCGAGCATCACGGGGCCTCCGGGTAAAAGCGTGGAACTATCCGTCGCGAACGGCGATCAGACGCGATCTGTTCGCTTCGCTTTGACCCCCTTTCTTTGATTGCCTGTGCTAATTGATCCCGCCTTTCCGATGGTTTTGCGCAACGATGCTGCGCTCATCCATCAGGACGCTGTGCGACGCGATTTCGCGATCAAGAGCAGTACGTTCGAACTCTACGCGCTGGCGGGACTGACGCGCGGCGAAGATAGAATTTGGGCAAAACTTGATACCATCGGCAAGGGCAGGCAGCGATACGACATCTTTCAACGCCTGATCGCGCGCCAACCCGCCCTCCGGCTTGCGCTGCTTCTCGACGATCTCGCCGAGGCTTTGCTCTTCGTCGGCGTAGCCGATCTGCGCACGCGCGAAGGCGCACTGCTGGTGCTGGAATGGATAGATGACAATTTCGGTGCCCCGCTGCTCCCACCATCGGTCTTGAACATGTTCAGGCCCAAATTGCGGGCGCTCCGGCGGCGGCGCTTTGGTTGGGTGGTTCCGCCGCAAAGCGGGGGAAAGAACCATGGCGCGGCAAGAGAAGGCGATGGCCCAATGGAATATCCCCGCGTGTGGCTGTCTGAACCGCAGCTCGAACGCTATCGCGCCGATGCTGATTGGTCCGCAATTTTTGATGACGACGCGTCGCCCGGCGCATAATGCCGGGCCATGGACGAACATATGCAGGCTATCATTCTCGGCGTGGTGGAGCGCGCACCACAATGGGTCAGGCACGATCTCGAAGCGAAAGATGCCGGTGTCCGTGCGCGGGCGGAAGAGACGCTCGCGGCGATGATCACCAACGCGCTCAAAGCCGAGACGCCGCCGGCGGCGCAATCGACTGCGACAATGCAGGACTGAGCGCCCCGCGATGTCGTGACGATTGCTTCCCCAGGTTATATCATGCTCGCCCGATACCCTCGGGAGATGTGGCATGGACGATACGGATATCGACACCGACCGGATCGATGAGGCGGTGCTGGCGCTGATGTTCCTGACGCTGCATGGCGAGCACCGATTGTTCGGCACGGCAAGAGCCTGGAAGTCCTTCGACTGGGACGCGCTGGATCGTCTGCATGCGCAAGACCTGATCCTCGACCCGGTGGGCAAGGCAAAATCAGTCGTGCTGACACTTGAAGGTCGTCGTCGTAGCGAGGAACTGTTCTACCGGCTGTTTGCCAAGGGCGGCTGAAGTTTCAGGCGTCTGCGCCCAGCATTCGCAACCAGTCCTCGAAGCGCTTCGGGCCATTCTCGACCACATCGAGCACGCTCGACATGCGCTCGAAGACGTTCTCCCGTGTGATCGACATCCGCGCGGCGATCTGATCCAGGGACAATTTCTCGGCGGAGAATAGAAGGACGGTTTCCCGCAGTGGTTCCGGCAACGTCTCGATCAGCAGGATCGCGACGCTAAGGTCGTCGTCCATCCTCCGCTTCCAGACGACCGGCTTGTCGATGCCCATGGCGCACAAACGATCCGTGCAATACCGTCGATGTCGCTCGCGCAATACTCGCTCGGTAGGACTGATCTGGGCGGCTCGCCAGCGCCTTGGCTTGTCGCCGTCGAGCATGGCGACGATCATCCCCAGCGCCTCGGCGATGCAGGCCATCACCGCAGTCATGTCGATGGAGAGGCGGCGAGCGATCTCTTCAAAAGCGAGATCGTCGGCCTGATGCATTCTGAGCACCACGCGGGAAAGCACCGGCAGGCGCTTTACGGCATCGAGATAGGCGGTGCGCATATCGGCCGTGGGGTCAGGCAAACTGCACATGATCCGCCTCCTGTGGACCTTCCTCCAGCGCCTCCAGCCTTTCGATGCATACAGCCTGCACCAGCTTGTAGAGAGCGGCGGTGCAATCCATGGCCCAGGCCACTTCCGCAGGCGTAATCCGGTATGAGCGCCCGTAGCGCACCTCGACATAAGCGCGCCGGATACAGCCGAAGACACGCCGCTCGAAAGGCGTCTCCTGCGGCCATGCGAGGGCAAGGCGACTGTCGAGATATTCGGCCACCTCGCGCAGTTCGTCGAGAGCGTGGGTGCGCAGCCCGCCCAGGGTCAGCGACCATGCCACGCACTGGTAGAGATGCTCGTTGGCCTGGTGCAACAGGAGGGCAGCCATCGGCGCATTGCCGCGCTTCTCGAAGAAGGCCGCCCCTATTAGGAAATCACCGGCCCGATCATACCAGCGCACGAACTCGCCATGCCCGCGCTCCCGCTGCCGTGCGGCAGGCAGCCTTCGCGGCGCTTCGAGGCGCGCACTGCTGGCCTGATAGAGCGCAATCCCGTCGGTCGCGATCGTGACGAACCAGGGGACGCCATGAACGAGGGCGTGGTTCACATGGCTGAGCGTGTGCACGCACAGCCGCACCGGGTGGGTTATCTCGCCCACTTCCCATGCGCGCCGCAGGCGATCGCGGATCGGCGCCCAATCGTCCCGGCGCGCCGCGATCCGGTTATGGTTGACGACAACCAGAAGCCGGATGGGCGCAGGCGTGAGCATTGGAATCGATGCCTGATCCCGGTCGGCGTGCGCCCCGTAAAGGATTAGCTTGTCTATCCGGGCTGTCTTGTAGCGCTGGGCGCGCTTCTGGGCGCAAAGGTCATCGAAGCCCTCGAACAACAGGGCCGTAACCCGGCGCAGTTCCTCGCGCATGGAACCGGATAGATGATCGAGGTCGGTGTGCAGCATCATGGCAATTCCTCCCCCAGCAGACCGGCATAGCCGGTGATGGTCCCCACATCGGCAACCAGCGTCGCCGCCGTTTCGACGATTTCGGCGGGAGGGAGCGCCGTGAGAACGGCGCGCGCCTGATCGGGCGTTCTGCCACCGCGATGATAGTCCGATAGCGGCGTGATCAGCCGTTCGAGTTCGTCGCTAGGTGGCTCCAGCCCGTTCGCGCGGGCGTGTCTCATCGTGCCCTCCAGATCGAGCCCGATGAACCGTCGGTTCCAGTCTTCGGAGTAGCCCACATGGAGCAGGAGGGCCTTGAGCGCGAACTCCGTGGCGTAGGCTGCCTCCTGCACGATCTTCCCGGCACGGTCGCGCGCATGCGCCTCGACCATCATGCCGACATGATCGACGGCGCGGCGGTAGAAGGTGACGGCAAGCAGGCGGTCGAAGTCGCCGGGGCGGTGGTAGAGGTCGAGATTGTGGCGGGGATGGTTGCCAAGATGGGAACGCAAGGTACGTGTGCGCGCTTCGTCGCCGACCTCGGCCAGAAGCGCGCCGAATGCCTCGGCGAGGATCATCCTCGCCTCCGCCTCGCTGGTGCGCAGGGCGCGGGATATCCGCCCAAGGTCGAAGCCGTGGGTACGGTAGCGCTGGAAGGCGATCCGTTGCGGCTCGTCCAGTGCCTCGGCCGCATTAGCGATGCGCTCATGGGCAGCCTCGGCATCCGAACTTCGCGGCGGGTCCATCGCCCGGTCGTACAGCACGATACCGCCGTCATAACGCTCTGCCAGCCAGCTATTGGTCAGGAGAAAGCGCCCGGCCTCGGCGATGGTGAAGACGGATAGCTCGACTTCTATCGCGCGCCCGAGCTGGGACCTGAGGACGGCCTGGGCGCGGCCCCAATAGCGCTCTTTTCCCTTATAGGCCTCATGGTCGACGAAAGCCCATATTTCGAACAGGAGCGGCTCGCGATCCCATGCGATCTTCGCCGCTGGATCGGCATTCTTGCCGACCAGCATCAAGCCTTCCAGCGTGCCGTGACGCGGTGCGCGATTGCGGCGATCGATGAAATAAGCCCGCAGCACGCGCACCGCGCGCTCGATCGCCATTCGGGGGTAGGGATCGAGATGAGCCACGCGGGCGATAATGCGGTCGCGCATCTCGTAGTAATCGGACATCTCACGATCATGCTTCGCCTGAGCGGCAAGCGTCGGCGCGCGTCCATCATGGTCCTCGGCCATGGGAACCTCCGGTCCGCATCCAGAGCGGATGAGGCGGAAGGAACGGGGCGGATGCGGCAAAACGGTCCCGAAACTCCCGCGCGCTGAGACGCGGGAGCCACCGGGGCTGGTAACATGATCCGAAGACATGCGCCGCCGCTTTTAGCCCGAAGGCCTGGACATATGCGACGGCACCCCGAAAAGCATGCTGCTCTCGGGAGAGATTTCGGATCGGGATTACCAGTCCCGGCGCTGCCCTTTTCGCAACGCGCGGGCAGCATATCAGCAAATGTCGGAGAGAAAAAGCGGCCAGCGCACCGAAATTTGTGCAATGCAACAATGCCTGCTTGCCTATGTCAGAGACTATGATAGCGTCCACGGCGAGCACCATCCTCGTGCAACCTTGGCCCGCCGCAGTTCCCAACTTGTGGCGGGCCATCTCTGTTTGAGGGGTGAGGTTGCGAGCAGATCTCAGCGGATTGCGGCGGTGCGGAACGAGGGATATGCTCGTTGTGTCCGGCACAACGCTGGGCGGCCCAACGCGGTGCGGGAACACCGGCGTCGGGCCTGACCATAACCCTGACTGGAAGGGATACGGCTATGAAGCCCTTAACGTCCTCGCGGCGCGAAGTCATGCGCGCCTTGTCTTGCATACCGGTATTGGTGAACGTCCCGGCGGTTGCACACGCTTCACCCGAAGCCAGAAACGTCGCGCTGAACTGGAACCGGGCGGTTGCGGCGGAGCGCGCCGCCAAGGAGGCGATGGATCGCTTCCACCGCGACAGCATCCGCCCCGTCCTCGATGCATTTGGCCATGGCGAGGCATCGAGCGATGAAGCCAATGACGCCGAAGATTCATGGGGCGAATGGATCGACGCCTATGAGAAATCCGCCAGGGCTCTCGTTCGCACGCCTGCCCCCGCACTGGATGCCGTCGTGACCAAGCTGCGGATCGGTAATCGCTGTTTCATGTTCAATTCCGAGCCTGATCCCGACCCATTGCTGGAGAAAATCGCTGATGAAATCATGCTCCTGACCGGGGCGGCTTGAAAGGGACGCGACAATGCCCCGGCCAATGGCCGGGGCGAAATTTGCGGAGCCACTCAGGCGTATCGGCGGGGCCTCGATGACTGGCGAAAGCTAACCCGGAGACGTAGCCACCCGCCTCCGGGTTAGTCAGGATCAGGCAGCCTGCGCCAAAGGTTGCTCCGCGTCGTCGCCTGCGGGGGTGACAGGGTTGAGTAGCGGAGCAATCCGGCTCCAACGCTCTGCACTACCGACGCCGCCCCGGTCGGAGTAGGTGGAAGGCGGGAAGGCCATCCAGCGCGGCACCCAGCCTTCATGCCTTTCGCGTCCGTTGGTCCCTGCGAGGCAATCGCGCACGATCTGCCGCTGGACCTTGGCGCTCTCCCCGGCATTGGCGGTGGCAACGGCATCACCGGCCACATCCGCGACGATCCGGCCCATCACTTCCTTGTCGCGGATGCCGTCGAGCAAGGCGTCGTCGGCCTGCCAGACAGAGGCCATGTCCACCTTGAGCAATGCGCCCAGCAATTCCACCATCGCGCTTCCTACCGCCAGCGTCTCGCCCATGACGACAGTCAGGATGGGCAACACTGCGTCGTCGGACAGGCCCATCAGATGCACGAACAGTCCGGCCAAGCCGTGGTCGCCCGCATAGCCGCCGGTGACCGTAGGCGCTTCGGGATCGAAGCCCAGCAGGTCCAGAACCTCGCGCCGCCTGGCATCGAAGACCGCTTCCGATGCGCTCGCCTCCACGCTCTCTGCAATGGCGTCGCTGCTTGCCCGCTGCTTCTCCACGTCCACCCGCCACAGGGGCGACCCGACGATAGCATGGGCCAGCATCAGGCGAACTGCCATGGCGGGCTGTGAAAGTAGCGATGCGCGCACGGCGGCGTGACGGTGAAGATCGACATAGTTCTGGATCGGGGCGCTGATCTCCGGGCGCACCGGCTTGGAAACGACTCCGCTCGCCTCGCGCTTCCTCGCTTCCTTGGCGGTGATATAGCCCTCATGGAAGGTTGCTTCGCCGCGATGGCTGATCGCGACATAGACCCGTCCACCTTTCTTCTTCTGGCAGCGCTCATGTTCCCATGTGTGGAAATAGTCGCCGCGCGCCGTCACGATGACCTCCGGCCATCCGGCCTCCCGGTAGGCATCGGCCCGTTCCTCTACCGCCGTCATCTGTGCCGCCCAGAAATCGGTGGCACTGGCAAAATAGCTGTCCTCGCCGAACAAGTCGGAGACGATCTCGCCGGGATAGCCCGCAAGATCGAACAGCGCGACCTTGGTGGAAATGGCCGCACCGCCCATTAGCCATGCCTTGAGGTTCTGGCCCGTCGGGGCGTGGTCGCTCTCGCTCTCGAATAGCGCCAGCCATTGACGCTGCTGCGCCTTGGTGGCCAGCGTCAAGTGCCGCACGGTGGCGGCATCGACGCTGCCTGCTCGGTAGAGGTTGCGGACACGAGGCATCAAGTTGCCCAACGCAAGGGTCCGCTTCACCTGTAACGCAGTCAGCCCAAAGGTCAGGGATATGTCCTCCACGCTGCGTCCCTCCCGGACAAGCCGGGTGAAGGTTTCATGGCGGGTCATCTCGTCGGGGTCCAGACGCGCGATGTTCTCGATCAGCGAGGCTTCCAAAGCTGCCGCGTCGTCGCCTGCTGCCATGACGGCGCACGGCAACGGATCGATGCTCCCGCTTTCCTCGGCAACCGCCAATGCGGCATGATAGCGCCGCTTGCCCGCCACGATTTCATAGCTGTCGGGTGAACCGTTCTCCCGCACGATCAGGGGCACGAGGATGCCCCGAGCGCGCACTGAAGGCAGGATGTTGGTCAGATCAAGGGCCTTCTTTCCCCCGCGCATGTTGGCGGACGAAACCGAAAGACGGGCGATATCGATGTGCTTGAGTTCCATGTCACTTACTCCTCTTCGCATCATCCCGGCCCCGGAATGCGGGGTGGGCGGCAAGAGCGCACCGGCAGGCGCGTCGGCACAGGCGGACTGCACCCGCTAGGGCTGAAACGAAGAGGAAGACCCGGCATCGCCGGGTTGCGGCCCGCCGCGACGCGCCTACAGGGTAGCGACGCCCACACCGCTTGCCGGAACCGGTCTACGCCATCGTGCGCAAGCACGATGTCCGCATGGGGCTGGCGCAGCCATTTCCCCCGCGTCAGCGATCGTCACGCCTTGGGCGACGAGACGGCCCACAGCGTCGGTTCGGTGGAGCGCAGCGGAATAGAGCGCGGTTCGCGCGGAACGTGCGAAGACGCCATGTTTGGCCTACTCACGGTTAAAGTGGAGCTACGATTGGACGTCGCAGCCAACTTGACTCTTCGCGCCTGCAGCATGCAAACTGTCATCGGTCGTGAGGTTTTAAGCCACCCCCTGTGACTTATTTTCCGGCCTCACGATCACCTTGCGCCCCTGGGGGCAGCTTAGGGTTTCGACATCGTCAGGGCCGCGATGGCGCAGGAAGGCCCACCAGGCGGGGGCTTGGAGATGCGAACTTGAAAAACCTGTTCGGCTACGCGCTGTGCACCGTTAATCGTCATCAACGTAGCGGTTCCGTGGAATGGGACGGTCTCAGCTACGTTAGTGTCTGTCGTCGCTGCGGCACAGCAGTTCGTCGCAGGCATGGCGGCGGTTGGCGAAGCGATTGGCTTGCCGGCAAGAGCGACCCACGCGGTTCTTAGGCGAGCGCGAGCAGGGTAAGCACGTTCGGCGAAGCCGGACGCTGTGCGCAACGCATCCGGTCGGACCGTCTTGCAATAATTTAACTTTCGGCAGGGCGCCGTAAATGAGATCGGCGCGAATGCCTGAATCCATCCTCCGACTCGATAATATATGAGGCGGTTGCTGAAACCGCTCCGTTACAAGCGGACCGACAAACTGCGCAGCGTCGTCCGTGCCTGTGAAGGCGGCATTTATCGCCGGATCGACGAAAATCGCCAACTTCTCGAAACCCTTCAGGACAATGTTCCCCAGTTCATGTCAGAGAACGCCTGGGTCGAGCGATGGCTTGCGTCTCAGGACGATTTTCTGACGCAGGTGGCCGACGCGGCGCGCATTCCGATCGAAGAGCGGCTGCCCGCACCTCGACCTTGGCCCGGGAAAACTCCTGGAGAGCGCCGAACATCTGGTAAGAGTTCAGTCGGTTAGCTTTGGCTGAGTTCGTGCCCGTTCCAAGTGTACACGTGCGGCGCCAAGTTTGTTATCGAGAATACGCCGGGACTCGATCGCGGCATCGGCATGGCGTTGCAGATCGTCCGTCAGCATCATCCCATGGCGAAAACGGCTTCCGTTCGCACCTCGAGGTCGGGGTCCTGCGCCAGCGCGCGATAAGCCATCCCGGCCTTGACGAAATCGCACCGCCCGCGCCCTTGTACCGGTCGCGATGCTTACCAGCATCATTGCGACCAGCAGTCGCCGAATTGAAATGATACATCCCCGATTGTCGAACGCATGCCGTAACTCGAGGCGTGGTGTCCAGTTGATCGCGGGCCGCCGGTTTTGGGCTGGCGAAGCCAATCCTTGCACAAGCGGCACTTCACTGCCCCAGCGCTTGCGGGGCGCTAACGTTTGATGCAGATTGATTCGCGACGGGCAGGCCATCGGGGAAGGACCGGTGGATATGCCAAATACATCATAGCTCAGATGATCTGAGGGGATCGGCGAGCGTAAAAAGCGTGACGATCGGGCAACAGTGCCTGAGAAAAACGCGTGCGGAACCGAAGCGGGCAAGTTCCCGCCAAGTCTCGCTATGACCGCCGATGCCCCTCCACGTCCCTCCATAGCCCTACGACTGGCATCCGACCTTCCGCAAGGTCGGTGGTGCTCATCTTGTCTTGCGCGGAAACTGCGCCATTCTGGGCTTTAGGGGGCATCGCCAACGCTTGATTGAAAGCCTCCCTTATGTCGAATGCAGAACGTATTATCCGTCTCGATACCGTCCGTGCCCGCACCGGGCTTTCCCGCTCGACCATCTACCGCAAGATGGCGGACGGAACCTTTCCTGCCCAACTCAAGATCAGCATCCATGGCGCTGGCTGGCACGAGTCCGCCATAAGCCGTTGGATCGCTGATCCCGCTGGCTACAGGGCCGACAACGACAATCCTTCCTCGCAGGGAAAGGCGGGCCATGGAAAAGGGTGACGATGCCGCGCCCCCTGATCGCCTTCGCCCCGCCAACGACAATGAGCCTGCCCAGCAACCGCCCGACATTGATGTGGAGGCGGCGCTGACCCGCATAGCGGAGGCCATCGGCCGCCACATCGCACGGGAGCATATCCGCGCCCGGAGGGCGGCCAATGACAATGAGCCGGAGACAAGCAAATGATGGATTCATTGACATCGAACGCTAATGATGGTATATAAGCCATCATGAAGGCGGAACCGTTGCTCAATGAGCGGCACCAGCTTGATGCAGTCTCCTTCGTCGAACTGCGGATATGGCGGGTGCCAAAGCCGGTGAAGGGATCGGCGCACGATCTCAAATATGCCCTTGCCTATATCGTCGATAGCGTTTGCGTGCTGCGCTACGACAATGAGGCGGGCAAGGGCGATCACCGGCACATCGGCGAGGTGGAAACGGCCTATGCCTTCACGACGCCCGCCGTATTGCTGGCGGACTTCTGGAAGGATGTGGATCAATGGAAACCGACATGAATACCGTGACGCTCTCCGTCGCGTCCCGCGAAGAGGTGACGCGCCGCGCGCTCGCCGCGTTCGAGGGCAAGGCCCAAGGCGCGCATCATAGCTTCGCCAGCCCCGATCTGCTGTGGCAGACGTTCACCCGCAAGCGCTGGGACCTGATTCAGGCCATGACCGGCCAGGGCGTCATGTCGATCCGCGAGGCGGCGCGCCGTGTGGGCCGGGACATGAAGGCGGTGCATGGCGACGTGCAGGCGCTCCTTGCGGCTGGTGTGATCCGCAAGGAAGGGCGAGGGATCGTCTTTCCCTTTGACGCCGTCCATGTGGATTTCATGCTGACAAAGGCTGCCTGACGTCGAAAGGGGAGATATGACATGAACCGTATTGCCCTATACGCTCGCTACTCCTCGGATCAGCAGAGCGCGGCATCGATCGAAGATCAGCTTCGCGTCTGCCGCGAGCGCGCGGCGCGTGAGGGCTGGCATGTCGTGGGCGTCTATGAAGATGCCGCCATCTCAGGGGCCAGCATGATCCTGCGTCCCGGCATCCAGTCGCTGGTGCAGGATGCGCAGGCGGGCAAGTTCGATATCGTGCTGGCCGAAGCGCTGGACCGGGTGTCGCGCGATCAGGCAGACGTGGCGACACTCTTCAAGCATCTCCAGTTCGCCCGCGTGCCGCTGGTGACGCTGGCCGAAGGTGAAATCTCTGAACTGCATGTCGGCCTCAAGGGCACGATGAACGCGCTGTTCCTGAAAGACCTTGCCAAGAAGACCCATCGCGGGCAGCGCGGGCGCGTCGAAAAGGGATTTTCTGCGGGGCCGGTCGGCTATGGTTATCGGACGGTACGACGGCTTTCCTCCGAAGGCGAACTAGTGCGCGGCGAATGTCGGATCGAGCCGTCAGAGGTGCCCATTGTAGAGCGCATCTTCCGGGAGTTCGCGGCGGGCAAGAGTCCGCGCGCGATCGCGCGTGATCTGAACGCTGACGGCATTCCGGGACCATCAGGCCGCCCCTGGAGCGACACCACCATACGCGGCAAGCGCAGCCTGGGTATCGGCATCCTCAATAACGAGATGTATGTCGGCGTGCGGGTCTGGAACCACAAGCAGGCCGTCAAGGACCCGCGCACCGGTCGGACCGTGCGGCGTCCCAATCCCGAAGCTGAATGGGTCCGGGCCGAAGCTCCGCAACTCCGCATCGTCAGTGATGATATGTGGCAGACGGTGAAGCAGCGGCAAGATGTGCTTGGCGAGCAGTATAAGCCGATGATCGACGGCATTCATGCGGCGCAGGCGAGCCGGATGCACCGTGCCCGCCGTCCCGTCACTCTGCTGTCTGGCCTTGTTGAATGCGGCGCGTGCGGCGGCAAGGTCGGTCTGGCAGTCAATGGCCGCTTTGGCTGTATCAATCACCATCGTCGCCATACCTGCGACAATAACCGCACCATTCGTCGCGAAGCGCTGGAAGAGCGGGCGCTTGCAGGCCTGCGTGACCGGCTGGTGTCGCCGGAGAAGGTGCAGGCGGCCGTCGCCGCCTATGCCGAGCATATCAACCGCGAGAACCGCGAGGCGCGCGCGCAGGTCGAAGCCGACGGCCGCGCGCTGGACAAAATCGAGCGCGCCATCGCCGGGATCATGACCGCGATCGAGGACGGGCTATACCAGCCCACGATGAAGGCCCGCATGGCGGAACTGGAACGGCAGAAGACCGAAGTCGCCGCCCGCATGGCGCTTGCCCCACAAGCTGTTCCTGACGTTCATCCCGGCATCGCTGAAATCTACAAGCGGGAGATGGAGCGCTTTACTCAAGCGCTCGAAGATCCGGAAACCCGGCTCGACGCCTCGGACGCCATTCGTTCGCTCATCCACCGGATCGTCCTGCACCCCGGCGAGAAGCGTGGCGAAATCCATGCCACGCTTCATGGTGCCCTGATGGGCATCCTTGATTTTGCAAAGGAAGCCCCTCGATCCACCCCCGTTGTTACGACAAAGGTGGCTCAGGGTTCGCTGGGGTGACGAGAAAGAGACAGCGCCCCTTAAGTAACGGCGCCGCACTCATGATCGTCTACAGCTGGTAGCCCCATCCCCACAAACCGCACGACCCGCGATCGCTGGATGCCCGCCAGGCAACGCCATTTCCTGACGCTTCGGCTGGAACTGGTCAGCGTCAGCCGCGCTGCAAAGGCGGTCGGCATGTCCCGGTCCAGCGCCCATCGCTGCGTGCGCGCCTGCCCGATACCGAATTTGACCGCATCTGGGCCAATGCGCTGGCGCTGCGATTCGGCGCGGCCGCGTTCGCCATATTGTGAACTTCGCGTGTCGCGTCGCGGAAGATGCCAATAACGCCATCATCCCCCTTCCTTTCCGCGCCTCCGATCCCCATAGAGTTGAGCCATGACCGACAGCATGCCCGCCATCGAAATCCGCGATCTCACCAAAGTCTATAAGGGCGGCAAGCGTGCGCTCGACGGGATCAACCTCACCATCCCGCGTGGCCAGATTTACGGACTGCTCGGCCCCAATGGCGCGGGCAAGTCCACGACCATCAACATCCTCGCCGGGCTGGTGAACAAATCGTCGGGCTCGGTGAACATCTGGGGCTTCGACATCGAAGCCAATCCCCGCAATGCCAAGAACAGCATCGGCATCGTGCCACAGGAAATCGTCTTCGACCCCTTCTTCACTCCGTTCGAAACGCTGGAAAATCAGGCGGGCTTCTATGGCGTGCCAAAGGGTCGCCGCAGGTCGATGGAATTGCTACGCGCCGTCCATCTGGAGGATAAGGCGAATGCCTATGCCCGCACCCTGTCGGGCGGCATGAAGCGCCGCCTGCTGGTGGCCAAGGCGATGGTGCATTCGCCGCCCATTTTGGTGCTGGACGAACCCACCGCCGGCGTCGATGTGCAGCTCCGCCAGCAACTCTGGGCCTATGTCCGCGAACTCAACGCCATGGGCGTGACGATCGTGCTGACCACCCATTATCTGGAGGAGGCCGAGGAACTGTGCGACCGCATCGGCATCATCAACCATGGTAAGGTGATCACTGACAAACCGACCCGCGAACTCCTCGCCATGGCGCAGGAAAAGGTGGTTCAGGTGACGGTCGACCGCGATCTGACCATCGCCCCCGACGCGCCCTGTTTCGAAAAAGTCGAACTGTCGGGCGACCGCATCCTGACCATCACCTATATGAAGGACCGCGCCAATGCCGGACAGGTGCTGAGCGCGGTGCAGGCCAGCGGCCTTGCCATCGTCGACGTGGTGACACGCGACCCCGATCTGGAAGACGTCTTTCTGAACCTCACCACGGCGGCCTAAAACCCTGTATTCGGTTTGGACTTGTGGAGAGCCAAACGGGTTAGTGCGCAGTCAGAACCAAAGAGAATGCCATGTCCACCACCACCCATGACGTCGTCATCATCGGTTCCGGCGCAGCAGGCCTGACCGCCGCCATCAATCTGGCGCAGGACCGCAAGGTTCTGGTCCTCGCCAAAGGGGCGCTCGACGGTGGGTCCACCAATTGGGCGCAGGGTGGTATTGCCGCCGTACTCGACGCAGGTGACAGTTTCGAGGCGCATGTCGATGATACGATGGTGGCCGGCGCTGGCCTCAACCATCGGGAAACGGTGGAATTCGTCGTTTCCGAAGCCCCGGCCGCCATCGAGCGGCTCGCCGATCTGGGTGTCCCGTTCAACGGCGGCGAACAATTTGGCGAACGCTGGCACCTGACACGTGAAGGCGGCCACAGCCATCGCCGCATCGTGCATGTCGACGACGCGACCGGCCATGCCGTGCAGGTCGCCCTGCTCAAGGCCGCGCGCGCCAATCCGAACATCACCCTGATGGAGGATATGGTCGCCATCGACCTTATCACATCCCGCCATGGCGAACGCTATTCGGGCGATGGCCATGTGTGGGGCGTCTATGCCTTCAACAAGAAAACCGGCCATGTCGATGCACTGCTGGGCCGTGCAACCATCCTCTGCACGGGCGGCGCGGGCCGCACCTATCTCTTCTCCACCGCCCCGCGCGGTGCGACCGGCGACGGTATCGCCATGGCATGGCGCGCAGGCTGCCGCGTGTCGAACATGGAAATGAACCAGTTCCACCCGACCTGCCTCTATAATCTGGAGATCAAGAATTTCCTGATTACCGAAGCGGTCAGGGGCGAAGGCGGTCATCTGAAGCTCCCCCCCGGTGTACCGGGCGGCGGCGAACGCTTCATGCCCCGCTTCGACCCGCGCGAAGAACTGGCGCCGCGCGATGTGGTCGCCCGCGCCATCGACCATGAAATCAAGCGCCTCGGCCTCGACTATGTGCATCTCGACATCAGTCACAAACCGCCGGAATTTGTGCGGCAGCATTTCCCGACCATCTATGCCCGGCTGCTCGATCTCGACATCGACATCACGAAGGAACCGATCCCGGTCGTTCCGGCTCAGCATTATACCTGCGGCGGGGTCGTCATCGATCTGGACGGGCGCACTGACCTGCCCGGCCTCTATGCGGCGGGCGAAGTCAGCGAAAGCGGCCTGCATGGCGCCAATCGCCTCGCCTCCAATTCGCTGCTCGAATGTTTCGTCTTTGGCGAGGCGGCGGCCAAGCATATCCGCGCCAACTGGGCTGACCTTCCTGCCCCGCCGCCTATCCGCCCATGGGACGAAAGCCGCGTCACCAACAGCGACGAAGAAGTGATCGTCCAGCATAACTGGAAGGAGATTCGTCGGTTCATGTGGGATTATGTCGGCATCGTCCGTACCACGAAGCGGCTGGAACGCGCGCAACATCGCGTTGCCCTGCTCGCGCAGGAGGTTGACGATTATTACGGCAATTTCCGCGTAACGCCCGACCTTATCGAACTGCGCAACCTGCTGGAGGTCGCCCGGCTGGTGGTGCGTTCCGCCCTCCACCGCAAGGAAAGTCGCGGGCTGCACTATACGCTCGACTATCCCGAAACGCTGACCAAGGCCGTCGACACGATACTCGCGCCGTAAAAAATGGCGCGGCGATCGGAAAGAGCGCCGCGCCACCAAGGCTGAGGAGGGTAACGCTTGAAAAAGCGCGTCCGGGAATTGCGTGATAGGGTGAC
This sequence comes from Pseudomonadota bacterium, assembly GCA_021847605.1. Classification (GTDB taxonomy): domain Bacteria; phylum Pseudomonadota; class Alphaproteobacteria; order Sphingomonadales; family Sphingomonadaceae; genus Sphingobium. Next base: position 69,176 of record JAJZQN010000001.1, on the reverse strand, counting down.
GGGCCGATGACAGCTTTGACCGGGGTCAAAAACCTTTCAGAAACTTGGCTAATTCCGCATTGAACCGGGCCGGTTGATCACCCATCACCATATGACCGCTGGGACCGACAGGGACCAGAAGAGCCCCGGCCTTTCCAGCATAGGCGCTACGGAACCGAGCCGTAATAGCAGCAGCCTGATCGCGGTCGGCACCGGTGGCATAGACCACCTCCAGCGGCACGTTCATCCGCGGCAATTGAGGCGCCAGGTCGATATTGGCAAGGTCGCGCAGGGCATTGGCGATCACATCCGGGTCGCTACCCCTTGCACCGGGCGCCTGTGCCACCATCTGCGCCAGATAGCGCCGCCCCGCCACCGTCCCGGTCAGGTATCCGCCGACCTGATCCGCCAGAAAGCCAAGCCCGCTTGCCGTACCGCCGACCATCGCTGCCCCGGCGGGCAACATATCGACCACCATGATGCGCGCGCCCAGCCCCCTGATCCCCAGCATCATCGCCAAAGTGCCACCCATGGAATGCCCGACGATAGCCGGTCGGCTGAGGCCTGCCGCCGCCGCATAGCGGGCAATTTCATCGGCTACCGGCTGCACCACCGCCCCGTTCGCATTGGCGTCGGCCGGCAATCCGGCAAAGCCACGAACCTGAATGCGATGCCAACGATAGCCCGGGACCGCCGCCACCGCCTGATTCCAGATACCCGGACCACTGGCGAGGCCCGGAATGAGCAATACATCTTTGCCATTGCCCGTCACATTCACCGTGATGCGCCGTGATGTGAATGGCGCAGCAGCCCGCGCCGAAGTGGACAACAGCGTTCCGACACCCGATATGGCCCCGGCAAGGACGCTGCGACGATCCCAATATATGCTGTTCATGCCATTGCTATTGCCGCGCCGCCGCTGAACCGCAACTGAGCAGACACCGGTTTGACCCGGGCTATTCAGACTCCTTACATCGCAGCTATGGAATCGTTCGTCGCATGCCCCTTGCCGACAAAGGGGTGGAACGCCCCTATGAAATGACAGAGTGCGGGGAAGATAATGTTACCGAATAAGAAGAGGGGCGGCTCCGCGCGCCTTGTCCTGTTGATCGCGGCGCTGTCGGCGTGCGTAAGCGCCCCGCCGCAACCACAGGCGCAGGCCGCGCCGCCACGCCGGGAAACACCCCGCCCCACCACCAATACATGGCCGATCAAGACGGTCGCCAACCCACCTCAGCCCTATCGCGACATTGATCAGCGGGATACCCCTTCCCCCGCCCTTGTCAGCGTGGTCCGCAATCTGGGCCAGAGCTTCCATGGCAAGGTGGGCATTGCGGTTCGTCGGATCGGTTCGGACTGGACCGTCGCATGGAACGGCAATGCCTTGTTCCCACAGCAGAGCGTGTCCAAATTATGGGTGTCCATGACCTTTCTGGACGCGGTGGACCGCGGACGCCTGCGCCTGACCGACACGACCACCATCACGCGGAATGACCTGACATTATTCCATCAGCCATCGGCTGTACTGGTCAAAAATGGCGGCTGGACCACCAGCTATTCCGACCTGATGCGTCGCGCCATGACCCAGAGCGACAACACCGCCAACGACACGTTGCTGCGTGCGGTAGGCGGCCCTGAATCCGTGCGCTCCTTCCTGGCGCGCCGGACCATCAAGGATATTCGCTTCGGTCCGGGCGAACGGCTACTGCAATCCGCCACGGCCGGTCTCGACTGGCGACAGGATTATTCGATCGGGCGCAATTTCTACGCGGCCCGCTCCCGACTGCCGATGTCAGCCCGTGTGAAAGCGCTCGACAATTATCTGTCCAATCCGCCAGACGGGGCAGCACCAGCCTCCATCGTCGAGGCGCTGGCCAAGCTGAAAGAGGGCAAGATGCTGTCCGCAGCCTCTTCGCGCCTGCTCATGAACATCATGGGAGAGGCCAAAACGGGGCCACAGCGGGTCAAGGGCGGCGTACCGCCCGGCTGGACCTATATGCACAAGACAGGGACAGGACAGGATCTGCCACCGCGATCGACGGGATATAATGACGTCGGCATCATGACCGCCCCCGATGGCACCAGCTATGCGGTAGCCGTCATGATCGGCAGCACGACCGAGCCCATTCCCACCCGATGGGCCTTGATGCAGGCGGTATCGAAAGCGGTCGCCGCCAATCACGAGAAATAGTGACGACGAAGGAATAACTGGCATTTGGGGGGCGTATAGGGGGCATGAATGCCCTCTCGTCCATTGCCCCCGAACGCACCGTCGTCCCCATTCGCTCAGGCATCGGTACGCCCCGGCCTTTGCGTGTCGCTTTATTTTCCGGCAATTATGACTGCGTACGCGATGGCGCAAACAGGGCGCTCAACCGACTGGTCAGCTATTTGCTGCATAGGGTCGGGGCGCAGGTCCGCATTTATTCGCCGACCACCCGCATTCCCGCATTTCAGTCCGTCGGCGATGTTCGGTCAGTGCCGTCCCTCGCCATTCCCGGTCGGCCGGAATATCGGGTCGCCATCGGCCTTACCCGTGGCGTACGTCGCGATGTTGAGTCATTTGCCCCCGACATCGTGCACCTCTCCTGCCCCGATCGACTGGGACGGCAGGCGCAGACCTATGCGCGATCGCAGGGTATTCCTGTCGCCGCCAGTCTGCATACGCGCTTTGAAACCTATCTCGACTATTATCGCCTCTCGTTCCTGCGCGGCCCCATTCAGAATTATCTGGATCGCTTTTACGGCGATGCCGACATGATCCTGGCACCGACCGCACCGATCCGTGACGAGATGGCGGCGCGCCATGGAGACGACCATGTCGCCATTTGGGGTCGCGGTATCGACCCGCATCTTTTTTCTCCATCCCTTCGTGATGAAGGCTTCCGCGCTGCGCACGGCTATAGCGAGAATGAAATCGTCCCGATTTTCTTTGGCCGGCTGGTGCTTGAAAAAGGGCTTGGCATTTTTGCCGATGCCATCGCAGCCATCCGGGCGCGCGGCTACCCTGTCCGCCCCCTTGTGATCGGCGAAGGGCCGGCACGATCATGGCTGGCGCAACGTCTGTCCAATGCCACTTTCATGGGGCATTTGAGCGGCACGGAATTGGGGCGGGCCGTCGCCAGTGCGGACCTGCTGATCAACCCCAGCGTGACGGAGGCTTTTGGTAACGTCAATCTGGAGGCGATGGCATCGGGCCTTGGCATATTGTCTGCCGATGTGCCGAGCGCGTCGGCATTGATCGACCATGGCCGAACCGGGCTTTTGCTGTCACCGACCGATCCCTTCGCTTATGCCGATGCCGCCGTCGATATGATCAAATCACCCGCTCGCCTGGCCATGATCCGACGCAATGCGGCCGTGCAGTCGACCCATTATCAGTGGGATGACGTGCTGCAAGCCGTGGTGGACGCCTATGCACGCCTGCTGCCCAGTCATGTTTTCCCGGGCCAGCAGTCCGCTTGCGCCCGCCGGATGATCACGGGATAAGACACGTCATGGATGATCGGCGTGACATGGAAGCGGACTTGTTGGCCATGCGCCGCTATGCCCGCGCCCTCGCCCGGGATGATCAGGATGCCGACGATGTGGTGCAGGACGCCCTGCTCCGCGCGATCGAGCGCAAGGCGACCTACCAACCCGATCGCAGTCGAAAGCGCTGGTTGTTGGCCATCGTCCATAATGTCTTTGTATCGGGCAAGCGCCGGCAAGCGGCCGAAGCGCGACGGAATGACCGATTTGCCGAAACGCTGCTGAACAGTGTCGATCCACAGCAGGAAGAATATCTGCGGCTGACGGAGGTAGCCCGGGGCTTTGCCGCCCTGCCCGATGCGCAACGGGCGGTGCTGCACCTGACCGCGATCGACGGTTTTGGTTATCAGGAAACGGCCGATATTCTGGGCATTCCGATTGGAACGGTGATGTCGCGCCTGTCTCGTGCGCGCGCCACATTGCGCGAGCGGCAAGTGGACAGCAGCGGATCGCATCTGCGATTGGTGGGAGGACGTGATGAGCGATGATGTGAACCTCGTCGAGATCGATGCCTATGTCGACGATCAACTGGATCTGTCTCGCCGCTTCGTCGTGGAAACGCATCTATCGCGAAATCCCATGGAGGCTGCACGGGTCATGGCCGACCTGTCGACCCGCAGCGCATTGCGGCTGCTCGCTCCGATGCCCCAGCCCATGCCGGAAGACATGGCCCGGAAGGCAGCGCTGCTCACCGCCCCGCCGAAGGGCCGTCCGATCATTCGCCGCATATTGCCATTTGCTGCGTCATTTGCTGCGGCGGCAAGTTTCGCACTGATATTCCTGCGCCCGTCCGGACCGCCCGAATATGTCGATTATGCGATCAATTCTCACCGCATCGCCATGATGCGGGCAGCCATGGTGTCGCAGGTCGAAACACCCCATTATGACGCAAAGGAAATCGCGTCCAACACCCGCATCGCCATGCCGCACCTGCCAAAGGAATGGCAGATTACCGACGTTCAGCTTTTTCCGACGGAACGCGGCCCTGCTCTGGTGGTGGCAGTCAAAACCGATGCCGGGCAGAATTTTTCGCTCTTTGCGCTGCGCGACCGCAGCCGCGCGCCGGAACAGCCGGATGCAGTTCAGGAAGGCGCCGAGTCTGTCGCTTATTGGCGCAGGGGCGATATGTCTTATGCTCTGACAGGTAGCGGAGAGGCGACTGTCATGGATGCCACCGCAGAGGCATTGACCCACAACTGGTCCTGACCCTCCACCAGCTTTGACATCGCCGGTGCGGAGCCGCAGGCCAGCGTAGCTAAAACCGGTTCCCACTTTTCCGCGCGATGCTCTATCCCCTCCCCATGACCCAGAATCACCTCTACCTCGTCGATGGCAGCGGCTATATCTTCCGCGCCTATCATCAGCTTCCCCCGCTCACCAACCAGCACGGCCAGCCCGTCGGCGCCGTCTATGGCTATACGACGATGCTGTGGAAACTGGCCGAGGAACTGGGCAAGGCCGAAGGACCGACCCATCTGGCGGTGATACTGGACAAGGGGTCGCATACATTCCGCAACGATATGTACGACCAGTATAAGGCGAACCGCCCGCCCGCTCCGGAAGATCTGGTCCCGCAATTTCCCATGATCCGCGACGCGACCCGCGCCTTTTCGCTGCCCTGTATCGAGGAAGCAGGATTCGAGGCGGACGACATCATCGCCAGCTATACCAGGGCGGCGGTCGCGGCGGGGTGGCATGTCACCATCGTCAGCAGCGACAAGGATCTGATGCAATTGATCCAGCCCGGCGTCGACATGTACGACACGATGAAGAATGAACGGCGCGGCGCTGACTATGTCGTCGGCAAGTTCGGCGTGCAGCCGGAGCAGTTGGGCGACGTACTGGCGCTGATGGGCGACAGCGTCGACAATGTGCCGGGCGTGCCGGGGATCGGGCCGAAGACGGCGGCCAAGCTGATCACCGAATATGGCGGGCTGGAGGCTGCACTCGATGCGGCGCCTTCGATGAAGAAGTCGAAGATGCAGGAAAACCTGATCGCCCATGCGGAGATGGCGCGCCTCTCGCGCAAGCTGGTGGCCCTGCATGACAGCATGGACCTGCCCGAACCGCTGGATGACCTGACACTCAAGGGTATTCCCAAGGAACCGTTGCAGGAATTTCTGTCGCATCACGGGTTCAAGACCCTGCTCAACCGCCTTGGCGCACCCGCCTCCGCTGTGGCTGTCACCGCGAAGACTACCGCATCCGGCGAACATACGGCTCCGACTGCACCCGCCGCCATTGAGGAACCGGCCATCGACCGCAGCCTGTATGAAACGGTCGTCACCGAGGAAGCGCTCGACCGCTGGATCGCGGCCGCCATGGCCGAAGGGCTGGTCGCCGTCGATACCGAAACCGACATGCTGGACGCTGTGTCCTGTCAGTTGGTCGGTGTCAGCCTGGCCACTGGCCCGAACAAGGCCTGTTACATTCCCGTAGGTCATGGCGGGACGGATATGTTCGCCGAGCGGCCCGAACAGCTCGACAAGGCACTTGTGCTGGCGAAACTCAAACCGCTGCTGGAAGACGACAGCGTCCTCAAGATCGGGCAAAATCTGAAATATGACCTGACCGTCCTGCGCCGCCACGGCATCGACATCGCCCCCTATGACGACACGATCGTCATGAGCTTCGATCTGGATGCCGGTCAGTCTCTGGCCGGACATGGCATGGATGAGGCCGCGCGGGTTCACCTGAACCATCAGTGCATCAGCTTCAAGGAAGTGGTCGGCACCGGCAAGAGCCAGATCAGCTTTGCCGAAGTCCCCCTGCCCCGCGCCACCGAATATGCGGCCGAAGATGCTGACGTGACGCTTCGCCTGTGGAAGCGGTTCAAGACGCGGGTCGCCAATGAAGGGGCGAGCCGGGTCTATGAACTGGTCGACCGGCCGCTGGTCGGCGTGATCGCCCGGATGGAACATCGCGGCATCAAGGTCGACCGGGATGCCCTGTCGAAACTATCCGCCGAGTTCACCGCAGGCATCGCGGCGCTGGAAAGCGAAATCCACGAGATTGCGGGCCAGCCCTTTGCCATCGGATCGACCCAGCAGCTTGGCGCCATCCTGTTCGACAAGATGGGGTATAAGGGCGGCAAGAAAGGCAAGTCGGGCGCCTATTCGACCGACGTGACCATCCTCGAACAATTGAGCGCACAAGGCGCGCCGATCGCCGCCAAAATTCTGGAATGGCGGCAGCTTTCCAAGCTCAAATCCACCTATACCGACGCGCTTCAGGCGCAGATCAACAAGGATACGGGCCGCGTCCATACCAGCTACTCGCTGACCGGGGCGCAGACCGGGCGGCTGTCGTCGACCGACCCCAATCTTCAGAACATCCCCATCCGCACCGAAGTCGGACGGCAGATCCGCCATGCCTTCGTCGCGGAACCGGGCAATGTCATATTGGCGGCCGACTATAGCCAGATCGAGTTGCGGCTCGCCGCCCATATGGCCGATGTTCCGGCGTTGAAGGACGCCTTCGCCAATGGCGAGGACATCCACTCTGCCACCGCCCAGCAATTATTCGGTGAGGTCAATCGCGACACGCGCGGCCGGGCGAAGACGATCAACTTCGCCATCCTCTACGGCATTTCCCGCTGGGGGCTGGCCGGTCGGCTGGAGATCAGCGCGGACGAAGCGCAGGACATGATCAGCCGCTATTATGAACGCTTCCCCGGCATCAGCATCTATATCAACGAGACGATCGAGAAGGCTCGCGAGCGGGGCTATACCGAAACCCTGTTCGGTCGGAAAACATGGTTTCCCCGCATCAAGGCATCGGTCCAGCATGAGCGGCAGGGCGCCGAGCGTGCCGCCATCAACGCCCCCATTCAGGGCACCAGCGCCGACATCATCAAGCGGGCGATGGCCCGGATGGAACCCGCTCTGGCGGAAGCGGGGCTGAACGATGTTCGCATGCTGCTACAGGTGCATGACGAACTGGTGTTCGAATTACCCGAGGGCGATGTGGAGGCCGCCAGCGCCGTCATCCGCCGGGTGATGGAGACGGCAGCAGAGCCGATCGTGAAACTCTCCGTCCCGCTGGGCGTGGAAATCGGCACGGGGCCAAGCTGGGGCGCGGCCCACTAAAACCAGAAAGGCCGGCCCTGTTGAGGCCGGCCTTCTTCATTAGTCGAACAACTCTTCCAGAAAGCTCTTCTTGCGCTTTTTGGGATAATGGCCGCTGTCCCGATCCGGGCGATAGCTGGGCTGCGCGAAGGAGGTGGATCGCGGTTCGGTCGGGGCGGTGGAGCGATCGATAATCTTGTCCAGTTCGCCCCGGTCCAGCCAGATGCCGCGGCATTGGGGGCAATAGTCAATCTCCACCCCCTGCCGGTCCGTCATCTGGAGGCCCACATGACAGACCGGACAGAGCATGGCCGACACGGCCTGTTGATCCCGCATCCGGTTATTCCCGCTCGCCCGTCAGGCTGAGCAGCGCCTGGAACAGGTTGACGAAGTTGAGGTAGAGCGACAACGCGCCCATAACCTGCATTTTTTCGGCCGCCTGCGTACCGGCATAGTAGAAATATTCCGACTTGATGCGCTGCACGTCCCAGGCGGTGAGGCCGGTGAAGATCACCACGGCCAGGATCGACACGACCATCGCCATCATCGAGGAACCGATGAAGATGTTGATGAGGCTGGCCACCAATATGCCGATCAGGCCCATGATGAGGAAGCTGCCCATCTTCGTCAGGTCACGCTTGGTCGTGTAGCCCCACAGCGCCATGGCCAGGAACATGACAGCGGCCGAGAAGAAGGCCTGCGCAATGCTCGCCTGCGTGAAGACGAGGAAAATGCTGGCCATCGACACGCCCATCACGGCCGAAAAGGCCCAGAAGGACATGCGCGCGGTCGCCGTCGACATCTTGTCGATGCGGAAGCTGAAGAAAAAGACGAACGCCAGCGGCGCGAAGATCGCCACCCACTTCAACGGGGTGCCGAAAATCGCGGCGGCGAGCGGCGGGGTGCTGGCAACGGCAAAGGCGACAAGGCCGGTGATGACCAGACCAAGGCCCATATTGCGGAAGATGCCCAGCATGTGCGCGCGCAGACCGGCATCGGTATCGACCGACCGGCTGGCGCCATAGCCCGGCATGCGAACGGGATTATTCACGGCAAATCACTCCATCCAAATATGTTGGTTCGAGTGCCCCCGGGCGGTCGTCACAGCATGAGAGGGGGAATATGCCATGACGACCTGCACCGAGCGCACCCGATGCGGTCCGACATCGCGACATGGCTAAGGGGGATTTCCATGTCGCCAGAGGGGCCCGGCCCGCATCATCAATATTGGAGGTAGAACGCATCGCCGCAAGAGATCGGCCCGGCTGCAACATTTTATTACAAATGATGGCCAGTTCCGCCGCATCAGGCCGTTTTGCGCGCTTTTCCGGCCGCTTGAATGAAGTTCCAGACATCGGAGGAGAAAGGTGGCGCCTGTTCATCCTGCCATTCATCCATATGGTCATAGATGCGGATTGCCGCTTCTTCCATGGCCGGGGTCGAGATGGCGGCGAACGGGGCCAGCAGCGCCTCCCATTCTTCAACGAAGGCGACCGCCTGCGGACTGGCTGGGTCGAGCGGCTGAGCCGCCTCTATCCGGGCGCTGAGGTCAGCCCATTGTGCGCTATAGGCTGCCTGGTCGAAATCGGCGGGCAGATGCTTTTCCGCCTCGGCAAAGTCGGCCTCCGCCCGTGCGCTGATGTAACGATCGCTGATCGATTTCCATTGCTTCTGTTCGGTCATGGTGGCTCCGTCCCTGATCAGCGAGCAGAGGGTCACGGTATCGAGCGGCTCGCCGCGCGCGATACTATCGAGGGCAAGGGCGACATGATCGCGCACATCGCTGAGCGCCAGCATCTGACCGTCCAGTGCAGCGAGTTGATCACGGAGCAGAGTCCCGAAATCGATCGTCCGGTCGGCGAATATCCGCTTCATGTCGCGCAGGGTGAAACCGGCCCGACGCAGCGCCAGCAACTCATGCAGGCGTTCCAGATCGGCCGGACCATAAAGGCGCCGCCCCGCATAGGTGCGCAGCGGCGCGAGCAGACCCCGTTCCTCATAATAGCGCAGCGTCCGGCTGGTGACGCCGGTGCGTCGAGCGATTTCGGCAATGTCGATAAGATCGTTCATGTCGAAGGCTCCTACCACTTGACGTTACGTCAACTTCAACAGGGATTTTGCGGATTTCAGCAATTTTTCGACGTCGGAAAACGCCCCTCCTCTCCGTTCGGTTCGAGCGCAGTCGAGAAGCGTTGTGCCATTGTGTCTCGACTTCGCTCGACACGAACGGATTGACCTGACTTCATCCATCTTCATCCCCCTCCACCACCGTTACGCATAATCCCGTAAAGACCCGCCGCCGCCCGTTTGACAGAGGTCAATGCATGGGGGCGCCGCCTGTCCGAAGGCGACGCAAAGCCTTTTGCAGGGACAGGACCATGGATAAACTGGTGATGAAGACGGGCGGCTGGTTCGCGCTCGCGTTGGCGGCCTTTGCCGCTGCGCTGGCGGCGGTCGACAGCGGCTTTGCCGTCCATATGGGGATTGTCAGCGCCGCCGCGCTGCTGGTCGCCATCGTGACGATGCGGGGGGCGGACTATGCCGCTTTCACCCGTGGCATACTGAAAATGCCGGCCGATCAGGGCAAATATTATGACGATGTGATCCGGTGGGGCGTGATCGCGACGGTCTTCTGGGGGCTGGCCGGTTTTCTGGCCGGGCTTTACATCGCGTTGCAGCTTGCCTTTCCGGCCCTCAACCTTGGCATCGAATATACCAGCTTCGGCCGGTTGCGGCCGCTGCATACGTCGGCGGTGATCTTTGCCTTTGGCGGCAATGCGCTGATTTCCACCAGCTTCTACGTGGTTCAGCGGACCTGCCGCGCACGATTGTTTTCACCGGCGCTCGCGAACTTCGTCTTCTGGGGATACCAGCTGTTCATCGTGCTGGCCGCGACCGGCTATCTGCTCGGCATTACCGAGGGCAAGGAATATGCCGAGCCGGAATGGTATGTCGACCTGTGGCTGACGATCGTGTGGGTATGCTACCTGATCGTGTTCGGCGGCACCGTGATGAAGCGCAGCGAGCCGCATATCTATGTGGCGAACTGGTTCTACCTCGCCTTCATCATCACCATCGCGATGCTGCACATCGTCAACAACCTGTCGATGCCGGTCAGCCTGCTTGGCTCCAAAAGCTATAGCGCCTTTGCCGGGGTTCAGGATGCGCTGACCCAATGGTGGTATGGCCATAATGCGGTGGGCTTCTTCCTGACCGCCGGCTTCCTGGCCATGATGTATTATTTCGTGCCCAAACAGGCGCAGCGGCCGGTCTATAGTTACCGGCTGTCGATCATCCACTTCTGGTCGCTGATCTTCCTCTATATCTGGGCGGGTCCGCACCACCTTCATTACACCGCGCTGCCCGACTGGGCGCAGACGCTGGGCATGGTGTTCTCCATCATGCTGTGGATGCCTAGCTGGGGCGGGATGATCAACGGCCTGATGACGCTGAACGGTGCATGGGACAAGATCCGCACCGACCCGATCATCCGCATGATGGTGATGGCGCTGGCCTTTTACGGCATGTCCACGTTCGAAGGTCCGGTCATGTCGGTGAAGGCGGTCAACAGCCTGTCCCACTATACCGACTGGACCATCGGCCATGTGCATTCGGGCGCGCTGGGATGGAACGGCATGATCACCTTTGCCTGCCTCTATTATCTGACGCCGCGCCTGTGGAAACGGGAACGCCTCTACTCGCTGCGTCTGGTGAACTGGCACTTCTGGCTCGCGACGCTGGGCATCGTCCTCTACGCCGCCGCCATGTGGGTCGCGGGCATCATGCAGGGGCTGATGTGGCGCGAATATGGGGCCGACGGCTACCTCGTCTACGCCTTTTCCGAAGTCGTGAGCGCGATGCTGCCCATGTACCTTATCCGTGCGGCAGGTGGCCTGCTCTACCTGACGGGCGCGATCATCATGGCCTGGAACATCGGCATGACCATCGCAGGCAAGCCGTTGCGACAGGAAAAGCCGATGCACGACGCACCGCATGATCCGGCCGCCGACAAGCCCATCATCCCTGCTGCCATCTGAGATCCGTTCGCCCTGAGCCTGAACGGGATCGAGGTTCCTTCGAGGACAAAGACAATGACAAGCAAATCAAAGGGTAGGTTTTTCGACCATGGCAAGCTGGAGCGGAATATCTCGCTGCTGGGCATTGCCTCCCTCATCGTCGTCGCCATCGGCGGCATCGTGGAAATCGCCCCCCTCTTCTGGATCGACAACACGATCGAGAAGGTGGAGGGGGTGCGCCCCTATACCCCGCTCGAACTGGCGGGCCGGAACATCTATATCCGCGAAGGCTGTTACAACTGCCACAGCCAGATGATCCGCCCCTTCCGCGACGAGACGGAACGCTATGGCCATTACAGCCTGGCGGCGGAGAGCATGTACGACCATCCGTTCCAATGGGGGTCGAAGCGCACCGGGCCGGACCTCGCTCGCGTGGGTGGCCGCTATTCGGACGAATGGCATGTCCAGCATCTGAAAGACCCCCGCGCCGTGGTGCCGGAATCGATCATGCCGACCTATCCCTTCCTGGCGGAGCGCGAGTTGAAGGTCGCCGACATGCGCGCCGACCTGACCGCGCTGACGCGGGTGGGCGTGCCGTACAGCAAGGACGACGTGGCGAAGGGCAATGACGACCTGAAGGCGCAGGCCGATCCCAATGCCGACGCCGGCGATCTCCTCAAACGCTATCCCAAGGCGCAGCAGCGCGATTTCGACGGCAATCCCAATAAGCTGACCGAGATGGATGCGCTGGTCGCCTATCTCCAGATGCTCGGCACGCTGGTCGATGTGGATGCCGCCAAACCGCAGGAGACGGCACGATGACCTATGACGCCCTGCGCCATTTTGCCGATAGTTGGGGGCTGGTCTTCATGGGCGCGACCTATGTCGTCCTGATCGGCTGGCATTTCCTGCCCCATGCGCGCCGCAGCAGCCATCATGCTGCGCGGATGATCCTAGACGATAGCGACCAGACGGAGGCCGACCATGGCTGACGACACCGAAAAGCGCATTGACGCCGCCACCGGCACCGAACTCAAGGGGCATGAGTGGGACGGCATCGCCGAACTGGACACGCCCCTGCCCCGCTGGTGGCTGTGGACTTTCTACGCCTGTATCCTGTTCGCCATCGGCTATGTGATTGCCTATCCGGCGATCCCGATGCTGCATGATTATACGCGCGGCCTGACCGGATGGTCGAGCCGGGGCGCGCTGGCCAAGGAACTGGCCGCGCGGGAAGCGGAAGTGGCGCCGCTGCGACGGGCCATCGCCGACACGGCCATCACCGACCTGCCGGGCAAGCCCCAACTGATGCAGGCGGCGGTCGAGGGCGGACGGGCCGCGTTCAAGGTCCATTGCGTCCAATGCCATGGGTCGGGCGCGGCGGGGGCCAAGGGCTATCCCAACCTCAACGACGACGACTGGCTGTGGGGCGGCGATCTGGCGACGATCGAGCAGACGATCACCCATGGCGTGCGCAATCCCGATCATGCGGAAACACGGGTGTCGATCATGCCCGCCTTTGGCCGCGACCAGTTGCTGACGGCGGCGCAGGTGAACGATGTTGTCGCCCATGTCCGCGTGATCAGCCGACAGGACAAGCCAAGCCCCGCTTCGCAGCGCGGCGCGCAGCTCTTCGCGGATAATTGTGCGGTGTGCCATGGCCCCGATGGCAAGGGAACACGCGCGTTGGGCGCGCCGAACCTGACCGATGGCATCTGGCTCTATGGCGGCGACACGGACACGATCCATCAGACCGTGTGGAACAGCCGACAGGGCGTCATGCCGCGCTGGGACGACAAGCTGGACAAGGCGACCATCCGCATGCTGGCAGCCTATGTGCATAGCCTGGGCGGTGGTGAAGCGACCCCGGTGGAAGCGGACAATGCGACAACCGCACAGCCTTAACACCGTTCGCCCTGAGCCTGTCGAAGGGCTGTCCTTATCTGTCGCAGAAAAGGACGAGGCTTCGACAGGCTCAGCCCGAACGGGTTATTCAGGAACTTTGCAATGCTGATGCCTGCCGGGTCCGGCGACCTGTATGAAAAGCGCAAGGGCGTCTATCCCAAGGCGGTCGACGGTTTCTATCGTCGCCTGAAATGGGCGATCATGGCCGTGACCCTGATCGTCTATTGGGGGACGCCGTGGCTGCGCTGGGATCGTGGTCCCTATGCGCCGGATCAGGCGGTGCTGATCGACCTGGCCCATCGCCGTTTCTATATGTTCGCCATCGAAATCTGGCCGCATGAATTTTATTATGTGGCCGGGTTGCTGATCATGGCGGGGATCGGCCTGTTCCTGCTGACATCGGCGGTAGGTCGCGCCTGGTGCGGCTATGCCTGTCCCCAGACGGTGTGGACCGACCTGTTCCAGCATGTCGAACGCTTCATCGACGGGGATCGCAATGCCCAGATACGCCTGAGCCATGCGCCGTGGAATGCCGCGAAGCTGGCCCGACGCATGGCCAAATGGACGATCTGGCTGGCGATTGCCTTTGCCACCGGCGGGGCATGGATATTCTATTTCGCCGATGCACCGACATTGCAGCATCAATATTGGACCGGGACGGCCGCGCCGGTCGCCTATGCCACGACCGCGCTGCTGACCGCGACGACCCTGTTGCTGGGCGGATTCATGCGCGAACAGGTATGTATTTACATGTGTCCGTGGCCACGCATCCAGACGGCGATGCTGGACGAAAAATCGCTGGTCGTCACCTATAAGGAATGGCGCGGGGAAAAGCGCGGCAGCGTCAAGAAGGCGCAGGCCAATCCCGATCAGTTCGGCGACTGCATCGATTGCAACCAGTGCGTGGCGGTATGCCCCACCGGTATCGACATTCGCGACGGGGCGCAGGTCGGCTGCATCACCTGTGCGCTGTGCATCGATGCGTGCGACAAGGTGATGGCGCAGGTCGGGCGCCCCCGTGGCCTGATCGATTATTGCACGCAGGATGACGCCGATCGCGAGCGGCAGGGCGGTGCGCCCCGACCCGCGCTGCGCACCCTGCTGCGCCCGCGCACGATCGCCTATCTCACGATATGGGTGGGCATCGGCGCGGCGATGCTGTTCATGCTGACGGCCCGCACCCGTATCGACATTAGCGCGCAGCAGGATCGCAACCCGATCTTCGTTCGCCTGTCCGATGGAGCGATCCGCAACGCCTACACCGTCAAGTTGCGCAATATGGAGGCACGGCCACGGCCGATGGAAGTGCGCGTCGAAGGTCTGGACGGCGCGCGCCTGTGGACCGACGCCATGGCACGCGAGCAGGCCGATACCCGCATAATGACGAGCGTCCCGCCCGACAGCGTGGCCCGATTGCGCATCTTCATTGCCGCACCGGCCAGCGGGCCGCCGCGACAGGATTTCAGCTTCACCGTCCGGGCGACCGACCGCGAAGGCGGCGGCGACCGGGAACCGGCACGTTTCGAAAGGCCGTAACCATGCAGACGCCCAGCATTCGACGCTTCACCGGCTGGCACATCACCGGCATATTGGTCGCCTTTTTCTGTGTGGTGATCGCCGTCAACATGGTGATGGCGACCATCGCGGTCCGGTCCTTTGGCGGGACCGTCGTCGACAACAGCTATGTCGCCAGCCAGGAATTCAACCAATGGCTGGCCAAGGCGAAGGCGCAGGACCGGCTGGGCTGGCAGGATCAGGTCACTGCCGACGAACAGCGTCACGCGCTGCTGACGATCGCCGACGCCGGCGGAACGCCCATCGATGGTGCGCAGGTGCGTGCCATCGCTCAGCATCCACTGGGCCGCGCGCCGGATATTGCGCTGCGTTTCGATCCCATCGCGCCGGGCCGCTATCGCAGCGACAAAGCCCTGCCCGCCGGACGATGGCAGGTGGCCTTCACCATTCGTCATGATGCCGGCGAACAGCGGCTCTTGCGGGAGATCGACTGATGGCCACCCAGCCCCTGCCCTCCATCGACATGGAAGAGCCACAGGCCGTCACGACCAGCCTGTTCGCCCTGCCCGGCATCCATTGCGCGGGCTGTATCGGCAAGATCGAAAATGGCCTGTCCCATGTGCCGGGCATCGTCGCCGCGCGCGTCAACCTGTCTGCCAAACGGGTATCGATCCAGCATGATGCGATGATGGCCCCGCCGGACATCCGGTCGGCCATCTCCACGCTGGGATTCGAATCCGAACCGCTGGCCGATCCGGGTATCGATGTCGCGGCGGCGGAGAACCGCGCCTTGCTGCGCGCGCTGGCCGTGGCGGGCTTTGCCGCCATGAACATCATGCTGTTGTCGGTGTCGATCTGGTCCGGGGCGGAGGGCGGCACGCGCCAGATGTTCCACTGGCTGTCCGCGCTGATCGCCCTGCCGACCGTGGCCTATGCGGGCCAACCCTTTTTCCGTTCCGCCTGGGCCGCGTTGCGGCAGGGACGGACCAATATGGATGTGCCGATCAGCATTGGCGTGGCGCTGACCACCGGCATGAGCCTGTATGAAACGATCACCGGCGGCCATCATGCATGGTTCGACGGGGCGGTCATGCTGCTGTTTTTCCTGCTGGCGGGGCGCGTGCTGGATAGCATGATGCGCGGTCGCGCGCGCGCCGGTGTCGCTGCGTTGCTGAAACAGACCGCGCCCGGCGCCATGATATTGGACAAGGCCGGGCATAGCCATTGGGTGGCCGCCGCCCAGTTACAGCCGGGCATGGAGATGCTGGTCGCGGCAGGAGAGCGACTGGCAGCGGACGGGCGCGTGGTTGCGGGGGAAAGCGGACTGGACATCGCTTTCCTCACCGGGGAGAGCGCGCCCGTCCGCGTTCGTGCGGGCGACATGGTGCAGGCAGGCGCTCTCAATATCGATGGTCCCGTCCATGTGGTGGTGACGGCCGCCGGTGCCGATACCGTCATCGCCGACATCGCCCGCCTGATGGAACAGGCGGGACAGGGCAGGTCGCGTTATGTGCAACTGGCCGACCGGGCGGCACGGCTCTATGCGCCCTGCGTCCACCTGCTGGCCGCCCTGTCCTTTGCGGGGTGGATGATCGCGGGGGCCGGCGTGCATCAGGCGTTGTTGATCGCGGTCGCGGTGCTGCTGATCACCTGCCCCTGCGCGCTGGGACTTGCGGTGCCAGCGGCGCAGATCGTGGCGTGCGGGGCGCTGATGAAGCGGGGCGTGCTGGTGAAGGACGGGTCTGCGCTGGAGCGGCTGGCGCAGGTCGACGAAGCCGTGTTCGACAAGACCGGCACGCTGACATTGGGGCGGCCGGTGCCACGCGATCTGGATGCACTGAGCAGCGAGGATCGCGCCATCATTCTGGCGCTGGCGCGGGGTAGCCGTCATCCATTGAGCGTCGCGCTACGAACGGCACTGGAAATGCAGGGCGTCAGCGCCGCGATGGTGGAGGATGTGCGCGAGGTTGCCGGCGAAGGCATGAGCGGCCGGTTCGGCGCCGAAGTCGTCACACTCGGACGACCATCCAGCCTGATCAGCCTGTTCGATCTGGCGACCGAATATCGGCGCGGGGATCAATCGATCCTTTTGCGCTTTGCCGATGCGCTGCGCCCCGATGCGGTCGATACGCTGGCGACGTTGCGAAACATGGAGATCACTACGCTGATCGCCAGCGGCGACCGGCCGGAAGCGCTGGCGGATATTGCGCGACTGACCGGCACGACCGCAATCGGCCATCTGCGCCCGGCCGACAAGCTGGCGCTGATCGAACGGCTAAAATCGAGCGGTCATCGCATAGTGATGGTGGGCGACGGGCTGAACGACGGACCTGCTCTGGCTGCGGGCCATGCCAGCATGGCGCCTGCTTCCGCCAGCGACGCCAGCCAGTTGGCGGCCGACGCCGTTTTTCTGGGCGATCGGCTGGCGCCGGTGGCGATGACCGTGCGCGCAGCGCGACGGACGGTAGCGGTGGTGAAACAGAATTTTGCGCTCGCCATCGGCTATAATGTGCTGGCGGTGCCATTGGCCATTGCGGGCCATGTCACCCCGCTGGTCGCGGCCGTCGCCATGTCCACCAGTTCGCTGATCGTGATTGCCAATGCGCTGCGTTTGAAGGGAGCCGCGAAATGACCGGGCTGACCATGTTGATCCCCATTGCCCTGCTGCTGGGACTGGTCGGGCTTGCGGCCTTTTTCTGGGCGCTGGGCAGCGGGCAGTTTGACGATAGCGACGGTGCCGCTGCGCGCATCCTGATCGAGGATGAGTGAAGGCGCCGGTGGCGATAACGCTGTCCTACCGCCCATGGATATGACATTATCCCTGAAAGGGGACACTAGGGTTTAGAATGGATTGAGGCCGGGATTATCCGGGATTGTGCGGGATTACGCGGCCAAAAAATCGGGGTTTTCTGCGGGTTTGCGTGAGGCGCGTCGAGAAATTGGCGCGCCTTTGCTGTGTCTAGAGTGATTGGTCGTTTTGGCGGTTCTGGGACCAGAGCATTTAGAAACCGCGTGGTTTGAAAGGTCGTAAAAGGAAAATGGGTGTCTAATCCACAAAGCCTTTTAAACAGCGCCTTTGAGCCTTTGAAAGGTCGTTGAAGTCCCGTTCACACGGCAATCAGGCGGCGCGAAGGGTAAGATTAAGTGGGACCAAGGGAGTCCCAGTTCGGCCGGGGAGTCCCAGTTTCAAAAATCGGCGGATATGCGTGGATTGTTGGGCGGCTGGTCGCGCTTCAGGCAAAAATGGGTGATCGGGAACTGGGCCGAATTTTTCGGCCCTAGAACAGGGTGATCAGGCGGCGGCCCAGATCAAGCAAGAAGGCGGCCGTGGCGATTATGACCAGGGCGACGATGGCGATTGCCCAGCCGCGTGATTGAGGTGGTTCTGGGTCGCGGTCGGACCATTGGTTCAGCATCTTCATTTACCCTCTTGCGCGCGCACGTTGCTACGGCACTACCAAAGGTAGGGTGCCAATCAGTTTCACCCTTATAATTGGAGAAGATCATGGCAAATATGGAAGACAAGCGCACTGATTTCCTGTGGATCGTTCAGATGTTCATGTTGCGCGATCAAGATGTCATTGGGTGGGGCGGAATTGTCGGCGATGCCATTGCAGCCAGCTATAGGATTCCTGGCACCATGACTGCCCGAGATGCCGCCTTAGATTTTCACGGCTTTTTCAATAAGGGTTTCAGCGGGGGCGAAGACCGCGTTTGCCCCGCATGGTTTTCTCAACTGCATGATCCGATCTACTCTTGAGTATAGGCATCTGCGTCCGGTAGCGATGCTATGATGTCGGACGGCTGGACGCCACAGGCTTTTGCGAGGTCAACCAGTTCGGCCGGGGTGATCGGCGCGCCGCGCGCGAGCTGGGCCGCTCGATCGGCGCTGATGCCGGTCATGCGTTTCAGCCGTGGCCAAGTCAGCGAATATTGGAAGCACCATGCTTCGAACCAGGACGATCCGGTCGCTATCGCACGGGCGACCGGATGCGTTTCGTCATAGGGGCGATAGAGAAAATCGCGGGGCAGCTTTGGCGCATGTTTTCGGCTGGGCATCAACGCAACCGTCCTTCGCGGCGGGCGATTATGCGGTCGATGCGGGACAGGCCGCCTGCTTCTTCATGGACCTGATCGGCCGGTGGCGGAAGGCGCGGCTGGACGACTTCGCGGGGCAGCGCGGGCACAAGGTCCGTCGTCGTCCAGATTTCAGCCAGGGCATGAAGATAGATGCGGCGGTCGCGTCCGGGTGGCGGGCTGTTTTCGCTGAACCAGCCGTAGCCCGCATCAACGGCGTCGGCCATCGCCTGATAATGTGTTGGTCGCCATGGAGCCTTGGCCCGGCCCATGACGCCAAAGCAATAAGCGGGATCGCGGCGACGGGCGATCATAGCGCGTGATAATCCAGATCGGCTTCCTCCATCGCGTCGTAGAGGTCGCTTTCCACCTGCACTTCGTTCAGCCGTTTCCAGCAGGCCTTTGCATCGCCGCGACGCGGCCAGCCGCGATCCGCCTTTGCATATTTCGCCAATTCGCCGATCGAGCCGTTGCGATGGTCCTGTTCGATCAGCCATTGGCCGAAGGGTGGTTTCTTGCCGGTGTCGAACTGGGTCGGGTCTGCATGTTCCATCTGTTCCTCCTTTGGCGAGTCGTTCGCCATGGGAATGAGAACATAAAGAGAACGAATGAGTCAATTTGGAACAGGTGCCGGGGTGGCCGGGAACGGCACAGTTTCATTTCATGGTCGTGTTTGTAAGATCGCCGCGAATCGTGGAGTGACCGACAATGCGCTACATTCTGATCCTTCCCCTGTGCGCGCTTGCCGCCTGTTCGAGCGCCGGTGCGCGGGAGGAGGAAAAGTATCAGATAGTAGATCGCGATACCGCCCGGTTCCCAGGTAAGCAGCGTGACCAGGAACTATGTACCCAAGGCCAGGCTGTTGCGAAAGCCTACCTAGATGAACGCAACGAAGCAAAATATAAGGATTGGAAACTGCGTGCCGACATAGCGTGCCTTAACGCGTCCACGTAATCTAAAGCCTCTGCAAAAATTTCCCATAAATGCGACAGATCGGCACGAACTGGTCATCGCTAACTTCGTCAGGATAGATAACGTCGCCTTCGTCCTTGTCCCGCCGTTGTAGTGCATAGCGGGCAACCTTCAGGCCTAAGTCACGTCGCCAAATGACAACATGGCCATCCTGCAATTCTCCGGGCGTCACCTCGCGAACGAACACTAGCTCGCCTTCGCTTAAGTCACGATCGCCGTTGCGGCTTTCATAGTCCGAAAGCAATCTAACAAGGTAGAGGTCAAACGCTGTACCGAGTGTTCGGTATAGCCAGTCTTTGCGGAACGGTGTCCACGATTGTGCATCCCCTTTCCCCGTATCGGTCACATTACGCAAATCGAACAGAGGAACTTGTTCCCAGTCCGCATCTTCGACGGACATCAGGTCGCCGCCGGTCTTCGTGCCCTCGCCTGATATGAGCCAACGCGCGTTGACGCGCAAAACATCGGACAGCGCGAACAATTTATCGGACCCGCAAAGCCGTTCGCCATTCCAATAGCCAGACATGCTTTGCTTTTTAATGCCTGCCAAACGGGCGATTTCTGCCTGATCTTTATCGATTTCAGCAGCGCGGGCGCGCAGGCGCGCACCAAAAGCTGCAGGAGCTTGACTGTCCGAATTATCGGACTTATGGTCCATCTTATTGGACCCAACGACCGAGGCTTTAGACATGCTCGTTCAATCCCCTCATGCAAAGGAGGACTACAAGTCGATGCTGCGTAAGCGTCATGGTAGCGTCCGCGCCTTCGCGGCCAAGAAAGGCGTAAAATACCAAGCAGTCGTGGACTGGCTACGCGGGCGGCCAAACGGCCCCGTTGCCAAGCTCGTTTCGGCTGAGATGCGCCGCGCAAAGCGGGATGGGTTGATAGCTGGCGAGTCCATAAAGTTGGACCATAATTCCGAAATCTCGGATTCGCACTGTATAAATGTGGAGGCCCGTTAAACATGGCCACCGCATCTAAGAAGGTCGCGGAAACGGCCGGCATCGTCATCGAGGTATTGCCTGCTGATATTCGGGTTCCGGAGCGGCTGGGCGCACTTCACCCAGACAAGGGCGCAGCGATCGGGAAGCTGATGCTTCGCGACGGTCAGCATGAGCCAATCAAGATCAAGCGCAATGGGCCGCGTGCAGAGTATAAATGGGACTTGGTTGCCGGTGAGCATCGCCACTATGGCGCGACGGTAGAAGGGCTTATCCTCAAAGCGCTGGAAGTCGAGGGTGACGAAGTCACGCTCCGCCAGATCGAGGCGTCCGAGAATATCGAGCGTGCCTCACGGAGTCCGCTGGAACGCGCCAGCTTTGTTCGCGCCATCGCCGACGCGGCCGAAGCGCGGCTGAAGGATCAGCATGGTGATCTGTCGCCGCAAGAAATCGGTATTCGGAAGCGCTGGGAAGAGCTGCGCACTAAGGCGCCCGGTGTGGAGCGCGACGAAACGCTTAATGATGCAGAGGCCGAGCATAGTGGGGTAAACTTTACCCGACTATACGGTTGGCGTGCAGAGACGGCCGCAGCGATCGGCATGTCAGTCGAAAGCGTCAAGAAAGACCTTGCCCTTCACCGCGCTCTGATCGCGCCTTTCCCCGACCGTTGGCGTGACCTCGCCACGCATCCGACCGTTGGCGACAATGCGTCGGCGCTGCGCGAGATCGCGTCCTATGCGGTCGATGCGCGGCGGGAGATCATCGAAGGTCTTTTGGAAGCCCCTGAAATGACCCTCCAACAGGCTTTGGACGGGCTGGGCCTGACCCAGCCGAAGGCGGCGGCCGCGACCGGCGCGACCAAGTTCATGAACAATGCGGGCAGCAACATTTCCCGGCTGACGGAGTCGCAGCAACGCCAGTTCATTCCGGTGCTTTTGCAGGCGCTCAAGCCGAAAGCATTGGCCGAACTGGTGAGCCAGATCGAAGCGCTTCGCGCGCAAGGCGGTGCGGCATGAACCGGGACCGTCGCAAAGAGATTGCGGGCGTCATTGACGAATTGCAGCGTCTTGCCGCCCAGATCGAAACGCAGGCCGACATCGTGGCGGACATTCTGTCCGACGAAGAGGCCTATCGCGATGCGATCCCCGAAAGCATGCAGGACGGCCCCCGCTTCGAAGCGGCTGAAGCCGCCGCCAATGCGCTGAGCGACGCACAGGCCGATCTGTGCAGCTTCGACATCGAAAGCATCATCGAACGACTGAAGGAGGCGCAGGCATGAACCGCGAACTGCTGTTGAGCGTGTCGGAGGCCGTGCTGTCGAGGCTGGACGCCGGGGAATCCCCGCGCAAGATCGTGGATGCTCTGGTCAGGCATTATGGTGCGACCTGCGCATGGCAGGATGCTCACTGGACTTTGTGCATGATGCGCGTGTCGGTCGATGGATCGGCGGTGAACAGCGCGCTTTTACGGGCATGGTGCGCCCGCGCCGATGAACTGGCGGCTGTGCGGCCTGTGATGTTCGACAATATGGATGCTGCGAAAGCGTCGTTGCGCAAACGGCGCTTCAAGCGAGATGATTTGGCGAGCCTCCTGCCGCGCATCGGCCTCGTCCCCAACGCCACGCCCGGCCTGGACGATTGCAACGATCCGCATGTCATGGATTTTGACGGCTATTCGCTTGTGACCGTCTGGGGCCGGTTCTCCTTCGAAATCTTTCTGGGGGTGCGTCCATGAGTGTCTGGAGCATGGATATTCTGCGCAAGCGGGATGGCACACTCACCATCTATGTCTTCACTGGGCCTAGCAGTCCTGTCGAAAGCGAAGAGATCAGCAGCACGGCGCGTCGTCACGTTGTTCCGGCGATCCACAAGTTGGCGCGCCGCCTTGGTCGGCCTGACGAAATCCACACCGATCATGCTCGGGTCTGGAGCGGCCTTCCTGCTGTTGTTGGTGCATTCCATCGCATCTGCTCGCCTAGTGTGCAGTCGCGTCTCTCCCTGCTGGAACGACGTTTCCGCGCGGAGGTCCGGGCATGAAGCGCGATACCCCGCTGCCGCCGACCCAGTGCGCGGCCGAAGGATGCCGCTGCACGATCACGCGCGGATGGTTTTGCTACGAGCATTGGACCGCGATCCCGCCGAAGATGCGCGCCGCCGTGCTGGCCGCGTTCAATGCGTCCCGCAAGGCCTATTGCCGCGCGCCGCGTGACGAACAGGAGCGGCTGAACAAGGCCTATGCCACGGCTTTTGAGGCCTGCCAGAACCATCTGCGCCGGATCACGCGGAGCATGAACCCCGTCGCCTATGACGCGCGCGACTATGCCGACAAACTGATCAACGGCGGCGCGCCCACCAAGTTTCGCTATGTCAATGGGAGGATGCTGTGACCCGTACCCAAACGGCTCTGGACATGCAGGCGCAGGGCGCCAGCAACCGGGAGATTGCGCAGGCGTTGAACGTCAGCGTCAGCACGGCCGCTGCGCTGCTGGCCAGCGGGCATCGCGCCAAGAAGCGCGGAGGGACCGGCGCGCCGGTGAACGCGGGCAGCGGTCGCGGCAAATATGAGATCAGCACCAACCAGTTGGAAACGGCTGTCATGGACCTGTGGGATGCGGGCCAGAGCAAGGAAGCGATTGCCGACGCGCTGGATATTCGCGTCGAGAGCGTCGGCAAGATTTTGGGCTATATGCGTGAGGGCAACACCGAACGCGCATTCGGGCCGGAAGCTGCGGCGCGGTGTTCCGCCGACCTGTTGGCCGCGATCCGTCGCGCGCATCCCGATCGGTGCAGCGCATGACGCCCGCCGTCCGCCCGGATCGTCACCCGCAGGACTGGTATGTCGAACAGACATGGACTGTCCGCGCGCTGATGCAGATGGTCGCGTTCGACGCCGACCCGCATCATGTCGTTTGGGACCCATGCTGTGGGCTGGGCACGATCCCCTGCGCCTTTGCCGATGCCGGTTTCGTCGCGGTCGGGACGGACCTGGTCAACCGCTGGATGGCGAGCGCGCCGGTGCATCTGTTCCAGGGCGAGCATGATTTTCTGGGCGATCAGCGCCACACGCTGGAATATTGGTCGTCGCTGAGCATTGTCGCCAATATCCCTTACGGTTGTTCGACGGGAATCGCAGAGCGTTTCGTGCGCCGTGCCCTGACGCTGGCGACCGGCAAGGTCTGCATTCTCGTCCCGCTGCGCTGGCGCGCATGCGAGGGCCGCTATGATTTCTTCCAGCAGTTTCCGCCGAACCTGAAGCTGGAGTTTTGCGACCGCCCATCGATGCCGCCCGGCGACACGCTGAGCGCGATCGATGCCAAGGGCAAACTGACCGCGTGGAAGCGCGGGACCATCGACTATATGTGGCTGGTCTGGGACATGGCGGACCCCGCCACCGACACGATCACCCGCATCATTCCCCCGCGTACCGCCGCGCAGAAGATCGTGGATCGCCAGTTCGATCTGCGGCGCGTCGGCGCGATTCCCCAGATGGAGGAGGCTGCATGACTGAGCATCAGGCTATCATGATCCATGCCCTTGAAAAGGCTCTGGTCGATGCGCGAAGCGGTCGGCTGAGCGCATTTGCATTCATGGGCGTCGGCCGTGGCGAACATGCCATCGCCTATGCCTTTGACGATGCAAAGCCAGACGAACAGTTGTTCCTGTTGGGAGCCATCGACAAGGCAGAAAGCCAAATTCGCGCGGATGCGGCTCGCGAGGTGCGGGCTGCAACGCGCTACGACTATGACATCAGCGACGACGGCGTCATGGCGGCGACTGACGCCTGGCAACGCGACGATGATGCCACCTGGCTGAGATTGCTGGCCTGTCATTCGGTCAATGTCAGCATGGCTGTGATCGCCGGCTGGAGCGACGACCAAGTGAAGGCCGCTGATATTTGGGCGTGGACCAGCGCTTTGTCCGCCTCCGACCATGATGACATTCAGGTGCCACCGCGCCCAGATTTTCTTGGCGAACACCTCGATACGAAGGCCGCTCTATGACCGGCCCCGTAACAGACGGCGATCGGTTCCACCGCGCCCGTGTCGAGTTCGTCGAGGCGATGGCCGCTGGCTGCACGATCGTGGAACTGCGCGCCCGCAAGGTCGCCCTTCGCCATCGTGCGCGGGGCGAAGTCGCCAGCCATACCGCCGACCTGATGACCGATCAGCCCGCCCAGCGCGATTTTCGTGACTGGAACGCGCCGCACATGATGAGGGACTGACCATGACCCGACACAACATCAAGGCCGCGCCGCCGCTCACGTCGGCCTATGCGACCAATATCATCCGCTGGCTGGACGCCCAGAACAGCGAGGATTCGCCGCTGACCGATCTGGAAAGCGCGGAGGTTTTCGACCTGGGCGACATGCGTGTCGTGTGGATCGGTGACGGTCGTATCGCACATGAAAATGGTGGGACCGTTGGCTAGGACGCGCGCCACGCATCCTGACCAGTTGCCGTTCGACTGGAGCGTGCCGAAACCGGCCACGCTGCCTGCCGCCTTGGCGGGGGTTGATGCGCGCACGGCAAGGGCGGTGTCGGAAATATTGAAGCATGACGTACGGGACCGTGTCGTCATCGCTGCGGAAATGAGTGTCCTGCTGGATTACGATGTCAGCAAGGCGATGCTGGATGCCTATGCCAGCCCCGCCCGCGACGAACATAATATCAGCTTTGGCCGCATGAAGGCGCTGATCGCTGTCTCGAACCGTGTCGATATTTTTGACCGGGAAGTGCGCGACATCGGCCTGTCGGTACTGGACGGCGACGACATTTACGCCGCGCAGGCCAGCCATATTCGCAGCGAAATCGCCGAACTTACTCAGCAGCTCAAGATCATTGAGCGCTTGAACCCATCCATCACGAGGAACCGCCGAAAATGATCGAATTGGGGGGTGGAAAGACTTGGTTCACGTCACTGGAACTGGAGAAACTTGCATTGCCGGGCCTGCCGAAAAACAAGCGGAAAATCAACGAGCGGGCGGCCGATGAAAATTGGGCGCTTCAGGTCGATGACGATGGTCAGCCGCGTGCGCGAAAGGCTTCTGGCCGGGGTGGCGGCCTTGAATATCATATCTCGCTGCTGCCCGATGCGTCGCGCGCTGAACTGGTCCGTCGCGGTCTGGCTTGGGTGCCAGCCAATGACGAAGACGCGGTGAAGATCGCGCGCCAGGCGCATGGCTGGGCCTGGTACGAAATGCAGAGCGACAAGGTGAAGGCCGACGCACAGGCGCGCGCGAAAGTCCTCGACATGTTCGAAGGGCTGATCAGCACCGGCATGAACCGCACCGCTGCCGCCAGCGCCACGCATCAGGCGATGAAGGTCAGCGTCGCGACCGTCTATAATTATCTGGAACTGGTGAAGGGCGTGGCCCGTGCCGACTATCTTCCGGCGCTGGCACCGCGTCGGAAAGGCGGCGGCAAGGAAGCCGAGGTCGATGACGGAGCCTTCCAGTATCTCAAGTCCGAATATCTGCGTCCCGAACGGCCGACCTTCAGCAGCTGCTATTTCCAGACCCAGAAATTCTACGCCGGGCCGCGCGGCCTGACGCTGCCTTCGGAAAAGACGCTGCTGCGCAAGCTCCAGCGTGAAGTGGACCCCCGTGTCATCGTCGCAATGAGGAAAGGAATGGACGCCGTGCGTAATATGGTCCCCCCCCAGCAGCGCAGCAAAGCGCATATGTTTGCCATGGATATGGTCAATATCGACGGCCATAAATTCGATGTCTTCGTCAATTTCGGCAAGGATGCGTCGGGCAAGGACATCATCGCCCGTCCGATGATGGTCGCCATCCAGGACGTTTACAGTTCGATGATGCTGGCCTGGCGGATCGGCGACACGGAAAGCGCGCTGCTGACCCGGCTGGCCTTTGCCGACCTGTTCAAGAATTACGGGATTCCCAACCGCTGCCTGATGGACAATGGCCGCGCCTTCGCTTCGAAATGGGTGACGGGCGGCGTGCGCAATCGCTTCCGCTTCACCATTCGCGAAGATGATCCGCGCGGCCTCCTCCCGGCGCTGGGGATCGGCGTCCAGTTCGCGCAGCCCTATAGCGGCCAGTCCAAGCCGATCGAACGGTCGTTCCGCACGCTGGCCGATTTCGTGGCGAAAGATATTCGTTGTTCCGGCGCGTACACCGGCAACCATATCGACAATAAGCCGGAAAATTACGGGACCAAGGCCGTGCCGCTCGCTGTGTTCGTCCAGGTCGTCGCCGACGGCATCGCCGCCTATAATGAGCGGGAAGGCCGTCGTACTGAAACGGCCAATGGCGCCAGTTTCCAGGCAACGTTTCAGGCAAGCTATGAAGTGTCGCCGATCGGCAAGGCCAGCCCAGAGCATCTGCGCCTTGCGCTGCTGACGGGCGAGAAGCTCAAGGCGCACCGGAAGGACGGGTCAGTCAAGATCGTGGGCAATCGCTACTGGTCGCGGGAATTGAGCCGCCATGCCGGGCAGTTGCTGACCATCCGGTTCGATCCCGACGATCTGTCGCTGCCCGTCCATGTTTATAGCATGGCAGGCGACTATATCTGTTCAGCCGACCGGATCGGGGCATCGCAGTTCGACAAGGTCGAGGATGCCCAGCGCCAGAAAAAGACCCTGGGCGACATGCGCAAGACGGTTCGCCGCCTGCGCGACCAGCAGGATTTGCTGAACGCCCAGCAGGTTGAAGGCCAGCGTCGATACACAGAGCAGGCCGAACCCGACATGGTCGCCAATGTGATCCGGCCCGCGCGCTTCCATGGCAATGCGGCTGTCAAAATCGCTTCGAACGCCCTTCCAGCGCCCATTCACAACCAGCCGCAGGAAGATTTCATCGCGGCCATGGGCCGTCTTCGCCCGGTCGAGTGAGAATTAAGGGCCGCGCCGGTGAGTTCCTACGCCCGTTCGGCGCGGCCCGTGCCATCAAGCACAAGGATGCGAGTATCATGAACAACGTCAACGACATAGAGACGACCCACGACTTCATCGACGATCAGCGTAAATGGCTGATTTCGTACAAGACGGAAACCGGCTTTAGCTGGAGCCGCCTGGAAGGGCCGATCAACCGGCCCGGATCGACCCTGTCCGCCTTTTGCGGCGGCAATTACAACAACTCCCCTTATAGAGGCGGCAACGACAAGATCGCGCTGGAGGTCTATCGCTATCGCCAGACGCTGATGGCGCAGGCGCAGTTGCAGATCGAAGCGCCCGACGAACCGAAATTTTTTGACACGCGCGCGGCCCGCACGGTGATGGGTGGCCTCACCTGGGCGCATGGCGGCCGGATCGTGGTTTGCATCGGGACGCCGGGCGTCGGCAAGACGAAGGCGCTGGTCGAATATGGCGAGCGCGCCAGCAACGCTTTCTACATTCGGTGCCGCAAGTCGATGAAGACGATCACGGCTTTGTGCAAAACGGTGCTGATTGCGTTGGGCAACAAGTCGGCGCGGGGTTCGTCCGACGATCTGTCGCGCTGGGTCGTCACCGAACTGAAGCACAAGAAAGCCGTGCTGATTTTCGACGATGCCCAGCATCTGGTGATCGACCAACTGGAGGAAATTCGCGGCTGGTATGATGAAATCAGCGTCGGCGTGATGCTGGTCGGCAATGAGCATGTGACGAGCCAGATGGAAGGGTCGTCGCGATCGGCCCCTTACCTCGCGCAACTTTACAGCCGTGTCGCGCAGACCATCGTCATCCCGCGTGCCTATCCCGAAGATGCCGAAGCGCTGGCCGCTGCTTGGGACATTCATGAGGATAGCGCCGTCGCCCTGATCAAGGAAATCGCGTCGCGTCCCGGTGGCCTGCGCGAATGTTCCAAGACGCTGGTTAACGCGGTGACGATCGCGCGGTCGCAGGCGGTGGACGTGACCCGCAAGCATATCGCCGAAGCCTTCGCCCAGCGCGCCAGCAAGGCGGTGATGGCATGATCGGCGCGAGCGACATCGCCGTTCGCGCGGCGCTGAACCTGATGGTCGGTCGGATCGCGGCCAGCGCGCCGCGTCCGTTCGTCGGTGGTCGGGTGCGCGTCGGTGACATCGTTGATGATGTCGCCTGGCACACAGGGCTGAAGCGCGCCGACATCATCGGCCCAGGCCGTGACCAGCGTCATTTTCGGGCGCGGGCGGCGGTGTGCTGGCTGGCGCTGGACCTGAAGGTCGCCAGCCTGACCCAGATCGGCGCGGTGCTGGGCGGCCGCGACCATAGCACCATCCTGTCCGCCCGCCGCCGCGCCGATGACATGCGGGCGCGCGATCCCGCTTTCCTCATGCTCACTGAGCGTCTGCGCGAGCGGTATCGCGGCCTGAAGGAGAATTGATCATGGATCAGATCGAAGAATTGATCGAAGGCCTGAAGGAGGTTCAGGCGGTTCTGGACGAGGATTCCCCTCATTTCGAAACGGTCGAAGCGGCGATCGTGCTGCTGTCGGGCGAACTGCCTTGTTCGGTGAAGCTGCCGCCTGCGACGACGATCGTCGCTGGTTGCAGCATCAACACGCTGTTTGCTGCGTTGCGTTTCCCCGATCGGCCCCGGCATTTCCAGGAACAGCCAGTGCGGAGGACATGGTGATGGCTCCCCCCGCCACCGCCCGCGTGTTGCGCGCCGACGACAAGGCCCGCAATATCCTGATCGCCAAGGTACATGTCGCCAAGAAGCAACTGGGGCTGGACGATGACGTGTATCGCGGCGTGCTGTTGCGTGTCGCCGGTCACGACAGCGCGAAGAAATGCACGGTCCCCCAGCTGCGTCTGGTCGTGCAGGATTTCGAGCGTCGCGGGTTCAGCGCCGTGGCGAAAAAGCCCGGCATGGCGAAGCGCGCGGACCATCCGCTGGCGAAGAAGGCCCGCGTCATGTGGATCAGCCTGTCGCATCTGTGCGCGGTGCGCGAAGAGCCGCAGGCCGCGATCAAGGCGGACAAGGGGCTGGAAGCCTTCGCCAAGCGCCAGCTGGGTTGCATGAAATTCCAGTGGGCCGACCAGACGCAGGGCGACAAGCTGGTAGAAGCGCTGAAGAAATGGGCGCAACGTCATGGCTGGGATCAGGTGCAGGCCGGTGTCCCCAAGGCGCATTACGTCCATGCGCTAAAAGTCGGGCTGTGCGACGCGATCCTGTTCAAGCTGAAGCGGGCCGGTATCGCGGCCGAGGGCTGGTCGCTGAAGGACGCGGCGTTTCGGCTGTGCGGCATCGAGGGCGAAGGCCTGCGCTTCACCACCAGCGAATATGAGCTGATCGCCGCGTCGCTGGGCCGCAAGCTGCGCGAGCATGGCGGCCAGGGCGCGTTCAACGAGGTGACAGGATGAGCCGCCGCGTTCAGGCCGTGCGCGGCCACCACATGCATGCCGCCTGGGAATCGCAGCCGCTGGTTCAATCGACCGCGCGCCCGGCCCGTCGCGGCTGTGCGCCGGTGTCTGTGGTCGCGGCGGCGTTCCTGATTGGCCTGCTCATGGGGCTGATGTTCTGATGAGCGAGAAGCTGACCGCTGAATTGATGACGCTGTTGGGCGAAGACGCTTTCGTCGCGCTGACGCAGAACTTCGGCGGTCGTCGGCTCTATGTCCCCAAGTCGATCGCGCCTGATCATGACTTATGGCGCGCCCTGGGCGAACCGGCAGCGCGGCGGCTGATTGCCCGCTACATGCCCGCTGTGCTGCGTATCCCTCTGGCGCGAGACATTCGTGCGCGCTATTACCGCGCCCACGGCCGCAGCCATGGCCAGATCGCATCCATGCTGGGCCTCACCGAAACGGCTATAGAC
Source organism: Pseudomonadota bacterium (assembly GCA_021847605.1). Lineage (GTDB taxonomy): Bacteria > Pseudomonadota > Alphaproteobacteria > Sphingomonadales > Sphingomonadaceae > Sphingobium. Next base: position 38,436 of record JAJZQN010000001.1, on the reverse strand, counting down.
AAGCTGTTCGCCCGGATGGATAACCCGCCGATCAAAGGGTCGGCTGCACAGCTTTCCCTCTTTTCTCAGGACTAGGCGTTGATGCCCGCAGCGGCGGGCATGTTCTGAGGCGGTTCCAAACCGCATTGCTGTCGCCATGGCACAGCAAAATCTCCCCCCAATCGAAATGGTTCCCCATGGCTGAAGGCATGGGAAAATCGATCGCAGGCGCTGCCGCCGCCGCCGCGCTGGTGACTGCGCCGGTCACGCTGGTCGTCAACGACCAGGCGGCCGAGGTCGCGGGCGGCCTGATCGAGAAATGGGAGGGGACCAGGACCGTCCCCTATAAGGACATGATCGGCAAGTGGACCGTCTGCACCGGCGAAACGCGGGTGACGATGAAGCGCTATACGCTGGCCGAATGCCGCACTTTCCTGCACACCGCCATCCGCTCCGATTTCGGCAAGGGCGTGCTGGCCTGCACGCCGCAGATCGCGGCCACGGTCTATCAGTTGGGCGCGGCTATCAGCGTTGCTTATAATATCGGCATCGCCGGTTACTGCACTTCAACTATGGCGCGCCAGTTCAATGCAGGCGACTGGTACTCCGCATGCGATGCCTTCGCGCTCTGGAACAAGGCAGGCAAGGTCGTCGTCACTGGTCTGGTCAACCGCCGCAATGACGAAATGCGCGCCTGTTTCACTCTGTTGCCGCCTGAGCGCACACTGACCGTCAAGGTGGCGAAATGAGGGGCGTCTATCGATATGCGGGCCTGATGGCTGTTGCAGCGATGGCGATGCCTGCGATTGCCATGGCCGCCGCCAGCCCAGTTGTCATGGTCGAGGCCGTTGAACCTACGTCCAATGCTGCGCGCAAGCGTGCGCGCCGTGCCGCTCTGGTCGTGTCCGGTTACAACCTGAAGCGGAGCAAAGGCGGGCCGGGGCGGCGTCGGGCCAAGCCCAATCGGCTGCATATCAGCCGCCGCGTGCGTCGTCGTATTCGTCGCAGCCGGAGGGGCGCATGAGTTGGGCGATCACCCTTTTGTCGCGCGCCGTTGGCTGGGTCGCTGATCGGCCGGGCCGCATGCTGGTTGTCGCACTGGTGCTGCTGTTCCTGTGGCTGTGCTTCGCAGTCGATCAGGCTCGCGATCTGGCCGAGGATCGCCGCGTCCAGGCGGCGACATGGCAGGCGAAGTTTGTCGAACAGCGTGAGGAAATGCGCAAGTTCGAAGGGCTGGTGCGCGAAGCACGGATCGAAGCGGCGCGGCTGGATCGCGAGAATGACGCACGGGTGCAGGCCGAATGGGCGGCCAAATTTTCAGAGGTGAAGCATGATTATCAGGTCGATCTGGCCAGCGCTCGCGCTCGCCTGTCTGAGTGGTTGCGCGACGACGCAAGAGCGGGTGGAGCCAGCGCCGTCCGTGGTGGCGGAACGGCGCAACTGTCCGCAGTTTCCCCCATGCCCGCCCGATCTGTGCGGGCCGGTGACGGTCCCGCCCTGGATGCGGCCGACCTCGACGCCATAACCGTCAACAGCGTCCGCCTGATCGGTCTGATCGAAGCGTGGGACCGGGCTGCGTCGATCAACGTCAATCGGCCCTGAAAGGCCTTTCAACATGTTTTCAAGTCCAGACGATCCGGGGGAAATTGTGAGTAACGGTGCTGGCCTGCTTGGCCTGTTGGGGATGCTGGTCAGCATCGCGAATATCGTCTGGACGTGGCACACGCGCAGTCAGAGCGCAGCGGCCGACCGGGTGACGAAGATCGAAACCCGGCTGGACGTGATCGAAGACAAACAGATCACCGTGGAAGAGCAGATGAAGCATCTGCCCACGAAAGAAGACATTGCCGGCCTGCGCATCCAACTGGCCGACACGCTGGGCCTGATCGGCCGTCAGGGTGCGGAAATCACCAGCATGTCGCACGCGGTCAATCGGATCGACAATTATCTGATGCGAGAAAAAGCATGAACTGGCCCGAACAGAATGCGCAGGATGGCCGGCTGGTCATCCTCAAGGAACTGGCTGTCCAGGTGGACGGTCGCCTGAATGAAGTGTCGCTTCAGCGGGTGCTGAAGGCCTTTGCCATTACCCGGTCGCGCGACTGGGTGCGGACGCAACTTCGCGCCCTGTCCGAATTGGGGGCGGTGCGCGTCACCGAGGCCGGGACAGTCATGATCGCGCAGATCACGACGCTGGGTCGTAACCATGTGGAGCGCACCGAGATTGTCGAAGGCGTGACGCGGCCGGGCGACGATGCGTAGTGCGGCCCAGCGCGGGAAGCTGCGCCGGGTCCAGCTTGTCCCTGCCAACGTGATGCCGCTCCTTCGCGAGGCAGGCGTTATCAGTCGCGAGCATGACGCCGAAACCGTCATGGGATGGCTGTCGCCATCGGGTGAGCCGCGTCGGATCGTGGCGCGATTCCCCGATGGGTGGCGCGCCGATCTGCGCATCCGCGTCGATGGCAGCTTTACCCTCACGCAATCGCTGAAAATTCGGGTGGAAGGATCGCCAGTATGAGCGAGGAACAGGCCCGTCGCGAAGGACGCGGTCGGCTGTCGTCGATCGACATGCTGCCGGAAGCGGCGGACGATGATCTGGCCTGGGCGATCGAGCAGCTGCGTGGTTCGTCCATGCAGCAGACGGCGATCGTCACCGAGTTCAACAAGCGGCTGGCCGACCGGGGGATCGCGGGCGTCAGCAAATCGGCGTTCAGCCGGTGGGCGGTGCGCAAGGCGATCCAGTTCCGCAAGCTGGATGAGGTTCGTCACATTACGGCGGAGATTGTGGGCGATCTTGGCGCTGACGGCGCTGACCAGGTGACGGTCGCTGTTGCCGAAATGCTCAAGGTAGCGATTTACGAGCAGCTTGAGAAAGGCACGGCGGACAGCAAGGGCGTGATGGAAATGGCGCGTGCGCTTTCCAGCGTCGTTTCCGCCCAAAAGACTTCGACCGAACATCGCCGCCAGCTGGAACAGCGTGTTGCAGCGCAGATGGAGCATGCGGCTGAGAAGGTCGAGAAGGTCGCCACTGAGGCCGGGCTGAGCGCTGAGCGCGCAGCGCAGATGCGGCGCGAAGTGCTGGGGCTGCGGATATGAACCGCCCATGGCGGGCCGGGCCGCTATCGTACACCGAATCGCGAGACTTGGACGGGACGAGAGTGCTGGTCCGTCATCTGCGATTGAAGCTGTGGCGCTTCAGCGTGGAGCTGTCGCTTCAGACGCAAGCCTCCGTCGATTTTGCGCGAAGTTGGAAGGTCTATGACGCGCTGCGCATAAAGGCGATTGCGGCGTGGGGTGATCCCGATGACGTGGCGCTGTCGATGGATGATCATTTTGCTGATGGCGGCGATCTTGAAGGGGCAATCGCCCTGTTGCAACGCATTGCCGACGGCGTCGAAAAGAACCCTTGGGCCGATACGGAGGCGGGCCAATGATCCCGCCCCAGAAAGGTAAATCCAAGTTTGCGGCTGGCGTCGCGATGGCCGCCGCACTGGCGGGCGCGACCGTGCAGCCGATCCCCGTCATGGCGAAGACCGCGCCGGTCGCACCGGTCCTGTCGCGCGATCCGGCCCAGCTGCCGCCAGAACTCCCGCGCGGCTTCGAACTGCCCGACGACCATGATCCGTTGGCCGATGGCATCCTGATGGACCATCAGAAGGAATGGCTGGAAGATCAGTCGGACCTGAAGCTGGGGGAGAAGGGCCGTCGTACCGGCATCACCTATGCCGAAGCGCTGGACGATACGATCATCGCCGCGTCGGCCCGGTCGGCCGGTGGCGACAATGTCTTCTACATCGGGGACACGAAGGACAAGGGCCGCGAGTTCATCGGCTATGTCGCCCATTTCGCGAAGATCGTCGCGAAAGAGCTGGTCGATGTCGAAGAGTTCCTGTTCGAAGACCAACTGGAGGATGGCACCTCCAAATTCATCAGCGCTTACCGTGTCCGCTTCGCGTCGGGTTTCCGCGTGGAGGCGTTGTCGTCCAGGCCGGAAAATATTCGTGGCCTTCAGGGGATCGTCGTCATCGACGAAGCCGCGTTCCACAAGGATGTGCGCGCGGTACTGGACGCGGTCAACGCGCTGCTGATCTGGGGTGGCAAAATACGGATCATCAGCACCCATAATGGCGTGCTGAACCCGTTCAACGAACTGATCCAGGAAGCGAAAGCGGGGAAGGTTTCCTACAGCCTGCATTTCATCCCCTTTCAAAAGGCGGTGGATAATGGGCTGTTCAAGCGCGTCTGCCTGACGCGCGGGAAGGAATGGACGCAAAAAGCGCAGGACGAATGGGAAGCCAAAATTCGTGGCTCCTATGGTGTTCGCACCGCGCAGATGCGGCAGGAACTGGATGCGATCCCGTCGGACGCTTCCGGGTCGGCCCTGTCGCGGGTGATGATCGAACAGTGTTCGGACCGCTCCATCCCGGTCCTGCGCTGGGCGCTCCCCGACGCTTTCAAGAATGCGCCCGCTGATGAGCGCAAGCGGATCATGGAAACATGGCTGCGCGAAAAGCTGCGGCCGCACCTGGACAAGCTGGACGGCGATCGTCGTCACGATTTTGGCCAGGACTTTGCGCGCAGCGGCGACGGGTCGGTCATCATCGTGAATGAACTGGGGCAGGATCTGGTTCGGCGCGGCAAGCTGGTGATCGAACTGCGCAACGTCCCTTATGAAACGCAACGCGATGTCGTCTTTTATCTGGGCGATGCATTGCCGCGTTTCGGCCATGCGGCTTTCGACGCCACCGGCAACGGTGCCTATCTGGCCGAGGTCGCCGCGCAGAAGTGGGGCAAGCGGGTCAGCGAAGTGAAGCTGAACGCGGGTTGGTATGGCGCGAACAGCCCGGCCTATGTCGAGGCGTTCGCGGATGAGACGATCGTCGTCGCGGGTGATGACGACATATTGCGCGATCACCAGGCGCTGCAATATGTCGATGGCATCATCCGCGTGCCAGAGAATTTCCGGTACAAGGGCGGCGACGGTTTCGACCGTCACGGTGACGCCGGGATCGCTGGCATCCTCGCCTGGTACGCATCGCGCCAGAACGCGCATGAATATGGCTATCAGCCGGTGCGGGTTTCGCGAGCGTCCATCTATGGCGAGGAAGCCGATGATCTGGACGACGAAGAAGCGCCGCGTGGGTGGTGGAAGCCGCCTTTGGGATCGCGTTTGCGTCAAACGATGGCTGATGCGCTCACAGGCCTCAGGAGCGTTGCGCAAGGCTCAACGACCCGATGGCGGGGCCATTGCGTTAAAAACGCTCTGAGCGGCCTTTTAACCCCTTTAAAATCGATTTTCGTTTGTCAGGAGCAATGGGCATGACCGTGTTGGTCGATCATCGGGGCCAGCCCCTCCGCAAAGAGGTTCTGCGGCAGGAGGTCGCGGCGGCCACGATCGGCGGGGTTCGCTCGCCCTTTGCCGGTTATCCGGCCGATGGGCTGAACCCCATTCGGCTCGCCCGGATCATGCGTGCGGCCGACATGGGCGACCCGCTCGCCTATTTCGAACTGGCCGAGCAGATCGAAGAACGCGACATGCATTATGCGGGCGTGCTGGGGACACGCAAGCGATCGGTGGCGCAGCTGGAAATCACCGTGGACGCGGCCAGCGACAGCGCCAAGGATGTCGAGATAGCGGACATGGTGCGCCGCTGGATCGACCGTGACGAACTGGCGGACGAAATGTTCGATATTCTCGACGCGGTGGGCAAGGGCATCAGCTTTACCGAAATTATGTGGGACACGAGCATGGGGCAGTGGCAACCGCTGCGCCTGGAATGGCGGGACCAGCGCTGGTTCACCTTTGACCGGCACGATGGGCGGACGCCTTTGCTACGCGGTGGTGAGGACGGCAATTCCCAGGACTGTCCGCTGCCGCCCTTCAAATTCATCCAGCATCAGGTCAAGGCCAAGTCCGGCCTGCCGATCCGTTCGGGCATTGCGCGCCTCGCATCCTGGTCGTGGATGTTCAAGGCGTTCACCCAACGCGACTGGGCGATCTTTACCCAGACCTATGGCCAGCCGGTGCGCGTCGGTAAATTTCAATCGGGCGCAAGCGATGCGGACAAGGCGACACTGTTCCGCGCTGTCGCCAATATCGCGGGCGACTGCGCGGCGATTATTCCTGACGGAATGTCGATCGACTTTATCGAAAGCGAGAATGTCGGCAGCGGCAGCGACCTGTATGAACGTCGATCCGACTGGCTGGATCGCCAGACCAGCAAAGCGGTGCTGGGCCAGACCGGAACGACCGATGGGAAATCGGGCGGGCTGGGCGATGGCGGTAACAAGGTCCATGACGGCGTTCGCGAAGATATTGAGACGGCCGATTGCAAGGGCGGCGCGGCGACGCTTAATCGCGATCTGATCCGGCCGTGGGTCGATCTGGAATATGGGCCGCAACAGGCCTATCCGCGCCTGCGCATCGGTCGGCCCAAGCAGGAAGATGTTGATGGCCTGGTCGACAACGTCGTCAAGCTGGTCCCGCTGGGGCTGGAAGTGCAGATGAGCGAGGTCCGCGACAAGCTGGGCCTGTCCGATCCCGACAAGGGCGCGAAGCTGTTGCGTGCGAATGAGGCAGCGCCGTCCGCCATCTCGCTCCCCAGTTCGCGCCTGATCCAGTCGTTGCAGGCGGCGCAACAACCGGCCGCCGTCTTTCCGGCCATAGCGATCGGTGACAGGCTCAATCAGGACACGGCCCCGGATATGGCCGATTTGATTGAGCAGATCGAAGCGATGCTGGAGGCGGCCAATGATGCCGCCGAATTTCGTGACATGCTGATGTCGGCCTATGGTGATTTGCCGATCGGGCGGCTTGCCGCGAAGATCGGCGATGGCCTGGTTGCGGCGCATGCGGCCGGTCGGTTCGACATCGAGGAGTAGCAGCATGGGTAACGTCTCGTTGGCATGCTGTTTTCTGGCATGTGCCTGCGTTGGTTGGTCGGTCGGCTTGCTGATCGCGATGTGGAAATGTGGTGACATCTGATGGCTGGACAGCCCAGCGCACTCTCCGGCACCCTGCGTCGGCCCTTCACCGAACAGGTGGCTTTCTTTCGCGGCAAGCTGGGCAATCTGGTCCCGACGCAATTCTGGGACGATCTGGAGCGAGAGCAGCATGACACCGGGTTCATGGTGGCGGGGGCGCAAAAGGCCGACCTGCTGAGCGATCTGGCGGCGGCTGTCGATCGCACGATTGCGGAGGGCAAAAGCCTGGATGCCTTCCGCAAGGACTTCCGCGCGATCGTGCAGCGTCATGGCTGGCATGGCTGGACCGGCGAAGGGACGAAGGGCGGCGAAGCGTGGCGCACCCGCACCATTTACAAGACCAACGCATCGACCAGCTATTCCGCTGGCCGGTACGCGCAGCTGGTCGAGCGCGACTATCCGTTATGGGTCTATTTCCACGGCGGGTCGAAAGAGCCGCGCCAGCAGCATCTGGATTTCGACGGCATCTGTCTGCCACCGGATCATCCGTTCTGGAAAATCTTTTATCCGCCCAGTGATTGGGGATGCAGTTGCTACGTCATCGGTGCGCGGAGCGAACGGGCAGCGCGTCGGTTGGGCGGCGACCCGGACAAAAAGTTGCCGGAAGGCTGGGATCGCATCAATCCCCGCACCGGCACGCCGTTCGGTGTGGGCCGCAACTGGGACTATGCGCCAGGCGCAAGTGTCGCGCCGATCGTTCAGGCTTCCGCCGAAAAGGTGCGTCACTGGGATTATCGGATCGCCAAGGGCTTCATGGAAGGCGTGCCGGAAGCAATGCAGGATGCGCTGGCCGCCAGCTATCGGTCGCTGCCATCCGTCGCGGACGATGCCCGCCGCTATGCCAATCGCATCTTGAACGAGACAGCCGGCCAGATCGAGGCGATCCGCACCATGGGGCTGGTTGGTCCGTCGCAGGCGAGCCGCATTACAGCCGTGTGGGAAGGTGCGCCCCTTCGCGATATTTCGCTGTACGATTTTTCGATCGCGCGCACCGATGTCCTTCATGTGCTGCGCAACCATGGGATCGCGGGCCGCGAATTGTCGCGCGGCCAGCAGCCAGTGACGGGCGATCATTATGGCTATCTGCCCAGCATCATTGCCGCACCCGACGAAGTTACGGCGCTGGGCCTGTCCAATGCCAGCGAACCGCTGATCCGGTTCGTCAAGGTCATCAACGGACAGCGGTTCACCGCGATTTTCGCGGTGCGCAACAAGCAGCGCACCCTGGCGCTCAAGACATTTTTCATTGGGGTGAAGAAGTGAGACGCGCCCTCGCGCCAACGTCCGAAACGTTCAGGGCTATGGACCCAACGCCACGATGCTCGCGTCTCTGAGGCCGATATAGCAATGATCAAGGTCGAGTTCAAATATCAGGCATTGAGCCAGGCGCTGGGCGAAGTGGGCCGTCGCCTGGGCGATATGACACCGATCCATGAAGATATTGGCGAGTATGTGGTCCGCGTTACGAAGGAGCGGTTCAAACAAGGGATCGACCCGGACGGCCATGCCTGGACGCCGAAAAAGCAGGAAACGATCGACCGCTATAAGGCCAACAAGGACGGCGACCGGCCCGACCCGCTGATCGGGCCGTCGAAGCGGCTGTCCAGCGAGATCGCGCAGTATGCGGATGCGGCCGGGGTCGAGATTGGTTCAGCGCTGGAATATTCGGCGGTCATGCAGGACGGTGCGAAGCGGGGCGCGTTTGGTAATGGGCCGGGCAAGGTGCAATATCCGTGGGGCGACATTCCGGCGCGCGTCTGGCTGGGCCTGTCGGATGAGGATGAGGCGAATATCATCGACATTGCCGACGAACATCTGGAACAGGCGTTCAACCTGACGGGTTTCAACGGCTGATCGGTCGCCGTTGATTTCCCGCGCGGCGTCGGCCATGGTGCAGCCGCGCCGATAAGGCTGAATTTTCCCACATTTCTATGCTCTTGCCCGCCGCTGCGGGCATGCCTCATGCCTTCCGTCGCAGGCACAACGGCTTCATGACGAAGCCCGCCGCCTCTTCCATCGCTCTGTGTTCGGCCATCACCATGGCCGCCAGCGATGCGCCGCCCGAATGGCTGCACCTGCTTCCGGCTGGTGATATTTTCACCAATGACGGACGCGGTCCCTATCGTGCCAGTGACATGGTGTCGCTGATGGCGGCGTCGCTGAAGGAAGGCGACAAGTTCGTCCTGGACGAAAATCATTCGACCGATCTGGCCGCGCCGCGTGGCGAAGAGGCTCCGGCCCGCGCATGGATCGTCGAACTGCAACAGCGTGAAGATGGCCTGTGGGGCCGTCCCGAATGGCTTCCGGCCGCGCTCGAACGACGCATCTGGCGCGAATATCGCGGCGTGTCGCCCGCGATCCTCCACCGCAGGGACGGCACGATCGACGCGGTGCTGCGCGCCTCCCTCACCAACAAACCCAATTTCCGGGGCATGGTCGCCCTTCATCAGGAGAATGTCATGGATTTTCGCGCATGGCTGATCGAGGCTTTGGGCCTCGCCAGCGACGCCGATGACGCTGCCATCATGGCGGCGATCAAGGCGAAGTTCGAAGGCAAGAAGGACGAAAGCGAAACTGCGCTTCAGTCCGCGCTGGACCCGATCGCGAAGGCGGCGGGGCTGGCAACCGGCAGCGATGCTGCCGCAATCCTGCTGGGTGTCCAGCAGCTGGCCAACACAGGCGGCCGCGATGAAATCATTACCGCGCTTCAGTCCGAACTGGCGGGCGTCACGAACCAACTCAACGATCTGCGCGATGACGGCAAACGGACCGCCGCCACCGCCTTCGTGGATGCGGCGATCAAGGAGAAGCGTGTGGGCGTCAAGCCGATGCGCGACCGCTTCATCAGCATGCACATGGCCGATCCGACCGGCACCGCCGAACTGATCAACGCCATGCCGGTGCTGACGCCGTCCGGCACTACGGACATTCCGCCCGCCGAACGGAAGGCCGGCGAACTGACTGCCGCCGACACCAGCGTCATCGCGCTCATGGGCATCGACCCCGAGGCATATAAGAAAACGCTCGCGGCTGCGGGCCAGCAGGAGACACGCTGATGGTTGCGCTCACCGGCGACCGCAATACGCCGCTCCGCTCCGGCGACATCGAGGAGCATCCCGTCAAGGCCGCGACCCGCATCTTTGCCGGTGCGCTCGTCTGCCTCGACGCCAATGGCTATCTGGCTCCCGGCAGCACCGCCGTCGGCCTGATCGCGCGCGGCCGGGCCGAAGCCCGCGCCGACAACAGTGCCGGCATTGCCGGTGCCATCAACGGCCGGGTCAAGAAAGGCACGTTCCGTTGGGCCAACAGCGCGGCGGCCGACGCCATCACCCGCGCTGAAATCGGCGACCCTGCCTACATCGTGGACGATCAGACGGTCGCCAAGACGAACGGCGGTTCCACCCGATCGCTGGCCGGCACCATCCGCGACGTGGACGCCCAGGGCGTCTGGGTCGAAACCCTTTAAGGAGCCTTTGAAGCCATGATCATCAACGCCGAAAATCTGGCGGCCGTTCGCACCGGTTTCAACACCGCTTATAATAGCGGTCTGGGCAGCGCCGTATCCAGCTATGGCCGCGTCACCACGACCGTGCCGTCTTCCACCAAGAAACAAAGCTATGGCTGGTTGGGCAAGTTTCCCAAGGTCCGCGAATGGATCGGCGGCCGCGTGGTCCATAATATGAGCCAGGGCGATTACACGATCAAAGAAAAGCCCTGGGAAATGACCATTTCTGTCGATCGTGACGATCTGGAAACCGACAATATCGGCATCTACGCGCCGATGTTCCAGGAAATGGGGCAGTCGGCGGGCGAAGCCTGGGACGAACTGTGCTGGGCCATGCTGAAGGCTGGTTTTGCCAACCTTTGCTATGACGGGCAGTTCTACTTCGACACCGATCATCCGGTGCTGGATGAAACCGGCCAGATGATCAGCGTCGCGAACACGGATGGCGGCACCGGACCGGCCTGGTTCCTGCTGGACGTGCGTCGGCCGCTCAAGCCGATCATCCTTCAGAAGCGCAAGGACTTCAAATTCGTCGCCAAGGACAAGGAGACGGACGACAACGTCTTCGACAACAACGAATTCGTCTATGGCTATGACGCGCGTGCCAATGCCGGCTACGGCTTCTGGCAGATTGCCTGGGGTTCCAAGCAGCAGCTGGACGAGGATCATTATGAGACGGCCCGCGCAGCGCTGACCGGCATGAAGGGCGACTATGGCAAGCCTTTGGGCATCTTGCCCAATCTGCTGGTCGTGCCGCCCAGCCTGGAAGGCGCGGGCAAGCGCCTGGTCCAGTCGCGGGTCGTCGATGGCGTGGAAACGAACATCTGGGCGGGCACCGCCGAGTTGCTCGTTTGCCCGTGGCTCGCCTGACCATGGCGCGCGAACCGAAAAAGGCGGCGGGCGCAGCCCCGTCGCCAACGCCCGCCCCGGCTCCGGTCGAAACGCTCGACGCTCATGCTGCGGCTTTGCTCGAAGCATCGCGCGCCAACTATGCAACGGATGACTTCGCGGTCGATGCGGCCATCGTCCAGGCAAAGACTGATGTTGTCGTACCCGTCGCGGTGTCGATCGACGCGCTTCTGGGCGTGATCGGCGACAGCGCCGACCGTGCCGGGCAGATCGGCGTTCGCATCGTCGGCCCGATGCAGGGCCGTCGCCGTGCCGGTCGCCATTTCGGGCCGGAGGCACAGGTCATTCCCGCCATTTTGCTGGCCGAGGATGAATTGCGCGCGATCGACGGCGATCCGATGCTGACATGGTCGATCGTCCAGATCGGCGTGCCTGAAGCGGAAGACGAGGCCGAGCAGGGCGCATGACCTACGCGACGCAGGCGATGCTGATGAAGCGTTTCGGTGAGCGGACTTTGATCTGGCTCACCGATCGCGCGGATGAACCGACCGGCGTGATGGACGCGGACCTGATCGCCCAGGAACTGGGCAATACGGACGCGGTCATCAATGGCTATGTCGGGAACCGGTATCGCCTGCCGCTGGAGCCGGTCCCTGAACTGGTGATCGACCTTGCCCTGGTCATCGCGATCTACAAGCTGCACGTCCAGTCGCCCGAAAAGAAGATCATGGACGATTACGACCGGGCGATGGGTACGCTGGTCGATATTGCCAAGGGGACGGTGAAGCTGGAGGCGGCCGGGATCGAACCGGCGTCGTCGGGGGCGAGCGGCGTGCAGTTTATCGACCGCGAACGGCCGCTTTCGCCCGAAAGCATGCGGGGCTTTATCTGATGTTCGATGCGGTGAAGGATCGGATCGCCGATGTCGAAGGCATCGCGGGCCGCATCCAGCCCGCCGCGAACCTGAGTGAATTGATGGCCCGTGGTCTGGCCCCGCAAGGTGGCGACGCGGCCTTCATCCTGCCGCTGGGGATTCGTGGTGGCGCGGTCAAGGCAATGGCCGGCCGGTTCATCCAGGACATCGCCGAAACGCTGGGGATCGTGCTGATGATCCGGGCTGTGGGCGATGCGAGCGGCGCGCGATCGACCGAACGGCTGGTCCCGATCCGCGATGCGGTGATCCGCCGCATCGTCGGCTGGTCGCCTCCGTCCAACTGGCTGGAGGGCGAGACAGTCGGCCAATTTTCCCTGTCGCGCGGCCAGCTGCTGACGCTGACGGCCGGGCTGCTGACCTACCAACTGGAGTTCGCCCTGGGCGACCAATTGAGGATTTGACGATGGCAACCAAGAAGACTTCCGACGTGACGCAGGGCGAGGATCAGACCGGCGCTGATACGCAGGCGAACCTTGCCGCCGTATCGACCGATGCCAGTGCAAACATTGCACCACTATCCGATCCGGCCGCCGAAGCGCCGCCGCCTGCGATTCCCGCACCGATTTTCGCCACCGACGATGAAGGCCGTGACCGGCCAATGTCGGGCGGCAGCTTCATCCGCCAGGCGGATGGCACCCTGATCCGTAACGAGGACGCTTAACCGATGGCCGATCCGATCCGCTGGAACAGCAAGATCATCCTGATCAAGGCTGAACCGCTCAACAATTATGGCGTCGATCCCGTGCCGACCGGCGCGGCGAACGCGATGCTGCTGACCAATGTCCAGTTGCAGCCGATGGAAGGTCAGGAGGTCAGCCGCAATCTGGAGCGCCCCTTCATGGGGGCGCAGGAAAGCCTGCCCGTGGGCCTGTACTGCGTGCTGACCGGCGATTTCGAACTGGTTGGCAGCGGCACGGCCGGCACGGCTCCGGCCTGGTCGCCGCTGATCCGTGCCTGCGGCGCGGCCGAGGTCATCACCGCCGGGACCAGCGTCGAATATTCGCCGATTTCCGACAATCTGGAAAGCGTGGCCGCCTATTTCATGATCGGCGTCAATCGCTATGTCCTGCTGGGCGGACGGGCGACCGGGATCATCACCATCAACGCGGCGGGGATTCCTGTCTTTCGCGTGACGCTGACGGGCCTGTTCACCATTCCGGCCGTGGCGGTGCGACCGACCGTGGACCTATCCAAATGGCAGAAACCGCAGGCCGCGAGCAAGGCGACAACCCCGGTCTACAAGATCGACGGCATCGACTTTGTCGGCCGCGATTTTAGTCTGACGCTGGGCAATGACGTGCAGCCGCGCATGTTGTTCAACCAGGAACGCATCGTCATCGTGGATCGGGCCGAGAGCCTGAGCCTGACGGTCGAAGCGGTGACGATGGCGACCTACAACCCGGTGTCGCGGGCCGGATCGCCCACGGCGGACGCGCCGCGCGTCCCGATCGAAGTCACCCACGGCACAATCGCGGGCAAGATCACCAACATCAAGGCCAACACCTGCGTCCAGGGTCGATTTGCCGGGCCGCAGCAAAATCAGGGAATTGAAGAATGGCCGCTCGCTTTCACGCCGCTGCCAACCGCTGGCAATGACCAGTGGAAGATCACGCTCACCTGATAACCCGCCGAGAGAGGCGATGAACCGTCGCTGGTGTCCGGGCCGGCGACTGGGGAGCCACAGGACTGGCGGGCCGCGACAAACCCGCCGTCACCATCCATAAGAAAGGCTCCCCAACATGTTCGTTTATGATCCGCGACCCACATTCACCCACAAGGTCAAGGTCAAGGTGCCGGTCAACGGCGGTTTTGAAGATCAGGATTTCAAGGCGACCTTCGCGGTCATGCCGACCGATGAAGTCGCAACTTACGATCTGAGCCAGGGCGAAGGGTCGAGCGATTTCCTGAAGAAGATTGTCGTCGGCATGGATGACCTGATCGGCAAGGATGAACAGCCGATCCCTTACAACGACGCGGTGCGCGATGCGCTGATCGGTCAGCTCTATGTGCGTAAGGCACTGGTCCGCACCTATTTCGAAGCAGTGTCGGGCGCGCAGACGGGAAACTGAAAGCCGCCGCTCGCCTGTGGGCGGGCGGCGGCACAACCGACCTTAGCGAAGCGGCCGCCGATGCAGAGGCATTCGGACTCCCCGATGAACTGATCGCCGATCTTGTCGCAAAAAAGGAGCCGGGATTCCCGGTCTGGCCGCAGAATATGCAAATCGTCCACGCCTTCCTCGCTGTGTCCAACCAGTGGCAGTTGCTGCCGCTGGGAACGGGCCGCGTCTATTGGCAGGGGCTGGACTATGCGCGGGTTCGCGCGGGCCTGAAACAGGCGAAGATCAAGCTGGACCCGGCGCAATGGTCATGGCTGCGCGTCATGGAAAGCGCTGCCGCGTCCGTCCTGAACGGCTACCGGGGCTGATCGCATGACGCTGAAAACATCCCTCATCATCACCGGCGACAGCAATGTCGCGGTCGCCGCCGTCAACGCGCTGACCGATGCGGTGAACAAAGCGGGCAAGGCCAGCGGTGACGCGGCCGCGCCCGCCGCTGCGCTGGACGGTGCGATCGACAAAGCGGGTACGACCGCACGGGAAACCGCCAGCGACATGGCCGCCCTGGACGGGGCGATCGGCGACATATCGTCCAGCGCAGCCGGTGCGGCGGGCGGCGCGGGTGCGCTGAATGGCGCGATTAGCGACATTGGCGCGTCGGCACGGGGCGCGGCAGGCGATGCGCGGATACTCGACGGCGCGCTGGGCGACATTGGCGGGGCCATTGCCGACACGGTCGTCAAGGCGGCCGGGCTGGACGGGGCGCTGAGCAATGCGGGCCGGTCGGCGGGGCAGACTTCCGAACTGGCGGGCGCGCTGGAAAGCAGCCTGGGCGATCTGGCCCAGGGTGCGCTGGCTTCATCCACCGCACAGGGCGCTATCGCCAAGGCCAGCGGCGTCGCGGCGACGGCCATGTCCGGTTTCGGGGTGTCGGCCGCCACGGTGGAAGCGATATTGACGGGTGGCCTGTCGCTGGCGCTGACGGCTGTCATCGGTTTCCTGTCGGGGTTCGCGGCCGAGGCGCTGAGCGGCAGCGATGCGCTAGGCGAAGAAGAAGATGCCGCCGCATCGCTCACCGAACAGATTGAGGAACTGAACAAGGCGCTGGAGCGGGAAACCCAGACGCAATACACGTCACGGGTCGAAACGCTGAAGAATGCGGAGGCCAAGCGTACGCTGGCCATTGAGGCGATCAAGGCGCGGAAAGCCCTGCTGGAAACGGCGTTAGTCGAACAGCGCAACCAGGATGATCCGGGATTAGCTTCGACAGAGGAGCAGCGCCGCTTTCTCGAAAGCAATGTCGATAAGTCCGCGCAGAAGGTGCGCGAGCTTCAGGCACAGTTAAAAGCCGCAGAAGCCGATCTTGCCAATGCTGATAGGGCTGTCGCGGGAAAGCGACGATATTTCGTTGATCGCGGTATCGCTGCTGCGACCGATCCTCGCGCTCGTGCTGATCTAACATATGATCAGGGGCTGGCCCGGCTAGACGCTCGCCGCAATGACCTGAGCGAAGCGCAATATGCGCGCGAGAAGATCGCGCTCGATACGCAGCGCAAGGCGGCGCTGGACGCACTGACCGCGTCCGAGGCGAAGGCCAGCGCCAGCGGCAAGTCGCTGGCTGGAACGCGCAGTAGCGTGAGCGCGGCCGATCGCGCGGCGGCCGAAGCCCAGAAGAAATTGCAGGCCGATCTGGAAGGCGTGATCGGCCGCTATGATCCGGCGAAGAAAGCAGCGTCCGATTATGCGGATGAACTGGAGCGGATCGCCAAGCTGGCCAGCGCGGGCAAGATCAGCGAGGCCGATGCGGCGACCTATCGGCAGGACGCAGGCGTCGCCTATCTGGGCAAGGGGATCGACTGGTCCGGCATCAAGGAAACGGCCGGGGACGAACAGGCGCTGATCGATGCGGCGGGCGCGATCGACAAGATCGTCCAGTCGATCACCGACGAAACAGCGGCGCTGTCCACGCTGACGCCGGTGCAAAAGGTGATGATCCAGTACCGCAAGGAACTGGCGGACCTTGCCCCGGAAGAACAGCAGGCCGCCGCGCAGCGGATCGCCGACGCGCAGGCCGAGCGCGATGCGATGGACGCGGCGCGCCAGGCGACACAGGATGCGCAGCGGGCGAAAGAGCAGTTGGGCCGCGCGGCCGTCGATGCGTTCAGCGCGATCGTTGCGGGCGGACAGAAGGCGAGCGACGTTATCGGCCGACTGGCCGAGAGCATCGCGTCGGCCGCGATCGAGGCGACGATTTTCGGCACGGGGCCGATGGCGGCCCTGTTGGGCGGGGCGATCACGGTCGATCCGGCCAAATCTAACAGCGGTGCGCAGTCAGGTTCGGTCGCGGCCCAAGTCGGCAAGGAAGTCGGCAAGTCGGTCGATGGCGCGATGGACAAAGTGTTCGGCTCCAAGGGGTCGTTCGGCACGGTCCTGAAGAATGCGGGGCTGGGCTATGCGGCGGGCGGGCTGACCGGTAGTCGCACGGGCGGCGCGATCGGCGGTGCGATCGGCGGGGAAGTCGGGAAAGAATTGCTGGGGTCGGCGCTGGGCAAGATGAGCCAGTTTGCCGGGCCGATCGGCGCGATAGCCGGGGGTCTGCTGGGCGGGGCGATCGGCGGCCTGTTGAAGAAGACGAAGACCGGCGCGGCGAACATCACCAGCGTGACCGACGATGCCACGCTGAGCGGCAATAGCAGCCAGTTCAAACAGGCGGCCAGCGGCGCGGCCAGCAATGTCCAGGACGGGCTGTCGCAGATCGCCGACCAGCTGGGCGGATCGGTCGGCAGTTTCAATGTCACGATCGGCCAGCGTCATGGCGACTGGCGCGTGCGCGAAGGCACGGGATCGCTCAAGATCGCCAAGGGCGCGACCGAGTTTGACGACGATCAGGCGGGCGCGGTCGGCTATGCGATCCAGCTTGCGGTCATTCAGGGGGCTATCACAGGCCTTTCACCGGCGCTTGAAAAGGCGATTAAATCCTCGACCGACATCAATGAGGCATTGGCCGAAGCGATGAAGGTGCAGGAGATTGAAGAACTGGTCGGCGGCATCGGCACGGTGATGGCCAATGAGTTCAAGTCGCTGGAGCGGCAGGCGGCCGAGCGGGTCCGCATCGCCACCGAATATGGCTTTGATGTCGTGGCGATCGAAAAGAAGAATGCGGAAGATCGCGCCGCGCTGGTCGAAAAGATGCTGGAAGAACAGGTCGGATCGCTCCAGCGCCTGGTCGATGAAATGACCAGCGGTTCGCTGTTCGAAGGGTCCGCCCTCGAACAGCGCGACGCGATCCTGAAGGAGATCGAGCAGGCCAAGGCAGACCTTGCGGCGGGCAAGGATGGCGCGTCGGATACGCTGGCAGGGCTGCTGGAGCAGCTGAACAATGTCAGCAAGGAAGCCTATGGTTCGACCGGCCAATATGCGGCCGATCGGGCGATGATCCTGGACCAGGCGCGCACGGCCATCGCCGATGCCAATGCGAAGATCGTCGCGGCGTCGGGCGGGTCGAGCGGCACGGCGGCGGCGGTCAGTGACCCGGCGCTGGCGACGACGAACGCGACGCTGGACGAAGCGAACGACCAGAATGCGGAGATCATCACCCTGTTGCGGACGCTGGTGGCGCAGGGTGGCGCGGTCGCATCGACCGCGCGCGGGCTTGATGCGTCGGCGCTGGCGCGGACCAGCTGATGGCGGTCAACATCATCCTGGTCGAAGCATCGCCGCGTGATCCGGCCGATGGCGTCGCGCAGGCCGTGCGCCTGGCTGGCAATGGCGTGCTGCCCTACACCTATGCGTCCGGGCATTGGCATGCGGGGATCGAAGCGTTGCCGCCTGTCATCGGATCGCTCGACTATGATGAGGAGATTGTCGGCGGCGGCGTTGCCCAGGCGATGACGTTGAGCTTTGCCGGGCGCCCATCGGTCGTCAATGCTCTGGCGGGCCTGCTGTGGGCGGACGCGCCGGTCGTTGTCCGCATCGGGCCGGAGACGGGCGGCCTGCCAGCCGTGGCGCAGACCGGCAAGGTGCTGAGCCATGCGGTGAATGACGGCAAATTGTCGATCGTGCTGGCCGATCCGGCCGCCGATCTGATGAAGCCGTTTCCGGTGGAGCGCTATCTTGGCACGGGCGGTCTGGAGGGACCGGCAGACTGGCTGGACAAGATCAAGCGGCGACTGTGGGGTCGCATCTGGAACATCGCGGCCGAGCCGCTGGACCCGGCCAACAATATATTGTGCGTGTCCGATCCGCGCCATCCGCTGCTGAATATCGGGGCTGTCCGCCATCGTGGCGCGCCTGCCGGTTCGCTGGTTCCGCTGGGCTGGCAGGGTTCGGCCGAAGCGACGCTGGCCGCTCTTCAGGCCTCGACCGCGCCGGAAGGTGGCGGCATCGTCTGTCCGTCGATCGCCTGCATCAAATGGTGGACCGACCCTGACGGCGACCTGCACGCCGACGTTCAGGGCGAGATAGGCGATGGCTATATCGAGAATACGGCCAGCGTCGCGGCGCGCCTCGCCATGCTGCGCGGCGGGCCTGCGTTTGTTGCGGGCGCGGCCAGTGCGGCGGCGGCGCTGCGCCCGGCCCCGATGGGATGGGTGGTCGATGACGAGACGACGACCGTATCGGCGATGCTGGATGAGATGCTGGCCGATGTCGGCCTGCTGTGGGTGGTGACGGCACTGGGGCAGATCGACATTCACGAATGGGCATGGGGTGCGCCGGTCGCGTCAGCGATCAGCGAGGACGTATCGCGGACCAAGGTCATCAAGCCCGTCACCAGCCGGAAGCTGGGCTATCGCAACAACGAGTCGCGGATGGCGCGGGGCGATCTGGCGGGGATCGTGCTGGCGACGGAGGTCGCCTTTCTGGACGGGCGATCGGCGCAGGAACTGGCGGAGGTTGAGGCAAACGCGACGAACGGTGCGCCATCCGGCACGCCGGTCGGTGCGATCACGGCCGATGATGTCAGCAGCACGATCAAGGAAGGCGGCGGGGTTGCCAACGGTCAGGTGGGCACGGGCGCGATCCTGAATAATGCTGTGACGGCCACAAACTTTGCCATGCTCGATCTGTTCGGTGCGTCGGTGGGGACCGATGACGATAATGTCTGGCGCGATTTTGCTTATATGGGGGTGGCGCTCCAGACGTCGTTCAGCCGTCCGACCGATGCCGATAATTCGGCGGCGATGTTTCAGGTGAGCCTGGTCGGCACGCGGACGGGTGGCGACAATGATCGCGTGTCCGTGCGGGTGCGCCGGTCGGACGGCACATTATGTCAGCCCTCCGAGTTTCCCTATCTGCGCTTTCAGGGTGGCGGCAACGATTCGCACTTCCTGATTTTCTACGATGCGAACCCATTGGCTGGCACCAACAGCTATGTCGTCCAGGTCAAGAATGTGGAGGGGCATCCGGCGTGGGATCGCGGGATCATCGTGCCGGTGAGGTACTCCAAATGATCCAGTTCGCCATCATTCATGCGGCATCGGGCGCAATCGTCATGATGACCATGTCGGCCGACGTTGCTTTGCCTGCGCATCTGGAGCGTCGCCCGGTTCCGGCCGGGGTCGATCCGGGGCTGCACTGGTGGAACGGATGGTCGTTCGCGCCGCGCGAGGATGCCGCCATCGATGCCGTTGTTGCGGGTGAGCAGGTGACGGTTGCCTGCCCTGATGACGCATGGCTGGCCTTTGCGGACGGGACGATCGCCATGGATCGCAGCATCGCGACTCCGGTTCGCCGCGCCCGCGTCATGCTGGTCGGCCGTTATCGCGGCGATTGCTGGATCGAGGTGCAGGCATGAGCCTGGTCGATCCGGTCTATGCACAATGGCTGATGGCCGATTGCCTGTGGGCGCTGGCCACGGACGCAGCGGGTGATGCGCGCTGGGGCAGCACCGGCATGGTCAAGGTCCGCCAGACCCGGCTGGCGACGCGGGCGGATGCGGAGGCCGAGGCCGCGCGACAACTGGCGTTCATGGGTGGGCCGCTGGCGATCGACAGCCATTTGCTGACGGGAACATGGGCGGCTTTCCGGGGCCGCGTCATCACCATCACCGGCAACCGGCTGGGCTATCAGGATGGAAAGGACGTGTTTGTCTTGGGGGCGGAAGATGACCGGGCGGCGGGGACCAGCCGTGTTACCGTGCTGGTGAGGCTGTAGCGATGGCGAACATCATGATCGTCGATCCGGTGCCGGTTTCGGCCGTTACGGTGCGCGGCACCGGCGCGGATAATCTGCTGACGGCCGACCCGCGCGAAGTGTGGATCGACACGGGCGATGCAGGGTTCATCGTCATGGACATCGACCTTGGCTCTATCCGGCCGGTCGATACGGTCGCGCTATGCAGCATCTTCAATGCAGCGCCGGGCCTGTCCTGGTTCATTCAGGGCGGCACCGGCACATGGGACGAAGTGCTGCTGATGGACTGGGCGCCGCTGCGGGTGCCGGAACGGCCCGGATCGCTGCGCACCATGACCCACGCGCTTTGGTCCGGCTCCGATCAGGTCGTCCGTTACGTGCGTATCGGCATCGATCTTGGCGGGGTGCCTGACGCGGCTCTGACCATCGGCCGCCTGATTGTGGGCGACAAGTTCCAGCCCGAATATAATAATGAATGGGGTGCAGGGCGCGGCGTGCGCGACACGTCCACCGTCACGCGCCTGCCCACGGGCGGCGTCGCGGTGGTCGAGGGCGCGAAGTACGGGACGTTTAGCTGGACGCTGGGCGACCTGTCCGAAGAGGAAACGGATCGCCTCTATGAAATGCAACTGTCCAGCGGGGAATCGCGGCCGGTGCTGGTGGTGGAAGACCCCGACCGCACAGCTGGCCTGCGCAACCGCATCCACTATGGCGGCCTGACCGGGCTGCGCGCCTATGACCGGCGCAACAAGCGCCAGACCAGTTGGCAAATGTCAGTCGAGGACTGGACGATCGAGCCGCCTCCGGCCGCTGCCCTCCTCGACCTCGCCGTCATCACCCTGGGCGGCGAGATGCTCACAATGGGTGGCGATTATCTGACATTGGGAGAATGACGACGTGACCAAGGCTCTGGAGACGCTGAACCCGGCCGATGTCGCCGCGCTGACGGAGATATTGCGGCCGATCATCAGCGCCGTCGTCCAGTCCGACCGGCTGGCGCTGCCCTATGACCTGTCGTTCCGCTTCAATTCGGCCCCGGCCGCGTCGGAAATCATCGACTATCTGGTGTCGGCCGTGCCGATCCGCTTGCCCGCCAATGCGGCCGGGTCGGTCGGCTATGTCGATGTGAACCCGTCCGCGCTTTACATCCTGTTCCTGCGTCGTGGCGGCAACCTGGCCGATCCTAATTCGGGCGACATCATCGCGACGATCAGCATATCGGACACCGGGTCGTTTTCCTTCAGCACGGCGGGCGGGCTGGCGATCGACATTGCCGTCGGCGCGCTGCTGAAGCTGGTCGGCCCGGCGACCGCCGATGTCGGGATTCGCGGCGTCGCATTCACCATGCCGCTGCGCGAAATCGACTGATGCCAAGGCTCACCAGTTTCGGCCACGGTCGCCTTCAGCCGCTGGGTTATTATACCGCCTTTGACGATCAGCGGTTCATCATCATCGGTCCCGATCTGGGCCGGAAGGGCTATAACGTCCAATATACCCGCTATCAGGGCGAACCGGGATGGATATTGATTGATTGCCGTGCCGGGGATCGGCGCGTCGAGGATGGCGCCTATGTCGATCGCGTCGGCCTGGACGGCTGGGTTGATATGCTGCCGCAGGGTAATCGGCAGTTCAACATAGAGTTTTCCACCGTCTTTGACGAAGGCTGTTTCGCTGAGCCGCCGCCCTATAACTGGATGAACTTTTTCGAGCTGCACGCGCATCCTATTAAAGGCGTCGTTGAGGTTGAAACGGGTGGGCCTTTCGGCCTGTCGCTGGAGTGGAACCAGACGATGGGTGGCCCCTGCTTTCGTGTGGCGCGTGGTGTTCAGACCTATGATCCGAACGGTCTTTCGACCGGTGGCGGGCTGGCCGACTTCATATTTCAGGCCGATCAATGGCAGAACCAGGACGATCAGATTTATCCGAATATCCGCTATGATTGGCGCGTTGAGGCCTATCCGAATGAGACGGATGGCTACCTGCGTGTTTGGCGGGATGGCGTCCAGATCGTCGACTATAGCGGGACGGTTGGCTACGGGCCGGAGCGCCGTATCTATCCTGCATTTCGCGTCTATCGGGCCACACGACAGGGTAAAACAAGCGGCCTGACCACGGCAAAATATCTGGTCAAGATACATGAAGTCAGTACCACGGAAATACCGTGGCCTGAGGGCGTTACGCGCGGGCCGGAAATGCTGAGTGACGGGAAGTTTAACGTCAATCTGGGCCGCTGGCGGACTGATTATTCTGATCCGGGCTGCGCGATGATATGGGAGAGCGATGGTGCTGGTGGTGGCCGGCTGCGCAGCCAGACGCGGCAATTCTCCCATGGCGACACGGCCAGCAATGCGCGCATCCGTCGCCGCCTGGACATATTGGAGCCGGGCAAAACCTACGAGCTGAAGCACTCAGGCACATACGGACTTGGCGCGTCGTCGATCGACGGTGGCTATTTTGCGAGCAGCCCGGCCGCGACGCGCTATCTGACCGTGGACTTTGTTCCGGGCGGTGCCGAGTTGGTCCGCCAGTTCGTTGCGCATAGCGAGACGCTCTTTCTCGGCAACACGAACAGCTATGACGGGCTGATCCTGGACGAAGTGTCGTTGAAGCTGGTGATCGAGTGATGCCCGCATGGGCGGGCATGTCTGTTGCCGGCCGGTTGGATCAACGCTGCTGATCTATGACGGGGCGGCCGCCTTTGTCCAGCGGGGACCATTATGAGCCAGCATTTTACAGATTTTCCAGCAACCGATGAATGGCAGGATATTGCCGCTGGGGCTGCCTATGCGGGGGTCATCAACCAGACTGTCACCATTCAGAACAAGGGTATCCGGCGCGCGCTGGTTTGGTTCGGCGGTGCGGCAGCGCCAGCCGATGCGGGGGCTGGCGCATACCTGTCGATCAACGATGCGATTAGCGGAACCTCGGATCACATCTGGGTCAAAGGGCGCGGCGCGCTGGCGATCTGGAAGGAAGACTGATCCATGGGCTTTAGCAGGAGCATCAATCCCAGGAGCGGGTCGGTCGGGGCCAAGACGGCTAGTGTCCAGGCGGGCCAGTCGGGTAGCATCTTTCAACTGCGCGCCCCGCTGAAAGCGCCGGTCGTGTGGTCGAAGGTCAGCGGCCATGCGAACCTGTCTGTAGCTGGCAGCGCTATCGCTGTCGCTGCGGCTCTGGCTGCTGGAGCCAGCCAGTCCATCGTCGTGCGTGGCGCTAACGGGTCGTCGGCTGTCGAGTTTCAGGTGACGGTCGCAGGGCCACCCGTATCCATCAGCCGGGCCGTCATCATCTCGCCTGTCGGTGACAGCAATGGCGACGGCTATGCCAGCGATGAAAGCAGCCTCGTTTGGACGGCCGATGAAAATATCGTCACGCTGAACGCAGGCGGGCAATTTGTGACGTACCAGCCGGGGGTGATCACAGGCGCGTCCGATGGTGCAGACAACGCGCATATCGGCCCGGAGGCCGAGTTTGCGCGGCTCATCCGTGCTGCGTCACCTGACACCAAAGTCTTCATCGTCAAGTCGGCGCTGGCCGGATCGACCCAGAATGCAGGATCAGGCCCGGCGAACTGGACGAGCGGCAGCAGCCTGATGGTCGCGGCTAAGAGCCGGCTGGATCAGGCGAAGACATTGGTCGCTGCCACGGCTCTGACGCTGGATCATATCTATGTTTGCGCGTCGCTCGGCATCAACGATGCGAACAGCACCTATCGCCTCCAATATTCGGCTGCTGCTGCGGCGATGTATGCGGACATCAAGGCCAACTGGCTGCGCGATGCCCGCGACATGATCCTGCAACTGCGCGTGACGAACAATAATTCATCGACCCCGACAATCAGGGCCGCGCAGCAGGCGAATACGAAGGACGTTGCGCAGGTTAAGCTGATCGACACCGATGGGTTCGGCAAAAACGCGGATGTCACCCATTATAATCTGGCCGGTCAGATCGCGCAGGGCGCGGCCTGCTTCAATGTCGCGACCGGCGTCGCGGCCGGGCTGAACCTCGACCTGTTTCCGACCGAGACATTTGCCGACAACAGCCGTGGCTGGATACCTGCGGCCGGTTGGGCTGTGTCCGGTGGCAACCTCAATGCGAATGCTGGCGCGGCCTTCAGCACGGCAGGCATCACCGCGATCATCGACAGGCCATCCGCGACCTATCGCTTCACCTATGACCTGGTCGTGTCGGCAGGGTCGGCGCGTATTCAGGTGATCGGTGGTTCCACCGTCTCTGGTGTCACCCGCACGGCCAGCGGCAGCTACAGCGAAGACATCATCGCACCGGCTACCGCGAATGCGGGAGACATCCGCATCAACTTCGCCGCCGCTGGTTCTGGGTTCACTGGCTCGATCGACAATGTGAAGATACAGAGGCTCTGATTGAAACGCCTCTGAAGGCTCTTTGAAACACGCTTCAAACCGGCTGGACGTCGGAGGCGAGTGCTATAAAAGCTCTTGTCTCTGGCTCTAAAAGCTTTTGGGCCGCTTCAATCCCGGCTGTCGCCGTCCACCCCGACGCCATCCCCTTCCAACTACGCACTTTTTGATAATTTTATTCATGTGTAACAAAAAAACAAAATTACCGGGAAATATGGGAAGCTAAGCCCCGAATCACCCCTAACGCCCGACCAGTATGAAGGGCGCCCAGATATAGGGCTGGGCCGCATCCGGGCTGGACGATCGCATCAATTTCAGCATGGCGCGTTGCAGCGCCACGGCACGGGGCATCCCCCTCCCCGCCCCCTTCACCGTCTCCAGCGTGACGAAGGCACTGGCATCGTCGCGCACCGGCCAGTGCGACACCAGCAGCGATCCGGCGCCAGCATAGCGGAATGCCTGTGCAAGGCCGGAATAGGCGGGTGCGGCCGCGCTGTCCCCCGCCGCCGTGTTGCAGGCGGACAGAATGACCCAATCGGCGCCGATCCGCATTTCGGCCACCTCCGACGCGGTGAGCAGGCCGTCGCCCGGCTGGCCCGCTGTCGGTGGCGACAGGAGCAGCGCCGGTTCGGAGATGCCATCCACCTCTCCACCCGACAGGCCGTGAGTCGCAAACAGGATGACGGAATAGCTGGTGAGGTCAGCGGCATGCAAAGCGCTCTCGCTGGCGTCACCGCCCAGCATCAGCGTGGCGCTGCCCGGCCCGAAGCGGCGCGCCACGCGGCCCAGTTCTTCCGATGATGCAGGCAGAGAGGGCAGTTGCGCGAGCATGTCGGCTTTTGCGCTACCGCGATGGGGACGGCCATCGGCCAGTTGCTCTGATGCAGCCCCACCGGAGAAGGGCCGCGGCGCGCCGATCCCCAGAAAACGGGGAGACGCCGATGATGCCCTGACCATGGGCGGTTCATGGTCCATGGCGAAGGAAGGCTGCACCTCCATCGCATAGCGTCGGATAAGCCAGGGCGTCTTACGATCGATCGCGACGCCCTGTTTTTGCGGCAGGAGCGCGAAGGGCAGTGAGGCAAAGGCACCGGTCGGCACGAGGCGCAAACTGGTTGCCCGTCCCAGCGCGGAGCGAATGGTCGGCGTGAAAATCTGATCATGGATGCGGGACGCCGCCTCCATATCCATGCCCGATGGCGTCATGGAACCGCGTAGCCGGTCGATCAGGGCGACCATATCGGCGCGATTCATGGCGGTGCGTTCGATACTAGCGCCGTCGCGACCAATCGCCAGCACATAGACATGGTCGAAGGCAGGCGTCACCGCCAGCAAGGCTTCGCCGGGTGCCAGCCCCGCGCGAACCACCGCAAGATCGGGCTTGATGCCGCCGCGTGCTTCGACCCAGCGCGGATAATCGCAGGCGATGGCAGCACGCTGGGCCGCGACATCCTCATCCAGCGCATTCCGGGCCGCCCGCGCCGCAGCGACATCTCCATCCGTGGCCAGAGCGCGCAGCAGCACGCGGTCTGCCGCCTGCAACGCCTTCACCCGATCCTGCAACGCGCGCACACGGACCGCGAGCGCCGGATCGGCCACCAGCCGTTCGGCAACCAGACGATTGGCCTGCGCAATCTTGGACCCGGCAAGGATCGCCATGGCGTCGAGCGCGAGGTCGGCATCCTGTGCGTCGGCCGCGATCGCCAATACGCCGTCCAGCGCGGCGCGCTGATCCTCGGTCAGTTCGCCATCGTCGTGCAGCGTTTGGTCATCGCGCAACAACTGCGCGACCTTGGCCGCCGCCTCGACTGCGCGGGGATCGGCGGCAGCGCGTCGTTGCAGCATCGCGGCATTGGCGAGCGGCAATTCTGGTGCGTTATCGAGCTGCGCGGTTTCGCTGGCAAAGTCATGGGCCGCCATTTTGGCATCGGCGACGCGACCGGCATCGATGAGCGCGGGGATGAGGAAAGGATAGACGCGCTGGCCAATATCGCGATCCCGCTCCGACCCGGCCTTGACCCGCGCCAGAGCGCTTTGCAGTCGATCTATGGCGTCGCCGCCGCGCCCCTGTGCCAGCGCGGTCGCCCCCCCGAAGGCAAGGGCACGGGCCGATTGTGGACTGCCATCCCCCTCAATCGCGCGAAAGCCACGTTCCGCCTCCATGAACAGAGGTTCGGCATCGTCATAGCGCTCCAGCGGCAAGAGGACAGTGCCCAGATTCTGGAGCGCGAAATCGAAATAGAGGCTGTTGGTGCCGACCGTCTCCCGCTTGATGGCGATGGCGCGCTTGAGATAGTCGAGGCTTTCGGTACGTCGTCCGGTACGGGACAGAAGCAGGCCCAGCGCTTCAAGCGCACGGGCATAGCTGGGATGCTTGCGGTCAACATGATCGGTCGCCACGTCGACCGCAAGGCGGGCATAATGTTCCGCTTCCGCATCCCGGTCGATGCGGGACAGCATTTGCGAATAGCTGTAATAGGAACCGACGACATCGGGCGAGTTGGGGCCGGATGCCGCGATCCGCGCCTCCATGCTGATACGCTGCGCCTCGGCTGCTTCGGCATAGCGGCCTAGCCTGACCAACGCCTGTCCATGGGAAAAGGCGATGTTCGACCGCAGCATATTGGTCGCCTCGTCCCGATCCCTGGGATCGGTGCGGGCGATATAGGCGTCGATATAGGCGCTGGCCTGCGCCAACGTATCGGCACCGCCCGGCACGTCGCCCAGCGCGGCCTGCACATAGCCCTTGATCGAGAGCGCCTGCATCCATGCCACCGGGTAGCTATCGGCAAAGGGGGTGAGCCATTCGATCGCCTTGTTAGCGTTGGCCAGTGCATCGGGATTGCGCCCGTCGATCTGATCCATGGACGCAAGATTGCCTGCCGCCACCCCAGCCAGCGGATGGGGATGACCGGCGACCTTTACCCGAAGAGCGGCATCGCGCAGCCGCGCCCAGGCGTCCCGGGTGCGTTGTGACATCGACAGGGCGTAATCGTCACTGTCGAACAGGTCGCCCGCCTGTTTTTCCAGCGTGTAGAGGCGAGCGTGTCGCGGATCGTCAGGCGAGAAGGCCGGCGCAGCGGGGCTGACAGCCGACCATGACAAAAGCAGCGCGGCCAAGACCATGGCTCCAGCGCGCGTGGAAAGCTGCATGCACCCCGCCCCTGACCAGCGAATCGACCCGACTTCCTCTTGGGTCAGGCCCATCGGGTCGTCAATATGACCCGAAACACAGGTCAGGCGAGCGTGAGGCGCCAGTCCCAGCGAAGCGGATCGCCGTCCATCACCTCGACCCCCTGCGCGATGAGGGCGTCCCGAATTTCGTCGGACAGGGCGAAATCCTTTTCCGCCCGTGCCGCCTGACGCCGGTCCAGTTCCGCCTCGATCGCATCGGCATCCGTCTGCGCATCCTTGGGTCGCAGGCGCAGGTCGGCACGGGTCAGCGTCAACAGATTAAGGCCCAGCGCAGAATCGAAGGCGGCGATGAGGCACAGCTTCTCATCCACCGGCACCTTCTTCATGGCGATGACTTCCTCCAGCAGCGGCAAAGCGCGCGGGGTCATCAGATCCTCGGCAATGGCGGCGTCGAACTGTTCGAGCAGCGGCGCCAATTTGGGGTGCAGATTGGCGCGCAGATAATCGAGGCGGGGCGATTGCCAGGTGACACCTTCCGCACGGGCCTTCAGCCCCTCGACACCCATGACGAGGCGCTTGAGGCGGGTCAGCGCAGCAGCAAGCCCCTCCGCACTGAATTCCAGCTCGGAACGATAATGGGCGCCAAGGCACAGGAGGCGATAGGCGATGGGATGCACGCCCGCGTCGATCAGTGAGAAGAGGGTCGTGAAGCCGCCCTTCGACTTGCTCATCTTCCCCTGACGATCGACGAGGAAATTATTGTGCATCCACCAGCGCGCGCCGGTGAAGCCTGCCTCTGCCGCACTGACATCTGCGCCGCAGCAGGCGTGGAAGGCCTGATTCTGAGCGATTTCATTGGGGTGATGGATTTCGCGATGGTCGATGCCGCCGGTATGGATGTCGAACGGCTGGCCAAGGCGCGCCTGCGACATGACCGAGCATTCCAGATGCCAGCCCGGCGCACCCTTGCCCCATGGGCTGTCCCATTCCATCTGTCGCTGCTCACCCGGTGGTGATTTGCGCCAGATGGCGAAATCACTGGCGTTGCGCTTGCCCGCCACCGGATCGATGCGGGCATGTGCCGCATCGTCGCGTCCACCGGCCAGCGCGCCATAATCGGGGACAGTGGTGCAGTCGAAATAGAGGCCGCTGTCCAGTTCATAGCAATGATCGGGCGCGATCCTTTGCGCGAAGTCGATCATCTGTGGCACATAGTCGGTGGCTACCGTCCATTCGCTGGGCGCCAGAATATTAAGGTCGGCGACGTTCGACTTGAAGGCTTCGGTATAATGGGCCGCGATGTCCCAGATGCTTTTCGCACTGGCGCGGGCTGCGGCCTCCATCTTGTCGTCGCCGGCGTCGGCGTCGCTGGTCAGATGGCCGACATCGGTGATGTTGATGATCTGGGTGACGTCCATCCCCTTCCACAACAAAGTGCGGCGCAGCGTATCGACGAACACATAGGCGCGCAGATTGCCGATATGGGCATAGTTATAGACGGTGGGACCACAGCTATAGACACGCGCATGATTACCCTCGATCGGCGCGAACGGCTCGATCGTGCGAGTCAGGCTGTTGAACAGGCGCAAGGGCGCGGGAATATGCTGATCATCGGACATGGGCTATGCCCATGGGATGCTTTGGCCCGATCGTCAACGGGTGGCGGCGTCGTCAGATGCCTTCTGCCAAATCCTCCAGCATGGCGGTATCGACGAGGCGCACGCCGCGCCGCCCCACCAGCGCGATCACCCCCTGCCGCTTCAACTCGCTGAACTGGCGCGACACGGTTTCGATGGTGATGCCCAATATGTCGGCAATCTGCTGACGCGACAGGGGCAGATCAATGACGCCATCGCGATCCGGCCGTAACCGTCGCCCCATATCGAGCAGGAAGGTCGCGACCTTTTCCCGCGCCGCCTTACGCCCCAGCAGCAGCATCCAGTCGCGCGTGCGGTCGAGATCGTCGAGCGTACGTTGCAGCAGCCGGTGCTGAAGCGCGCCATGATCGCGGGCGAAGCCGTCGAACGCCCCGCGCGGAAAAAGGCAGAGGCGCGCATCGGTCAGTGCCGTCACGCTATGCGGCGTGCGAACGCCGAAGGGGCGACCGATGAAATCGGACGCATAAACGACGCCAACAATCTGTTCTCGGCCATCGCCTGTGGACGTCGCAAGTTTCAGCGTGCCTTCGATCACATTGGCGACGACGGTGCTGTCGTCCCCCTCCCACATGACCGTCTGACCTGCATGCAGCGTGACGCGGCGGCCGATACGGCTGAGCGCGATACGATCATCGTCGGACAAGTCGGCACAGATGGCGCGGGTGCGGACATCGCATCGATCGCAGCCCTGCCGTGGGCAAGGGCGAGCCGAGGATGGAAGGGCGGCTTTTTGCGCCATGTCAATTTGCATGTCCATGCCGCAGCAATGGCGATGTGGCGGGGCGCGACCTATCCGTAATTATGCGTAAGCGGCATGATCAACCGTCTATCCGGGTCCATATCTGGGAGCGGCAGGCCAGACCACCGATAAGGCAGCCCTTACCCTCCAGTCGATTTTCGTCGAGCAGCCTGATGCTGCCGGAAAATGTTTTGCCGATGTCCGGCACGAAAACCTTGCCGCGCCATCCGCCTTTTTCGTCACGCCGGAAGTCCCGAAATAATTGCGCGCCGATCAACGGGTCGGTGCCGCCCCGCCTTGCATCAGCCTGCGCCTTGTCATTGGCCCAAACGATCGTGCCACACATATAGGGTCCGCAACGGTGCGCGCGCACATGCACGCTGCCTGACGGATTGCTCCACAGGCCAAAGGACTGCGCGGGTGGTGGCGTGGCAGCGGGCAGGATCAACAGCAGCAGCGCACTCACCAGACAGGGAGGAACGCGCGCTGCCATGCCCTATGCCTCGCTGGCGTGGAAAGCGATGCGTAACGCTTCGGCCAGACTTTTGACGTCCAGTTTCTGCATCAGATTGGCCCGATGAATTTCAACCGTGCGCGGACTGATGCCCAGATCATAAGCGATGGATTTATTGGGCAGACCATCGACAAGACCGTTCAGCACATCGCGTTCCCGATCGGTCAGGATGTTGAGCCGGGCACGGGCTTCCTGCGCGCGGGCGCCGGCACCGCGGGCGGCAACCGATTGTTTCCGCGCAGCCTCGATACAGCTGAGCAGCGCGAATTTTTCGAACGGCTTTTCGATGAAATCGCTCGCCCCCGCCTTCATCGCGGATACGGCCATATCGACATCGCCATGGCCGGTCATGATGACCACGGGCAGCATCACGCCGCGCGCGCGCAATTCCCTTTGCACCTCCAGCCCGTCCATATCGGGCATGCGGACGTCCAGCAGGACGCAACCGGGGGGCAGATCGGCCGCATCCTTCAGGAAAGGCAGGCCTCCGTCGAACAGACGCACGGAAAAGCCGCTGGTTTTCAGCAGAAAGGACAGGGATCGACGGATCGCCTCGTCATCGTCCACGACATAGATGGGATAGGCTTCGCTCATGGTTCATCCGCGCGATCGAGAGTGAAGTGAAAGGCCGTGCCGCCCCATTGCGACGGCGTAGCCCAGATGCGCCCGCCATGCCCCTCTACTATGGTCTGACTGATGGAGAGGCCCACGCCCATGCCGGTCGGCTTGGTCGTGGTGAAGGGCGTAAAAAGGGTACGTGACATGTCGGGATCAAGACCCGGACCGCTGTCGGCGACGATCACCTCAGCCTTACCCTCTTCGGTCGGGACCGCGAAAAGGCGCAGGATACGCACCGGACGGGGTTGCATCGCCTCCACCGCATTGCGGACGAGGTTGATGATCACCTGTTGCAACTGGACCCGGTTGGCCAGCACCTTATCGAGCGCGGGATCGACGCTGACGTCCATGTCGATGCCACGGCTGTCGATACCGATGAAGGCGAGTGCGGCCCCCTCCGCCAGCAAGCCCCTCAGCGGTTCGGGCTGGCGCATCGTTTCGCCGCGTTTGATGAATTCGCGCAGCGACCGGATAATCTCTCCGGCACGCAAAGCCTGCGCAGCGCTTTCGCTCATCGCCTCGCCCAGCAGGTCGCGATCGACCGGGCCGTCCTGTGCCAGGAGATCGCGTCCCGCCTCCAGATAGTTGGCGATGGCGGTCAATGGCTGGTTGAGTTCATGGGCAAGGGCGGAGGCAAGCGTGCCCATTGCCGTGACCCGCCCGGCATGGGCCAGTTCGGCCTGAAGATCGGCGACGCGCCGTTCGGCCTGCTGCCGTTCGGTCAGGTCGCGGATGAAACCGGTGAACAGGCGCTGCCCCTGATCCTGCACCTCCCCCACCGACAATTCGATGGGGAAAGTCGATCCGTCGCGGCGACGCGCGCTGGTCAGGCGGCCGACTCCAATGATCTTCTTTTCCCCCGTATCGAGATAATGGCCGATATAGCCATCATGTTTTTCCCGATCGGGCGACGGCATCAGCATCGAGATATTCTCGCCCAGCACATCGCTTTCGGCATATTGGAACATACGCTGCGCCGCAGCGCTGAACGACACGATGCGCGCCCGCATGTCGATGACGATGAGCGCGTCGGGCACCGTCGCAAGGATGGAGCCGAGCAGAGCCTGTTCCAGGCTATGCGCGTTGGTGAGCGCATCGGTATCGTCATCGGCAACCGCCATCACCCTTCCATGCCGTCCTTTCAGTGCGCCAGCAAGAGCGGAACCTGCGCGCCGCGCAGCATGGCGCGGGTAACGCCGCCGAACACGAACTCCCGCAAACGGCTATGACCAAAGGCGCCCATGACCACCCAGTCGGCGGCTAAATTATCGACCGCTTCGGCCAGCGCGACGTCAATGGCGCGGCTTTTCCGGGGCCAGCTATGCCATTGCGCGCCAATGCCGTGGCGGGCGAGATATTCGGGCGCCGCGCCGGCGGGGAAATGCGCTTTGTCCGCTTCCTCGATGGTTACGACGTCGACCGTGCTGGCGCGTTTCAGCAGCGGGACGGACGCACGCAGCGCTGCGCCTGCCTCCGCCGACCCGTCCCATGCGACGAGCGCGCGTCCGGTCGCGGCGAAAGTCTTCACCGCCGGCGGCACCGCCAGCACCGGCGCGCGAGCGGCCAGCGCCAGATCGGGGACGATAGCCAGCGGATCGTCCACGCCGGTCCGGCCACCTTCGGGCAGGGTGACGACGATCAGGTCGGCCAGAATGGATGCCCCGATCAGACCGCCCAGACTGTCGCCATCCGCCTGTTGCCAGTCCCACGCGACATCCTCTCGCGCCAACCGCGCCTCCATCTTGGCGCGATAGGCTTCGTCATGCTCGCGCAGTTCGGCGACGATGGAAGGGGCGTAGCCCGCGCCACCATAAATGTCGGCGGCCAGCATGTCGGGCACCGGCGTCATTTGGATACAACGAATATGGGCATCATGGGCGCGTGCGGTGTCGAGCGCGGCCTGAAGCCGGCTTTCGGCGCCCAGATCGTCATGGATATGCAGCAGGATCGTCTTCATCGCGGGCCTCCCGGGCTGAACCTCTGCTCCCCGGTTAGGCCACCGTCCCCTGCCCCGGCCATCCGGGATAGTCCTTATAGTCTTTACCCCCCGAAAAGCGGATTTACGGGGCATGACATGGACCATGATACGCCTTGAGCTGGACCGAACCCCGGCTTTTCCGAACGGATCGGCGGCGCGCAGCTATGTGCTGCGGCTGCCACTGGACAAGGATGGGGCGATCGATGAGGCGGCCTGTCTGGCCCATGCCGAACTGGCGACTGTACGACGTTTTTGGCCCAACGAACCCGACCGACATGGGTATCTGCGCCGGGCGGGGGATGGATGGCGTCTGTCCTATCCCGCCGGTGGAACCGATGGCGACACGCTGTTCCGGCTGGACACGCACGCCATCCGGCCGGGCGCGCATATCATGCTGACCGGGCCGGACGGCGCCACCCTGCCCTTTCTGGTGAAGGCGCTGGCCGCTGCCTGATATTTTTGTGATCGAAAAGGAGCATCATCATGATCGCACTGGAAACCCGCTATGGCTTTGCATTCGACGTGCGCCCGGCCACCCATCATGACGAGACGGCACTCGCAGCCTTTTTCGCCGAGGTGAGCGACGAGGACCGGCGGTTCCGATTCCTGTCCGCGGTGCGAAAGCTGAGCGACGAACAACTCCACGATATCGCCGATTTCCAGCATCACCGGCATGAGAGTTTTCTGGCGTTCGAGCCGGGCAGCGACGACATTATCGCGGCCGCGACGCTGGCCACCGATGCGCAGGGCAAGACCGGCGAAGTCGCCATTTCAATCATCCCCACCTTTAAAGGCAAAGGGATCGGCTGGACGCTGCTCGACCATGTGGCGCAGGAAGCACGGCATTGGGGCATGACCCGGCTCCAGTCGATCGAAAGCCGGGACAATCGTGCCGCCATCACGCTGGAACGCGAGATGGGCTTTACCGCCCGCGCGGTTGAGGGCGATCCGGCGCTGGTGCTGCTGGAACGGGCTTTTTAACGATCCGTTTGTTTCGAGCGTGTCGAGAAACGGGTCTATGCCGCGTCCAGTGAAGCCGGCGCAGGCTCTGCACTCCTCGCTTCTCGACTTCGCTCGAAGCGAACGGGTCAGGACGTTGCGGGCTTTTTAGCCCGCCTCGAGCGCAGCGCCCGTTTCCATCCAGACGGTTTCAGCCGCTTCCAGCTTCTTTTCCAGTTCAGCGCGTTTCACCATCAACTGGCTGGTCGTCATCTTCGCCTCCGCGCCGGTGGCCGATTTTGGATCGGACAAGGCCGCGTCGATGCGGCCGCGTTCGGCGGTCAGCGCGTTCATTTCGCGCTCTGCTTTGTTGACGGCGTTTTTCAGCACCTTCTGCTTTTCACGCCATTCGGCAGCGGCCTTCTTGTCGGCCTTGCGGTCGACCTTGGGCGCGTCGCCGCTGCTGCTGGGATTGCCGTCCGCCTTGCGCAGGATGATGTCGGTATAATCGTCGAGCGAGCCGTCGAACGGCTGAGCCGTGCCATTGTCGACCAGCACAAGGCGGTCGGCGACCAGTTCGATCATGTGGCGATCGTGCGAGACGATGACGACCGCACCCGAATATTCGTTGAGCGCCTGCACCAGCGCTTCACGGCTGTCGACGTCGAGATGGTTGGTCGGTTCGTCGAGGATCAGCATGTGCGGCGCGTCGCGGGTGATGAGCGCCAGCGCCAGACGGGCGCGTTCGCCACCCGACATGGAGCCGACCTTTTGCGTGGCGCGCTCGCCCGAAAAGCCGAAGCGGCCAAGCTGACCACGAACCGCGCCGGGCGTCGCACCCTTCATGACGCGGGTCATATGTTCGAGCGGGGTGTCGGTGACGTCCAGTTC
Organism: Pseudomonadota bacterium; assembly: GCA_021847605.1. GTDB lineage: Bacteria > Pseudomonadota > Alphaproteobacteria > Sphingomonadales > Sphingomonadaceae > Sphingobium. Next base: position 3,145 of record JAJZQN010000001.1, on the reverse strand, counting down.
CTCCACCTGATATTGGGTGAAGTAGCCGACATTCATCTTGGCGCTGGAGGCCATTTCGCCCTCCATCGGCTTTAGCTGGGCGGCGATCAGGCGGGCCAGCGTCGTCTTGCCGTTGCCGTTGCGGCCGAGCAGCGCCAGACGATCGTCAGGATCGATGCGCAGATTGATGCGCCGCAGGATCGGCGTTTCGTCATAACCCACCGACGCCATATCCATGGTGATGAGCGGTGGACGCAGTTCGGCGGGGCTGGGAAAGCCGAAATGCAGGGTCGGATCTTCGATCGCCGCCGCAATGGGCTGCATCTTGGCCAGCGCCTTGGCGCGGGACTGGGCCTGTTTCGCGGTCGAGGCGCGGGCGGAGTTGCGGGCGACATAGTCCTGCAATTTCTCACGCTCGGCCTGCTGCTTGGACCGGGCGGCTTCCTGCTGGGCGAGGCGTTCGGCGCGTTGCCGCTCGAAAGCATCGTATCCGCCGGGATAGAGGGTGATCTTGCCCCCTTCGAGGTGGAGAATATAGTCGACGACATTGTTCAGCAGATCGCGTTCGTGGCTGATGATGACCACTGTGCCGCGATAGGCCTTCAGGAAATTTTCGAGCCAGAGCGTGGCTTCGAGATCGAGATGGTTCGATGGTTCGTCGAGCAGCAACAGATCGGGGTTGGAGAAGAGCAAGGCGGCGAGCGCCACGCGCATTTTCCAGCCACCCGAATAGCTGTCGAGCGGACGCCCCTGCATCTCTTCGTCAAAGCCGAGACCGACGAGGATGCGGGCAGCGCGGGCGGGCGCGGTATAAGCGTCGATCGTGGTCAGCCGTTCATAGATATGGCCGAGGCGGTCGGGGTCTTCGGTATGTTCCGCCTCCGCCATCAGTTCGGCGCGTTCCTTGTCGGCGGCCAGCACCGTGTCGAACGGCGTCGCGGTACCCGACGGCGCCTCCTGCGCGATATAGCCGAGGCGCGTGTCGCGGGGCATGTCGCAGCTACCCTCGTCCGGGTCGAGCTGGCCGATCATCACCTTCATCAACGTGGACTTGCCCGCGCCATTGCGGCCGATGAGGCCGACGCGGCTGCGCGGGGGCAAAGCTGCGGCTGCGCGGTCGAGGATGGTGCGGCCGCCCAGGCGCACGGTGATACCGTTCAAGTTAAGCATGGGCCGGGCCTGTAGCAGAGGCGTCAGCCGTTGGAAATGATGCGCTTAGCTTCGCATATTTCCCGGCGATTTTATCTTTTTGTTTCCATTAGGGGCAATGATCGGAAAGTTTCCAACAGGTCGGGATCGGGCCGAAAAAGCGATCCCTCTATCGCATGGGAAGGCCGATGTAGGACAGGCCCGGCCATCGCCGGGCCTGTCTCAAACAGATCAGAAGCGATCCGCGTTCATCACCTTCGTCCAGGCAGCGACGAAGTCGTTGACGAATTTTTCCTTCGCGTCGTCTTCGGCATAGACTTCGGCGACGGCGCGCAGTTCGGAGTTGGAACCGAAGATCAGGTCGACCGGGGTTGCCGTCCACTTCGCCGCACCGCTGGCGCGATCCTTGCCGTCGTAGAGACCCGGCGTCGCCGACTTGCTCCACACCGTATCCATCGTCAGCAGATTGACGAAGAAGTCGTTGCTGAGCGTGCCCGGACGGGTCGTCAGCACGCCATTCTTCGATCCGCCGCTATTGGCACCCAGCGCACGCAGGCCGCCGACCAGCACGGTCATTTCCGGCACGGTGAGGTCGAGGGCATCCGCCTTGTCCACCAGCGCGTCGGCCGGGCTAACCTCTGCCTTTGGGCCGTACCAGTTGCGGAAGCCATCCGCCTTGGGTTCCAGATAGGCAAAGGAAGCGACGTCGGTCTGCGCCTGTGCCGCGTCGACACGGCCCGGCGTGAACGGCACGGCGATGCTATAGCCGCCCTGCTTTGCCGCCTGTTCAATGGCGGCATTGCCGCCAAGGACGATGAGGTCGGCCATCGACACCTGCTGACCGGACTTCGCGAAATCCTTCTGGATCGCGGTCAGCTTCGTCAGCACTTTTGCCAGTTCAGCCGGGTTGTTGACCGCCCAGCCGCGCTGCGGATCGAGCCGCAGACGCGCACCATTGGCGCCGCCGCGCATGTCCGTGCTGCGGAAGGTCGCGGCGGAGGCCCATGCGGTACGGACCAGTTCCGGCGCGGTCAGGCCCGATGCCAGCACGGCGGCCTTCAGCTTCGCCTGATCGGCAGCGCCGATAGGGGCAAAGGCGGCCTTTGGCAGAGGGTCCTGCCAGCTATAGGTTTCGGACGGAATATCCTTGCCCAGATAGCGGGCCTGCGGGCCAAGATCGCGATGGGTCAGCTTGAACCATGCGCGGGCGAAAGCCTTGCCGAACAGGTCGGGATTCTTTTGCCAGCTTTCCAGCACTTTGCGGAAGCCGGGATCTTCCTTGAGCGCGATGTCGGTGGTGAACATGATCGGCGCGTGGCGCTTACCCTCGACATGGGCGTCGGGAACGAGTTGCGCGGCGTTGGGATCGGTCGGAATCCACTGGGTCGCGCCAGCCGGGCTTTTGGTCTTCACCCAATCAAAGTTCAGCAGATTGTCGATATATTGCGTCGTGAACTGGGTCGGGGCGGCAGACCATGCCCCTTCGAGGCCGGAGGTCAGCGTGTCTTCGGCATTGCCCTTGCCGCACTTGTTCTTCCAGCCAAGCCCCTGTTCCTCAATCCCTGCGGCGGTCGGTTCGGCGCCCAGACATTCCTCCGGCTTTTTGGCGCCATGTGCCTTGCCGAAGGTATGGCCGCCCGCGATCAGAGCCAGCGTTTCCTCATCATCCATGGCCATCTGGCCAAAGGCGCGGCGAATGTCGGCGGCGGCGCCGATCGGGTCGTGATTGGCCCCCGACCCTTCCGGGTTCACATAGATAAGGCCCATGGTGGTCGCAGCCAGCGAACGCTTGAGCGAGCCGTCCGGGTTGGAACGATCCGTCCCCATCATCTTGGTTTCCGGTCCCCAATAGACGACATCGGGCTGCCATGCGTCGACGCGACCGCCGGCAAAGCGGATAGGGTGGATGGCTCCCGCTCACGGCATCTAGGTGCCAAGATGGTTTGCTGTCAGGCAAACCCGAGCAAAGGAACCATCCGCCATGGAGATTACCACGATCGGCCTGGATGTGGCCAAG
>JAJZQN010000016.1 GCA_021847605.1 Pseudomonadota bacterium | reverse complement strand
CATCGCCGGATAGAACTGAGCCGTCGCCTTTCTGGCGCGACCGTAGAAGGCAGCAACAAGTAAGATCTCGCGCCGGCTATCTGGGCGAGCTTGGCGTAGGATTCCGCCCCCTCCCGCAAACGCCCCCTTAACATCAAGCGGCAGCGCAAGTTGATTGACGTCGGGGCAAGGCGTGCCGATCAATTCTTCGATGATCGCGGCCGCCAGCGCACTTGCCGCCCGCTCGCGTAGATCCTCGTCCGGCATCGTCAAGCCAACGCGCGCCCAGCCCGGCGCCGCCAGAATGATGGCGGATAGCTCATCCTGTTCGATTCGTTCCATGAGAGGATGAGAACAAAAAAAGAACAAAAAGGCAAGCCACGCGTTTGGAGCCGGTTTATTCCATGCGCTTGCGGAGACGATAGATTGTCGGCCGACTGACGCCGAATTGGCGAGCCACGTCCGACACGCTCTGCTTTTCCAGCATTTTCGCGATCTTTGGCCAATCCTCATCGGAGAGGGCGTCCTTTCGGCCTCGCCGGACACGACGCTTGCTCTCGGATTCGGCATAGACTTCCGCGTTCTGCGCTTTGGCGGCGGCGGCGATAGCCCCAATAAGGGCACGGCCGTCGTCGGCCCCATCGGGATCGAGATTCAGCCGTTCGGCCAGCGTTCGCACACCGCAGCCCAAGCAGATGATCGACCAAATCGTTGCAACTAGGTCGGGAAGGGAGGATGCCAGTCGATCGAGACTGCCGATGACGAAGATATCGCCTTTCTCAAGATCTTCGATAGCTGCCGCGCGCTGTGCGAAGCGGCGGGCAGGGCGCTGGGGAAGATCATCGCGGAAAACGACTTTGCAGCCTGCCCTGCGCAACGCCTTTTCCTGATCGTCCAGCGACGGGCCGGTAAGCGTAGCACGCGCGTAACCGATCAAACGCCCAGCCATCAGGGCATACCCTGCGTTGCGGGAAGAAAGCCTTGCGATGCTTGTGAAATTGGCATGATCGGTGGTCGTGATCCGGGCAGGTGCTGCACAACCGAAAAAATCGCGCCCTGCCGGCAGCGCGTCCCCGGATCGAGAGGCGTGCCGGCCCAAAGCCGGGTGTTGGAAACACTGGCACAGCGCAGCGCGCATGCGCCTTTACCGTTGCCGGTTGGACATGCGCGCATGCCACCCGGCCGAAATGTCGACCGAGAAGCTGCGCTTGAAAGGTTTCCATGCCTCAGCCCGCGTCTCCGCGAGTTGTCCTGATCTCTAATCGGCGAAAGCACGAAGGCCAAGAGACTTTGCTGAATCTGAGGAACGCCCGCGCCCCGGATGAGGTCAAACAGCGGGCACAAGCTGGGTAATCAGGGGAACAGGATGCGGGCGGGTCCGATTTGCGCGCGGCGTGATAACGACTGTCGTAAGCACCTCGCGTCGGCGCGGCTTGGGCGCACCCGCCTTGGGCGGCACCACGACATCGTAGAGCGCCATCTGATATTCTGGAAGCTCGTCGGCCTCCGCGATGCCTTTGAGAGTGTGTTTGAATCGCGGCGCCGTATCGTTGCTGCCGACGTGGCGGCGAAGCACCTCGATCTCGATCTCCCATGGCTCGTCACCATCACAATGCGAGCGCGCCAGCTCGTAGAGCCGCCGTTCGATCGGCCCCAGCGAGAAATAATCATGGTGATAGGCGAGGATGCGCTGATCCAGCTTGATCGCGCGATAAAGCCAGTCGCAAAGCCGGACGCGAACTGCTTTCAATCGCTTATCACCCCCACGCCCGCGCGTCGAATACGCCAGCTTGGCCTCGGCGAGCCAGGAGAAATAACCTTCCTCACCCTCGCCGCCGGTTTCGATGTTGGTCCGGATCTGAGTGCCCTGAAGCCGCGACAAGGCTTCGGATAGTCGAGTATAGGAGCGGGCCGACAGACTAGTTCCCGTCACCCGGAAGAAGTCATGCGCCGTAAACGTGAAATCCTGCCCAACCGGCTCACCTTCGCGCAATTTCGCGGCCATGAGGCTCGCAATGTAGAGCACGATTTCCTTATCGTAGATGGTTGCGACCCCATTCTGGCTGGGGCGAACCTCGATCGACACATTCTCCGCATGATATTCGATCGGCTTCATCTGGGCGGTTTTGGTGAGGGCGAAAAAGGGGAAAGCCATAATGGACCGCTCGCCCCGAACATCACCATGTAGGGGGCTGTCGAATACAAAAAGGTCGCCCTGGCTGGAGGCCACCTTGGTCCTTCCTCTGTCTGATCGCCGAAAGCACGAATCCGCCGCGCTTTTTCCGGTTCCCAGATTGTCCCCGCGTCCGTGCGAAGTAAACCGGCACACCCGCTTCCATCGCTGAAAGCACGAATCTTTGACGCATTTCAGGGCCTTTGGGGGACGGTTTTGCACGACACTTTGAGGCCGATCTTTGAAAAATGGCCGTTGGATTCGTGCTTTCGCCGATTCTTGGGCAGACCCGATTCGTGCTTTCAGCGATTCCAGCCCGTCCGATTCGCATACACGAATCAGCCCTGCCAGCGCTGCGGCCGCTTTCGTGCTTTCGGCGATGGCTGGATTTGGGTCCGCGGCCGCCAAAATCGGTGCGTTCATGGGATCGACATTGCCGGAAACCCCGGAAAATAGCGGTTTTTCTACGCCGATAGCGTCGCCCCCGGTCGATTTTCGATGATCGGCGAAAGCACGTTCGTTCGTCGGATCGAGCATCACTGGATATCCGCCGCCTCGCGCAGACCATGGAAGGTCCGGCCCAGGTGCAGTTCGCCGATCGTCGCGCGCTGGGTCATGGCGCGCAGATAGCCGCCGGCGTTGGTCACTTGGCCCTCGCGTTCCTTGTGCGCGACCGCGATCATCGCTGCCGCCGCCCCGCGACGGCCCATGATCCGGCAGGCCTCGCGCCAGGTGTGATTGTTGATGAAGAGATAGGTAGCCTGCTGCTCGGCGATCGCGATCAAATCGCGCCATGTTCGGGTGCTGAGGTCCAGTTCCCAGCAAATCTCGCTGCAAGCCTTGCCGATAAAATCGACGTCGATCCCGTATTTGTCGAGGTCCGTTTCGACACGCGATGCCGGTGACGAAGGAGCACCGCCATTGCCACTACGCCCCTCTGCTAAGCCATTACGTATTTCTGCATTAGCAGGTTGGAGTTGGGTTGTAGTTGTATAGTGGGTGCAATTCGTTTCATCGGTGGGTGTAATATCTACTGAATTATCCACCGATTGTCCCTTGCCCTGTCCATCGTCAACGACGGTCGACGCGGTGATGAAGGCGACATGGACGCGACGCTTGCGAAGCTCGATCTGATGAACGAGGCGGGCAAGGGCATCGATATCGGCAAGACCCCGCGCGTGGTCGACGATCATGCGGGCGGTCTCGACTTCCTCCAGCCACTTACAGCCCTCCAAGCCCTCATCAATGGCCGTCTGAGCAAGCTGGGCGATTGTCTTGCGCGCAATGGTGAGCCGTCGGCGCAGTTCCTGCTTCTCGCGACGAACGGCTGTGGCACGCTCGGCGATCTCGGCAAACTCCATCATGCGCGCGCCGATCGGCCGCAGGTCGAAGCCGTAGCCCCAGACGATATGGCCATCAGCGCCACGCGCACCGCCACGGTGGCCATTCGGAGAATCCTGCGCGACGATCAGGCGCAGCGTTATGGCCTTGCGAAGCAGATTTTGCACCTGCCGCACCTCTACCCCCAGCTCCTCCGCCAAGCGCTCGTTGCTGGGCCAGACCAAAGGCTGGCGGCCTTCCTGCCAGTCCTGAGGCTTTGTCCATGCGAACAGAAGGTCGATCAGACGCACGATTCGAGCGCTCGCGCCGATGCTGGTCGCGGCGCGCTTGAAAGCGGCGAGGGCTTGGCCGTGGGTGATGCGGCCTGAAAAGCCACGAAACTGCTGGGCAGTCGCCTCGGCCGCCGCGAAATGAGCATCGTAGCGCCTATATCCGGCGCCTGGTTGCGGGACAGACAACATCGTTCGGTCACTCCAATTCTGGAGCCCGTGCGGACACAAAAAATCCGTGGCGCGGAATCGCGCGTTTTGGACTTGTTGTTTATCGAAGGACCGTATAGCTAGAGGTCGTCACACCGGCTTGCTTGCAGGCCTTCGAAAAGCCCGGCCATTGGCCGGGTTTTTTATGCCCTCACCAAAGCTCCTTCCGCGCGTCGTTTATCCGTTGGCAGCTCGCGCCTTATGCTGCCGGATTTCCACATGCGCAGTCGCCCCGCCGGTTCGGCGAACCCTTTCGCGAGAATCAGGAGGGTATGGCTGTGCATGGTCGAGACATCGCCGGAGCGGCCTTGGATGACCACCCGCGAATCCTCGTGCTTTTGGCGATATGCTCCACGAAGATTCGTGCCATCGGCGATAGTGGCAGCGAAACAAGCTAGATCAGGGAACCATGTTAGCCGCAGATCGCCGTTTGGGGGCGATCGTCGTATAGATGCCGCCGCGAGAGACGCGATAACCTCTATTGATATCTTCGGTGCTTTACTCTGACCCAGCACGGAAGAACGATAACAACTTTCCGCATCATTACCGACTTCATGCGGACATTGCAGGCTCATCCTCTCTGTCTCCCCCGACTCCCGACTCTTGATAGCAATTATGCCTGTGTAACGACGCTTGCCCTTGTAAAACAATAGGGCTATTATGTTACAACGACAGATTGCCCATAAGAAGGGGGAGGAGAGATGCGAAAGCTTCTGGCCGTCTCAGCAAGCGTAGCGCTGCTCGCCACGTTTGCGCCTGCACCGGCCCTCGCAAGCGACTTTGGCTGTCAGGTTCTGTTGTGCCTCTCCAATCCGGGCGGGCCGACACAATATCAGCAATGCGTTCCGCCGATCTCGAAGCTGTGGCGTCAACTCGCGTTGGGCAAGGCTTTTCCGTCCTGCACGGCGGGCGGCGTCGTCAAAACGAAGGTGCGCAATAAGGACAGCAGCACGCGGCGCCGGGTCGAAATGACCTATTCCGACGGGCGGATCGTAACCTATTCGCTCGCCGGCATCGAGCAAGCGGCATCAAGCGAAGCGATGGGCGAGGTCGGCTCGCAATGATCGTTTCGCTCGCCATAGCCCTCGATCTTGCGCGGCAATGCGCCCCGTCGGTGGCCCCGGCGACGATCCTCGCGATTGCTCATGCGGAAAGCGAACTCGATACGCTGGCGATCAACGTCAATGGCGGCCCCAAGCTGCGGCCTGCCACCAGCGCGGCCGACGCCGCGGCACTAGCCCGGAGCTATATCGCCGCAGGCTACAGCGTCGATCTGGGTCTTGGTCAGATCAACAGTAACAATCTTGGATGGCTCGGCCTGAGCGTCGAGGACACATTCGATCCTTGCCGAAATCTCGCAGCGGCCGCGCGCGTTATCAGCCTGAATTACAGCACCGCCGCGCGCGGGGGCGCGAGTGGGCCGGAAGCAATGGGGATCGCGCTTTCGCTTTATAATACCGGGAAGCCGCGCCGGGGATTTGCCAACGGCTATGTGGCGCGCGTTTACCGCTCGGCCGCGATTGTCACGCGTGGACTTGGCACGGCGACACCGGCCCCGCCGCCAGCGGCTGCGAGAGGGGAGGGGCGCTCTCCCGCGCTCGCGCCAGCGCTATCCCCGGCGCCTGCCCAGGTCGTTCAAGCCGCACCCGCATGGGACGTGTTCGCGCGGCCCGCCGCGCCAGCGCTCATCTTCGGCCGCCCCAAGGAAGCCGAGGAGCTTCAAGGAGAAATGATGCAATGACCTTCCCGCGCGTCGCCCGTCCGCTGCCGGTCAATCTCCCGGCGATCAAACGATGCTTTGGCTTGCTCGTGCTTGCCGCTGCGGTGAGCATGGTGATGACCGATCCCGCCTATGCGCAGGCGGCTGACGGCATCACGTCAATGGCGCAGAACATCCTTTCCTGGCTGACTGGCACGTTTGCCAAGACCATTTCGGTCATTGCGGTCGTGATCGTCGGCTTCATGTTCTTCACGGGCCGCGCCAGCCTGCCTCTTCTCGTTACCGTCATTGTCGGCATATTCATCGTGTTCAGCGCGGAGTGGATAGTCGATACGATTACGGGGGGCTGATCCCGTGCGCGCGGCTAACCCGTCCAGCGATCAGGAAAGGTTGCGAGAGGAAATCCTGTTCCTCGCCGTCACGCGGCCGACGATGTGGTTGGGCGTGCCGATCGAGGCATCGCTGCCGATCGCGCTCGCCGCCTGCGTGACGCTCATCATCACGGGCAATCCCCTCTATGCGCTCGCGTTCGGCGGTGCCGCCTTCGCAGTCGCGCGGCTTGTCGTGCGCCACGATGCCAATGCCTTCCGGCTGCTCATGCTCTGGACCCGCACCAAGGCGCGTTGCCGTAATCGGATATGGTGGGGCGGAAGCTCCTATTCGCCGCTGCCCGTCGCGGGCCTCAAGCGCCGGGGGTTCCATCATGGCTAGGGGAGGGGTAGCGGAGCGGACGCCGTGGCGCGTCCTGCGAAACGAAACCGAGCCGGGCCGCTATCTGCCCTATGTCCGGCATGTAGATCCGCATGTCGTCGCGCTCGAAAACCGCGACCTGATGACCATGTTCCGGCTAGACGGCCTGTCGTTCGAGACGGCTGATCCCGCCGATCTCAACGACTGGCATGAAAAGCTGAACGGCGTGTTGCGCAACATCGCCGATGATCGCCTTGCGCTCTGGACGCATATCGTCCGCCATGATGTCGCCGATTATCCCGAAGGTCGTTTCCGGTCTGCCTTCGCCGCAGCGCTCGATGCCCGCTATCGCGAGCGGGTCACGGCGCGGCGGATGTTCGTCAATGAAATCTATCTGACCCTTGTGATGCGCCCTGCCGCTGGATCGGCGGATCGAACGGCCGTGCTTCTCAAGCGGATATCGCAAGCCCGGCGTGAAGATGAGGAAATCGACGCGGACGAACTGCTCCGCTTCGAGGAGAAGGCCCGCGATACGGTAAAGTTGCTGGGGCGCTGTGCCCCCCGCCGTCTCGGCACCTATGAACATGGCGGCATCATGTTTTCAGAGCCGATGGAGGTTCTGGAAATGGTGATGATGGGGACGCATCGGCGCGTGCCCCTGGTGCGCGGTCATCTAGGCGGCGCGCTCTATGGCGAACGGCTGATCTTCGGTCGCGAGACGATCGAGGTCCGCGCCCATGATCGCAGCCGCTACATCGGCATGTTCGGCATTCGGGAATATCCGGCAGCAACCCGTCCTGGCCAGTTGAACGCGCTGCTGAGCGCGGATTTCCCGCTCGTCGTGTCCCAATCCTTCGCGTTCATGGGCAAGGCGCGGGCTGCGGAGCGTTTGCGGCGCCGACAAAACCAGATGGCATCGACCGAAGATGCCGCGTCCAGCCAAGCCGAAGATCTGATCGCAGCCGCCGATGATCTGCAAAGCAATCGCTTCGTGCTGGGCGAGCATCATTTTTCGCTGGCGGTGTTCGGCGACAGCATCCGGCGCCTGAACGATAATCTTTCCGGTGCGCGCGCAGCGCTGGCCGATGCGGGCCTCGTCTCAGCCCGCGAAGGACCGGCGCTGGAAGCTGCCTTCTGGTCGCAGCTCCCCGGCAACTTCGCATGGCGCTCGCGGCCTGCTGCGATCACATCGCGCAATTTCGCGGCGCTGTCGCCGTTCCACACCTATCCAAGCGGCAAGGCTAGCGGGAACCATTGGGGGCAGGCGGTGGCGCTGCTCAAGACGGCCGCGCAATCGCCCTATTATTTCAACTTCCACCGCGCCGACATCGGCCACACGCTGATTATCGGCCCGACCGGCACCGGCAAGACGGTGGTGCAGAACTTCCTTATGGCGCAGCTCGAAAAGACAGGCGCGCAACAGATATTCATCGACAAGGATCGCGGCGCGGAAATCTATGTCCGTGCCAGCGGCGGCACCTATCTGACTCTGCGCAACGGTGAACCAACCGGCTTCGCGCCGCTCAAGGGCCTCGACGATAGCCCGCGCAATCTCGTGTTTCTGGAAAAGCTGATCCGCCAGCTCGTCACGCCGCGCAACGGCACGCTCAACGTAACCGAGGAGCGCCGGATCAGCGACGGTCTGGTGTCGCTCTCCCGCCTGCCTGCCGATCAGCGCTCGTTCGGTGCGCTGCGCCAGCTTCTCGGACAGCGTGACGCCGAAGGCATCGGCGCGCGCCTTGAAAAATGGTGCCAGGGCGGGGCGCTGGGATGGGTGTTCGACAATGAGAAGGACGCGCTCAGTCTCGATGCGCGCTTCATCGGCTTCGACATGACGGATTTCCTCGAAAATCCTGAAATCCGGTCGCCGGTGATGCTCTACCTGTTCCACCGGATCGATGCGTTGCTGACTGGTCAACCGCTTGTGCTCGACATTGATGAGGTGTGGCGGCCGCTGGAGGACGTGGGATTTCAGGAGTTTGCGCAGGATGGCCTGAAAACCTACCGCAAGCTCAATGCCTTCTTCGTATTCGGCACACAGAGTCCGGCCGACACGCTCAAATCGCCGATCGCCCACAGCATCATCGAGCAGATGGCGACGAAGATCATCCTGCCCAACCCAAACGGCAATCCCGACGACTATATCAAGGGCCTCGGTCTGACGCGGAAGGAATATGACCTGATCCGCCACGAGTTGATTCCGGAACAGCGGCGGTTCCTCGTCAAGCAGGGGCACGATTCCATCGTTGTCGAACTCGACCTTGGCGGTCTCGACGATGAATTGGCCGTGCTCTCGGGCACGGCGGAGACGGTCGCCCTTCTCGATGCCATCCGTGCCGAAGTCGGCGACGATCCGGCGATCTGGCTTCCCATTTTTCACCAGCGGCGGCGCTCGCCCAAAGTCTCAAAAGGATGACGATCATGCGCAAACCATTGATGGCGGCCGGCGTGCTCGCGGCCATGGCGGCGACCCCTGCGGCCGCACAGGGCATTCCGGTCTATGACCAAAGCGGCTTCGCTCAGGCGCTTGCCACCGTGAAAAACACGCTTTCGATGATCGAACAGGGCAAGCAGCAAATCAGCGAGGCGCAGGCGCTGTTCGGAAGCCTCAACAAAGTGACCGATGTGAACGGCATTGCGACATCGCTGAGTCAAGACGCCGTGCGCCGGTGGCTTCCCCCCGAAGCACGGGACATCGCCGTGTTGATGAACGAGGGGCCTGACGGGCTGGGCGCCATCGGCAATCGAGCGACGACGATCCGCAATGCCGGGCGCGTCAACTTGCCGACGCTCGCGGCTGGCACGCCGGAAGCATCCTTCGATGCGCGCGGCCGGCTCGATACCATGGGCAACGACGCGGCAAGGGACGCGGCGCTCGCCGAATCAGCCTATGACGTGACGCGGAAGCGCACGGATGGACTGGAGGAATTGCGGGGCGCGCTCGACGGCGCAACCGACGCCAAGGACGTGCTCGATATCCAGGCCCGGATCGGGGTGGAAAACGCGCATATCCAGAATGACGCCATGCAATTGCAGGCGGTGGCGATGCGCCAGGCCGCCGGCGAACGGCTTCGCGCGCAGCAGGAATCGGAACGCATTCTGTCGCAAGCCTATGAAAGTCTCAGCAAGCCGTGATGCGCGCCTTCTTGCCCCTCACCACCGTCGCGCTTGCTCTGGCCGCGGCCGCCTGCTCGCCGGAGCCGCGCGGCAAGAACCATTTCGAGCGTCACCCAGACGAATTGGCCGCTGTGCTGAAGGCGTGCGCCGACGGAACCCATAATGTGCCGCAGGAGTGCGCGAACGCGGCGGATGTCGACATCTTGCGCAAGGCGCGCGGTTCGCTCGGACAATAGGGGGCGAGTGAATGGCGAGCCACCTGTTTGAAAGCATCTACGATAATATCGACGGGAAGCTCGACCTGTTCCTCAACGAACGGCTGACCAATATGGTCGACGTCATCCGTGGGCCGTTGGCGGTCGGCCTCACCATCTACATCGTTCTTTATGGCTATGCGGTGATGCGTGGCGTTATTTCGGAGCCGTGGAGCGAATTGTTCTATCGGATGGTGAAGCTCTGCATTCTCTATCTGGCCGCAACGACCGTCGCCTATTCGGAATGGATTACCCAACCGCTGTTCCATTCGATGCCCGACGCCATCGCCCAGGCGCTCGCAGGCAAGACGATCGACAGCGTAGGCGCGGCGTTTGACGACTATTATGCGCAGGCCGACGCGCTGATCCTCCGGATCAGGGAGGAAGCGGCGACTTACTATGACATCAATCCTTGGAAGCTCGTCCTCTATCTGGTCGCGCTGGCCCTGAACGTGCTGGCGGGCCTGTCCGCTGCGATTGGCTTCGCCGTGACCGTCTTTGCCAAGGTGGCGCTGGCGATCATCATCGCTTTGGGACCGCTGTTCATCGCGCTCGCGTTGTTCGAGGCCACGCGCCGGATGTTCTATGGCTGGCTCAGCCAGGCGTTCAACTATCTGGTCCTGATGGGCGTCATCATCGCGATCACTTCACTCATCACGGATCTCGGCGAAACCGCGCTCTCGCAGTCGCAGGGAATAGTCGATGTGACGGTCGGAGCGGCCCTTTTCGCGGCCTATCTCATTCTGGGAACCATCTTCTTCCTGCTGGCGCCGACGATCGCATCGGGGATCGCCATGGGGGCCGCGCTCGGCGTCGGGGACTTCGCGGGCAACACGGCCGCAGGAATCGGCCAGGCGGCCCGTGCGGGCCGCGCTGTGGGCGGTGGAGCAAGTCGGATGTTGGGCCGGGGCAGAATCGCGAGCGGCGGATCGTTGCGCGCCAGATGAAAGGAGAAAGCGGGATGAATTGGTTCGGGAGAGGAGCGTTGGGCGTCGTGCCCGCGATCGCGCTGCTGGGGGCAACCGGATGCGCATCGACCAACCCGCCAAAGCTCGCAACCTGCGATGGCAAGCACCTGCGCGACGTCAATATATATGGGACCGTGCTTCCGGGGGGAGAGCGCCCAAACTCGCCCGGCGCCGTCGATGAAGCACCGCCCCCGCCACCCGCGACCGGCGCGTCGCGTGATACCGATGAAAAGGCGCGTCTTGCCTCGCTGCGCCCCTGCGGAGGGCGAGGATAATGGCTGAAGGCGTCGAAGCTGAAGGGCTGCGGGCCTATTTTCAGGAAGCCCGGAGCTGGGACCAGGATCGCGTGCGCGACGCAATTCGATCGCGCCGCCTCGCATGGATTATCGCCGGAATCGCGGGCATCGTCGCCTGTGCGGCGGTGCTGGCGGTCGCGGCGCTCGCCCCGCTTAAGACGGTGGAGCCGTTCGTCATCCGCGTTAATCAGACCACCGGCGCGGTGGACGTCCAGACCGCCATCACCGGCGCAAAACCGATCGGCTATGATGAAGCCGTCACGAAATATTTCCTCGCGCTATATGTTCGGACGCGCGAAAGCTGGCTTGCATCGGCGGCAGAAGAGAATTTTCGACAGGTCGCCATTCTCTCGAATCCTTCGGAACAGAAGCGTTGGCAGGCAGCCGCCAGCCCCTCCAATCCGCAAAGCCCGCGCAATCAGTGGGGCGCGAACACGGTCGTTGACGCGCGCGTGCGCAACATCGCCTTCATCAACTCCAAAGTCGCCAATGTCCGCTTCACGCGCATTGTTCGGGTCGATGCCGAAGAGACATCGAGCGACTGGATCGCGACAGTCAGCTTTGCCTACACGAATGCCCCGATGGAAGAAGGGGACCGCTATCGCAACCCCTTGGGCTTTCAGGTGCTCACCTACAGGGCCGATCCGGAGGTGGCGCAATGATCGGCCGGACGACAGCCTTCATTCTGGCGCTCTTGGCGAGCGGGACGGCGATGGCCGCCGAAACGCCCCGACCCGATCCGGCTGACCCGCGCGTGCGTTGGGTCGATTACAACGAGCGGGAGGTCTATAGAATCGTCGGCACTTTCCGAACGGCCACGCAAATCCTGCTGGGGCCGGATGAAACGATCGAGCATGTGGCGCTCGGCGACACCGTATCTTGGGAAGTCGCGGTGGCGGGGCATATATTGTTTCTCAAGCCCCGCGAACGTGCCGGCGCCACCAATCTGATCGTCACAACGTCGCGCGGGGGAACGCTGCGCAACTACACATTCGAGCTAAGCGCGAGAAGCGGCCCGATTACGGCCGGATCGCCGAACACCTTCTTTCAGGTCCGGTTCCGCTATCCGGAGGATGAGCGGGAGCGCGCCGCCCGTCTCGCGGCGACGCAGGATGCCGTGCGCCTTGCGGCCGTCGAAGCCGCTGCGATCAAAGGCGCGCTCGATCGCGGTGTGATCGAGGGGCCGCGCAATCTGGCCTACAAGGTCCAGGGATCGACCGCGCTCCAACCTTCCGAAGTTTCGGACAATGGGCAGTTCACGGTGCTTCGCTTCCCGGCGAACCGGGAGATTCCCGCCATTTACCTCGTCAGGCCGGATGGCAGCGAAACACTCGTCCCGTTCGATGTGCGCGATGAGTTCGTGGTGGTCCACGCCGTCGCCGAACAGCTCCGGTTACGCCGCGGCCGCGAAGTGCTGTGCATCTACAATCAGGCGCCGCCGCAATGGGGCGTCGATTACGGGACCAATACCGGCTCGTCGCATGTCGACCGGACCATGCAGCGGAGGAACGACTGATGGCATCGCAGTCCCCGGAAACACCCCCCAGCGACCGCATTCTCGACCCGACGCCCGAAGCGGCCGAGATCGATCGTGGCATCACGCCCGTAACCGCCATATCGCCTGCGAAGCGCACCGGCGCCCTTGTGCTCGCGGGCGTGGCGATGGTCATCGGCATCATCTGGGTCAACTCAGGCACAAGCAGGAACAATGGCGAAAGTGCGCTGATGACGCGCAACGCCAATGCCGATCGACCCGATAGCAAGGCCCGTCAGGTAGTGGCCTACGAGCCGCCGCGAGTAACCGGAACCGGCATACAGCCGCCCCCGCAATTGGTGGCGCCCCCCGAAGGCCAGGCTGTTCCGGCGATTGACCCCTCAGCACCACCGCAGAGCGCGACCGGGGAAGGGCCGCGCGATCCTGCCGCGACCCTTGCCGACAATGCCCGACGCTCTACGCTGGTGGCCTATGGCGGCAGGCAATGGGCTACGCCCACGGCCGGAGAAGCAGCGGGTGCCCCGACTGCAATGCCGGCGAGCATAGGCGCGAACAACAGCACTGATGGGGAGGGGCGGGCACCCAATGCCCTCGATCTTCTGCGCCAGTCGTCGGCAATCGGAGAGTCGCGCGCTTCGATGCTTCCGAACCGGAATTTCCTTATCACCGCCGGGACGCTTATCCCCTGCATTCTCGAAACCGCGATGAACTCGGCACAGCCGGGCTATGTCTCGTGCATCATTCCGCGCGATGTGTTCTCGGAAAATGGTCGCGTCGTCCTTATGGAAAAGGGCACCAAGATCCTCGGCGAATATCGCGGCGGGCTTCAGCAGGGCCAGAACAGGCTTTTCGTGCTGTGGACCCGCGCCGTCACGCCACAAGGTGTTCGCATCGATCTGGCTTCGCCCGGAGCGGACGCGCTTGGCCGCGCCGGATTAGCCGGAGCTGTCGATACGTTCTTCTGGGCACGCTTCGGCGGCGCATTGCTCATGTCGCTGGTCGATGATGCCGCCTATATTGCCGGACAGAGAATCGCCGGTGCCGATCAGGCGGACAATACCGTGCGCGTCCCTTCGGACGCCGCTGGCATCGCGCTTCAGCACAATATGCAGATCAGGCCGGTCTTGAAAAAGAACCAGGGCGAGGAAGTGGCAATCTTCGTCGCGAAGGATTTCAACTTCGCTGATGTCTATGGCCTTCAGCTTCGGCGGACACCATGACAGCGGATATTTCGGTCTTGCGGCACTATCTGGAGCCGATCGCGCCGCTGCTCGCACCGGCCGATGTGACGGAGCTGGTCATCAACCGTCCCGGCGAGGTCGGTATCGAGGACCGGCAGGGGTGGCGTTGGCTTGACGTCCCCGCGCTGACGCCGGGGTGGCTTACGACCCTTGCGACCGCCGCTGCTGCACATACACGCCAGGATATCTTGCCGTCCTCGCCGATCTGCTCGACCGTCCTGCCGGGTGGCGAGCGCTGCCAGATTGTCATTCCACCCGTAGCGCCCGCCGACACGCCTTCCTTCACAATCCGCAAGCCGTCGCAGGTCACGCTTGGCATTGACGATCTGGCCGATAGCGGGTTGTTTTCCCTGACTCGCGTTGGCGGCAAGGGCATATCGGAGGCGGACCGTCGGTTGCTGGCGCTGCGCGATGCCGGTGATTGGCCTGCCTTCTTCCGCCTCGCGGTCCAGTCGCGCAAGAATATCCTGGTGAGCGGGGCGACCGGCTCCGGTAAAACGACCTTTGCCAAAGCGCTCGTCCAACTCATTCCCGATGGCGAGCGCCTAGTCACGATCGAGGACACGCGCGAACTGGTCGTGCCACACCGCAATACTGTCCACCTCGTCTATGCCAATGACGGGCAAGGTCTTGCCAAGGTCGGCCCCAAGCAGCTTCTGGAAAGTGCCCTGCGGATGCGGCCCGATCGCGTGCTCCTTCAGGAGCTGCGCGACGGCACCGCGTTCTTCTATTTGCGGAACGTCAATTCCGGGCATCCCGGCTCGATCACGACCGTCCATGCCGGGTCGGCCGCCGGCGCGATTGAACAGCTCACCTTGCTCGTCAAGGAATCGGAAGGCGGCCGCGATCTTGCGCGCGATGATATTCGCGGGCTGCTCCGAATGCTGGTCGACGTCATTGTCCAGACCCGGAAGGACGCGGGCCGGTTCGGCGTCGAGGAAGTTCACTTCGCGCCGCAGGGAGACGGGATCGATGCCCGCGCGTAGGGCGCTGCTGTTTGGCGGCGGAGCCTTCGCCGCGGTCCTCGTCGCCACGGCGATCGCGCTGGTCGTCGCACTGGCGGGCCTGAAACAGCTTCGCACGGGTATCGATCTCACGGTGCTCCCGTCCTGGCTCTGGTATTACAGGGACGATCCCGCGCTGCGGAGCTGGTTGCTACGAGGCTACAGCGTCGCGGGCCTGATCGGTGCTGTCGGCGGGCTGATCGTCCTGCGGCAGCGTCGGCCGCTCCATGGCGCGGCCCGCTTTGCCCGCGAGAGCGAAATCACAGGCGAGGATCTACGCGCCGAACGCGGAATCATCCTCGGCCGCAAAGGCGGACGTTTCCTGACCTTCGGAGGAAGCGAGCATGTCCTTCTCGAAGCGCCAACCCGGTCGGGCAAGGGCGTCGGCATCGTCATTCCCAACCTGCTGAATTGGCCGGATTCGGTCGTCGTGCTCGATGTGAAGCGCGAGAATTGGCAACGGACGGCAGGATTTCGCAAGGCAGGCGGGCAAGAAGTCTGGCTGTTCGACCCGCTCACCACCGATGGGCGGACGTCGCGCTATAATCCACTCGCCTATATAGATCGGGACGATCAGGTCGCAGTTATCGACGAATTGCAGAAGATTGCCCTGATGCTGTTCCCCAGCCCGGAAAGAGGCGATCCGTTCTGGGCGGAATCGGCCCGCACCGGCTTCATTGGCACAGGGGCCTACATTGCCGCCATGCCGCATCGGCCATTCACGATCGGCGAAATCTACCGCCTGATGACACAGGGCGATCCGAAAACGACGCTGCCGAAGCTGGTGGAGGAAGCGGCCACGGCCGGGGTCCGGCTCTCCACGCCCTGCATCAATGCCATCGCTGATTTCACGGCGGGGTCGGACAACACATTCTCCAGCGTCCGGCAGACCATAACCTCGAAGCTCAGCCTATGGCTTAACCCCTATGTCGACGCTGCGACCTCAATGAGCGATTTCGATATGCGCGATCTGCGTCGTCGCCGAATGTCGCTTTATCTCGGCGTGTCGCCCGACAATATGGAGCGTGTGGCGCCGGTTTATAATCTGCTGCTGCAACAGCTTGTCGACCTCAACACCCGCACGCTGCCCGAAGATGACAGCACGCTCAAAGTGCAGGTTCTCGCTTTGCTGGATGAGTTTGTGCAGCTCGGGCGCGCGATGACGATCGCCAACAGTTTCTCCTTCATAGCGGGCTATGGGTTCCGTCTGCTGCCGGTGATCCAGGGCCAGTCCCAATTGCGCGCGCTCTATGGCGATCAGGTCGCCCGGTCGATCGTAACGAATTGCGGGGTGGAAGTCGCCTTCACCCCCAAGGAGCTGGACGTGGCAAAGGAGCTATCGGAACGATTGGGCTTCTACAGCTTCAAGGCGAAATCAAAGAGCCTGACGATACACGGCCTGCTCGCCAATCGCAGCACCACGGAAAGCGATCAGCGCCGCGCCCTACTGATGCCGCAGGAATTGATGCAGATGTCGCGCAAGGACATGCTGGTGCTGCGCGCTGGCATCCCGCCAATCCGGGCAAAAAAGCTGTTCTACTATCGGATGCCCGTTCTTAAGCGCCGACTAATGCGCCCGCCCGAAATCGAGGCGCACCCGTTGCCCGCTCACGCTCGCCCGGCTGCTCCTCGCCCCGCTCCGTCGGGTCCGCCGCTGGCGAACGCGGCGGATGAGAAAGAAAAGGTCGTTGCGCCAATTCCGAACGATGTGCCGGGCGAGGCGGATACCGGCCAAATACCAGATAGAGAGATGACCGACGCGGAGATTAGCGGGAACGTCGTCATTCCCGCTAACGCGCTGGTGCTTGACGATATCGAAGTGCCGAAGAGAGGTGCCAGCGAGGGCGAGGCCAGGGCCTTTGTTGAACAGATGATAGCACGCGCAACCGATCAGCGCGAGCCGGCCTGAAGGAGACGGCAAGATGAGCGAACAGCAACACGGCGGCCGAAATAGCATCTGGGCCGACTTGACCCGCGTATTTCGCCGCGATCCAGATAGTCAGCGACCCCAGCAGGAGGAAAAAGGGGATCGCGCGGCCACGAATCTCGAACTGCGCAGCGGGGCCGAACGAACGCGCGATCCTTCCTTCAATGCCGGTGATATGCCGGAAGCGGTGCAGCGCCGCTACTATACCCAGCCTTCGCGCTGGACGGGCGATCCCGCCTATTTCAGCACGCCGACAGCCGACAAGCCCGCCTTTCAGGACCGGGGCAACCGGCTCGTCACCGATAATGACAGCCGTGAGGTCGCCAAGGATCTCGTCACCGTCGCCGAACATCGAGGCTGGGACCGGGTTCAGGTTGCGGGCAGCGAGACTTTTCGCCGCGCGGTGTGGTTCGAAGCGGCAGAGCGCGGGATAGCTGTGCGGGGGTATAAACCGACAGACCGGGATTTACAGGAGCTGGACCGCATAAGGAATGACAAGGCGCGTAATAGCATCGCGCCGGTTTCTGAGCGGCAACAAGCGCGGGAAGCACCCGTTGAACCGACGCAGGACACAGATACCGCACCAAGCCGGGAAGCACAGCCCCGCGACAGGGCGCGGCCCCAGGACATACCCCCTTCCTCGCCGACACGATCCCTCCCGACGCCGGTTGACGGCTATAGGCGGCCAACGGCCGAAGCGCTCGATCGGGCGATTAGCGTGACCATGCTTCGGGCAGGATTAGACCCTACCGAAGCACGGGCCGCGAACAGAGCCTACGCCTCGGCCGATTGGGCATGGACGTATGCGGATGACAGCAACAGCCGGACGCGCGGCGCCCAAAGCGTCGATCGAGCGATGACCGCGATGGACAGCTTTGCGGGTAAATCCCGTGCTCATGCGGAAATTGCCTCGGCGATCGCCGACAATCATTATTATGACATGGCGCTTGTCGGTCGCTGGTATGTCGAGCGCGGCGATCGCGATCCGGGTCTGGTGCGTGATCTGAGCGATCAGAAACGCCTCCATGCGCCAGATTCGGATCGCAAGCCGGGAACGCCGCCCTGGAACAGCGAGGAGCGGGAGAGGGCCAACGGGGTTGCCGACCGGACCCGCCGCAATGAGCGCGCCGCCCAGAGCCAGCTTCGCGCAATGGACATTGTAGTCCGACGCGCTCTCGAAACTTCACCGGAAACCGCTGATCGGGTCATGCGGATCGCGCGCGAACAGATTGCCGATCAGCTCGGACAGGGGCGGGATATCAAACCCGCCCGTGTCCGGGGCGGCCCGGAACGCGAAGCCGAACAACCGGCTGCGCGGCGCACGGCGGCGTCTCGTCAACGATCTCCGACGCCGGCGCCGCAACGCGAACATCGACCGCCAGAACGGCAACGCAATCGCTAGGTGGTGACGCTGGCAGGAGAAGTAGCCATGGCGCGGAAAAAGCAGCCGGAACCGGGTGGCGAAGCCAACAAACGAGCCGCCGACAGCAATTTCCGCTTCATGGAGGCCGTGTTGAACAACGCGCTCCACGACAAACCCGAACTGAGGGATCAGATAATCCGTAATGCCCGCGAGCGCATCGCCGGAGCGCTGGCCGAAGGGAAGTCCTTTGAACCTGTTCGGCTGCGGACTGGATCGGAGGCCGCGATGCAGCGGGGCGCCGGCAAGGAAAGTGCTCCCGGTAGCGACGCCTATTTCGTCCAGAAGGTGCTAAGCAAGGTTGTCGATGACAAACGGCCGTCGCCACCCGCGGAATATCGCCGCATCGACCAAAGCCGGTAGCCCAACCTAGCAGTTATGCCGACATTGAAGCTCTTGGTATCCACGATTGGCATTACAAGAATTTCTCACCGGCATGGTCGCGGAACATCTCGAAGTCGCGCACATAGTCGGAAAGAACCTGCACGGACTTATGACGGCTGACGTCGCGCATCTTGAAGATGCTCGCGCCCTGCCGCGCCGCCTCGGTGAGAAAGCCTGAACGCAGCGAATGCCCGGCATAGTCGACAGGATCGAATCCGGCGTCCGCCGCGCAGCGCTGGACCAGACGGGCGACCGCCCGATCTGACATAGGATCGGCGGTCAAAGCACCCCCGCGCGTCAACCGGCGAAACAGCGGCCCCTCGTCGAAGGTGATGAGCGGATTGTTCAATTCGCGCGCCGCCTCGATGGCGGCGTTGATCCACGCCAGCAGCAGCGCCTTGGGGCGGATGCGCCGACCTTCGGGAATGGCAATTACCGCGCCTTCGCCCGTTTGATCCGTTTTGGACCGTCCGATCAGCACGCGCAGGCCCTCGGCCGGTAATGCAACATCGTCGATCCAGAGCGCCACCAGCTCGGAGCGGCGCAGCGCCGCCGCCATGCCGATCGCCAGCACTGCGCGATCGCGCAGCGCGCGCAGGTCGTCGCCTTCGATCGTCGCCAGCATCATGCTCAGCGCGTCAGCATCGGCAGGTGCCTTGCGCTCCTTGCGGGTGCCCAGACTATTACGGATGCCGGCGAGCACTTCGAACATGGCGCCGGCACCCGATCGCTCCTGCGGTGGATCGATACCGGCCTGCCGATGATGGTAGCCGATTGCAGCGAGCCGACGGCCGATCGTGTTGGCCTTGATACCGCGATCGGCTTCGGAGGCGAGAAAGGTCGCGACTGCGGCGGGCGTCGCGGGCAGGCTTTCTAATCCACGAACGTCGCACCAGGCGGTGAAGATCTTCCAATCCGCAGCATAGGCGCGCTGCGTTGCCGCCGACCGCGACGCCTTCGCATAGGTGGCCGCGCGCTCGACCTCGGCGCGCAGGATGTCGGGGAGCGCCGGTTGCGCGATCGTCGCGGGCAGCGTGCTGTCGGGGTCGGGCGCTTCAGAGGCCATTTAGGGAGGGTAAAACGCCCTTCCTCGACCGTCAAGCTTGTGTCCGAGAATCATAATTATCGGACACAATGGCCATCGACAAAGTGGTATCAAGCGGACTTTCGGGCGGCACGAAACGCACGAAGAAATTCCTGTCGGTCCAAGGCTCCCTCAATCAGCGATGGGCCGATCAGGAATGCAGGCGTTCCCGCAATGCCAAGCGCAAATGCCTCCTTCGCAGTTTGTGCCATCATCGCATCTATCTCGCGAGCATGGTCCTTCAAATCCTGCTCGATCCGATCCCATTGGCCACCCGCGCGTTCGACCACTTCGCGCAGGACCGCCGGCTCCAGCACCCGGCGTTCGCTCATCAAGGCATGATGAACCTGCGGATAGATCGACTGCCGATCAGCAGCGAGCGCAATTCGTGCCGCGCGCTGCGACACAGGTCCGAAAATCGGCCAGTCTTTATAGATAACCGCCACATTGCGATCTTCTTCAAACGCCATTCGAAATTGAGGTTCGGCCATCTTGCACGCAGGACACTGATAGTCCGTAAAGACCGCGACGGTGACGTCCGCCTCGGGTGGCCCTTCACGCGGCGCGCCCTGATCGCGGAGAAGCGATTGCGCTACATCGCTGCCCGATACGTCGCGACCGAGAGGCGCCATCTTTCTGAGGATGAAGCTCACTCCGAAGCCCAACGTTACGACACCGGATAGCTGGATCAATTCTCGGCGGGTCAATTTTACTCGATGCTTCACTAGCCCGCCTGCGCTGTCTCTTGGCTCGCCCGTGCAACGATGCCCCTCAACCTATAATCTTACGTCAATCTTAAGCCTTGCCGCGTCGTCCTATACAGCATCCTGGCGTTAGGAGACACGCGCCTAAGGCGGCCTTAAGCTTGCCGGTTGCAAATTCGTCCATGGGCGGACGCTTGCAATCCGAGACTTCGGCAGAAACGGCGCCAGCATCCGCTCAATCGACCAGGACCGCTTTTATTCGGAGCATCATAGGACGGGTTGATGCATTAATTTCCCGGCGCGTCGGCCTCATATCTCTCGGTGCGGTCGCAGCGACGGGCTTTGCGCCATTTGGTTTCTGGCCCGCCACGGTCGCGTCCCTTGTGCTGCTTCTACGGACGACCAGCGCCTTCTGCACGATGCGCCTTGCACTCGCGGCGAGCTGGTGGTTCGGCGTCGGCGTCGGCATCGCGAGCCTGTTTTGGCTGGCGCACGCCTTTTCCTTTCAGGATGCGATGCCGCCCTGGCTAGGATGGATCGCGGTCGCTCTCCTTTCCGCCTATACCGCACTTTATTGGGCGCTTGCGCTTGGCCTTGCCCATGCGGTGACGCGCAAAGCATCGGGGATCAGCTTCGCGGTGCATGCGTCGGCGGGCTTCATGATTGCAGAATGGCTGCGCGGAATCGTGCTGACCGGATTCCCCTGGAACCCGCTAGCGTCGATCTGGCTTGATGCACCTCACGTAGCGCAAGGCGCGGCCGTGATCGGTGGCCTGGGTCTCTCAGGCGTCACGATTCTGCTGTGCGGTCTGATTGCCGCCGTCACGCGCGGCGACAGCCTGCGTCCGCTCATCGCCACGATCGGCATCATTACGGCATGGTTAGCTTTTCCCCAGAAAGGCACGGTCGCGGACACTTCCATCCCGATCAGTGTCGTGCAGGGAAATATCAGCCAGTCCGATAAATGGCGGCCCGGCGAAGCCGACGCTCAGCTTATGAAATACATGGCCTTGACCAAGGCTCCGCTTTCCAACGCACCTCGACTGATCTTCTGGCCCGAAGCGGCCATCACAGAGCCGTTGGACATTGACCTCGCCCTAAGGCGGCAAGCAACATCGGCTTTGAGTGCCCAAGATCTGCTTTTCACAGGCGCAATAGGAACGACCGAAAACAAGGGGCTGACGAACAGTGTCTTCGTGCTCGATGCGGACGGCGCCATCCTTGTTCGCTATGACAAGGCCCATCTCGTGCCGTTCGGCGAATATCTGCCATTTTCAAACATTCTCGGACGTCTCGGCATGTCGCGGCTGGTGCCGGGCAACACCGACTTCATTGCCGGGCCTGGCCCGCGGACCTTGAACATCCGGAAACTCAGGGCCGGCGTGTCGATCTGCTATGAGATCATATTCCCGGCTGCGGTGATCGATCCAGAAAATCGCCCGGCCTTTCTGTTCAATCCGTCCAATGATGCCTGGTTCGGATTTGGCGGACCACAGCAACATCTCGCGCAAGCGCGCCTCCGGGCGATCGAAGAAGGTCTGCCGATCATCCGAGCGACGCCGACGGGCGAGACGGCTGTAATCCGATCAGACGGGAGCATCGCCGCGCGTTTGCCTGCTCACCAAGCAGGCCGCCTAGATGCATTCTTGCCATCGCCCGCCGATCCGACACAATATTCGCTGTGGGGAAACGCTATTCCCTTGGGCGCAGGGATCATCGTGATCGCGATAGCAGGGCTACGGCGGTTGCGCAGGAACCATCGGGCGTAAAGGTAACGACAACGGCGAGGACTTTGAGCGGGTAGCTTCAGCGGCCGACAACGCGTGCGAAATGGGCCACGCCGGGCACAAGGTCGGATCGCTCATCGGTGGCCAAGCCCGGCAAACCGGATAGATCGCCCGCACCGAATACGGCCTCGATCCCGCGCACGCAAAGCTCCGTCCCGCTGTCGGCAAGGCTGTAGTAAACCTGCCGCGCGTGCTTGCGCGTGCTCACAAGGCCCGATCGGCGCAGTTCGGCAAGTTGTTGGCTGAGGGCGGGCTGGCCGATGCCGGTGGCTTCATCGATCGCCGAAACGGACTGCTCGCCACGCTCCAGCAGAAGCGAGAGGATCATAAGGCGCTGGGGTTGCGCGTAAGCCTTCAGCTTTTCCGCAGCGGCGTCCGCCAGCTCGCGCGCGGCATGGAGAGCGGTCACGGCGCACTCCGGCAGAACCAATCACCGCTATCGGTTTCCTCCGAAGGCGGCAGCAACAGCGGTTCACCGGCGCGCCACCCTTCGGGCGCGAGCCGGTCGCCGGCGTGCGCGGCCTGGAGCGCGGCGAGCATCCGCAGCATTTCATCGACCGAACGCCCGACATTCATGGGATAGTGGGTGATCGCGCGGATCACGCCATCGGGATCGATGAAATAGGTCGCCCGGACGCCGGAACTGTCCTGCGCCGCCTCCCCGATCATCCCATAAGCACGCCCGATCGCCATCGACGGATCTTCGATCACCGGAAAGCGGATTTCGACCTCGAATAGATCGCGGATCGCCTTGAGCCAGGCCAGATGAGCATAAAGGCTGTCCACGGACAGGCCAAGCAGCATACCGCCCATTTCCTCGAAACGATCCTGCGCTTTGGCGAGGCCGACAAATTCGGTGGTGCAGACCGGCGTGAAATCGGCGGGGTGCGAGAAGAACACGACCCATTTCCCGCGCAGCGAGGACAGGCGCAGCGGCCCCTTGGTCGTCCTCGCCTCGAAATCGGGCGCAGAATCGCCAAGCCGCAGGGAGGAAAGAGGTTCGTCGGGCGTCGTCGTCATGGTGTCATCCTTGGCATCTCATGCGCCTTGACGCAATGCGATTACATACTTACATAGTTCTGTAATTATGAAAACCAAGGAACGAGCCATGGACGAAGCGATTCGACGCGCGGCCCATCAGATCGGCGAAGCCTGTAAGGGCGTCCCGCAAATCCGGGCCTTCTTCGACGAAGCCACCAACACCGCCAGCTATGTCGTCCACGATCCGGAAACCCGGCACGCGGCGATCATCGATAGCGTGCTGGACTACGATGCTGCTGCTGGCCGCACCGCTTTTGCATCGGCGGACGCGATCATCGCCTATGTCCGCGAACAGAATTTGAAGGTTGAATGGCTGCTGGAAACGCACGCCCACGCCGATCATTTGTCGGCGGCTCCCTATCTGCAAGAGAAGCTGGGCGGGAAACTTGCCATCGGCAAGGCGATCCTGACGGTGCAAGCGACTTTCGGGAAGCTGTTCAACGAAGGCACCGAGTTCGCGCGAGACGGGTCGCAGTTCGACCATCTGTTCGAGGACGGGGACCAGTTCTCGATCGGCAACCTCAGCGCGACCGTGCTGCATGTGCCGGGTCATACGCCCGCCGATCTTGCCTATGTGATCGAGGATGCGGCTTTCGTCGGCGATACGCTGTTCATGCCGGACTATGGCACGGCGCGCGCCGATTTTCCCGGAGGCGACGCGCGGATGCTCTATCGCTCGATCCGCCGTCTCCTGACTCTTCCCGCCGAAACCCGACTGTTCCTGTGCCACGACTACAAGGCGCCGGGCCGTGACAACTATCGCTGGGAAACCACCGTGGCAGAGGAACGGGCCGAAAACGTGCACGTCCATGATGGCGTCGACGAAGATAGCTTCGTGGCGATGCGCGAAGCGCGCGATGCGACGCTCGACATGCCCAAGCTGATCCTCCCGTCGATTCAGGTGAACATGCGCGGCGGCCATATGCCGGAGCCGGAGGATAACGGGACACGCTATCTCAAGATCCCGCTCGACGCCCTATGAGCGCGCTGTTCGCAAATGCGGCGCCCGGCATGGGCTTCCTCGGCGGGCTGCTGATCGGACTCGCCGGGGTCGTGATGCTGCTGGGCATCGGCCGGATTGCTGGCGTCAGCGGCCTCGCGGCGCAAGCGATCGGCATCACCGGCTCGGATTCGCGGGCCGTTGCATTGGCCTTCATCATCGGCCTGCCGGTCGGGGCGGCCTTGATCGCGGCGGCGCGGCCGATCGCCGTCACCTTCCCCTCTTCGCTCCCGGTCCTCATAATCGGCGGATTGCTTGTCGGGTTCGGCACGCGGCTCGGTAGCGGCTGCACCAGCGGACATGGCGTCTGCGGCCTGTCACGCCTGTCGCCGCGCTCCATGGTCGCGACCGGCCTGTTCATGGCGGCCGGTTTCGCCACCGTGGCGGCGATGCGCGCTTTCGGGTGGGTTTGACATGCGCGCGTTCATAGCCCTGTTGGCCGGAACGATCTTCGGCGCGGGCCTCGCCCTGTCGGGGATGGTCGATCCCGCGCGCGTGCGCGGCTTCCTCGACCTGTTCGGGACGTGGGATGCGACGCTGGCGTTCGTGATGGCAGGAGCCTTGCTGCCGATGGCGATTGCATGGCGCCTGCAACCTCGCCTTCCCCGCGCCGCCTCCGGCGACCATTTTGCCCTGCCTTCGACGCGGCGCATCGATGTGCCCCTGGCCGTCGGTGCGCTGCTGTTCGGCGTCGGGTGGGGAATTGCGGGCCTTTGCCCCGGCCCGGCGATCGCCAACCTCGCGCTCGCCCCCCTCGCGGTTCTGCCCTTCCTGGCCGCGATGTTCGCCGGAATGCTGCTTCATCGTCTTTGGGCCGCGCAGCGCTGACACAAGCGGAGGAATCCTCATGGAAACGATCACCCCCATCGCCCCCGATTTCTCGGTATCGCCGCAAGTCAGACCGGAGGACATGCCCGCAATCGTAGCGGCCGGGTTCCGCTCGGTGCTGTGCAATCGCCCGGACGGCGAGGAGCCGGGACAACCCGATGCCGCCGCGCTCGGACATGCGGCGCTGGAGCAAGGCTTGGCCTTCATGCATGTGCCGGTCGCCAGTCCCGACATCGCCCCTGCCGATGCCCAGGCGATGCGGGCCGCGCTGGACCGCCTCCCCAAGCCCGTGCTGGCCTTCTGCCGATCGGGCGCGCGCTCGACCGCGTTGCACAACGCGGCCATGGCATTGAACGACAATAGCGCGGCGACCTATGACGTGGTGATCGTCGGTGGCGGAAGCGCGGGCATCGCTTGCGCCGCCAGCCTGCTCAAGCGTCGGGGTGATCTTTCGATCGCGATCATCGAGCCGTCCGACGTGCATTATTATCAGCCGGGATGGACGCTGGTGGGCGCGGGCGTGTTCGATCCCCAGACCACGCGCCGGACCATGGGGGAGGTCATGCCCCGTAAGGCGCACTGGATCAGGCAGGCGGTGAGCGCTTTCCACCCGGACAATAGCAGCGTGGCGCTCGACGACGGAACGATGGTCGCCTACCGCGCGCTGGTCGTCGCGCCCGGCCTGAAACTCGATTGGGACGCCATTCCCGGCCTCCCCGAAACGCTCGGCCGCAACGGCGTCACCTCCAACTATCGCTACGATCTCGCGCCCTACACGCACGAGCTGGTGCGCAGCGCAGCGCCGGGCCGCGCGCTGTTTACGCAGCCGCCCATGCCGATCAAATGCGCGGGGGCGCCGCAGAAGGCCATGTATCTCTCCTGCCACGAATGGGAGAAGCGCGGCCTGCTCGAAGGGATCGATGTCGAGTTCCACAGCGCCGGTCCAGCCCTGTTCGGGGTGGCCGATTATGTGCCTGCGCTGATGACCTATATCGAGCGCTACGGCATCGACTTCCGGCCCGGCTCGAAACTGGTCGGGGTCGATGGCGCCGCGCGGGTCGCCCGTTTCGAGCAAGGCGGCGACGGCGAAAAAACGGTTGTCGAACGGCCCTTCGACATGCTGCACGTCGTCCCGCCGCAGGTCGCGCCGGATTTCATCCGGTCCAGCCCGCTTGCCGATGAAAGCGGGTTCGTAGCAGCCGATCCTGCCACCCTGCGCCATCCGATATGGTCCAACCTGTTCGCGCTGGGGGATGTCGTCGCCACCACCAATGCCAAGACCGCCGCGGCCGCACGCAAGCAGGCGCCGGTGGTCGCGGTGAACGTCCTCGCCGCCCTGGACGGCAAACAGCCGCAGGCGGGCTATGACGGCTATGGCTCCTGCCCGCTTACCGTTGAGCGCGGGCGGATCGTGCTGGCGGAGTTCGGTTACGGGGGCAAGCTCCTGCCCAGCTTCCCGACATGGCTGATTGATGGCCGTCGGCCCTCGCGGCTCGCCTGGTTCCTCAAGGATCGGATGCTGCCGCCGATCTACTGGCACGGGATGCTCAAAGGCCGCGAATGGCTGGCCGATCCGCGCCCGATCGGACAGGTGCGGTGACACTCGAACCGCTGCAATATCTGCTCGGTATTGCCTCCGGGGCGCTGGTCGGATTCAGCCTGGGACTGGTCGGCGGCGGCGGATCGATCCTCGCCGTTCCGTTGATGGTCTATCTGGTCGGCGTGCCCAGCGCCCATGTCGCGATCGGCACCAGCGCGCTCGCGGTCGCGGCCAATGCTGCGACGGGCCTCGCCAATCATGCCTATGCGCATAATGTCAAATGGCGCTGCGGGGGCATGTTCGCGGCTGCGGGCATTGTCGGCGCGCTGGGTGGCTCGACCTTTGGCAAGATGGTCGACGGCGACCGGCTGCTGTTCCTGTTCGCGCTGGTCATGCTGCTGGTCGGCGCGTTGATGCTCAAGGGGCGCGGCAATCCCGGCAATCCCGGCGCGGAATGCAACAGGGAAAAGGCGCCCAAGGTTCTCGGCTACGGCCTCGGTTCCGGTCTGTTCTCCGGCTTTTTCGGCATAGGCGGCGGCTTCCTGATCGTGCCCGGCCTCGTCGCCTCCACGGGCATGCCGATCCTGCTCGCGGTCGGCACATCACTGGTCGCCGTGACCGCCTTCGGCCTGACTACCGCTGCGAATTATGCCTTTTCAGGTCTTATCGATTGGCCGCTGGCGATCCTGTTCATCATCGGCGGCGCGTTTGGCAGTCTGGCGGGCACCCGGCTCGCGCGGCGTCTCGGCGCGGAAACCGGGCGGCTGACGCTGGTTTTCGCAATACTGATCTTCGCCGTCGCCGCCTACATGCTCTGGCGCAGCGCCGGTGCCTTCATGGGGGCGTGAGGCAGTATGTCCACTATCAAAGCCGTTCGCCTCTCCTAGAGCGGGCACCGAAAGGACATAGAAATGTTCGAATCGTTCGACGCGCTATTCCTCGCCCGCGCGCAATTTGCCTTTACGGTGAGCTTTCATTTCATCTTTCCGGCCTTCTCGATCGGGCTGGCGAGCTTCCTTATGGTGCTCGAAGCCCTGTGGCTCAAGACCGGCAAGGGCGTCTATGCCAACCTCTACCGCTATTGGCTGAAGATCTTCGCGATCGCCTTCGCCATGGGCGTCGTTTCCGGCATCGTCATGTCCTACCAGTTCGGCACCAACTGGTCGGTTTTCTCGGATAAGGCCGGTCCCGTCATCGGGCCGCTGATGGCCTATGAAGTGCTGACCGCTTTCTTCCTCGAAGCGGGCTTTCTCGGCGTCATGCTGTTCGGGATCAACAAGGTGGGGCCTCGGCTCCACTTCGCCGCGACCTGCATGGTGGCGCTGGGCACCTTCATTTCCGCCTTCTGGATTTTGTCGGTCAATAGCTGGATGCAGACGCCTACCGGCTATGAGATAGGCGCGAACGGGCAATTCCTGCCGGGGCCAAGCTGGGCGGCCATCATCTTCAACCCCAGCTTCCCCTACCGCCTCGTCCATACCGTCATCGCCGCCTACCTCACGACCGCCTTCGTGGTCGGCGCGGTCGGCGCCTGGCATCTGCTGCGCGATCGGGCCAATCCCGGCGCGCGCAAGATGTTCTCCATGGCGATGTGGATGGCTGCGCTGGTCGCGCCGGTGCAGATCTTCGCCGGCGACATGCACGGCCTCAACACGCTCGAACATCAACCCGCCAAGGTCATGGCCATGGAGGGGCATTATCAAAGCCACCCCGACGGCGCGCCACTGATCCTGTTCGGGATTCCCAACAGCGCGGAAAAGCGCGTCGATTATGCCGTCGAGATTCCGAAGGCATCTTCGCTCATCCTCAAGCATGATGCGGACGCGCCACTGGCGGGGCTCGATACCATAGCGGAGGATCGGCATCCTCCCGTTGGCACCGTATTCTGGGCTTTCCGGATCATGGTCGGCATAGGCTTCGGCATGCTGGGTCTGGGCCTGTGGAGTCTGGCCGCCCGCGCGCGCCGCAAACTCTATGATTGGTCCTGGCTGCATCGGGCCGCTATCGTGATGGGGCCTTCGGGTTTCATCGCCGTGATCGCCGGGTGGGTGACAACGGAAGTGGGGCGCCAGCCCTGGACGATCTATGGCTTGCTTCGGACCGCGGATTCAGCGGCCCCGCTTGACGCCCCCGCCGTGGCGGCCTCGCTTCTAGCCTTCATCGTTGTTTATTTCGCCGTATTCGGGGCTGGCACCTTCTACATCCTCAAGCTGATGGACAAGCCGCCCGAACCTCATGAAGAGGCCGTTCCAACGCACGGCCCGGTGCGGACCGCCGGGATCACGCCCGCCCCCGCGATCGAGGGAGGCCAGCCATGATCGACCTTACGATCATCTGGGCGGGCATCATCGCGTTCGCCGTCGCCGCCTATGTCGTGATGGACGGCTTCGATCTTGGTATCGGCATCCTCTTTCCTCGCTTTCCAGTCGGCCGCGATCGCGACATGGCGATGAACAGCATCGCGCCGGTGTGGGACGGCAACGAAACATGGCTGGTGCTCGGCGGCGGCGGTCTGATGGCAGCTTTCCCGCTCGCCTATGCGATCGTGCTGCCCGCGCTCTACGCGCCGCTGATGGCGATGCTGCTCGGTCTGGTCTTTCGCGGCGTTGCGTTCGAGTTTCGCTGGCGCGATCCCGGCCATCGCCGTTTCTGGGATTTCGCCTTCTGCGGCGGCTCGATCGTCGCCACGCTGGCGCAGGGCATCACGCTCGGCGCGCTGCTGCAAGGCATCACGATCGAGGGACGCGCCTATGCCGGTGGCTGGTGGGAATGGTTGACACCTTTCTCGCTGCTGACCGGCCTCAGCCTGCTCATCGGCTATGCCCTGCTTGGCGCGGGCTGGCTGATCTGGAAGGCGGAAGGTGCGCTACAGGCACAGGCCCGCCGCATGGCGCGATGGCTCCTGCCCGCGATGCTTGTCGCCATCGGCCTCGTCAGCGTATCGACGCCGTTCCTCGAAGCGCAATATTATCAGCGCTGGTTCGAATGGCCGGGCGTGCTGGCGAGCGCCCAGATGCCGCTCCTGGTGGCGATCGTAGGCTTTCTGGCGTGGCGTGCGATCCGCAATATTGGGCAGAAAGGGGGACGGGACTGGATGCCCTTCTTCCTGATCCTGCTATTGTTCGGGCTGTCGATGATCGGACTGGCCATCTCGATCTGGCCTGATGTCATTCCGGGCCGTGTCTCGATCTGGGAAGCCGCCGCGCCCGAACGCAGCCAGATATTCATGCTGATCGGGGCGGGCGTGCTGGTGCCGGTGATCCTCGGCTACACGATCTGGGCCTATTGGGTATTCCGGGGGAAAGTCGATGAAGCTGGATATCATTGACTTGGCCGCGCCCGGCGCTCTCTGGAAACGCCTCGCATGGTTCGCCGCGATCTGGGTAATGAGCGTGGCGGCGCTCGGCGCCGTGGCCTATGGCATCCGTCTGGTCATATCGTGACAGAGCCGAAAGATGCACCCGTCATTCCAATGATTACGAGAGGAGACATATATGCAGTCGAGCACGGCCCGCGCGCGGGCATTTCCTTGGAAACGAGCCGGGATGGGACTGGCATTCGCGCTGGCGGTGCCCGGTAGCGCGATGGCACAGGATGCAAGCCACCCCGTCATCCCCGGCTATGGCGCAATCATGCCAGCGCACGACGTCGCCAGCATGCCAGACCCGTCGCTCCGCTATCACGTCGCCTTTGAAGTCACGCGCACCGGAACCGACGACGCGCAGATCAACCCCGCTCTCGATCGGGTTGCGCGCTTCGTGAATCTGCTCGGCGCTTCCGGTGTCCGTCCCGCGCCGGGTGACATCGTGGTCGTCATTCACGGCCCCGCGACCCCGGCCATCCTGAACGATGCCGGGTATCAGGCGCGGTTCCACCGGGCCAACCCGAACACGCGGCTGATCGAGGAGCTGCAACGCGCGGGCGTCGCCATTCATGTATGCAGCTACGCCCTCGCCAATCAGAAGATCGAGCGGAATGCTGTGGCCAAGGACGTAATCATCGACCTTGCGGCCATGGTCACGCTGGCCAACCTGCAATTGAAGGGTTGGGCGGTCATCCCCGGATAGCAGCGGCCGTCCCCGGACGGGCATCGCCAGGCGGGATCATATCTGGCGTGGAGAGATCGCTGCAGACGGTCTTAAGCTTGCCCTATGTTCCCCCAGCGATGTGAGAAGGCTCATGTTAAATAGAACTTCTCCGTTCGCTGTTGACGATACAATATATCGTATCCTAATCGATCAGGCCGGCAAGGGGATCAAATTTCATGAATCACACATCTGCAAATCAGTTCAAATCGAAAATCAGCCTTCTCTCCATGGCCTCCGTGATGGTTTTCCCTGCCGCCGCGATGGCACAGGTGGCTCCGGGCGAAAGTGAAGAAACGGAACGCAACCGGAGGGGAGAGATCGTCGTTACCGCGCGTTCGCTCAGTTCGCCGGACATGCCGACCGCAACACCCGTGCAGGTTCTATCGGGTGACGAACTCGCACATCGTAGACAAGGTGGCCTGGGCGAAACGCTGGCGGGGCTTCCCGGCGTCCATCTCGACAATTTCGGGGGTGGCGCCTCGCGTCCGGTCATCCGTGGCCAAACCGTGCCGCGCATCGAAATCCTGTCGGACGGCGCGAACCTGTTCGACGTTTCATCTGTTTCGCCAGACCATGCCATCACCACCGATCCGCTGCTGCTCGATGGCATCGAAGTCCTGCGCGGCCCGGCTGCCGCACGTTATGGCGGCAATGCCATGAACGGCGCGATCAACCTCATTGACAGCAAAGTGCCAAAGACACTGCCGGAAGGCGGCTTTTCCGGCGCAACCGAAGTGCGCTTCGGCACGGGCGACGAAGAAAAAACGCTGGTTGGCCGGGTGACGGCAGGCGTTGGTCCTTTCGCTGTTCACGCCGAAGGTTCGCGCCGTCGCAGCGAGAACTATAATGTCTCCAAAGCATTCGGCAGCGGTGAACTCAGGGACAGCTTCGCCGATAGTTCGAGCTACAGCTTCGGCGCGTCCTGGATCACGTCCAAGGGCTATATCGGCGCGGCCTATACAAGGCAGGACAGCGAATATGGTCTGCCCGGCCATTCGCACATAAACGGCGTTTGCCATACTCATGGCACCGATCTTCATTGTGCCGCCCATGACGAGTTTGACGATCCGTTCGGTTCATCGGACAACCATACGGCCTACATCAAGCTGCGCAGCGAACGCGTTGACGTCCGCGGCGACTATGACGACCTGCTGCCGGGACTGGCCCATGCCCGGGTGCGTCTCTCCTACACCGATTACAAGCATGACGAGATCGACGGTCCGGCACTGTTCTCGCAATATTCTAACAAGGTTTATGATGCGCGCGTTGAACTGACGCATGCGCCATTGCTCGGCTTCACCGGCACGCTGGGCGCGCAATATACGCACGGCACCTTCAACGGCATCAACAAGAACGATGTCCACAAGGGGCTTCCGACCTCGACCGCGGGTTTCCTCCAGATCCCGCCGGACTATGTTACCGAGAGTATCGGCGTGTTCCTGAGCGAGAGACGTTCGTTCGGGGCCATCGATGTGGAGATCGCCGCGCGCAAGGACTGGCGCGACACGGACATTCCCTTCACGCCCTGGGTTATCTCCTCGCCACTGCTCCAAAGCGTTATCGACGCCTTCGAGGCGAGAAATGGCGCGGGTTCTTTCAGGAGAAGGGCGGAAGAGGGATATCGCACCGTCAATCCGCTCTCGAAGCATAATCCGTTTTCTGCGTCACTGGCGATGACCTGGCGGATCGGCGATGGCTATTCGGCGGCGCTCTCGCTTGCTCGCACCCAGCGGGCGCCGAATGTTCGTGAGCTTTACGCTTATGGGAATAATCTCGCTACGAACAGCTATGAGGTAGGCCTTTCGCAAACGCGTCGCGCGTCCTCACAATTCCCTCTTTCGACGACGGACGTTATGGAGACGGCGAAAGCGGTCAACCTCACTTTGCGGA
This sequence comes from Pseudomonadota bacterium, assembly GCA_021847605.1. Taxonomy (GTDB): domain Bacteria; phylum Pseudomonadota; class Alphaproteobacteria; order Sphingomonadales; family Sphingomonadaceae; genus Sphingobium. The sequence continues at coordinate 38,470 of JAJZQN010000016.1, read as the reverse complement.
AGACGGGTGGGCCACTCGAATTCGAGGTTGGGCTGTTTTATCAGGATATCGAGGACTATATCTTTGCGCGCCATATCGAAACCGAGATCGAGACGGGCGTTCCACACCATTATCTGATCTACACGGCGGCAGATGCCAAGTTTACTGGGATCGACGGGCAGATCAGCTATCGCTTCACGCCGGAATCGCGCGTGATTGTCTTCGGCGATTATGTGCGCGCCAGCAGGATCAAAAGCCTCGACGACAATGTGCCCCGCATGTCACCTGCACGACTTGGTGCGCGCTATGAAGGCAATTGGGGGCCGCTCTCTGCGGACGTCGAATATTCCCGCACCTTTGGTCAAAGCCGGATAGCGTCCTATGAAACCAAGACCGACGGTTACAACATGGTCAGTGCGACGCTCGCCTATCGGTTCGATGTGGGCTTGGGTAAGTCGGTCGAGTTCTATGCACGGGGAACCAATCTCACAAACGAATTGGCCTTTTCGCACACATCATTCGTGAAAAATCAATCGCCGCTACGTGGTCGAAATCTCGTATTCGGGATGCGGCACCAATTTTGACGTCCAGGGGATCGTGACGGCTACCAGTCACGGTCCCTGAACTTTTCGCTTGCTTTCACCCGCTTCTGTTCTTTGCCATTTGGCGTCACTGCCGATATTGGCATGGTCGTGGAACCAGCCCTTTACCTAAGCCTGTCTTAAGCTTGGCGGCCGACAGTCAGGCCATGATGCGGAATTTTCGGTTCACACCTACGGTAGCGCTTTTCCAGCCTCTTTTTTGGATCACGCTGCGCGCCATCGTGCTCCTATGGCCCGGACTCGCGGCCACCGCAGCGCTGGCGCAAATGCCGCAGCATGTCCAGGCATCGATCGTCGCCAAAAGCGAAGCCCCCCGTCCCGGCACCAACACACGCATCGCGATCCGCATGACACCGGAAACGGGATGGCATGGCTATTGGATCAATCCGGGGGACAGCGGCGTTCCGGTCGAAGCCGAATGGCATCTGCCGGACGGCGTTCGCGCCGGGGCGCTCGAACAGCCCTCCCCCACTCTGCTCGAACTGGGCGGCCTCGCCAGCTACGTCCATGAAGGTGCGTTCACGCTGCTCGCGGATCTCGCCATCGACCGCTCTGTGGCGCCCGGAACAGCCCTCCCCGTCAAGGTCGATCTGACATGGCTGGCCTGCTCCGACAGTCTTTGCGTGCCGGAACGAACCACGCTTCAGCTTACCCTCCGGGCTGGCGATGGCGCCGTCGATCGGAGCCGCCAGTCGCTATTCTCGGCGGCCGAAGCTGCCTTGCCATCGTCGGGGCGCGCGCAAGGGCGTCTGGAGGCGGCCGACGGGCGCTGGTCGTTCGTCGTTTCCGGGGCGCAGGGCTTGAATGTTGGCCGAACCTATCTCTTCCCGATGGAAGATGGCTGGTTCGAGGCCAGCGCGAAACAGCAGGCAACCCGTGCAGCGGACGGAACAATCCGGATCGAGGTCGCCGCGCCCGGTCCTGCCCCTTCCCCGCGCTTCGCCGGCGTCATATCGGACGGACGGCAAAGTTTCATGCTCACTGGTTTGAAGCCCGACAAGGCGGTCGCTCCGGTTTCTGAACCCGCGACCGCCGAAGAAGCGACCGCCTCCGAAATTCCCGATCCGGCGACGGGCCGCGAGGCAAATGGCAGCGCGCCGAAGGCCACCCCGCCTTCGACGGGCGATGTCCCCGCGCTGAAAATCGCGCTCATAGGCGCGCTGCTGGGCGGTCTGCTGCTCAATCTCATGCCCTGCGTCTTTCCGATCCTCTCGCTGAAGGCGTTGAGTCTGACGCGGGCCGGTGTCGATCGGCGTGCCGCAAGACTCGAAGGCGTTGCCTATTTCGCGGGGAGCGTCGCGACGACACTGTTGCTCGGCGCAATACTGATCGGCGCGCGTGCGCTGGGCCATGATATTGGCTGGTCCTTTCAGCTTCAGAATCCGCACATCATTCTTTTGCTGATGCTGCTGTCGCTGGCGATCGCGCTCAATCTGGCCGGACTGTTTGAAATGACGGGCGTTTCGGTGGCCAATCGCGTCATGGGCAAGCCGGGATGGTCGGGGGCCTTCGGGACGGGCGCTCTCGCCGCGCTCGTCGCAACTCCGTGCAGCGGCCCCTTCATGGGCGTAGCGCTGGGTGCTGCCCTCGTCCTGCCGCCGCCCGCGGCCCTGGCCGTCTTTGCCGGGCTGGGCATCGGCATGGCCCTGCCCTTCTTGCTGCTGGCCTTCGTGCCAGCGCTGCAACGGCTTTTGCCCAAGCCGGGGGCGTGGATGGAAACATTCCGGCGCCTGCTGGCGATCCCAATGCTGTTGACCGCGATCGGCCTGGCATGGGTGCTCGGACGGCAAAGCGGCGTCGACGGCCTGTCTCTCGGCCTGCTCATCGCCACGCTCGGCGCGCTCGGCCTCTGGTGGATCGGTCATCGTCAAAGTCGAGGAAGGAGGGCAGGCACGGCGGCGCTGCCCATCATGGCGGCGCTGCTATTGGCGATAGCGATCGATCTGCCGCGTCCCGTCGAGGCAACGCCGATCGCCAGCACCGGCAAGACGGAGCCTTTCAGCGAAACGCGGCTCGCTGAGCTACAGGCGGCCGGGCAGCCGGTGTTCGTCGACATGACCGCCGACTGGTGCCTCGTCTGCCAGGTCAACAAGCGGGTCGCCATCGATCGCCCCGATACGCACGCGGCGTTCGACAAGGAGGGCGTCGTCACGCTGGTCGGCGACTGGACGAACGGCGATCCTGCGATCACGCGGTTCCTCGCTTCGCGCGGCCGCAATTCGATCCCCTATTATCTCTTTGTAACCCCTTCGGGCGAGACGCGGGAATTGCCGCAAATCCTCACAAGCGAGCTGCTGATCGAGCAAGCCGCATCGGGTAAGCCATCATAGGGAAAGCAGGAATCCATGGCTCAACAGATGTTCGATTTCGAGGGCGCTTCGGGACGTCGGCTCTCCGGTCGCCTCGAAAGCCCCCAAGCCACGCCGCGCGGATGGGCTATTTTCGCCCATTGCTTCACTTGCGGGAAGGACAGCCTGGCGGCGGTGCGGATATCACGCGCCCTCGCACGGGCCGGGATCGGCGTGCTGCGGTTTGATTTTGCGGGCCTCGGCGGCAGCGGCGGCGAAACCTTTGCGGCCGACATAGATGATTTGATCGCCGCAGCCGATGCAATGACGGCGGCGGGCAAATCGCCCTCGCTGCTGATCGGTCATAGTCTGGGCGGTGCGGCCGCGCTGGCGGCCGCGAGCGAACTTGCCTCTATCGAAGCCGTCGCCACCATCGGAGCGCCCGCCGACATCGGGCATGTCCTCAGCCATTTCGACCCCGGCGAGTTGGCCCGGATCGATGCGGAAGGTGTTGGGGAGATTGAATTGGCCGGACGGCACTTCCTGCTTCGCCGCAGCTTCATCGACGACATACGGCAGCAAGATCTTCTGAGCTATGTGCGCGATCTCAAACGACCCCTGCTGGTCCTGCACGCGCCCAGCGATCCGATCGTGGGTATCGACAACGCCTCCGAGATATTCCAGCACGCGAAGCACCCCAAGAGTTTCGTGTCGCTCGATACGGCGGATCATCTCCTGACCAACCGCACCGACGCCGAATATGCGGCGGCCGTCATCGCCGCCTGGGCCTCGCGCTATCTGCCGCCGCTGGAGGAGGATCTACCCGATCTCTCGCGCGGGGACGGCGTAACGGCGCTCGAAACCGGCAATGGGAAATTCCAGCTCGCGATGCAGGCAGGCCCGCATCACTTCCTCGCTGATGAGCCGGTATCGGTCGGAGGGTTGGCCAGCGGCTTGTCGCCCTATGAGCTGGTGTCTGCCGGACTGGCGGCCTGCACGGTCATGACGATGCGCATGTATGCCGAACGCAAAGGGCTTCCGCTCGATCGGGCGGGTATCACCGTGCGCTATTCGAAGCGGCCGGAAGATTCACCGGCAGACTTTTTCGAGCGGATTATCACGCTCGAAGGTCCGCTGGACGCGGCCCAACGGGACAAGCTCATGTCGATCGCCGATCGCTGCCCGGTCGATCTTACGCTTGTTCGGGGATCGGAGATATCGACCCGGCTTGCGGAATGAAGCCGGTATTCACGGACGATGCCGGAGACGTCCGGTTTTCGACGTGAAGGGGCCGGACGCGCTCGCACCGTCCCCCGGCTCCTCAAGATCGGCCAGTATCGGGCAATCGGGGCGGTCATCGCCCGCGCAGCAATCCGCCAGCGTTCCAAGCGTCGCCGCCATCTGCTCAAGGCTGTCGATCCGCTCGCGAAGCTGGGCGATATGCGCCTGCGCGATGCGCTTCACGTCCGCGCTCTGCCGGGACTTGTCGCGCCACAGGCTCAACAGTTCGTTTATCTCTGCAACGGCAAAGCCAAGATCGCGCGCGCGCCGGATGAAGCGGAGCATATGCACATCCGCCGGCGAATAGTCGCGATAGCCGGAATCCCGGCGATCCGCCTTCGGGATCAGGCCGGTTTGCTCATAATAGCGGATCATCTTGGCCGAAACGCCCGATGTCTTCGCTGCCTCTCCGATATTCATGCTGCTTTTCCTGCCGTAAGCTGAGGGGGATTAAAACCGCGCAAGCGCAGCGCATTGCCCAGGACGAACACGCTCGACATCGCCATCGCGCCCGCGGCGAAGATCGGCGACAAGAGGATACCCCAGGCGGGATAGAGCGCCCCGGCTGCGACCGGAATGAGCGCCGCATTATAGGCGAAGGCCCAGAACAGGTTCTGGCGGATATTGCCGATCGTTGCGCGAGAGAGCGCGATCGCCGTGGCGACGCCGCCCAGATGGCCCGACATCAACACCACGTCCGCCGCCTCGATCGCGATATCCGTGCCGGTGCCCACGGCTACGCCTATATCTGCGGCGGCCAGCGCGGGCGCATCGTTGATCCCATCGCCCACGAACGCGATCCGGCCATATTCCTCCTTCAGCCTGTGGATCGCCTTCACCTTGCCATCGGGCAGGACTTCGGCAACCACTTCATCGATGCCGAGCTGGCGCGCAATCGCATCGGCCGTGAGAGCATTGTCGCCGGTAAGCATCGCAACCTTCAGGCCGAGTCCGTGAAGCGCGGCAATTGCGGCCGGCGTCGTTTCCTTGATCGGATCTGCGACCGCGACGATCGCTGCGAGCCGCCCGCCAATAGCGGCATAAAGCGGGGATTTTCCCTCTCGTCCCAGCTTCTCCGCCGTGGCGGCAAAAGCCCCGACGTCCAGCCCCAATTCGCGCATGTAGCGATCGGCGCCGACGTGGATCGGCTCGCCTTCCACATAGGCCCGCACGCCAAAGCCGGTCACGGATTCGAAGTCAGCGACAGCCGGGAGCGCGATCCCCTCCCCCAGCGCCGCTTCCACGATAGCGCGGGCAATGGGATGTTCGGACCTGTCCTCGACCGCCGCGATCCGGCCCAGCACCGCCGCGCGATCGAAGTCGGCCGTCACCTCCAGATCGGTGAGAACGGGACGCCCCTCGGTGAGCGTGCCTGTCTTGTCGAGGGCGACAACTTTCGCGTCCCTCAAAAGCTGTAGCGCCTCACCTTTGCGGAACAGGATGCCAAGCTCCGCGCCGCGCCCGGTGCCGACCATGATCGCAGTCGGCGTTGCCAGCCCCATCGCGCAGGGGCAGGCAATGATGAGCACCGCGACCGCATTCACCAGCGCGAAGGTCAGCGCCGGTGATGGCCCGAACCACAACCAGGCCCCGAAGGTCAGCGCCGCGATCGACATGACGATGGGCACGAACCACATGGTCACTTTGTCGACCAGCGCCTGTATCGGCAGCTTCGAACCTTGCGCCTGCTCGACCATGCGGATGATCTGCGCCAGCATCGTCGCATCGCCCACGGCCGTTGCCTGGAAGGTAAGCGCGCCCTTCTGGTTGACCGTGCCTCCGACCAGCATCGTGCCCGCCGTCTTGGCGACCGGGATCGGCTCGCCGGTAATCATCGACTCGTCAACGTAGCTGTGCCCCTCGGTCACTTCGCCATCGACCGGGATACGCTCCCCTGGCCGCACATCGATCTCATCGCCGGTGATGACGTCGTTGATGGGAATCTCGATCAGCGTTCCATTGCGGCGGACGCGAGCAATCCTCGCTTGCAGCCCTGCCAGTCGCTTGATGGCTTCCGACGTGCGCCCCTTGGCGCGGGCTTCCAGATACCGGCCCAGCAGGATCAAGGCGACGATGACGGCCGCCGCCTCATAATAGACATGCACGGTCCCGGCAGGCAGCAAGCCGGGTGCGAAGGTCGCCACCAGCGAATAGCCATAGGCGGCGAACGTGCCGATCGCGACCAGCGAGTTCATGTCGGGCGCGAGCCGCAGCAGCGCGGGCAGGCCCTTGCGATAGAAGCGGTTGCCGGGAATGGCGAGCACCAGCGTCGTAAGGACAAACTGGAGATACCAGCTCGCTTGCATTCCGACAGTGTGGGCGATCAGCTTGTGGACGCCGGGAATAAAATGCGATCCCATTTCGAGCGCGAACACCGGGAACGCCAGCACGATCGCAACGATGAGGTCACGCTTCAGTTCGCGGCGTTCGGCATCCTTGCGCTCGGTCGCCTCGTCATCACTGGCGGCGGTAGCTTCAACCGGGCGTGCGACATAGCCTGCGCCGGCGACCGCGGCGACAAGCGCCTGCCCGCTGGCCGTTCCGCGCACGCTGGCACGTTCGGTCGCCAGGTTGACGGTTGCATCGGTGACGCCGGGCACCGCTTTCAGCGCCCGCTCCACGCGGCCGACGCAGGATGCGCAGGTCATGCCGTCCACAGCCAGGTCGATGCTGTTCGAGGGCACGCGATAGCCCGCACCTTCGATCGCCTGCACCAATGTCCGTTGATCGACGCCGTCATTCGCGCGGATATCGGCGCGTTCGGTCGCCAGATTGACGCTGACGGTGTGAACGCCCTCGATCTTCCCCAGCGCGCGTTCGACCCGACCGACGCAGGATGCACAGGTCATTCCCTCGATCGGCAGGCTGATCGCCGTTTCGGGGGAATCCACCGGATTTTTCGCAATGCTCGCGGCCGCCATTATCCGAAAACCTCATCGTTCGATTGGAATTTTCCTGAAGATGGGGGTTCCAATCGTGGGAAGGTCAAGGCCGTTATTCACGCGATTTGCTTCTTGACCTTCCAACGATGGTAAGGGGCATCTGACTGTGAACCTACAGATATCAAGGAGATATTCGATGCGGTTCCATGTCCAGACGATGACTTGCGGCAATTGCGTGAAGCATGTCACCGAAGCCATCATGGCGATCGATCCGGGCGCGAAGATCGACGCGGATATTCCCGCGCGCACGATCGATGTTGCCACCTCGGCAAGCCCGGAAGCCGTCACGCAAGCGCTCGCGGCCGATGGCTATGAGGCATCCGCGATCTGATGGCGATCACGCGGATTCCGGCTGATCGCTGATCGGTCTGGACCGGAAGCGCGAGGGACGCACCACCCTCGCGTATCGCTCCAGCCCAGCGCGGCCGGTGCTGTCGGAGCAGGTCAAGCAATGAGCGCCCACACATTATCGAAAACGGCATCGGTTCCGCGACTGGCGCACCTGCCCCTCCCGCTCTTTGCCGCGCCGATGGGCTTCGGCGGCATTGGCCTTGCATGGCGAGAGGCCGCCCGCGTGCTCGGCGCGCCGAAGTTGATAGGCGAAGCCCTGTTTGCGATGACCGTGGCGCTTTGGCTGATCGTCACCGCCCTGCACATCATCCGCGCGCTGCATAGCCCGGCTTCGCTGTTGGGCGATCTGAAGCATCCCGTCCGTTCCGGGTTCACCGGCGCGATTGCCATTGGCATGATGCTGATCGCCGGTGGCGTCCTGCCCTATTCCCCGTCGATCGCCGCCGTGATCTGGTTTGGCGCGATCGGCTTGCAGGTCGCTCTCGGCATCTGGTTCCTGCGCGCGTTATTCCACACGCCCCGCGAAGCCGCGACCTTCACTCCACTGCTTCTGATGCCGCTCATCGGCAACGTCGTCGCGCCGATCGTCGGTGCAAAGCTCGGCTTCGTGGTCATATCATGGATGCTGTTCGGGATGGGGATCGCGCTGTGGGTGAGCGTGCAACCGTTGCTGTTCGGGCGCATTTTCACCGGCCCTCCCCTGCCGGAGCTGCTTCGCCCCACGGTCGTCATCTTCCTCTCGCCACCGGCAGTCAGCACCGTCGCGGTGGCCAATCTGACGGGCGGCGTCGGCCCCCTCGCCCTGGCCTTGTTCGGCTATGCGGCCATGCTCGCGATCATGTTCGCGACGATGATCCCCGAATTTCGGCGCACGCCGTTCGCGATGTCGTGGTGGGGCTGGACCTTCCCGACAGCGGCCTTCACCGTGGCCGCTCTCACGGTCGCCCGATCCTACTCTTTCCCCGGCTACCAACTGGTGCTGTGGGGCATCCTGCTTGGCGCCTCGCTGATCCTCGCCATCGTCTCTATGGCGACGCTACGCGCGGCGCTGAACGGCAATTTGCTACGGCCCGAATGAATAACGTCGTTCGGCCCAAACCGACAGCCGCTGCATAATCGGGAAAAACGCCGCGCGGCCGAAACCGCGCGGCAGTTGGAGATTCGCTCCATTGGAGCGAAGGAGTGCCCGCCACCTTGAAGTGAGAACCAAAAGGAAAGGGCAGGCCAATAGCAGATAGCAGCAGCCTCCACGATATTCTTTCGATTAGGCGCCAATTTATATAGATGAAAAGACATATCCATATAGCAGACCGAAAAGGAATTTCGGCTAGATCTGAATTTCTTCGCGCATGTAGGATCGCGGACTTGCCCCCATTTCGGTGCGAAATGCAAAGATGAAAGCGGATGGCGAACCATATCCCAGATCCATTGCGGTTCTGGTCACGTCTTCGCCCCCGCCCAAAAGCTCGATGGCCTTGAACAGCCGCATACGCCGCCGCCACGATCGCAGGCTCATGCCGATTTCCGCCTCGAAGCGGCGGCTCAATGTCCGCGAAGACATGCCCAGATCACGCCCCCAATCTTCGGCCGAACGGGGATCGGCCGGATCAGCGTAGAGCGCTTCGCACAGGCGGGCGAGCGGTTCGCTCCGCGGCCACGGCAGCTCGGCCGAAATAGGGGTCGCGCGCCGGAGCTGATCGAGGATCATGGTCGTCACCCGGTCGGCATATCCGTGGTCATCTTCCTCGCGGTGCAAGTTCGCGGCCTCTGCGATCAGGGCTTTCAGGAGCGCGCCAACAGGATAGACCGCGGGTTCCTCTGGAAGCGCGGACACGACTTCGTTGGCGATCCAAAGACTACGAAACTGAGCGCCCAGCAAGGAGCCGACGCGGTGCGTGATCCCCGCGGGAAGCCACACAGCCTGTTCGGGGGAAATGACGAACGATTGTCCGGTAATGCCGACGGCAAGCACCCCGGAGATGGCATAGACAAGCTGTCCCCAATCATGGCTGTGCTCAGGAAAATAGCTCCGCGCCGTAACGGCCTGCGCGCGCACGGTCATCGGCTCTGGCGAAGGCGCGTCGGCGGGCGCTTCGATCGACTGCCAGCCCAACATGGGCGAATATTGGCCGATATTATACATAGCATGTCGGATAATCGAAAGACCGACATATGAAAAGCAGATATGATAATCGGGACGCCAGGCGGCGTGCGTCATCGATAGCTCAAGAATCTGGAAAGAGCCGCCATGGCGCATTTCGACAATCACGGACTCTCCCTTTCAACCGCGTCGGATGTGGCGGCCGCCCATTATCGTGACGGCGTGGCGCTCATGCTCGCGGCCTGGCCGGGGGCAGGCGAGGATCTCGACGCCGCGATAGCGGCCGATCCCGATTCCGCCCTCGCTCATGCGGCCCGCGCCCGGCTTCACGCAATGCACGCCCAGCTTGTCGAAGCGCGCGCGCGGATCGCGGTCGCACAAGAAAAGGTCACAGCCGCTCATTCGGAACGAGAGGCAAGCCATGTCGACGTGCTGGCCCTCGCCGTCAACGGCAAGTCGCAAGAGGCGCTGAAAGCCGCGCTCGCTCACGCCGACCGCTGGCCTCGCGATACACTCATCCTCTCTCTGCCGATCGGCGCTTTCGGCCTGTTCGCCTTCTCCGGCATGGTCGAACACAATCAGGCCAAGGTCGATCTGTGCGAGCGCCACGCCGCGCACTTTGCCGACGACGACTGGTGGTTCCTCACCTATCGGGGCTGGTCGCTGGCGGAAAATGGTGAGGTCGCGCGCGGTCGCGCGATGCTGGAACGCGCGATCGAGCTGCGCCGCCAAAACGCCAATTGCGCGCACGCGCTGGCCCACGCCATGTTCGAGGCGGGCGCCAACCACGAAGCGGAAGCACTGATCGCGGGATGGCTTCCCGAATATGACCGCAGCGGCATCCTCCACGGGCATATCGCCTGGCACGCCGCGCTCGCCGCGCTGGAGCGGGGCGATGCCGATACGGCGCTCGCGATCTATGACGGCACGGTGCGGCATTCGGTGTCGCTGGGAACGCCGATCAACATCGTCAGCGACGCCGCCTCTCTGCTCTGGCGACTGCAAGCCTATGGCCACGCCGTTCCCGAAGGATTGTGGGAGGATGCGGCCGACTATGCGCGGCGGGTCTTTCCCAAGCCCGGCCATGCTTTCGTCGATCCGCACATGGCGCTGCTCGAAGCGGCGACCGGCGACCGCGCGGCGCTCGGTCGCCGTCTCACCGCGCTGGACGAACTGGTCGCCAAAGGGGCGATCGGCGCGGGCGCGATCGTCCCCGCCATCGGCCGCGCCGCGTTGGCCTTTGCCGAAGGCGACTATGCGGGATGCGTGCACATCCTCGAACCGATGACGGTGGATTTCGCGCGGATCGGGGGCAGCAACGCCCAGCGCGAAGTGATCGAGGACACGCTTCTCGTTGCCCTGATGCGCGCGGGCGAAGTGCAAAAGGCCCGCGCTCTGCTAGATCGCCGCCTTCACCGGCGCCCCTCGCCGCGCGACACGCGCTGGCTCACCGGACTGGCGGCCTGACCATGACGAACGCGAGCATATCGTCGGAACAGCACGCGCCCGATATCGGAAGCAGGCGCGAGCAACGCGGCAACATCATCCGTCTTTCGCTTGCGCAAGCGCTCGCCGGCGCCAATTCGACAGTCATCTACGCGACCGGCGCGATCATCGGCGCCACGCTCGCCCCCGACAAGGCGCTGGCTACGCTCCCGATCTCGATCTTCGTGGTGGGAATGGCCGCCTGCATCCTGCCGACTGGCATGATCGCCCGCCATCACGGTCGGCGGGCAGCATTCCTCGCGGGAACCGTGACCGGAGTGCTGAGCGGTCTGATCGCGGCGCTCGCTGTGATTATGGGATCATTCTGGTTGTTCTGTCTCGCCACGTTCTTCGGCGGTTCCTATGCCGCCGTGGTTCTCTCCTTCCGGTTTGCCGCGGCCGATTGCGTCGAGCCGGAATGGCGGCCCCGCGCCCTGTCCATCGTCATGGCCGGTGGCGTCGCCGCCGGTGTCGTCGGGCCGCAGCTCGTCACCTATACGATGAACCTGTGGCCTCCGCATATGTTCGCGGCGACCTTCATCGCACAGGCGGGGGTCGCCATTCTCTCGGCGATCGTGCTCGCCGGCGTGCGGCTCCCGATGCCGACGATCGCTGAAAGATCGGGTGGACGCCCCCTTTCGGTGATTGCCCGACAACCGCGCTTCATCATCGCAGCGCTCTGCGGCGCGGTGTCCTACATGCTGATGAATTTCCTGATGACCGCCGCGCCGCTGGCGATGCGGATGTGCGGGCACAGCCAGGAAAGCTCCAACCTCGGCCTGCAATGGCATGTCATCGCCATGTATGCCCCAAGCTTCTTTACCGGACGGCTCATTACCCGCTTCGGGGCTGGCCGGGTTGTTGCGGTCGGACTGGCGCTGATTGGCGTGTCATCGGCTGTCGGCCTTGCGGGGATCGATGTCGCGCATTTCTGGGCGACGCTGATCCTTTTGGGCGTGGGCTGGAATTTCGGCTTTATCGGCGCCTCGGCGCTGGTGCTCGAATGCCATCGGCCGGAAGAAAAGACGAAGGTGCAGGCGCTCAATGATTTCCTCGTATTCGGCACGATGGCGGTCGGCTCCTTCTCGTCGGGCGGGCTGCTCGCCTCGCATGGCTGGAGTTCGGTCTTGTGGGTGTCGTTCGCGCCGCTCGCCCTTGCTGTGGCAGCGCTGGGGCTAGCCGCTATGGCGCGGCCCGTTCCATCGACCGAAAGGGAAGGCGCATGACGACAATGGAGATCATCGTAAGGGCCGCGCTGGTCGGGATCGGCGGCACCATCATCCTCGATATCTATGCAGCGCTTGTGCAGCGGTTCATCGGCACACCGGCGACAAACTGGAGGATGGTCGGACGCTGGATCGGTCATATGCCGCAAGGACAGTTCATTCAGTTCAATCTTGGTCGGGCCAAGCCCGTCCCCGGCGAACATGCGCTGGGCTGGATCTTTCACTATGTCATCGGCGTCGGCTACGGGCTTCTGCTGGTGACGATCTGGGGAACCGGATGGCTAGAAGCCCCCACGATTGTCCCGCCGTTGATCCTTGCGCTGACGCTGCTGGTTCTGCCTTATTTCGTGATGATGCCGGGCATGGGCATGGGGATGGCCGGATCGCGCACGCCCAAGCCCAATGTGACCCGGCTGAAAAGCGTGATCGGACATTCGGTGTTCGGCAGCGGCATGTATTTCACCGCGCAACTGCTCGAAACGGCAGCATGATTCCCTCAGAGGAGAATGAAAACGTGTCCAGCGTGAGAGTGACCCCATGGCAGGATGGCGATCCGGCTCCTAACGAGCTGGTCGAAGGCATCAAGGCCCGTCGCCCGAATGGCGAGCTGATTGGCATCGATCGCGTCCTTCTTAGAAGCTTCCCGCTTGCGACGGGCTGGAATGGGCTGCTCGGACGGGTGCGCGCAGAGTTCGACCTGAAGCTTGAATATCGCGAGCTTATCATGTGTCGCGTCGCGGTCCTCAATCGCGCAGAGTTCGAGTGGGGGGTGCATAAGCCCGCTTATCTCGCTGCTGGCGGCACGGAAGAAAAATGCGAAGCCCTGCGCGCCGATGGCATCGATCCGCTGTTCGATGAACCGGAACGAGCGCTTCTGGATCTGACCGATCAATCGACGCGCACCGTCGAAGTCGATGAACGCACTATCGATAGGCTCAAGTCGCTGTTCGGCGAACAACAGACCGTCGAAGCGGTGGCGACGGTCGCGGCCTACAACATGGTGTCCCGCTTTCTGGTCGCACTCGCGATCTGAGAGCGTCGCCGATCGATTATCTGCGCGGTCAGCCAGCGTGCCTCCGATCAAATGCTTTCGGTTTGGGGCAGCGCCTTTCCAGCAAGCCAGTCGTGGAAGGCGCTCACCTCGTAGCGCCGGAGCGCCTTGGGCGCAGCGACAACATAATAGGCCCATTTCACCGGCCAGCGTTGCTTCGGCAGCAGATGGATGAGACGGCCGCTTTCCAACTCCTGCGCGACAAGCGCCTTGCGCACGAGCGCGACTCCTCGCGCGGCGATCGCTGCCTGAATGACCGCGGCGGTCGAATTGATCTGAAGGCCGCGATCGGTCGGGGTCTGATTCAGCCCTGATCTGGCAAGCCATTCGGCCCATGTCGGAAAGTCGCCCCCAGGATGGGGAGTGCCGTCATGGATCAGCGTCTGATCGGCAATCCAACCCGCTGTTATCTGTCCCTCATTCGGCAGCAGGCTCTTATGGCAGACGGCGATGATTTCCTCGCCCATGAGGTATGTGGATTTCACACCCCTCCACGATCCCAGGCCACAGCGGATACCGATATCGGCCTCGCCCTGCGCAAGATCGATCACGCGATCCGACACATCGAGCCGCACATCGATGCTCGGATGCTCGGCCGCGAAATCATTGAGCCGGGTGAGGAGCCAATTCGCCACCAGAGCTTGCGAAGCCGTGACAACCACTACCGAACGCGCCTTGCGGCCGCGCAGCTTGCGCAATCCAGCTTCGAGCTTGTCGAGGCCCTGCGCGATGTCCTCCAGCGCCTCGCGCGCCTCGTCCACCGGGGTCAGGCGTTCGGCGCCCGATCGGGTCCGCCGGAACAACGGATATCCAACCCAATCTTCCAGCGAGCGCACAAGTTGCCCGACGGCGGGCGGCGTCACGTCGAGTTCGGCCGCTGCCCCGACAAAACTGCCATGTCGTGCGGCCGCCTCAAGGGCCTGCAATGATTTCAGTCGGGTCAGGAAGCGCATATCCTGATGATAGCCCATAACGGCGTCACGACAAAGATTTTGTTTCTTTCCGATGCTGCTCGTTTGCCTCGCGAAGTCGCTTGGCGGGGTCCATGTTCGAGAAAAGCGAAAAGAGGTCTGGATTATGCTGAATGGAAAGACGGCCCTGGTAACGGGTGGATCGAGCGGTATCGGGCTAGCCGCGGCGCGTCTGCTTCGGGACAAGGGCGCGCGGGTGGCGATCATGGGCAGCTCGCAGGAAAAGCTCGATCGTGCCGTTGCCGATCTCGGCAATGATGTCGTGGCGCTGCGCGGCGACGTCACCTCACTCGATGATCTTGCGAAGGTGCGTGATGCGCTCGAAACCGCTTTTGGCGGCCTCGACATTCTGTTCGCCAATGCCGGTGTCGCCTTCGGCACGCCGATCGCGACGACCGACGAAGCCGGCTACCATCGGATGATGGACGTGAATGTGAAGGGCGTTTTCTTCACCGTCCAGGCAGTGTTGCCACTCATGCGCGAGGGCGGCTCGATCGTCCTCAACACGTCCTGGCTCAATCAGGTCGGCACGCCTGGCCGCGCGCTCCTGTCGGCGTCGAAAGCGGCGGTCCGTTCGTTCGCCCGCACGCTGGCCGCCGAACTGATCGACCGGAAGATCCGGGTCAACGCGGTAAGCCCCGGCTCGATCGAAACGCCGATCCATCGCAGCAACGGACAGAGCGAGGAAGAATTTCGTGCCTATGCGGAGAAGGTGGGCGCGCAAGTGCCGATGGGGCGCATGGGCCGTCCGGAAGAAATCGCAGCGGCCGTCCTGTTCCTCGCCAGCGACGCATCGAGCTACATGCTGGGCGCTGAAATCGTCGTCGATGGCGGCCGCGCGGAGTTGTGAGCCGTGCTGCTGAACGATGATCTCTCCGTCCGCACGCTGGTCCATGCCGGCGAGTTGGATTGGGTGCCAAGCCCGGCCAAGGGCGTCGAGCGCCGGATGCTGTTTCGGATCGGCGATGAGAAAGCTCGCGCGACATCGATCGTCCGTTACGCGCCGGGAAGCCATTTCGCGTGCCACGGCCATCCGGGCGGCGAGGAGTTTCTTGTGCTGGAAGGCACCTTTCAGGATGAAACCGGGGACTTCCCGGTCGGCACCTATGTCCGCAATCCGCCCGGCACCGCTCACGCGCCGGGCAGCGACGATGGCTGCACCATCCTCGTCAAGCTGTGGCAATTCGGTGAGGCCGATCGGGAACGCATCGTGTGTCGTCCCGGTGAAGGCGCCTCGGCCGCGCTCCGCCCAGGCGTCGCATCCTCGCATGTCCTGTTCGAGAGCGCGTCGGAGCATGTGATGCTCGAAACGTGGCAACCCAATACCGAAATCAATCTGGTCAATCCCGAAGGACTGGAAATGCTGGTCCTAGGTGGGAGCTTCGAGAGCGAAAACGATCGGCTGACGCGCTGGAGCTGGCTGCGACTGCCGCCCGGCGAGCCGCTGACCGCGCACATCGGACCGGAGGGAGCAAGCGCATGGCTCAAGTCCGCGCCGCTGCTCCACGATGACGTGTGCGCTTTCGACGCAAACTGACTCCCGCCCGTTGGGGCAATCACCACAAAAGAAGGACATGGACGATGATGCAGGACTGGAACGCCTATCTGGAGAACATGATGGGCCGCGTTGGCGAATTGACGGCGCTCAGCCCGGAGCTGGGCCAGGGCCTTCAGACGTTCCGCGGAGCCGTGGAGGCCCCCGGCCATCTGCCCGCCAAGATGCATTCTTTGATCGCGCTGGCCGTCGCGGTCACGACCCGTTGCGACGGCTGTATCGCCACGCACGCAAGGGCGGCCGCCGAAAACGGGGCGACGAAGGAGGAGCTTGCCGAAACCCTCACGGTCGCAGTCGCGCTCAATGCTGGCGCCGCCGTCGCCTATTCGGCGCGTGTCATGGATGCCTTCAGCGCATTTTCGGACGGGAAGTAAGAACGCCGGTGCGCGCTATACTGATCGCGGATTACGGCGTTCGGCGGCGGACAGAGGCTATCGGCTGATCGATGCGAACCGATGTCGCCATAATCGGAGGGGGCCTTTCCGGCCTCCTCGTTGCTCACCGGCTTTGTGAGGTTGGAATAGACTGCCTGCTGCTCGAAGCGCGCGACAGGCTAGGCGGTCGCATCCTCTCGGCCGACGCTAGCGGTGCATGGTCCAGCGACGGGTTCGATCTTGGCCCGTCGTGGATCTGGCCCGACATGCAACCGCAGCTAGAGGCGCTGGTCCGCGAACTGCAATTGCCCGTTTTTCCCCAATTCAGCGACGGCGACATGCTGTTCGAAGGCGCCGCCCGCCAATCACCGCAACGCCATCGGGCCATGCCGTCGGCCCCGGCTTCGATCCGGCTCGCGGGCGGCACCGGGGCCATCATTGCTGTCCTTGCCCAATCCGTGCCCGCGAGCCGAATCCGGCTCGATACGCGCGTCACCCATATCGCGCAGACGGTGGACGGCGTGGCGCTTACGACCGGCAAGGGCGATACGATCGATGCCAGACTGGCGGTTCTTGCGATCCCGCCCCGGCTCGCTCAGAACGCGATGGGCTTCACGCCAGCGCTGGATGATGCAACGATCGGACGCTGGCGCCGAACCCCGACCTGGATGGCGCCTCATGCCAAGTTCTTCGCGCTCTACGACCGCCCGTTCTGGCGAGACTCCGGCCTTTCCGGCTATGCGCGCAGCATGGTCGGCCCAATGGTCGAGATTCATGATGCAACGAGCGCTTCCGGCCAAGCAGCGCTTTTTGGCTTCCTCGGCCTGCCCGCATCGCAACGCCGGCACGCCGGCGTTGAGACGATCAAGGCGGCGTGCGTGCTCCAGTTGGCGCGGCTATTTGGGTCTGACGCCGCCCATCCGCGCGCCACGTTGTTCAAGGATTGGGCCGCCGATCCGCTGACCGCAACAGAGCTTGACCATGACAGCGCCGAACACCCCTCTCCTGCGTCCGCTTCATGGGTGGGCGCTGAGTGGCGGGATAGGCTCATTCTTGCAGCGAGTGAAACGAGCCTGACTGAACCCGGCTATCTCGCGGGAGCGGTGGAAGCCGGAGAGCGAAGCGCAATCGAGGTTATCCGCCGCCTACAAGAAAATTCATCGGAGAACCTGTCCTGAAAGCGAAAGCACCGCCCCGGAACATGGCGTCGAAACTTGGCTTGGATCATGACCGCTCCATCAGCAGCCATGATCCAAGCAACCGTTTGATACTCGTGACCGGGTTACTGTCGACCCGCGGTAACGCCGCCGTCGACGGGCAGGATGGTCCCCGTAATCCACGATGCCTCCTTCGAGGCGAAGAACAGGATCGCCTCAGCCACATCGCCCGGCTGACCGTTACGCCCCAATGGGTGGAATGCATCGAAGGTCGGCAAAGTCTCCTTCACTTGCTCATCGGTCATGAAGGTATTGTAAACAGGCGTTTCGACGACGGCCGGAGCCACGGCGTTAATGCGAATCTTGTAGGGCGCCAGTTCAATGGCTAGATTCCGGACCATGGCGTGGACACCCGCATTGGCGGCGGAGTAGGCTGCGGAGGGCGTGGCACCGATGGCCTGGATCGCCCACATGGAGCCAGTCTGGACAATGGCGCCACCCTTTTCTTTCATCGCTTTCGCAGCCGCTTGCGCGGTAAAGAACTTGCCCTTCAGAATCGTGTCCAGATACCAATCATAGTCCTGCTCGGTAAGGTCGAGGAAAGGCTTGGGGTTGAAAACGCCCGCGTTGTTGACCAGCACATCGAGCTTACCGAAGCGCGAGACGGCGGCTTCCACCAGCGCAGCGCCAGTCGCCGGATCGGCAATATCTCCAGCAGAGACGATCACTTTTTGCCCGCTTGGATCGATCTCGCGCGCCGCGGCTTCGAGTTTTCCTATGTCGCGGCCGTTGATCGCAACATAGGCTCCTTTTGCAACGAAGCGCGTCGCGGTTTCCTTTCCGATCCCCGAACCACCTCCGGTGATCGCAACGACCTGTCCATCAAAACGCATATTCACCTCCTCTATCTATCAATAGGTAGATTGGCCATCTAGTATTTGCCATGCCTAGCTGCAACCCCTATCTATCAGAAGATAGATCGAGGACGGGGAATGTTGAGCGAAACAGCCGATGCCATCATGGATGCCGCCGAGCGGCGGATACGCAAAGCGGGATATAGCGGATTCAGCTTTCGCGAGATCGCGGCCGATGTCGGCGTCAAAAGCGCCAGCGTTCATTACCATTTCCCCACGAAGGAGCGTTTGGCCGCGTCGGTCGCCCGCCGCTATACAGAGCGGTTTTTGTCAGCATTGGATCAAGAGGCGGTGCCGGGCCGCACCGAGATCGAAGCTTGGATCACGGCTTTTCGCCGCGCGCTTCATGGCGATGGTAAAATGTGCCTGTGCGGGGTGCTCGGCGCCACCTCTCACGACCTTCCGGAAGAAGTCATGATAGAAGCCCGGCGCTTTTTCCAGCTATGCTTGGAAAAGCTCGAAAAACGTGGACTTTCGCACGCGAAAGCCGTGCAGACGTTGGCCGCGCTGGAAGGCGCGATGCTGCTAGCGAATGTTCTTGGTGATCCATCGACATTCGACGAAGCCACTGCGTCGCTCGCTGCTTAACGTCCCTTCGGTGCGCTTCATCACTATTTGCAATAACCCGCCGCGCGCTTTCCACGCGATAAGACAGCCTTAAGCTAGAGCCTGTCTTCCCCCGCGCAACGCGGGAGGAATCTGCAATGCTCATAGTTTACAGTCGCCGGTGGAGCGGCCGCCCATGATCGCATTGGTGCGGATCGCGCTCACGCGCCCCCTGACCTTCATTGTCATGGCCATCCTGATCTTCGGGCTTGGCCTGCTGTCGGTCCTTCGGATGCCCGTCGACATCTTCCCGCGCATCGGCGTGCCGGTGATCGCCACCGCCTGGAGCTATAACGGTCTTTCGCCCGAAGATATGGCTGGCCGTATCGTCAATCCATTCGAGCGGGTGCTGACCACGACCGTCAACGATATCGACCGGATCGAAAGCCAGTCATTGAACGGCATCGCGGTCGTGCGGATCTACTTCCAACCCGGTGCTGATATTCGCACCGCGACCGCGCAGGTCACGTCCATTTCGCAAACCATCCTACGGCAAATGCCGCCCGGCATCGTGCCGCCGATGATTACCAACTACGACGCCTCGACCGTGCCGATCGTGCAGCTTGCCCTGTCCGGCGAGGGTATGGGCGAACAGCAGCTCTACGATCTGGGCGTGAATCAGATCCGTCCCCAGCTTGTCACGGTGCCCGGCGTTGCCATGCCGTTCCCCTACGGCGGCAAGCAGCGTCAAATCCAGATCGACATCGACCCGGAAGCCCTGCGCTCCAAGGGCCTTTCGGCAAGCGACGTCGGCGCCGCGATCGCCTCGCAGACGCAAATCACGCCGGCGGGTTTCGCCAAGATCGGCGGCCTTCAATATAATGTTCGCCTCAACAGCGCGCCGGAATCGGTCGAACAGCTCAACAACCTGCCGATCAAGGTTGTCGACGGCGCCACCATCTTCATGCGCGATATCGCCCAGGTGCGCGACGGCGCCCCGCCACAGACCAATATCGTTCAGGTCGAAGGGCAGCGATCGGCGTTGATGACCGTCCTCAAGAGCGGGGCGGCCTCTACACTCACCATCGTCGATACGATCCGCGACCGCCTGCCTGCCATCATGGAAGGTGTGCCGGGGAACCTGAACGTCCAGCTTATCGGCGATCAATCGGTGCTGGTGAAGGCAGCGGTGTCCGGCGTCGCTTATGAAGGCGTCCTGGCCGCGCTGCTGACATCGCTGATGATCCTGCTCTTTCTCGGCTCGTGGCGGTCGACGGTCATCATCGTCGCCACCATTCCCTTGGCGCTGCTGGGGGCGCTCTTTGCGCTTGGCGCGACCGGGAACACACTCAACATCATGACGCTGGGCGGACTGGCGCTGGCGATCGGCATCCTCGTCGACGATGCCACGGTCACGATCGAGAACATCAACTGGCACCTCGAAAAAGGAAAGCCGGTGCTCAAGTCGATCATGGATGGCGCTGCGCAGATCGTGACGCCCGCCTTCGTCGCCGTCACCTGTATCTGCATCGTTTTTGTGCCGATGTTCTTCCTGCCGGGCGTGGCGGGCTATCTGTTCGTGCCGATGGCGCTGGCGGTGGTCTTCGCCATGATCGCCTCCTTCATCCTCTCGCGCACCCTGATCCCGACGATGGCGATGTATCTGCTGCGGCCTCATCACCATGGCGATGAGGAAAAGCGGGCGACGTCGCGCAATCCGCTGGTGCGGTTCCAGCATCGCTTCTCGACCTGGTTCGATCATCGCAAGGATCGGTTCGGCAGTCTGCTTTCCCGCATTCTCGTCGTCCGCGGGATCTTCATGCCTGCCTTCCTTGCCGTGATGGTCGCGTCGCTGGCTCTCATTCCGACGCTGGGCCGCGACTTCTTCCCCAGCGTCGATTCAGGGCAAATCACCCTCCATGTCCGCGCGCCGGTCGGAACCCGCCTCGAAGATAGCGCGGCCATGTTCTCCCAGGTGCAAAAGCGGGTGCGCGAATTGATCCCGCCGAAGGAAATCAAGTCGATGGTTGCCAATATCGGCCTCTCGACCGCGCCGCTCAACGTCATCTACAATAATTCCGGCACGGTCGGCCCGCATGAAGGCGATATATTGATTACCCTTCAGCGCGATCATGCGCCGACGGACGATCACGTCGCGACGCTGCGCCGCGAGCTGCCCAAGAGCTATCCCGGCATCGACTTCGCCTTCCTGCCCGCCGATATCACCAGCCAGATCCTCAACTTCGGCTCCCCTGCCCCGATCGACATTCAGATCAAGGGGCGCAACCTCGCCGCCAATGAGGCTTATGCCAAAAAGCTGTTGCAGCGCATTCGCACCGTTCCCGGCCTCGCTGACGCGCGCATCCAGCAATCGTCGCGTTCTCCGCAAATCAATGTGGATATCGATCGGGCGCGGATCGCTCAGGTCGGGCTAACCCAGCGCGACGTTACCAACAATGTCGCCACAGCCCTTGCCGGAACCGCGCAAACGGCCCCGGTTTACTGGCTAAATCCGGAAAACGGCGTCTCCTATCCCGTGGTCGCGCAGGTTCCGGAAATGCGGGTGGATTCGATCGACTCTCTGGAATCGCTCCCGATCTCGTCGTCGGCGACTTCGGAATCGCAAACTCTGGGCGGTCTGGGCCGTGTCTCGCGCGACACGACGTTCTCCGTGGTCAGCCGCTCCGATATTCAGCCCATGGTCAATCTCTATGCGACCGCCCAGGGACGCGACCTTGGCGCGGTCGTGAATGACATCCAGCGAGCCATCGAGGGTCTGGAGAAAGAACGCCCCAAGGGCGTCAATGTAACCGTCGGCGGTCAGTATCAGACGATGAACCAGGCATTCTCCGGCCTCGCCTTCGGGCTGATCGGCGCTATTGCGCTCATCTACCTCATCATCGTCGTGAATTTCCAAAGCTGGGTCGATCCGCTCGTCATCATCGGCGCGCTCCCCGCCGCCTTTGCGGGTATCGTCTGGATGCTGTTCCTCACCGGCACGACGATCTCCGTGCCAGCCTTGACCGGCGCGATCATGTGCATGGGGGTCGCAACAGCCAACTCCATCCTTGTCGTCAGCTTCGCGCGGGAACGCCTCGCTGAAACGGGCGATGCGATCCAGGCCGCGCTTGATGCCGCGACCGTGCGCTTCCGGCCCGTCATCATGACCGCGCTCGCAATCATCATCGGCATGGCGCCGATGGCGATCGGGATCGGCGAAGGCGCCGAACAGAATGCGCCGCTGGGCCGCGCCGTTATCGGCGGCCTCATTTTCGCGACGGTCGCGACGCTCGTGTTCGTGCCCGCACTCTTCAGCTTCGCGCATCGCAAGGGTGCGCCTGCATCACATGGACGAGAATTGGAACTCAATCATGTCTGACCAACCTTCCCGAAAGAAAGTCTGGCGTTACGCTGGTGCTGGCGGCTTTCTCGTTCTCGCGTTGGTCGGCGGCGGCCTTGTCGCACGCAGCGCGGCCGAACGCGAACAAGCGACCATCGCGGCCGAAAACGCGGTGACGAACGTAAGCGTGATCCAACCTAAACCTGCCGAAGCGGGACAGGTCGTTCTACCGGGAACGCTCGAAGCCTGGAACCGCGCCGAAATCAATGCGCGGGTCAGTGGCTATGTCAGTGCATGGCGTGCCGATATCGGTGATACGGTTCGCGCCGGGCAAACCCTCGCGGTGCTCGAAGCACCCGAACTTGACCAGCAGCTTGCACAGGCGCGGGCCGATTACCAGACGGCGGTTGCCGATCGCGAACTGGCCCAGATCAGCGCCCAGCGATGGGAAAGCCTGTTGGCCAAGGATGCGGTGTCGCGGCAGGAGCGCGACGAAAAGCACGGCCAATTCGCCTCGATCGATGCGCGCGCGCGGGCTGCACAGGCCAATGTCGGCCGTCTGAGCGCCATGCGCGGCTTCACGCAGCTCAAGGCGCCCTTCAACGGCGTGGTGACGAACCGATCTGCCCAGCTCGGCGCGCTGGTCAATGCGGGCAGCGCCGGAGGCGAACCGCTGTTCACGATCGCGGACGTGCGCCGCCTTCGGCTCTATGTCCGCGTGCCCCAGACTCTCGCGCACAGCCTCGCTGAAGGGGTGCGGGCGCAATTCTCGCTGCCGGAGCAGCCCGGCCAGCAAATCGATGCCGTGCTGGTCCGCACCGCCGAAGCCGTCGAGCGCCGTTCCGGCACGATGCTCGTTGAATTTTTGGTGGACAATCGTGACCGCCAGCTTCGTCCCGGCGCCTATGTCGACGTCCGGATTCCGGTTTCCGGCGCGGCCGGGACTTTCCAGCTTCCCGCAAGCACGTTGATCTTGGGATCGGACGGCGCGCGGGTCGCGGTCATCGATCGCAATGGCCGCGTTTCAATGCGCCCCGTGACGGTTGGCCGGGATCAGGGCACGACGATCGAAATCCTGTCCGGCGTAAGCGCGCAGGACCGGATCGTTCTGACGCCGCCCGACTCCCTCGTTCAAGGCGATCAGGTCCGCGTGGTGCGCGCCAACACGCCGAAGGCCAGCAATGCGAAAAGCTAGTCTCCTGCCCCTCGCCGCCCTCGGCCTCGCCGGTTGCGCGACCGTCAGCACACAAGAACCGCCAACGATGGCTGTGCCGGCCTCCTACAAGCACGAGAACGGATGGACGGTGGCAGGGCCCGCCGACACGCTTGATCGTGGCGACTGGTGGCGCGCATTCGATGATCCTGTCCTCGACGGCCTGATGGCGAGGGTCGATACCGCCACCCCTACCCTCGCCGCAGCGCTTGCCCGCTACGATCAGGCGGTGGCGAACGCGCGGGCCGCCGGCGCCGCGCAATATCCAACGCTCGACGCGCAAGGGTCCGCCTCGCGAGAGAGGCTGTCGGCCGGACGCCCCATTGGTCCCGGCTATCCGGTGACGGCCAATCAATTCATGCTGGGCGGCGCGCTATCCTATGAACTCGATCTGTGGGGCCGTGTGCGCAACACCGTGCGGGCCGCGCAAGCCGATGCCGATGCGGAAGCCGCCAACCTGCGCTCGGCGCGCCTCAGCCTCCAGGCGGCGGTCGCGGACGCCTATATCCGCCTTCGCGGCATCGAGGCGGAACAAGTGCTGCTGGAACGGACGGTATCGGCTTATGACCGTGCGCACCAGCTTATCGTCACGCGCCATGATGGGGGTATTGCGTCGGGCGTCGACGTCAGCCGTTCACAGACGCAACTCTCCATCGCCGCAGCCCGCGCCGAAGCGCTGAAGGCCGAACATGCCGAACTCGAACACCAGATTGCGGTGCTCGTCGGTGAAATGCCCTCGACCTTCACCTTGGCCGCGCAGGTGCGTCCCGCCACCCTCCCCGCCTATCCCAGCGGGTTGCCTTCGGAGCTGCTTCAGAGACGCCCGGACATCGCGGCCGCGCAGCGGCGCCTTGCGGCCGCGAATGCCCGGATCGGTGTAGCCAGGGCCGCTTTCTATCCAGATATCTCGTTGGGCCTCACTGGCGGCTTTCAGGCCACAGATGCGCCGATTATCAGCGCGCCTACCAGCTTCTGGGGATTGGGACCGTTAAGCGCTGTCCTCAACCTGTTTGACGGGGGGCGGCGCAAGGCCCGTCTCGCGCTCAGCAAGGCCCAATATGAGGAACTGGCGGCGAACTATCGCAATATTGTGCTGGACGCCTTCCGCGAGACTGAGGACGCGCTTGCCCGGATAGGCTCACTTGAACGGCAGAATGTCCGGCAACGTGAGGGTGCGGCAGCGGCGAGGCGGACGGAGGAACTGGCTTTCGACCGATATCGCGAGGGCGCGGCCGATTATCTCGAAGTCACGACGGCACAGGCGGCTTCGCTCGCGGCGCAGCAGGACAACATACGGGTGTCGGTCGATCAGCAAAGGGCCGCGATCGCGCTGGTCCGGGCTATCGGCGGTGGGGCGGAGACATCCGGGCAGGCCGCGCTTCCATAAAGCGGAAGCGCAGCGCTGCCGGGTCATCCAGCGGCGGGACGCGGCTCTTGCATCTGTTGACCCTGCGAGCGAGCGAGAGTCACCGCTTCGCGCAGATTGGCCAGATCGATCGAGCCGGGGATCAGATAATTGCCGATCAGCAAGCCCGGCGTTCCTGAAAGCCCCATCATCGCGGCATAGCGGCTCGTGCGGCCAAGCGCCTGGTCGATCTCGGTGCGATGCTGGGTCAAATCCCTCTGCAATCTCGCCCAATCGACGCCAGCGCGATCGGCGGCCGCCCTAATCGATTCCGAACTAAGCTTCCCCTGTGACTGCATGAGGGCATCGTTGAATGCAGCATGCTTGCCCTGATATTGGGACGCGATGGCGGCCCGGGCGGCTTCGGTGGAGGGCGCCCCGAAGATCGGCCAGTCCCGATAGACCAGCTTCACCTTCTTGTCCTCACGCAACAGGGCTTCCAGCGCCGGGTGGACCTTGCGGCAATAGGGGCACTGGTAATCGGAGAACACAACGATCGTCACATCATAGCCCTGCGGCGCAACGGTCGGCGCAACAGGATCGTTTTGGATCTCGTGCCGGATGCGCTCGCCCTCGGCCGACGCCTGCGCATCAACGCTGCCGGTGGCTGATTGGGCGTGGGCGCCGTCGTCACCGGCCCGGAGGACTGCAACGCCGGCGACAAGCGCGATGGCGCTCATTGCGCCGATCAGGGGTAATTTCTTCATATCGGATTCCTTTCAAGATCACGGATTGCCGCAGTCAGGGCGGCGCGTGAGATTTCACCGGCATGGATCGAGCGTATCCGTCCGGTAGCATCAACGAAGAGAGTCGTAGGAAACGCCTGCGCCTGGGTGGCCTCGCTCAATGAGCCGGTGGGATCGACGGCGATAGACGCCGCAGAGAGCTTTTCGCGTTTCAGATAGGCGGTGATCGCGGCTTGCCCCTCGCGCTGGTTGACCAGCAGGATCGGCACCTTCGAGCCGCTGGCCACGTCGATCAGCATCGGCATTTCGCGGCGACAGGGTGGGCACCAGGTCGCCCAGAGATTGAGCGCGAACGGTCGCCCGCGCAAACTGTCGAGCGGGAGCGACTGACCGTCCATTTGGGCCAGGACAATGCCTTGGGGCAGCGGACGGGCGGGCGGTGCAAGCCAGTGCATCATGCCCATATGCGTCAGCGCCAGCGCGGCGAGCGACGCAAGCAACCCGCCCGTCGCGCGTTGCCGTCCAAGCAACAAGGCCACCATGACGGCCGCGGCGGCCACGCCCGCCCAGATGGTGAAACCGCCCTGCCAGAATGCGAGGATGGTCCAGGGTTCGACCGCAAAAGCCGTGAAATTCTCCGCGACATAGGCAAGGCGTGCGACAAGGACACCCGCAAGCGCGGCGACCCATGCCGCGCGCGCCGCCCGACTCTCAGTGCGCGCGCCAATCCATGTGCCGGCGCTGAGAAACAGCCACAGCGCCGCGACCGCGAACAACCGATCGCTCGCGAGCATCAAGGGGCCAAGCTGAATGACGCCGTCCATCATTCCCATGATTGGATGGCAAACTTAAGACAGGCTTAGCGCACGCCTTAAGTGTGCGGTAAGCTGGCGACCTGAACGGAAGGAACGATGCGAATACTGGTGGTCGAAGATGATGATGTGCTGCGCGATGGCTTGGTCGCCGGGCTTGGCCTCGATGGATTCGAGGTCGATGCGGTCGCAAGCTGCGCCGACGCGCGCGCCGGCATCGCCAGCGGCGATCATGCGGCGATCGTGCTCGATATCGGCCTGCCCGACGGTTCGGGTCTGGATCTGCTCACCGAATGGCGGGCGGAGGGCATCACGACACCCATTCTCCTGCTGACGGCGCGCAACCTCGTTTCGGATCGCATCGACGGACTGGATGGCGGCGCGGATGATTATCTCGGCAAGCCATTCGATCTTGCGGAGTTGTCGGCGCGCCTGCGGGTGTTGCTGCGCAGGTCCAACGGGCGCGCGCATAGCGAGATTGTCGTGGGCGCGCTGACGATCGATGAAGCGCGCCGCGAAGTCCGGCTGGACGGGCAGGAAATCCCCCTCTCCCGCCGCGAATATGCCATTCTCCACGCCCTCGTCGCGCATCCGGGCCATATCCTCTCACGCGCCCAGCTCGAAGATCGCATCTATGGTTGGCAAGAGGAGGTCGAGAGCAACGCGGTCGAGGTCCATATCCACAAGCTCCGCTCCAAACTCGGTCGCAATTGGATCGAGACGGTTCGCGGCGAGGGCTATCGGATCGCTCGTCCATGAACTCGCTGCGTGTTCGCCTGTTCGCGCTGGTCGCGGCCGTCACCATGCTCGTGTGGTCCGGCGCAGCCGCTTGGACATCGCTTTCCACCCGCGCCAAAGTCGAAAAGGTGCTCGATAGCCGTCTGGTGGAAGCGGCCCGGATGGTCGCGGCGCTCAATGTCCCCGCCTCGGCGATCGCGCAACGTGTGCCTCGCACGCCCTACGACCGGCAACTGTCTTGCCAAATCTGGTCCTTGCGCGGCGAACTCCTCAGTCATTCCGGCAGCACGCCCACGTCGCCGCTCGCCAGCGGCAAGCCCGGATTCTCCGAACGCGCGATCGGGGACGGACATTGGCGGGTCTATACCCATGTCGATCCCGAACGCGGCATCCGAGTCATGGTCGGCGACAACCTGATCGTTCGCGACAAACTGATCTCCAGCATGATTACGGGATTGTTGCTGCCTGCGATCGTCGGGTTGATCGCCCTCGCCATCCTCTTCTGGCTTAGCATCTCGCGCGGCCTGCGCCCGTTGGACAAGCTGGCTCGGACTATCGAGGCGCGCTCGCCGGACATGCTTTCCCCGCTCGGAATTACCAATGCGCCAAACGAGCTGGCTCCGGTCGTGAACGCGATGGATGGTCTGCTGTCTCGCCTCGATGCCGCTCGCCGCGCGGAACGGGATTTCGTGGCGAACGCAGCCCATGAACTGCTGACTCCGCTCGCGGGCCTCAAGACCCAGGCCGAAGTGGCACGCCGGGCGAGCGATGGCGCGATGCGCGATCACGCCCTCGAACGCATCGCCTTCTCGGTCGATCGCACGAGCCGTCTCGTCCGCCAACTTCTCGACCTCGCGCGAGAGGAAGGGCGCGTGCGCAGCGATCCCCCGCCCCGCGCTGAACTTGGTAGGGTGCTTGATGAGATTGCCCAGACCTATGAGCCGCTTGCACGCGCGAATGGCGTGAGGCTCGACATCGATGCGACTTGCCGCAATCTTCTTATCGCGATCGAGCCCGAAGTGCTGGTGCTCGCGATCGGCAATCTGGTCGAGAATGCCATCCTTCACGGGGTGTCCGGGGGACTCGTGCGGATCACATGCGCGAAGGATAGCGGTCTGGAACTGCGCGTCACCGATGCTGGTCCCGGCATTCCGCTGCAAGAAAGGGATCGCCTCCGCCGTCGCTTCGAGCGCGGTAATGGCACCGATGTTCCCGGTAGCGGTCTTGGCCTTTCGATCGTCGAAGCGGCGATCGGCTCGGTGGGAGGCCGCTTGGATCTCCGCTGTGCGGAACCGTCCGGCCTGATTGCCGCAATCCATATTCCAGACAGCGCACTGAGCACAAAGCGGGCCGGTTAATCTCTCTACGATGCGGCGCCGAAATTTCGCTCCGGCGGAATAGGTCCAATCTGGATCAAACGACTGTCGCGCATGATACTGGCCATAAGATTCCCTTAAGGTTCGGAAAAGACCACTGTTCCATGCAGGGGTTTTGCCCATTTTTCAGGGCCGCCACGAACGACAAGATGTCACGCCGCGCCTCGCGGAATGATGACAATCATGGAGAGTGAGCGGTGCAGCGGAGGCGTTCAAAGAATAACGACCTTCCGCCACCAGCCCATTCGCTCATCCCGCGTTCTGCTGACATGCTCGGTCACTCCGCTCAATGGGTTCTCAGGCTGATCCGAAATTTGGCCGGCGACAGCCGCACGATAGAGATGGGGGCGGCGGCGCTCGCTGCTGTCGGTGGCGATCGTCACGCTCTCGTTCAGCTCGGCCGCCTGTGCGGCCTCTTGATGATTGTCGGCCTCGACATCGCCATTCGGGAAGCCGGCTCGGTCTCGCGTGATGAATGGAATTTTCTGACCTGCCTCGCTCTCGCACAGCGCCGCAAGATCCCCGCCAACTGTCCGATGGTCGGGCCTATGATCGACGCGGAGTTGCGATCCGCCTTACGGAAAGAAATGATCGGCGCAGCGCAACAGCTAAAGCGCCTCGGTATGCGGCTTCCCGTCTTGCAAGCGTAACCGCCTGACCATGCTACCCTTAGCCTGACAGCTTGCTCGCTGGCCCGGCCGCGCATATCTATTGCGAAAGACTCGCAATATGGAATCTGTAATATGAACAGCTTTTTTGTCCCGCTCGGTCCAGGCATTTATCGCTCCGGCACACGCGTCATGGAAACGGAAGATGATGGGAAGGCATGGACCCAAGCCTACGATGCCCTGATCGAAAAGCATGACGCGGTTGTCGTGATTCTGGACGCCGCGCAACGGCCAGGGCCGGAAGCGGGTAAGCCGCTCGCACTCTGGCTAAAAGCGCGCCGCGAAACCCTCGCTGCCAAGGTCAAACTTGCCATCTACGTCGTCGAAGATGCGGCAGAACGCAAGTTCATGGAGGAACGCAGCAATCGCGCATCAATAGCCTTTCCCTACCCGACAGCCTTTGTCGGCTCCTTTGCTGACGCGGAACAACTCGCCGCGCGAACGCTCGGGGTCGAAGGGTCGTCGAGCCGCTAAACCGTTCACACACTAACAGTTGCCCAAATACGCAGGCTTCATCTTGCCAACGCTTTCCGACTAGCGCCGGCGGCCGCCCCGGTCATCTGGCGCTGGCTCACGGCGATCAGCCCCGCGCTCGGTTCCCTTCTTGTCGCCCCCGCGCTCAAGGTCACTCCCCTGCCCCGCCACTACGCGCCGATCACGTTGGCCGATCTGGACCGCCAGTGCCAGACGTCGCGAGAGCGGCAACGGCATATCCGCGACAAAATTGCGGACCTCCGCTGCTAGCGCCCGGTCCTGCGACCTACCACTCCCGTCAAGCGCCCGCGCCGCTTCCTCATAGGCTCCCCTGATCGCCTGCTGGCGTCGTAATGCCTGATCGTCCTGAGGCCGATACTCCGGCTCCGGCGCGCGTGCGATCCGAACCGCCTCGTCCAACGTTCGGCGTCGAAGGCGAACCGACTCCCCTCCCCTATCCTTTGGCCTGCGGTGGCCACGCAGCTCGATATGTCGCACTGCCGATGGATCAGCCTTCCGGACGATGCCACGGGCACGTCTCGGCGTTGCTTCTGCCTCTACGCCGCGCGCCCGCAATTCATGGGCGAAGCTCTCACGAAATGCGTGCAAGTCCGCCTTGCGCGGATTGAACCGCACCCCCTGATAGCCTTCGGCCGCAACCGTGATGTGGACGTGCGGGTGGCCGGTATCAGTATGGAGCGCCATGGCGTAGCTGAATCGCTCCCCCAGCTCGACACGCGCAAAGGCTCGTGCGGCGTCGTGAACGATATCAGCCGGGATTCCTGCTGGCATGGACAGCACCATGGATATGGACGTCGGACGCGACCGGCCCCGATTGGTAGCGTCGTCCAGCGCTTCCCATTCGGCCGCCAGTTCCCATAACCCTGCGACACTGGCGATCCGCTCTCCATCGCCCGTCTCGACGTCCAGTTTGCCGTGACGTCCTATATATTCGAGATGGGCACTCAGATGGCCCCCGCCGCGCTGTCGCCCCGAAACCTTGACCACCACCTCGGGCGCCTTACGCACGATGCGCGCCAGCTTCGCGCGCACATTGTCCGCTGTGTGTCCCCTTCCCCGCCCGCTCGATATACGCAGGGTGGCCCCTCTCACGGATCGCTTGCCGCCTACAGGCGGCCGCCATGCCTCCATGAGCGAAGGCAGCGCGAGCACATCATCCTCGTTCATTATCGCCTCTCCAGTAGGACAGGTCGCCCTTGAGCGCCTGACCGATCGCGCGCGTCTGCTCAGCCACATCTTCGCGCATGGCCGCGACCCGCGCCGCCTCGCGCGCAAGATCAAGCCGGGAGTCTGTCATCGTCGCGGAATGAAGGGCATGGACCGCCTGATTGATATTGAGGCCGACCCGCCTGATTTGCCGCCAAGCATCGGCAAGGGCCTGCCGCTCCGGGAGCGCCGGTGGCGTGTCGTCACGGAGCCGATGTTGCACCAACGTAGCGACCCAGACATTGCGCGTAAGCCCGCGTTCTGCGGCGGCCTGGTCAAGCAACGTAAGCTCCTCATCGGACAACCGGATTTCGACGCGACGGGACCGACGCACGGGGCCGGCAGCGGGCGCTTCTGCCTCCCCTGCGTCTGCTGTGGCTCGCTCGATCACCTTTCGGAGCAAGACCGAACGACCGCCCTGCCCCGCTGCCACGCGGTCGAAACGCCGAGCCAAGTCGGCAGGAAGGCGGACCCCGAAAAATGTCACATAATAGCTCTAATGTTTTACAAGCCCGGCTGCAAGCCTATCCCGCCATCAAGCATTTAGAGTCTTTCCCTTTCCCTTTCACTATGCACATGCATAGCCTCACGCCGGCGACCCTCCCCGCCAGGCGCGTTGTGCGTTTCAGGTTGACGTGCGGACCGCGCCTCTATGCACATGCATAGTCGTGCGCGAGAAAAGCTCGTTCGGTGCGAAAATCAGGAAGCTGCGCCGATAAGCCGGACTTCGCTGGCGGCCACCGTCACCGGCCCGTCTGCGCCTTCGAACAGCACGGAAACCGTATCGGGCAAGATCAGCCGTCCATTCCTGCCGCCCACGATAACGGTTACGATCGGGGCAACCGGGGCGGCAGGGGCGACTGCCTTACGCCTCCCCTTCCCCCTAACCGATGCAGGCACTGAATCGGATTCAGCCGGATCGGGACCGCCGTGCTCCTCGCTCGCCGTTTCGAAAGATGGCGGGGCAGGAGTTTCGACCGGGGCAACCGCTTTGGGGGGCTGCGGGTCTTTAAGCCCTCGCACGAAACCGGCGACCGCCGCGGTGGTCACGCCCTGCTCACGCCGTGATGCC
The DNA here is from genome assembly GCA_021847605.1 of Pseudomonadota bacterium. Lineage (GTDB taxonomy): Bacteria > Pseudomonadota > Alphaproteobacteria > Sphingomonadales > Sphingomonadaceae > Sphingobium. The sequence continues at coordinate 6,636 of JAJZQN010000016.1, read as the reverse complement.
ACAAACCGCTTGATCGCGTCGGAATGCTTGCGGGAGGCGATGTGAAGATCGTAGAGCGCTCGCCGGGGCCAAACGTCGATCAGTTCGCGCAGATAATCCGCCATTTCGGGGACCGCCGCGAATTGCGTGATCTCGGCAGGCTTGCAGCTCAGCTCCTCCGCGATGGCCGTCTTGCTCCAACCCTTCTGCAATAGCCGCTGCACCGCCTCGACCATTTCGCTGGTGCGCAGGTCCGCCCGCTGCTCGTTCTCGATAACCTGCTCAACAAGATTGTCGGTTTCGCTGGCGGTTTCGGAAACAATCGCACGAATCGTCGGCTTGCCCGCGATTTTCGAGGCCCGCCAACGCCTTTCCCCGAAACGAATGACAAACTTTCCGTCCTTATCTGCGGGCCGGACGGTAATCGGTTGTAGAACCCCGCGTCGTTCGATCGATTTCGCCAGCTTGGCCAGTTCCTCCTCATCAAAGTCACGGCGCGGATTCTCCGGATCGGGGATCACATCGTCCAACGCCAGTTCCTGCACCGCAGCCTCGGCCGTCCGCGCGTGAAGAACGCCGCTGATCTGCGCCGCTCGCTCCCTGAAACTGCTCACTACACGATCTCCTTGGCCGGAAGGCCATCCATACGGTCGCGGATCTGGGACAGCACGAAGCGCATTTCCTGCCCTGCAACCATTGCCGCCCGCTTTTTGAGGGTCCAGACTGGCACACCCTGCGACACGGCCTCTTCATAGCCGTCGCGCTGCGCCAACAGGCCGTTGAACACCATGCTCGTTCCGATCGTCCGCACGATCTCCGCGACATTCTCCTTTTCGCGCGGACTATGGCTGTTGAACCGAGACGGCAGGAGGCCAAGAAAGTTGATCTTACGCCCTCCCCGGCCACTTTGCTCCGCCGCCTGAATGGTTTTCAGAAGCTGTTCGACACCATCAAGCGCGTAGTCTTTCATCTCGATCGGGGCGACCAAATGATCCGCAACAGTCAACGCAGCGAAATTCAGCGCACCCCACGTCGGCGGAGTATCGATGACACAATAATCGAATAACGGAGGAAAAGCATTGAATGCCTTCACCATCTGCTGAACGTCTTGGAGTTGGACGATATCAAGCGTTTCATCTGATTCGAGCACGGTGAGGCCAGGAGCGCCCGTCAATTCGATTTTGGCATCAGGATCGAACAGGTCCGACGATCGCCCTCCCCTGCCCGCGGCCGCAAGCGTGCGCGACCCGTTGCCCTGAGCGTCAAGGTCGATGAACAGCACCCTCGCGTCATCTTCGGCCAAGAACCATGCAAGGTGCGTCGCCAGCATGGTCTTGCCAACGCCGCCCTTGCGGTTGTTGATTACGATCGTCTGCATCGGTCGGATACCAGCTTTTCCGTCTCTCTTAGCCATCGTCTCGCCAACCGCCCCGCAACATCCGCTGATAATATTCCTCGGCGGCACGATCTCCGCGCCGACGCCGCCTCGATCTGCCGAAAAAATACGACAAGGCGAAGAAGCCGATGATGCCGACAAGGATGGCATGGTCGGGATTCGCCGCAAAATAATCAGACATCACCCATCTCCTTGCCCTGCGCCCTCTCCAGGTTGCCGCCCGCGCCGGTCGCGTAGATCGGAATCGGCAACTTCCAGCCCGTAAGTGGTCTTGAGCGCCGACAAAATGAGCGCGCGAAAGGTCATCCCGCCCCGATCCAACGCGATCCGGGCGATCTCGTTGCGCAGCGCCTTCGTGACGCGGATCTGGACGATTGCATCCTCGTCCATCGCATCGACGCCGCTCGCGGCCGACTTTCGCTCGTTCAAACCGTCCGTCCTTTTTCTGCGTCTCGAAGAGGAACGCGGGGCAGGACCATAGGCCAACAGCTTAATGAACTCAATACTTCATGCTCTTTGTCGAAGGTCGCCTATGGTGGCAGGCGCGGCGCGGCTATGCATGTGCATAGTCGCGCCGCGCCGAAATGGCGACACGCCATTTCTCGACGGGCCGGGGCCGCCGTGGCAAGATGGCAAGCATGAAGGACGGCGAAGGATTCGGACGACGCGACGAACGCGGAGGGGAGGCGATGGCGATCGGCGACCTTCTGCGCACCGTCGCCGCGCCTGTCATGCGCCATATGGGGTTCGGCCGTTCGGAATTGGTTGCACGCTGGCCGGAAATTGTCGGTCCAGCGCTCGCGCAACATACGACACCGATGACGCTGCGCCACCCTCCCGGCAGTCGCGCGCGGGGGGTTCTCGATGTAGCGACCGATCGGGCGCAGGCGACCGCCTTGCGCAAAGAAATCCCCGAACTGATCGCCCGAATCAATGAACTGTTTGGCTATCCGGCTGTGGAACACATCAAAATCTGCGTTCGCCGTTGATTCGAACGGTATGAAGGCCGCGCGACTATGCATGTGCATAGTCGCGCGGTCGATGGGAAGGGGGTTGTCGTCCGGACCTCCGAAGCCCGAAGGCTCTCTACGGCGCTATTGGGGAGCGCGTTCGCCTTCGGGCCTCAAGACAGCTTAGGAAGATCACGGCTGCGCGGACCTCTGGGATGCGCAGCCTTCAATCGTCGGACGGCTTTTCCCAATCGCCTATGATCCTCTTTGCCATCGTCACAAATTCCGGCTCATCGTCGTAGAGGTTCCATTCTCCGCGCTCTCCGGTGGTGTCGAACTTGTGCTGCTGCCACCAATCCTTGATGCAATTAGCAAGGTCGATAGCCTGCTGGTTGCTGTTGCTACTCGTCGTCATCGCACGATCTCCTTTCGCGGGATCAGTGGGGAAAGGGGCTGGTGGAACCACAGGGTTCCATCGGCCAGCGATATAGGCAGCTTTCGGACATATCGCCTTCATCTTCCGGCTGCTGGGGAAAGGAAAGGGGAAGGGGAAGGGGAAGCTGTAGCTGACCTGCGCAATCGCAGGGCAAGCCATAGCATTTCGACAATATCAATCCGGCTTCCTGATCGCCAGAATGACGGTGTTGATGTTGGTCCCCGCATGGGCGAACGATCCGGCAGGCAGATCGTGCCATTTCCGCCAGCCATAGGCGGGACGGCAACGCTCCACGATCTCGTGGAACGCGCGGTGCCGCTTGTCGTCGCGAAATTCGGCGCGCGCGCTCATCACCGCAACCAAGATACCGCCCGGTTTCAGGAAGCCGAAGGCGTGGCGGACATGATCGCAATCGCGGCCCCGATCAAACGGAGGGTTCATGATGATGCGATCATAGGAAGGCGAGGGGGAAAGGGTTAGGAAATCCGCCTGCCGCACGTCCTCGAAGCCGTGCAGCACCCGCAATTCGTGCGCCAATCCGGGCTGAATCTCGATGCAGTCCACCAGCGCCCCGGCCTCGCGCGCTGCCTTGGCCAGCACGCCGGTTCCGGCGCTCGGTTCCAGAACAATCATGCCCTTGCCGATCTGGGCATCTTCGATCACGCGATGGGCGACCGCCTCGGACGACATGAACGCCCCGAAATCCTTTGCGGGCGTCATATGATATTCCGGCGCTTCGGCTGCTTCGGTGGTGCCGTAGCCGTCGCCAATCACCTCGCCATAATATTCGGCCAGCAGCTTGTTCACCTCCTTGAGCAAATCCTTGCGCTCGAACCACAGGTGCAGATTGCCATTGCCGAAAACACGGACGCGGAAATAATCGCCGTTAATGACGAACGGCGTATAATCGCGCCCGGAAGTCACCTGCTCGATGATGCTCATGCTTTCGGGGCAGGGGCCTAGCCCGTCCAGTTCGCGGAAAACCCGCTCCACGTCCCGCAAGGTATCGCGCCGGTTATAGTCGCTCCACCACCGCCCGCTATCGCTTAGCGCGCGCTCGATGATGAGACGGCTCCCTATCTTGAAACCATCATGCGAGCGGAAACGCCGGTCCAGCGCCGCAAAGGTGTTGGCAATCCCGCGCAGATAAATATCGCGCCGGTTCTCCCAGATATGGCCGAACGTCGCCGCGCAATTCTCGGTCGTGAAGGCAGGTGGCACCCCTTCAAGGCCGGAATAAAATTCCTCGCGCGCCTGCCGGTCGAGAAGCTGGTCAAAGCCAAGTGTTTCCAGCAGATGCCGCCAGCACCGCCGATCAACTGCCGCCGTCATCTTCGCGGCGAAATGGTCGCGCGCACTGGTCTTGATCGTGCTGCGAGTTTCCCGGTCGTATGTTTCATGGTCGGCTTTTGCGAGGAATGCGCGCGTCAAGCCGGTATCGTTGTAGCGGTCGCCTGACGGCGCGGTTAGCGAGAGCGCCCCGCCAATGCTCAATCCGGCGGCCTCGTCGCTCAGGCGATGGAAGCTGTCGAAGGCGTCCAGCCAACGCACGATGGCCAAATCCCGGCCTGCGGTGATCTCATCGATCTGGACACGGTTCATCAATTCAAAAGACATGGGCGATTCCTCGCAATTAGGGGGGAAGGGGGGCGGTCGGTTCCGCCCCCGGCGCGTGGCCGATCAGTATTCGTCTGCGCGCAGGATGGTCAGGATGCGACAGGTAACGGCGGGGTCTGCCGGGTCGGGCGATCCGTAATCCGTCTGCCGGTCGTAATAGATCCTATGTGCCGGTGGGCACGAGTTTGTGTCACCTTTCCCGACCTCACGGCCCGAAGGAGGAACTTCACATGTCGGCGATATATAATGTGCAGGATGTTTGCTGCGTCTCGCTGGAGCTGAGTAAGTCAACATGGGTCTGTGCCTTTCAGGCGCCGGGCGAGGACAAGGCGAGCGTTCACAATTTGCCCGCCAGGGACATTGCCGGTTTGGAGAAGGTGCTCAGACGGCTTCTGCACGCAACCGAAGTCCGCCTCGCGCGGCCGCTCCAGATGGTTGTGTGTCACGAAGCCGGCTACGATGGGTTCTGGATTTCGCGGTCGCTTGTCGCTCGAGATTTCAATGTCATCGTCTTCGACCCAGCGAGCTTTCTGCGTCCGCGGCGCGGTCGTGTCGCGAAGACCGACAGGCTCGACGCAACGGGGATGTGCCGAACTCTCCGATGCTGGCTAGGAGGAGATCGCAGCGTGGCGAGTTCGGTGCGTATCCAGAGCGTCGAAGAGGAAGATGCCAAGCGGATCGGCCGCGAGCGCAAATACCTGATACAGCAGCGCAGTCGCGTGGTTTCCCGGATCAAGGGCCTGCTGGCACTTCACGGCATCTATGTGGACGTAAAGGGCATCGGCAAACGGCTGACGTCCGTTCTGACGTCGCTCAAGACTGCTGAAGGAGTTGAACTTCCGAAGTTTATCCGGCGCGACATCGAGCGAATGGTGCAACACTGGAAGCTGCTCGCCGAACAAATTGCGACAGTAGACAAAGAACGAGCCGAAGCGATCCGCAGTGAAGCAACCTTCCCGCATGCCGACAAAGTTTCTCGGCTATCCAAGATGGGCGGGGTCGGTGAGATCTCGGCGACTGTGCTCGTCGCCGAGGTATATCATCGAAAGTTTGGCAGTAGACGGCACCTGGCATCGTTCATCGGGCTCGCCCCCAGTCCCTATTCGAGTGGCGAGACGTCGCGCGACCGAGGAATCAACAAGGCTGGCACCAAGCTGGCGAGATGCACGCTGGTCGAGCTCGCCTGGTTCTGGCTACGATACCAGCCTCAAAGCGAACTCTCGCAGTGGTGGCACCAGCGGTTTGGGAAAGCCGGCATGCGCGGGCGAAAGGTTGGAATCGTCGCGCTGGCCCGCAAGATCGCGATCGCGCTTTGGCGCTACGTTGAGTTCGGGGTGATTCCTGCAGGTGCAACGCTGAAGGCGGAGTGATATCAGATTTTCCAGCTTGCCGTCTGACGGCAGGGCTGGATGGCGACCGGGAAGATTGATGGCCGCTTGTGCCCAGTAGTAGTGTGGTCGCCACCCACGCCACCTGATCGAGATACCCGTGAATAGCGATTTTGGTCGGAGGGAAGCCCCTCAACCGGATACAAGTCGATGCGCGAGGGTCGCATCAATACGATCAAGACTCAGGTGGACGAATTACATTCGCGTGCAAACACAACTTTTTATAGCGGATCAATAGTCGCTTGGCAGCATGATTGTTATCACGCGAGTGATAGCGGGGGGATCATTTGCACTCTTGACATCGGGGTCTTCATACAAGTCGATTTTCCAATAGCAGCGGGTGCCCCGCCACTCGAAGTCACCGAAATCGCGCTCGCCGTGCGGGTTGTTGTCCTCGCTGAAGGCCGAATAGGTGGAGACGATGAACATAAGTTCCAACTGGCGCGCGATGGCGATCGCCGGGTTGCTATCGACCAGCGCAAGAATGCCTTGCGTCATCACCACGATATTGGGTGCGGGACTGTCCAGCTTCGCGCGCATCTGATCGTTGAGCACCGCAACACACTCACGATAGGCCGCAAGCCGTTCGGGAGTCATTTCCGCAAAGTTTTTCATCTGCTTATTCCCTTCTTAAAATGGAGCCGAAGGCGATGGGCGCCATCGACTTCTGCCTGAGCGGCGAGCCGGGCCGGGGAATGGCGCAATGAGGGCTGATCGCGGGGGAGGGGGATCACCCGCCCTGCACAAGCGCAGCGCGGAAGGGTGGGGATACCCCCGCGATCACCAAGCGAGGCCGTTTGCGGCCGAGACGGCTTGGCCCTTGCGCCAGGGGGCAGGAACAGGCCCCGGAATCCCTGCAAACAGCGCGGC
>JAJZQN010000110.1 GCA_021847605.1 Pseudomonadota bacterium | reverse complement strand
CCTTTGCTAGCGATTTTTTCAAGGAGGGTTGGGTCTTCATCTTCGTTCCTTCGTCACTGCGACGAAGACCCAACCCTCCTCAAATCACAACCTCAAATCTGTGCCATTGGCGCTGACGGGGAACAGTGCGTCCACCACATTTCCCTTTTTCGTAAATCCGATACTGAGCTTGCGAGATCGGGCTATTGAGAGCATTTTTTTGCTAAGCAGCTCTCTAGGTAGCGGAGCGCTAATTCGGCGCTGCAGTGCAGTGAACGGTTCATGGCCTGCGCTCTGTCGAACTGAGCTTGAGCGAGTAATCGGCTCACCTTCCCGCCAGCGGCGCACGCTGGGATGGCAGCTCGGAAACTCAGGCAGCGCGGTGTCGTGCTGACAGCTAGGCCGCCCGAGCTTCGATCCAGAGCGCCCGATGGACAAGAATGACGCCCTTGGCTGGATGCCCTGCCAGCTCGGATACGCCCCATAGACGGTAAGAACGGTCAGACGGTTATTCGTGGAGGCTAAGAGCAGATTGGGCCAGGGGCGCGATAGGCCTGGTGCTCGAACCGTCAGTCGCGCAGCACCCGCTCGATAGCGGTGTCGACACTGGTCCGATCACCGCACCGCTGAGCGCCTACCGCCGATCCGGTTTGCGTTCTGTTCCTTCGAGCGATAATATCGTCATCTGACGCTAAAGCATCTCGAGTGGACGGCGGTCGCGTGGCCTGGGAAATTCCGCATCGAGTGTCGCAATGTCGGCGTCGGAGAGCACGATATCTGCGGCCGCGCGGTTCTCCCGCACATGTGCAATCGAACTCGCTTTCGGGATGGCGATAAGGCCATCGTGGCGCAACGTCCAGGCAAGTGCGACCTGCGCAGGGGTTGCGCCAACCTGGGCCGCTACTTTGTCGAGGGCGGGATGGCTTGAGAGGCGTCCCTGCTCGACGGGACTATACGCCATCACTGGCACTTTGTGCTGGGCGAGCCACGGCAACAGGTCCAACTCAGGGCCTCGACGGACGAGATTGTAGAGGATCTGATCGGTCACGCAGCCATCCCCACCGGCAGCGACAAGCTCGTCCATATCGTCAGTATCGAGGTTGCTGACACCCCAATGCCGAATCTTTCCTGCCGACTTCAGCGCCTCCATCGCCTCTATCGTTTCGGCGAGCGGCACCGATCCCCGCCAGTGGAGCAGGTAGAGGTCGAGCCGATCGGTGCCGAGCCGCTTCAGGCTCGCCTCGCACGCACCGGCAAGGCGGGAGCGCGATGCGTTCTGTGGATACGCCTTGCTGACGAGGAACAACTGGTCGCGACGATCGCCGAGCGCTTCGCAGATCAGCGTTTCTGCGGCGCCATCGCCGTACATTTCGGCCGTATCGATGAGCGTCATGCCCAGTTCGACACCGGCGCGTAGCGCGGCGATCTCATCGGATCGGCGCTCGGGACGTTCGCCCATCTTCCAGGTGCCTTGACCCATCGAAGGAACCACTTCCCCGCCGGGCAATGTCACGTGTTTCATGTGCTTTCGTCCTATGAGATGAGTTCGACTGTTCGGTCGCCGGAGGCGCGATTGGCAGATGACCACAATGTAACGATCATATCGCGGCCGGCCATCGATCGAGTGCCATTTTGGCGATGGAGAGCAGTTCGTTGATCGTAGCGCCGTCGCGCGCCTGAACGGACATGCCTTCCATGACCGTATTGATGAATTTGCCCAGCACGGCCGGATCGGTGTTGGCCGCAAGCTCGCCCTGCGCGGCGCCGCGTTGCAGACGCTCGATCAGGAGGGCCTCCGCCGCGATACGCTTGTCGCGCAGCAGGCATTCGATGTCGGCGGACGCCGGCGAAACGGCTGCCGCTGCCGAATACATGAAGCAGCCGGCCGGCGTTCCAGGCTCCGAGAATGATGACGCCGCTCGTTCCAGCAGGCCTTTGACGGCCTCGTAGGTGGACAACGCCGGATCGTTGATGGGTGCATAGAGGTGGACGCTGAACGTCGCGGCGTAGCGCTCGATCACCGCCGCAAACAGTCCCGCCTTGTTGTCAAACGCTGCATAGAGACTGGCGGCGGCAACGCCAGTCTCCGCCACCAGATCGGCCATCGATGTCGCCTCGTAGCCGCGCTGCCAGAACAGCCGCACCGCCTTGTCGAGCGCAGTGTCAGTGTCGAACACACGAGGGCGACCTGCGCGGCGACGGGCTCTCGTCTCTGTCATCTCTGGTGCACGATATGGAACGATCGATAAATAATATCTTGAAACTGGTGGTTCGCACCCTTACAGAACGATCATTCAATAATCAAGGAGTTTCCTATGAGCCGCATCGTCCGTATCCACGAATATGGCGACGCCAGCGTCCTCAGGATTGAAGATGTGGCAGTCCCCGCGCCTGCGGCCGACGAAGTGCAGATCGCGGTGAAGGCGATAGGCATAAACCGCGCCGAGGTGATGTTCCGCAACCATGCCTACCTTCAGAATGCCGAGTTCCCGAGCCGCCTTGGCTATGAGGCTGCCGGCACTGTCGTTACGGTCGGCGCGGACGTGACCGGGTTTGCGGAAGGCGAAGCCGTCAGCGTCATCCCCCCGCTCGATATCGCACGCTGGGGCACTTATGGCGAGGTCGCCAACGTGCCCGCCCGCCTCGTCGTCAAGCATCCGGCGGCGCTGTCGTTCGAGGAAGCTGCGGCCGTGTGGATGCAGTATGTCACCGCCTGGGGTGCGCTGGTGGAGCAGGCGAAACTCGGCGAGGGCGATTTCGTCATCATCACTGCTGCCTCCAGCAGCGTCGGCCTTGCTGCCTTCCAGATTGCGCGGATGGTCGGCGCGACGGTAATCGCGACGACGCGTACCGGCGCCAAGCGCCAGGCTCTGATCGATGCCGGTGCACATCATGTCGTCGCGACCGGGGAAGAGGATCTGGTAGCGAGGGTGATGGAGATAACCGATGGTCAGGGTGCGCGCGTGGTGCTCGATCCGGTCGGAGGCCCGTCGTTCGAGCCGCTGACCCAGAGCATGGCACGCGGCGGCATCCTGCTCCAATATGGCGCGCTCAGCGGCGAACCGACGCCGTTCCCGTTGTTCTCCGTGCTGGGCAAGAGCCTCACGCTCAAGGGGTATCTCTACAGCGAGATCGTCTCGGACGATGCCGCCCTCGATCGCGCCAA
>JAJZQN010000061.1 GCA_021847605.1 Pseudomonadota bacterium | reverse complement strand
ACAAGCGCAGCGCGGAAGGGTGGGGATACCCCCGCGATCACCAAGCGAGGCCGTTTGCGGCCGAGACGGCTTGGCCCTTGCGCCAGGGGGCAGGAACAGGCCCCGGAATCCCTGCAAACAGCGCGGCCGATTTATCGGCGGCCATCACGATCATTGGCGGCGGCGCCGGCGAATGATCCCGGTCAAAAACCCCGCCGGATCGGCCCGCCGATCCGGCGACTGCTACAGGTCCAGCTCGCCTTGCCGGAACTCGGCGGGTTCCTCGCCTTCCCGGCCCTGCCATGCGATCTTGTCGCCTTGCCAGATGGTGACGAAACCACGGCCCCGCTCCGGTTCGGGATCGGGTTTGCGCTCGAAATTGTAGCAGAAGCTGCGGCCCATCGTGCCGCCACTGGCGACAGGGCCACCCGGCCGATGACGGATATGATTGCAATAGCCGCTCGGCTCCTTGACCCTGCGGCCATAGCCTCCCTGCCATGCCCGATAGTCGGATTCCTCGCGCGCGGTGGGCGGCTTCCAATGAAGGCAGCGGCCACAGGCCGCATCATAGGGCCGGGGCGCATAGGCTGGGGGCGGTGTCTGCGGTGCCGGATCGTCTAGCGGCGGTCCCCCGTTGTCGCCTATGCCGGGGCGGGGGGCCTTCATTGCCCGTCCTCGATCGGTTCGACGTCGCGTAGCTCGACAAAAACGATCTTCTCGGATCGCTCGGCACCTACCGGATCAAGATAGATATGGACATAATCGGTGATGGTTCGGGAGACGCGCCAGACCACGCCGACGCGGCCGACCCTGCGCTCGAATTGGCCGTCGATGGAGGCTGACGATCCTATCAGGCGAACGCGCTGGCCAAGCCGCAGCCAATTCGCCGCTGAACGGAGCATCGCCGCCTTCTCTTCGTCGCTTAGCTGGGGGCGGCCGATGCCGAATGCTGCATGGGGATCGCGCGCGATCCGGGCCAGCTTCTCGTCAACAGGCTCCGGTTGCCAGTCGATGACCGGCCCCGGCCTCGTCCGGTGCATGTGTGTCACCACCTTCGCGCCGAATAGATCGGGCTGCACGCCTATGGTGCGTCTGGCGATCATGGCGGCGTGATAATCGTGCCGCCATTGCCCATCGGGGGTGAGTGGCGGCCGCTCACGCGCCAGCGCCATAAGCTCGGCAAACTCCTCCTCCGAATTGGTGGCGATTTTCGGATCATAGCCCATCACGGCGCGGGCGCGCTCTCCGGCCCCGCTACTCATGTTGCGGCCCGTTCCAGCGTCTCGCCGATATCGTCCGCATCGAACGATTCCAGCGCCGCGATAGCTCCCTCCAAGGCGTCGATGCTTTCCTGCATCTGCTGGGCGCGCTCGCCCTCCTGCAAGCTCATGGGCAGGCTGTCGCGGGCGATTTCCTCGTCGTCGCGGATTTCCTGCAATGCCTCGATAACGGCCTGAATATCGGCCACGATGCCGTCGACCTTCTTGCGGACGGTGGCGATCCGCTTGCGGCGTTCGCGGTTCATGCTTCGCCTCCCTCGGCTTGGGGGCGCACATCGCCATGAATGATCCGGAAGCCTGCTGCGGCCAGTTCATCGCATAGCGCGCACTTGCGCTCCGCTGTGTCGCCCGTTTTCGCGATGTAGGCGCACCGGCCCCAATGAAACTCAAAACCGGCGCGTTTCAGGCATCCGCGAAAACGCTGGTGGGTGCGCTCGCTCCAATCGAAGGTGCCAGCATAATTGCGGAAGGCAGCGACGGCATAGACGGAGCCATAGTTTTCATCGCGCCAGCGCAATTCGATCTGCGGGGGATTCTTAGGCATGGGTCGATCCTTGGGAGAACAGGGACGGAATGGGGCGGCGGCGCGCCGCCCCTGATCGATCAAGCGGCCTGCCTTGCGGGTTCGTCGGCCATGTGGGAGAGGATCAATTCGCTCGCGGCCTGTGCGGCGCTGGCGGCGCGGAAGATGGCGCGCTTGTCGCCCCGAAGCGCTTTGAGCCAATCGGCAATATAAGCGGCGTGATCCTCGCGCTCGGTCGGTTCCATGCCTAGCTGCGCGCAAAGCATCGCCGCGCCAATCTCGGCAATCAGTTCCTCGAAAGCCCGGATTTCCTTGCTTTCACCGTAGTTGCGAAGGCTGTCGCGGTCCAAGCGGTCGGGATGCCCGGTGCTGTGGATTCCTTCATGGGCAAGGGTTGCATAGAAGGCGTTGCCGCTCACGAAATCGCCAAAGACGGGCATCTGTATGCGATCTTCGGACTGCCGGTAGAACGCGCTCGATCCGCCTTCGCTATAGGGGACAGGGTAATGGGCAAAGGCGGCGTCAAGGTCCGGGTCGCGCTCATCGCGGTTCTTGATCTCGACAACCGGGGCCGGATATTTCGCCATATCCAAGCCGTCGATCTGCTCGACATTGAACACGACATAGCGTTTCAGATAGCGCCGCGTCCGATCCTCGCCGTCATCGTCGCTCTGGTGCTGCTCGGCCTCGCCGTCCTTCGGGGTGAAGGTTCCGGCATGAACGACAAGATTGCCCTTCTCGCCCTTGCGGACCTGACCGCCCAGCTCGTGCGCTTGCCGGTAAGTCATCCAATAGGGATTGGCGTAACCGCGCGCCATCGCTGCGGACCAAAGCAGGAGGATATTGATTCCCCGGTAGGGAGTCCCTTCGTGACGCAAGGGAAGGGTTGCCGCGCCCGATGCCCATGACGGCGACCACGGGCGGGTGCCTGCCTCCAGCAAGGCGATAATGCCCGCTGTGACTTCTTCGTAAACGTCGATCCGGTTGGCTTGCGCGCTGCGGGCTGTGTTCCGTGCCATGTGCTTGTTTCCCTTCCTAAAAGATGAAGCCGAAGGCGCTGGCGACATCGGCTTCTGCCTGCTGGCGAAGCGGGTCGGGGAATGGCGCAACGGAGGGCTGATCGCGGGGGAGGGGGATCACCCGCCCTGCACAAGCGCAGCGCGGAAGGGTGGGGATACCCCCGCGATCACCAAGCGAGGGAGCTTGCGACCGAGACGGCCTGGCCCTTGCGCCAGGGGGCCGGAACAGGCCCCGGAATCCCTGCAAATAGCGCGGCCGATTTATCGGCGGCCATCACGATCATGGGTCAGCGCGACGACGAATGATCGGTGCTTCAGAAAACGGCTCGGCCCATGGCCCGCCCAAGAACGCGCAGGGAGAGGGGGCAGGCGGATTCGATCGGGGTGGTGCGGGCGCAACGAAGCGAGCCTCGGCCCGGTCTAATTCGCTTGCTGGGGAGAGGGGGCCGCGCGCTCCTTTCCCCGACAAGGCGAAAGGATCTCGCCGCCCCTGGGCGGCGTCACTGATCGACCGCGGCGTCGACCAGGCGGCAAGCATTGCGCCGGCGAGCTGGGTGACGTGGAAGCGCGGGCAGGGGGGCGTTGCGGGGGGACGTGTCCCCCTGCAGAGGGGGTAGGGCGAGACGCGGCACGCGGCTCGAACTCAGGGGGAGACTTCCCCCCTCGATCGCGTAACTCGGACCTCCGAAGCCCGAAAGCTCTCTACGGCGCTATTGGAGAGCGCGTTCGCCTTCGGGCATCAAGACAGCTTACGAGGATCACGGCCGTTCGGACGCGAAATTGACGGTCGCGGCGGTGCATTTTAGGGCGTCCAACCGGGAGATTCGCAGCCATTACGAACACGGAAGGAGGGGCGGGCCTTGCGGCCCGCCCCGGCGCCGTCACTCGGCGCGTTCGGCCGCGTGAGCGAGGATGCCGAACTGGTCGACGATGCGGTCGACGGTGTAAACCGTCTCGTCGCCCTTCTCGTAGCTGCTGTCCCGCAGGCGGCCTTCGACCCGCACCAGGTCGCCGACCTTGGCCTTGTCCGCGATATAATTGCGGGTGCCTTCGCGGAAGATCGCGACGCGGTTCCAATAGGTGTCATCGGCCCATTCGCCGGTGTTCTCATCCTTGTAGGGATAGTTGGCGGCGATCTTCAGGTGGACCACACCGTTACCGGCCTTGATCTCACCGATGCGGCCGATGATCTCGAACTTGGCAAGGTTACGCATCTTCATTTCCTTTCTTCGGGTTGATGATGGAAATGGGCGTCGCGGCAGCTTCGGCGCGTGCAAGGAAAGAAACGGAGGGTCCGTGGCACACGGAAACCGTAGCCCCGACCTCGACGGGGTGGTTGTTTCCTTGCACGTCTGAGCCGGGGCGGAGCGATCTTCCATCAGCAAAAAGCCCGTTGAAGGACATGGATGCAGTTCCTTGCCTGTTCGGGATTGCCGCATGGTGTGAGCCAGTCCGGCAGCGGCCCGCGTTCCGCCTTATCGCTGCCGACGTGCTCAAGGATCAAGCAAACCGGCAACCACGAGGACAATTGGAAGTGTAAAACATAATGCCTATTGTTTTACAACCGCGCAGGTCTTTCCGCGAAGCTATCCGCAATAGGCGACAAGGCTGGCGGTGTGGTGCGGTCGAACGCTGCGGGTCGATTGCAAAAGGGCGAGGGGAGATAGGGCACACCGATCCGCTTCTTCGCCGTTCCGCGTCGACGCAATGTCGCGGCGACGTGCCGCTCGGCGCTGGGGCGATCCGGAAAGGACAGCCGCTTGCTCCGGCCATGCGCGCCGATGCGCCCCCAGCTCGTCTCAACGATATAGGAGCCGAACAGGTCGCGGGTCACGACGATCTCATAGCGGCGACGGATATTGCGGGCATGATCGAGCGCGATCAGCTCGATCGGGACGAACAGGGCCGGGAAGCTGCAATGCATCCCCGGATTCTACCGGCCCCGGCGCGCGAAGTCTGACGACTATTTCGAATCAAACTCGCGCGACTGATTCACGCAATGAATCAGTCGCGCGCCGCGCCTAGCGTTCGCGCGGGTTCTTGCCACGCCCTTGATCGGTGCGCCCGCGATCAGGCTTCGCCTTCGCCTGCGGAACGATCCCATAGCGTTGCAGCGCGGGCGCGAGGCGATCGATTTCCCTGCGCCTATAGGCTACTTCCTCAGCCGTAAGGGGGCGCCCGCGCTCGCGCTCGACAATCGCACGCGCGCGCGGCTCGTCCGGGGAGGGGGGACGGGAAAAATCGAAGCGATGCAGGATCTCACCGCCGCGCCGATAAATGGTGAGGCGGTCGGCAAGGCGCTCATCCTGCATCCGGTCCAGCGTATCGAGCATTCCGCCCAGCGCGGCCCGATGCGCTTCCATGCTCGTCATGCGCCCGTAGCCGCGGCTGTCCTTCTGCGCGATGAAGCGCTGAAGGATGCCAAGCGCGCTCAACTCCGGGTTGACCGCCAGCGCTCGCGCATCGGTCACAAAGCCGCTGTCGCGAAAGCGGGTGAGGGTTTCCGCCACCTTGTCGGGCAGGCGCATGGTGCCTTCGACCGCGACATTGCAGCGCCGCCCAGCAGCGTCGGCAATCGCCATTTCGATCCAGCGGCCCGAATCGCGATCGGTGAAGAAAGCAGCGGTGCGGTCGTCCTGACGCTGCAATTCGCTATAGCGCGGATGGAAGGCGCGCAGGTCATCGCCGATGATTTCGATCAGGCCCCCGCGCCGATCGAACTCGGCGTGGGCGGCCGCCAGCAAGGCGCTCTTGCCAGCGCCAGGCTG
The DNA here is from genome assembly GCA_021847605.1 of Pseudomonadota bacterium. Lineage (GTDB taxonomy): Bacteria > Pseudomonadota > Alphaproteobacteria > Sphingomonadales > Sphingomonadaceae > Sphingobium. The sequence goes on along the minus strand of JAJZQN010000061.1, from coordinate 12,112 downwards.
GCCGCCAAGCACCAGAGCGGTAGGGCGCTCGACCGGCGCGGCCTGCGCGAACAGCAGCGGCGCGATGCGGCTTTTGTAGATCGCGCGATGCTTGTCCGGGGAAAGACGATAACGATCCGGGTCACGATCCATGCAGATCAGGCGGCGACGGCCAACTCGCTCTTGCCGTCGCGCGCGCGGACAATCGCGCTATATTCGCGGAGGACTTGCGCGACCGTAGCGTCATCGGCGACGCGCAGCGACTTCATCACGTCGAAACAATGGCGCGTCTGCATTTCGAGAAAGGCAAGGCGATCGCCGTCGGGCTGCGGCTTGGTCTGCTCGGCATCGATCTCGGCGCTGTAGCCCGCGATTACGTCAACCACCGCCTCGCGCGCCGCCTCGAAGGCGACGGCCTGGTCCTGAGTCCAGAGGGGAGCGGCAATCTCGGTCATGGCGATGATCCTATCAGAAAAGGCGTGGCGGAACAATTGGGGACCGCGAACAGGCTCAGCGCCCGCGCGGCCCCAGGGGCGCGCCCGCCGCACCGCCTTGGGCGGTGGGGAGCGCCGCCGCGAAGGCGGGGGCGCTGGCGCGTCGGCGCCATCGCTGGTCGGGCAAGTGCCGCGAGACTTCTCAAGCGATGGCTCCTGAGATACCGTCCGGGGCAGATAGCGCACCAAGTCCGCGCCGGGAGCCAACGCAATTTCTTGCGCAAATGTCAGGCATCGCCAAGATGACGATCATGCACCTTTCCAAAGTTAGCGCCGCTACGCTGTTGAAGGTCATCGGATTCCTGTTCTGGGTGATCGGGATCGCCGGAGCGCTCTCGCTTTCCGCAGCCGCGATCCGGTGGGTGGCAGACGGCGTTCCATTGCCCCCGCGCCAAAGCGCATTCGACGCGACATTGCTCCTGGCCGGATGGGTAGTCTCGCGGTTGTGCGCGATCCTGCGAACGCGCCTGAAAGGAAGCGATCAGGGCGATCCTCCCGGCCCGGGCGCCACACCGCGCGATGGCGGGGTGCGCCGCCGCCAAGGCGGCGGCGCTGGCGCGGCCTAGAGTCAACCACCGGGATCGCTGTCTGGAACAGGTTCGACGGACAGACCGGGAAAAACGCTTGGGAAGAACTCCCGCTGCCGTCCCTCGGCGCTGGTCGCGACGATTTTCCCGACGCTGACGGGGCCGCGCGTCACATAGTCGAGCACCCAGCTTTCACCGCGAAAGTCCGCAATGGCCTGCCCCGGCTTCACCGGCTCGCCCGCGAGCAGGGCACGATAGCGAGGCCCGCTCACGCGACCGACTCCCGCGCGGCGGCATGGGCGGCAACCGCCGCATATTCGCCGGGGGAATGATCGCGCAGGAAATCGAGCGCCGCGCGATGATAGGCGCTGCCTTCGGCGGCGCGGGCGGCGACGTGCCGCCACGCCTCGTCATCGCTGGCGAAACACTCGTCGGCATCCACGCGCTGTAGCTGGTAGGGATCGGGGCGGCCGACTTCGCACAAATCGAATATCCCCCAGCCCTCGGCATGGGCCTGCCGGTTGTCGAAAGCGGGTTCATCATAATGCTGCATGGCTATTATCCTTGAATTTGGGGTGTTGGGGAAGGGGGCCGCCCCGGAGAAGCGGCCCCCTCCCGTTTCACTCGGCAGCGACCGCAAAATGCTCGTCGGGGTCGTTGTCGGCCTCGGCAAAGGCGCACTCATCCACCGCTTCGACCTCACCGGCGTCGATATCCTCGCCATCGTCGTCCTGCGGCTCTGCCTCGTCCTCCGGCTCGACTTCGGGTTCGTCCGGGGTGATGAGGGCAGGGGGAAGCCACCCGCGACCGGGGATGCGCTCGGCGCAAGCCTCTGCCAGCTTGCCCTTTGGCATCTTCTCGCAATTCTCGGCGGCGGCGGGTCCGCAAGCCTCGGTCAAGGCCGCAAGCATCGCCTTCTTGGTGATCGCCCCGAAGAACTCGACGCCACCCTCCCAATGATCGCGCATATCGAGACTGGCGGCGCGGGCGATCCGGTCCACCGAACGCAACCGTTCCGGGTCCGCATATTTGGCGTGGCGACCGTCGATCAACGCAGCGGTGCAGGCCGCGAGCAGGCGGGCAATATCGGCGTCGTCCAAGGCCAGAACCCATGCGAAGCGATTGGCCGCTTTCTTCGGCGCACCCGCGATCAGGTCGGCCACCCCGGCATAGGGCGACGACATTTCGCGTGTGTTATAGTCGAAATGCTGGGCCGGTTCCTGAATGTCCGTGCTGGCGCGAAGCTGAACCGCATGGGCGTCGGGATGGCTCTCCGCGAGGATCGGCAGCAGCGCATCGAGCAGCACCGCGTTGGCAAGGTGCTGGTTCTTCGCAACCTCGGCCTGCAAGGCAACAGTCCGCATCCGCGACAGTTCCTCGGTCATGCGGGCGTCATAGAGCGGTCGGGGGGCGCCGGTTCCGCTGTCGGAGCCGCTGGCGCTGCGGGTGCTACGGGGGGCCTTGCGGGTATAGGCCGTCACATCGGCTTTTCCCTGATGGCCGATCACGATCAACAGGACCGCGCCTCGCTTGGCCTCTTCGGAATAGTCGCGCTCGACAGTGCCGATCCTATCGATCTGGGCTTCGATCTCGCGCAATTCCTCGTCAAATTCCAGATCGAAATCTTCGCCAAGGGCCGCGAACAACTCCGCGATCCGTGCCTCCCGCTTCTCCTGTAGCTCATCCATGAACGCCTCTTCGGCATCGGACAGGGTGCGCGTTTCCTGATCGGGATAGAGCCGGTGCCACCGATAGCTGTCATAGGGCGTATTTTCGGCGGCAATGACCTCGCCCCAGCCTCTCGCCTCGGCCTCGGCGGCAAGCGCGTCCAGCTTCTCATCGACAAGCCGCTGCACCAGATCGGGATCGTCGGCATAGCCTTCCCCCTTGGGGGAGAACAGGTCGCCGGTGATGGTGCCGCCCGCTGCCTGATAGGCATCCATACCGACAAAGCTGAACAGCCGGTGCCCGGTCGTCACCTTGGTTTCGGTAAGGGCACGGCGGACCTCATGGGCGGTGCGATAGCGTTTCAGGATTCGCTCCTGCCGCTTGTGATCGCCGGTCAGGGTGAACGCCTGCGCGCAAGCGACGTCGATCTTGTTGGCGGCAAGAGCGTTGATGACCTTCAGGGAGAGAGCCGCGAGCGCCAGCATCTTGTCGACCTCGACAAGATCATAATGGTAGCGGTTGGCGATGGCTTCCTCGGTGTAGCCCTCGGCCTTCAAGGTGGCAAAGGCCCGGATCGCGTCGGCGGGGTGCATGTTCTCGCGCTGCGCGTTCTCGGCATAGCTGATCGATGTGGCGTTCTGCCCGTCGCGCAATTCGCAGCGCAACGTCGCATCGCGGCCCCATACCTTCGTCTTGACGTTATGGACGGCGGCTCGCCTGCGGCGCTCGCCCACGATGACCTCATAGGGCTGACTACACGAAAGTGCATTTTACGTACGCTAGGGGAGAACCTTTGGCGAACGCGGGTGAATGACATCATGCGGCCAGGAGCGATGAAGGCGTGCGCAACGGGCGGAGCTGGCCGGGATCGGGGCGGCTTTCCACATTCCAGCGGTAATCGCCGGTGAGCGAGATATGCTCCCATCCCAGCGGGGCGATATGGCGCGCAACTTCCTCCGGAATCGCCAGCGCTTCGACCGCCCGCTCAAGATAGCGGGTGTTCCACAGGATGATGGCGGCCACGAGCAGATTGAGACCGGAGGCACGATAGGTCTGGTTCTCGAACCGTCGGTCGCGCAGCTCGCCGAGCTGGTTGAAGAAGAGCGCGCGGGCGAGCGCGTTGCGGGCCTCGCCCTTGTTGAGCCCGGCCTGGGTGCGCCGGCGCAGGTCCAGATCACGCAGCCAGTCGAGCATGAAGATCGAGCGCTCGATCCGCCCGACTTCGCGCAAAGCCAACGCCAGCCCGTTCTGGCGCGGATAAGCGGACAATCTGCGCAGCATCGCCGATGCGGTGGCGGTGCCGCTGCGGATCGAGGTGGTGAGGCGCAGCAGTTCGTCCCAATGGGCGGCGACATGCCCGATGGCGACCAGATCGCCGGTCATGCCGGCCAGCAGCGGCCCCGCTTCCTGGCCCGGCAACAGATGCAGGCGCCGGTCCTTCAGATCGCGCAGGCGCGGCGCGAAGCGGTAGCCGAAGAAGGGCATCAGGCCGAACACATGGTCGGATGCGCCGCCGGTGTCGGTGTAATGCTCTTCGATCGACAGGCCGGTGGCATGGTATAGCAGCCCGTCGAGGACATAGGGGGCCTCACCGGCAGTCGCCGCGATCACGCGGCTTGCGAATGGATCATACTGGTCCGAGATATGAGTGTAGAAGCTGACGCCGGGCTCGTTGCCGTTGCGCGCGTTGATGTCGCCGATCGCGGCACCGCGTCCGCCCGCATGAAAGAGCTGACCGTCGCTTGAAGACGTAGTGCCGTCACCCCACAGCGCGGCCAACGGTACGGTTCGATGAACGTCGATCAGCCGTCCCACCGCTTCGCTATAGGCGGCCTCGCTGATATGCCAGTCGTGCAGATGGGCAAGCTGGCGCAGGGTCGCGCCCTGACAGGTCTCGGCCATGCGGGTCAGCCCGAGATTGATGCCGTCCGCCAGTATCACGGTCAGGAGCGCGTTACGGTCATCCGCCGTGCGACCGGAGCGGCGATGGGTGAAGCACTCGGAAAAGCCGGTCCAGCTATCGACCTCCAAAAGGAGATCGGTGATCTTCACGCGCGGCAGCCGATCATAGACAACCCGGCGCATATCCTCTGCCTCGGGCGGTGTGATCGCCTTGAGCGGCGAGATTACAAGGCCACTGTCGTCGAGGCGCACCTGGGGCAGCTCGCCCTGGCGGGCGAGGATCGTCACGCGCTCGATCGCGGTGTCGAGACTGGCGCGGCGACGGGCGATGAAGCTGTCAAAATTAGTGTCGATCGCCAGCGGCAGCGGTCCTCGCGCGCGCATCGCGTCGAAGGTTTCAGGGGGGAGCAGATAGCTGTCGAAAGCGCGATACTGGCGGCTTGTCGCCACCCATATGTCGCCGGCGCGCAGGCGGTCGCGCAGTTGTGTCAGCACGCACAACTCATAGGCGGCGCGGACGATCTGACCGTCGCGCAGCACGAACGGCCGCCATGACGGCGGCACGAAGCGCAGCGGCGGCTTGTCGGGCAAGCGGCGGCGTTCGGTACGATAGATGTCAGTGATCAGCCGAACCGCATCGAGCAAGCCCTGCATCGCGCCCGCGCCGCGAAAGTCAAAGGCGTTGAGGAACGGCCCGATTACGGAGCGCAGCGAGCGCTGCCGCTCGATCAGTTCGGCCGTGCGGTCGATCGTTTCCGGCGCGATCAGCAGTTCGGCGTCCACGACCGCTGTGCCCAGCCTTTCCCAGTCGATCGAACCGATGGCGGCAAGCGAGTCGACACCCCGCGCCCGCGCGTCGAGCAAGGTCCGGCATGAGCCGGTGAGCAGGCGAAGCTGCGCCTGAAGCGACCGGATCGTACCGATCGCCTTGTCCTTGGTCCGGCTCTCGGCCCGGCGCATCATGCTCCCCAGAAGTTTGTCCATCATCGTCAGCACCGCATCGGTCAGGCTTTCCTCAAGCCGGATGCCGGCAGCGGCAAGGATCGCATGACGGCGCCGATCGGGCAGTTCCACCAGATGCTGCGGCGTGATGCGCGCCGCTTCATCGGCGATCCGGTCGAACGCCGTCTGCGGGATGGTCGCGGCGCGCGATGCCGCCAGGCCCAGCGCGCGAACATGGTCGAGCCGTTCTATCAGTCGCAGGATATTGCGCGGCGCCGGCGACAGGGGCGGATTGCGCAGCCATGAGAGCCAGGTCGCGCTTTTGTCGTCGCGCCGCGACAGCAGAGCGTCGAGCCGTGCGCGCTCGGATTCACCGAGATCTCCGGCGAGCACGTCATGGACCAGATCCCCAGCCTGCTGCCGCGCCTGCCGCACGATCGCCTCAATCACCGTCACAGGCGGCAGCAGCAATCGCCGGCGTCGCATCTCGTCGATAACGATGCCGGCAAGCCGCGAGGGCTGGGTGACGGTCTGCGCGATCGGCATGGCGAACGCGACCAGCGCGTGGAAATCCGCGCGACTGAAAACGAGATGACCGAAGCGCCGCGACAGATCGGCGAGGTGCGTCCGCCGCGTTTCGTCGCGGCGGGCATAGTCGCGCCATGATGCGGGCGAAACATCCAACTGACTGGCCACGAACGCGAGGATCGGCATGGGCGGCGCCTCGCCGGCTTCCAGCACGCGCCCCGGCCAGCGCAGATACAGCATCAGCATTGCATAGCCGAGGCGGGTGGCGTCGCCACGCCGGGATGCGATCAGTTCGAAGTCGTCACGGGTCAGCGTGAAGTGGCGCGCGATCTCGCGTTCATCGAGCGACGGATCATAATGGCTCGCAAGCTTCTCGCGGGTTAGCAGGTGTCTTCTGGCCAAGGTCGAACCCCTCCATGTCGCTGTCCGTCAGACGTCCGTTGGACGGCCACCGAAAATGTGTCCGTCAACTCTGGACCTTCGATGGCGATTCGGACAAGATCGCGTGATGATGGGAAAACGGACACTTCGGGGCAACACATGGCGCTGATCGGCTATGCGCGGGTCTCCACCCCGGACCAGAAGCTCTCGCTCCAACATGACGCTCTAAAGCGGGCGGGATGCGAACGTGTTTTCGACGATCAGGCGTCAGGCGCCAGGACCGACAGGCCCGGCCTCGCCGACGCGCTGGCCTATCTGCGCGCCGGCGACACGCTGGTCGTGTGGAAGCTCGATCGGCTCGGCCGCTCGATGAGCCATCTCATCGAAAAGGTTGGCGAGCTGGCGGCGCGCGGCATCGGGTTCCGCTCGCTCACCGAGAATATCGACACCACCACGCCGGGAGGGATGCTGGTGTTCAATATCTTCGGCTCCCTCGCGCAGTTCGAGCGCGATCTGATCCGTGAGCGCACCCAGGCGGGTCTGCGAGCCGCGCGCGAGCGCGGCAGCAAGGGTGGTCGCCGCCCTGTCGTCACTCCTGACAAGCTGCGCAAGGCCCGGGCGCACATCGCAGCAGGCCTTACTGTGCGGGAGGCCGCCGCCCGACTGAAGATTGGGAAAACGGCACTCTACAAGGCTTTGGAAGGCGCGACGGCTTAGCTATGGCACCAAATATCAACCCTATCCATCATGACGCTACACCAGCGCGATCCCGCGTGGACGCACGCATTCGGGTTGTCTTGGGAATCTATATCGCCGGCTTTGGGATAGGTTTTTTTAATCATGCCCGGGACTTCATAACATATGGATGGAGGCCCTATGATTGGGGTCCATTCCTGCTCGAGATATTCTGGACAGCACTGATATTCTTGGACGCGCTTGCTATTGTGCTACTTCTTTCGTGTTTCAAACGGGCGGGATTGGTTTTGGCCGCGTCTATTATGATCGGTGATGTCGCTGCAAACACCTACGCTCTGGTAGAGTTGGGCATTCCGGCATTTGGCTTTTCGGTGCCGCTTCAGGCAACGTTCTTGGGCTTTATACTAGGCTCGCTACCGTTTGTTTGGCCTGCAAAACCTTCTGCGTTACGGTGAGCGCTGGCGCCTGCAGCAGCCTTCCCCCGCATCGTACTGCATTCGTTCGTCTATCGCGTACGTAAAACTCACTTTCGTGTAGTCACCCCTTGCAGCTCTGGAGCAGTAGTCCTATTACTTAAGCGGGCGTGCGATGCTCAGCTTCCGATCGGCAGCAATCGTACGTCGCCTATGAAGCTCTCCAGCGTTTGAAGGTGAGGCCTCACGTCCTTGGGGAAAGTGTCGGCGATACCTGCCGGCACCACAAGCTGCACGCCCGCATTGGTCATCTCGCGGAATTGCGGCTCCGACACGCCCTCTTGCAAGGTCAGCAGGTGCTTGGCGGGAATGCGATCGGCCTCGTTGAGGATTTGCCGCCAGCGATCCTTGCACGTCGTCTTGACCGCCAGCATCCGGAGCCGGTCGGCCGGAAAGCTGGCATCACGGTACGCCGCTACTGACGGAAACAGGAAATCAGGCCGCTTGCCAGGTTCGGACTCTGGCTGGTGGGCAAAGTGCGTGCCCTCAACCAGTCGCTCCTCCATGAAGATCGCGCGGGTATGCAGCTCCAGCGATCGGCCGGACCTGGCTTTGCGGCGCTGAAGGATGGTCTGGGCGCGGGCTATGAAGTCGTCCACCGTCGCGAAACCGGCCTGTATGAATGGCAGTTCGATCGCCTGCTCCACGCTGCGGAAAATTTCGAACTCGCATTCCCGACGACGCATCAGCCGCTTGTCGGGATCAAGGCCAGCGTCGGCCCGGAGCTCGACGGCCTTGCTGATAATATCGACGCCGGATGGAAATTTGGCACGCCACGCCGCGGGAATTTCAGCGTCGTCCAGCCAGCAGCTCGCCCGCACTGGCGGCGCCTGCAACAGACCGAGCAATCCGCCCTGCGCTGGTGGCCACAGCAGCCACTTGCCTGGCTCGACCGGCCCGACGCGATCTTCGACCAGATCCTCTTCCGTCTCATGCCGACAGACCCAGACGTGGCAGTCCGGCACCTCGGGCGCTTCGACCTTGCGAAACGCGAAGATGGTCAGGGCACCGGTGCTTTCGGGGTCGAGCAACGCGGAAGCTTGCCCGCCGAAGTTGGTCAGCCGCGTCTCATTACGGCCACCCTTTGGATTGCCGTGCAGCTTGTTGTTGTACCAGACGGCCCGGACCTGCTGATGGTCAGGGTGGGAATCCACATAGAGGTCGAACCACACGTCGGGGTTCTTCACCGCCGGCTGATTGAGTGTGGGGAGAAAGCCGAACAGCACCTCGCGCGGGATATAGGGGCCGGCCTGGTGGGCCTCGTTCGCGAGTGTATCGTTGGCCGACAGGCGCTTCACGTACCAGACGAAGTCTGGTCCGCCATATTCGTCCAGCCACTCAACAAGATCACCCACCGGCACGATCTGTCCCCCTGATTTCACCGTCCCGGGAATCGGATCGAAGCCACTCGGCCGCAAGCGACACAACAGCGTCGGCCCCGATCCGGCCGGGGCCTTTCATCGAGCATTCCCAGATTTTCAGCACGCGCCATCCGGCACGGTCAAGCGCGGCTTCCACCTCGGCATCGCGCTCCTTGTTGCGACCAATCTTCTGTCGCCAGAAATCCTGACGGGTGCCTGGCCAGCGAAACAGCGGGCAGTCATGGGCATGCCAGAAACAACCGTGAATGAAGATAACTGCCCGCCAGCGTGACAGGACTATATCCGGCTGGCCCGGCAAGGCACGATCGTGGAGCCTGAACCGGAAACCGGCGGCGTGAAGCCCACGCCGCACTACAAGTTCGGGTTTGGTGTTCTTCCCCTTGATCCCGGCCATCATGCGGCTGCGGGTCGCCGCATCGACTACATCACCCGGCAAGCGCCAGCTTCCGCTGTAGCCGTTCCGGCTCAATCTCCGCGCGATCGACCAGCCAAGGCAGCATGTGCTCGGCCACGGCCTTCACCACCGGCACGACGACGGCGTTGCCGAACTGGCGATAGGCCTGCGTGTCGGAGACAGGAATGATGAAGTCGCGGCCACCCGGCTCATCGAACCCCATCAGCCGGGCACACTCGCGCGGTGTCAGGCGCCGCGGGTTCTTTCCCTTTTGCTCGACAAGGATTTCCGATCCGTCCTTGTAGTACCGCGCCGACAGGGTGCGGGCGACATCACCGGGTCCAACCAGCCCGAAGCCAAAGCCATTGCCCGCTGCCTTGTGCTTGTCCGCGTAGTTCTGGAGGTAGCGCCACAAGTGATCGGTGAGCGTGTATTTGTCCGAAACGGAGCCGATGTTGCCTCTCGTATAGGGCAGATCGATCTCCTCGGTGCCATCCTCGGGATGAAGGATGGTACGCAGCTTCGGACCATTGAGCGGGTCAGGCAGCACAAGGTCAGCGAACGTGAAATCGTTCTTCTCGCGGAAACCGACGATGAAGATACGCTCGCGCTGCTGGGGCACAAAGCTCTTGGAGTTAATGACCTTCCAGTGGACCTGATAGCCCAGCTCCTCCGTCAGGGTGCGATGGATCACCTCGAACGTCCGCCCCCGGTCGTGATTGACCAGATTCTTGACGTTCTCCAGCAGGAACGCCCGCGGCCGGTGATGCTGGATGATCTTGGCCACGTTGAAGAACAGCGTACCCTGCGTCTCATCGGCGAAGCCATGCGGCCGGTTCAGCGCATTCTTCTTTGACACGCCGGCGATCGAAAAGGGCTGGCAGGGGAAGCCGGCCAGCAACAGGTCATGTTCGGGAATGCTCTCCACCGGAACCTGGGTTATGTCGCCGGCAACCTCATGCTCGCAGTCGTAATTGGCGAGATAGGTCTTCTGCGAATAGCGATCCCACTCGCTGGTGAAGACGCATTCGCCCCACTCATCGAAGCCGCGGCGCAGGCCGCCGATGCCGGCGAACAGGTCGATGAAGCGAAAGGCCTTGCCATGCGGCTTTGCCGTCCTGCTGTCGCGGATCATGCCGTCGAGCAGTTTCAGCGCCGCCCGGCGAGGGGGAACGTCGCCCCGCTCCCAGCGATAGACCGTCCGACGCGAAAAGCCCGACGTAGCCGCGAATGCATCGACGCTGATACCGGCGCTGGTGCGAAGGCGGGAGAACTCGGACACGGCTGAACGCAAAGGACACCTCTGGGAAGATTTGTGCCACAGTGGCGCTATGATTCCCAACAGGCAAGAACAAAAAGAGCACTAAATGTGATTTTCTGCTTTCAGCCCCTGAGCTGGTGACCCTGAACATGCAGCGGCCGGCTTCAGCCGACGCAAGCGTAGCCGGCGGTTTAGACGCGACGCTTCCTTAACGGCCTGAGGGTCGTTCAAATCAATCATGATGCTGGTCCTCGGAAAGGCAGCACGCGACGGCGTGCCTATAATCCTGTTCCGAGCCGGAAGGCCTTGGCGGCGTAGTTTCGCTGACCGGCTTCCTGCCAGCAGTGATGGCGGCGCTAGGCGAACGCCTCGTCAGCCAGTGTGCCGTTGCGGCTCTCCACGATCAGCGACACATAATCCTTGTTGTCCCGCGGGTTGAACACGCGGCCGACCACGGTCCAGATTTCCCGGTTCCGGGGATCATGCCGGTCCTGCCCAACCGGCACGCCGGGGTCGAGGATCATGTCGCCGATCGCCGGCACCTGCCCAGCAAAGTCCTCGGGGCCGTAGTCGTGCCCGTAGTCGGACACCTTGCCAGCCTCGCGGTGAAGGATGCGGATGATCGTCATTTGGTTAGAAGCTCCACGTTTCGGCGCTGATGCCGTGGCGCTCGGCCAGCTCACTGATCTTTTGAACTGCGCCAAGCTCGCCCCGATAGTGCTCGGCGACCAGCGCAAACGCGAGCCGCGGCACGTCTTCCGGCGCGATCCGGACGCCATACTCGAAATCAGCATCCCCCCATGTTTGCCTGACAGTTGGCCCCGTATCCTGGCCGGAAAGCTCGATCCCGCCGACTGCCGTCAGCACCATGTCGATCGACGTGAACTCTTCCTCGTCACGCAACGCCAGCCGCACGGCATTCTGGTCCGCCATCATTCCTCCTGTTCGCGCCTGCAATCGTCCGGTCCGGGCTTCAGCTCGTCAACTCGCACGGCTTGGGCGCGGCACATCAGGTCAGCGGACTGCAATTCCTTCAACGGTTAGCGCTGGTGCGGGAGCATCGCGAAAAAACATATAGACGCCGCTCCTGCCCCGCCTGTATTATGCACAGGCAGTCAAGGCGAAGGCCAATACTGCATTTTGTCCAAACAAGCAAAGGATTTTGCTTATGTTTATCAAGAGGTGCTTTAATGTCTGTTCTTATTCCCGTTACAATTGTTGTTGGTAGTTTTTCCTACAAGTGGCTTCTTGGCAGCGCGTTTCTGGTTTTTCTGAAGTGGGGACTTAACCGGGTTCCTAGCGGCGCGAAGTAACCGTTAAAGCATGCCGGGAAAGGGACGCCTTTCCCGGTGTGTCAGCTAGGCCCAGTCGGCCCGAAGCTGCGATTTTGGCCAGGTTGAAGAACGAACACTGAACGCTTGATTGATTCTACCAGGACCGTTGCTGACCACCGACCTCGTAGATATCGGCTTCCATGGAGCAATT
>JAJZQN010000109.1 GCA_021847605.1 Pseudomonadota bacterium | reverse complement strand
GCAGCCGTTCGCCATAGCGGAAATGCACGGGCGTGGATTTGCCGAACTCGAGTCCGTCGAGGGACCAGGCGTAGCGCTCCATGTTGCCGGTCAGATGCAGTTCGATCTCGCGCTCGGGGCCGCGCGGGTCGATCGGCCCGCCTATCGTGTGCAGATCGGCGTAGGTGAGCACTCGGCGGCCGTTGTTGCGCAGGCCAATCCCGGGGTCGTCAAGATTGGTGCGCGCCATGTCCACCCGCATGTCGGTGCTCGGGCCATATTCGGTTTTTGCGTGGCGTGCCTGCGTGCTGGGTTTCGCCAATGTGCCGTCCATGGCCGTTGCGGCCGGCATGGCGTGCTTGCTGTGGTCCATGGCCATTCCGCCGTGGTTCATGCCGCTCATGCCGGCCGTCCCGTTCTTGCCGCCGGAACTGCCGTGATCCATACCGGCCATACCGCCGCCCATGTCGCCCATCATGTCTGTCATGGTCAGGCTTTCGGGCTTGTCCGGCTTCGGCACCGCGGCAGCCGGCCCGTGACGGGTGGCGAGCGTGCCGCGCGCGAAGCCGGTGCGATCCATCGACTGCGCGAAGATCGTGTAGGCGTCATCCGTGGGGGTGACGATCACGTCGTAGGTTTCGGCCACCCCGATGCGGATCTCATCCACCGTGACGGGCTCGACGTCCTGGCCGTCGGCCTGCACCACGGTCATCTTCAGCCCGGGAATGCGCACGTCGAAGAACGTCATCGCGCCGGAGTTGATCAAACGCAGCCGCACGCGCTCGCCCGGGCGGAACAGCCCGGTCCAGTTACCGGCCGGGGGGGTGCCGTTAACGAGATAGGTGTAGGTGTATGCCGAGACGTCGGCCAGATCGGTCGGGCTCATGCGCATTTCGTTCCACATCTTGCGCTTGTCGAGCGCCGCCTTGAATCCGTCGCGCGAGACGTCGCGAAGGAAATCGACCACCGTGGGCTGGTTGAAGTTGTAGTAGTCGCCTTGCATCTTGAGCTTGGCGAAGACGCGCATCGGATCTTCGTCGGTCCAGTCCGACAGCTGCACGACATAGTCGCGATCCGCCTGGATCGTCTCACCGCCGGCCGCTTCGATGACGATGGCGCCGTACATGCCGGTCTGCTCCTGCATGCCGGAGTGCGAGTGGTACCAGTAGGTGCCGGTCTGCTCCACCTTGAAGCGGTAGGTGAACGTTTCTCCCGGCGGGATGCCCTTGAAGCTGATTCCCGGCACCCCGTCCATGTCGAAGGGCAAGAGAATGCCGTGCCAGTGAATGGACGTGTCCACAGGGAGCCGGTTGGTGACGCGGATGGTCACGGTATCGCCCTCCCGCCAATGCAGCGTGGGGGCTGGAATCGAACCGTTGATGGTCGTCGCCATGCGCGGCGTCCCGGTGAAGTTGACTGGCGTTTCCGCGATCACGAGGTCAAATTCCGTACCCTTGAGGACCGGGGCGCTGCCTGTCGCGGTGTCGGTGGCATTCGCCCAGACCGGCTTGATGGCCGACGGCAAGCCCAGCAGAAGACCGCCCGCCGCAAGCCCCTGAACGAACCGGCGGCGCGGCAGATCCGGCACCGCCAAAGTAAGCGAAGAATGAAGCATCGAGTAACGTTTCATGTGGGGCATCCCTCCAATTCAGATTGACTGCATCCTGAGGGGATGCATCCAACATGAATCTGACGACTGAATTACAAATGTGTAATGCGGTGCCGCTGCAGGTGTGGGCTGTGGCAGGATGCAACCATCCAAGTTAGTCTCCTGAATATGAAAATCCTGATCGTCGAAGACGAGCCCAAGACGGGCGATTACCTGAAGCAGGGGCTCACCGAGGCCGGATTTGTAACGGATCTGGCGCGCGACGGCTGGGACGGGCTGGAGCTTGCCAAGGCGGGGCACTACGACCTGATGATCCTGGATGTGATGCTGCCCGGTCTTGATGGCTGGCAGGTCCTGGAAGGCGTGCGCCGGGCCGGGGTCGACATGCCGGTGCTATTCCTGACGGCGCGCGACCAGGTCGAGGACCGGGTCAAGGGGCTGGAACTGGGGGCCGACGATTATCTGGTGAAGCCCTTCGCCTTTGCAGAGCTGCTGGCCCGGGTGCGCAGCCTGGTGCGCCGCGGACATGGCAGCCTGGAATCCACCGTCCTCAAGGCGGCCGACCTGGAACTGGATCTGCTGCGGCGACGCGCCACCCGGGCGGGGCGCAAGATCGAGCTGACCGCCAAGGAGTTTGCCCTGCTGGAGCTGTTTCTGCGCCGCCAGGGCGAAGTGCTGCCGCGCAGCCTGATCGCCTCGCAGGTCTGGGACATGAACTTCGATTCCGACACCAACGTCATCGACGTGGCAGTACGCCGGCTGCGGGTCAAGATCGACGAGGGTTTTGAATCCAGGCTCATCCATACCGTGCGCGGGATGGGCTATGTGCTGGAAGCCGGCCCGGAAGGCGCGGCCCCATGAAATCCCTCTCGCTGACCACCCGGATCAGCCTGCTCTTTGCTGTGGCCGCTGCGCTGGTCCTGCTGGTAACGAGCTATTTTCTGATGCAAGAGGTGGAAGCCCATTTCAAAGAGGAGGACCGGATCGAACTCAATGGCAAGCTGGAGCTTGTCCGGAACCTGTTCACCCAAGCCTCAAACAGCAAAACCCTTGACCGTCTGCCTCAGCAACTGGATGACGCCCTGGTGGGCCATCATGGGCTCGCCGTCGTCGTGACCGATGCGACGGGGAGTATCTGGTTCGCCACCTCGGGCGCGAATTTTCCGCGCACGCTGCTGCAAGCCTGCCAGGCGCAGCCCGCAGCGTGTACGGAGGGGACCTTGCATCAATGGGAGCAGAAGGGCGTCAGCCATCGGGGGATGGCCGTGTCGATGATGGCAGGCAGCGGCGGGCCCTACACCCTGGCCGTGGCACAGGACATCGAGCACCATGCGCTTTTCATGAACACGTTCCGCTCGGTGCTGGGCAGCGCCATTGCCTTGGCCGCCCTGGCCATGGCCGGCCTGGGCTGGATTGTGACCCGATGGGGGCTCTTGCCCTTGCGCCAGGTCACCGACACCGTGGCTGGAATTTCTGCCGAACGTCTCGGCGCGCGCCTTGAGGCTTCGGGCCTTCCGACCGAACTCATGCCGCTCGCTGCCGCATTCAATGCCATGCTGGCTCGCCTGGACGA
>JAJZQN010000015.1 GCA_021847605.1 Pseudomonadota bacterium | reverse complement strand
CGACGTCGATCTGCGCGGGCTGACCAGTCTGCCGGAGGGCGTGACGTTCAGCAATGGCGGCTACGTCGATCTGAGCGGGCTGACCAGCCTGCCGGAGGGCGTGACGTTCAGCAATGGCGGCTACGTCTATCTGCGCGGGCTGACCAGCCTGCCGGAGGGCGTGACGTTCAGCAATGGCGGCGACGTCGATCTGCGCGGGCTGACCAGTCTGCCGGAGGGCGTGACGTTCAGCAATGGCGGCTACGTCGATCTGAGCGGGCTGACCAGCCTGCCGGAGGGCGTGACGTTCAGCAATGGCGGCTACGTCGATCTGAGCGGGCTGACCAGCCTGCCGGAGGGCGTGACGTTCAGCAATGGCGGCGGCGTCGATCTGCGCGGGCTGACCGATGAATTGCAGACCTATCAGGGCAAGCAGATCCGCCTGCGCAATGTTGATGGCTATACCATGCTCATTCTGAGCGAACGCGTTTCCGGCGGCATCACTATCTCGCACACCGCTTATTTCCGTGGTGGCGATCTCGACAAGATGAAGCGTTCCTATGTCGCAGCCCAGGGCGGCTATAGCGCGCATGGCGAGACGATCGAGAAGGCGCTGCGCGATCTGCGGTTCAAGCAGATGGAGCATGATTTCGACCAGGATGAACTGGTTGCCGAAATACGTGAACGCGGGACGGTCCATATCAACGACTTCCGCCTGATCACCGGCGCCTGCGAATCCGGCACGCGCGAGGGGATGGCGGCGGCTGGGCTGGACCGGGATGCTGACGAGCTGCCACTCGATGCGGTGCTGGCGGCTGTGCATGGCAGCTACGGCGCGCAGTTCAAGGCACTGTTCGAAAAGGTGGCGGCATGAACATCGGATACGCCTCCCTGGCGGATATGCAGGCGTGGGCCGCGTCGGTCATGTCGCTCCCCTGCGACTTCCCGATCGGTGGCCGCGAAGCCCCATATCTCGAACGCTGGTGGATCATCCCGCGCAACGAGCAGCAGAATGTCTATCTGCATCGTATCCTGCGTGATGACGATGACCGGGCGCTGCACGATCACCCATGGGAGAATATCTCCTACGTCATCGCCGGCCGATATCGTGAGATCACGCCAGCCGGAATACCGATCCGGCATCCGGGCGATCTTATCCGTCGCCAGGCGACCGACATGCACCGCCTTGAGCTGATCGATGGCGAGCCGTGCGTCTCTCTGTTCACGACCGGGCCGAAAACACGCGACTGGGGCTTCGACTGCCCCAAGGGCTGGGTCCACTGGAAGGATTTCACCGCCGGCGACAATGGCGAGCTGGTTGGTCGCGGATGCGGGGAGATGGCGTGAGCAAGTTCGGCGCCGACACCGCAGAGTTCACCATCGGCAAGACGCGGTGGGGTCTGTGCCATATCATCGCGGTCGGGGCGGACGGCGCGCTCGCCCACTGTCAGCGCAACCCGGCGACCTGCAAATTCTGCCATGAACACGGCGTCCCGCAGACCGCGCCCGACGCATTCGATGTGGCGTTCAGGCTGCTCGTGGCCAATTGGGATAAAGAATGGGTCGAGAGCGACCGACGGTCGCGCACGCTGGGTGAAGACGAGATTTGGCCAGCCGATGGTCTGCACATAGCCGCGATCGATGCGGAGACGCGCGCTCGCACCATCCTGTGCAGCTTCGGTGAAAACGATGTGGCCATGGGCTCGCTCCATGCGCTGGTTGCGGCCCATAATCACTCGATTGGGAGGGCGGACCCGTGATCGCCGCAACAGTCTGCTCCGGCATCGGGGCGCCGGAGGTGGCCATGCCGCACTGGCAATGGGCCTTCGCCTCAGAAATCGAAGCCGCGCCGCGCGCGATCATGGCTTACCGGCATGGGGCCGAGGACGCCACGCGAACGCGCGCCGGCACCGGTCCCGCGCTGTGGGGCGATTTTACCACCATCCGCATGCGGTTCCTCCGCAGGCTGGGAATCACCCTCCCGCAATGGCTGGTAGCCGGTACGCCATGCCAATCCTTTTCGGTCGCTGGCCTGCGTGGCGGCATGGCCGATGCCCGCGGCAACCTCACAATGGAGTTTCTCCGCCTTGTTCACGCTCTTCGACGTGCTGGGAGCCTGCGAGGGTTCCTCTGGGAAAACGTCCCCGGAATCCTCTCCCACGCCGACAACCCCTTCGGATGTTTCCTGGCAGGAATTGTCGGCAGCGATACCACCATCGTTTCACCACTCAAACGCGGACGGTGGCCGAGTGCGGGCATGGTTGATGGACCCTTCGGAAAAGCCGTGTGGCGCGTTTCGGACGCTCAATATTTCGGCCTGGCCCAACGACGCGCGCGTGTCATCCTTGTCGCAAGTTTTGTGGACGGGATTGATCCCGCTGCGGTACTTTTTGAGCGCGCTGGCCTGCACGGGAATCATCCGCCGCGCCGCGAAAAGGGGCAAAGCGCTCCCACCATCCCTAGTCGCAGCACTGGAGGCGGGGGCCTCGGTACCGACTTCGACTGCGACGGCAGGCTTGTCACAGAAGCATTCGGGGGGGGGGTAATACAAGCGGCCCGATCAGCGTAGCTGCATGCCTGACCGCAAAGGGGCAGCGCGTGGACTTTGAGATAGAAACCTTCGTCACGCACGCTATTCAAGAGCGAGCCACCAGCGAAAACATTAGCGCTGGCCCCGATGGTGCCGGTTTCCGTTCGGACGACCAGGCCTACACGCTGGAAGCGCGCACCGTGCCGCAGGCCGTGGCGTACTCGATCATGCCGATGAACAGCGGCAAGGATTATAAGGCGCGGGAAACCGACGTCGCACAGCCTTTGATGGCGGGCGGCCCCGTCGGTGGCAATCAAGGCGGCGATTATATTTGCCAGCCGCTCGCATTTGACTGCAAGGCGAGTGGTCAGGCAGGTTTTGGTGTCGGTGATGTCGCGGCGACGCTGCGCAGTATGGGGCACAAAGACAGCCACACCAACGGCGGCGGTCATTCGTCCGTTCAGTACGGCTCAACCGTTCGCCGTTTGATGCCGGTCGAATGCGAGCGGCTACAGGGTTTCCCCGACCACTTCACCGCCATTCCCTATCGAACACGCTCTGTTGAGGCTGACGAGGCGCATCTGGCGGCGATCGAAGGAAGGGATGTCTGGCAGGATGGCGAAAGGCTCGTGACCGACTGCATGGCCGACGGCCCGCGCTACAAGGCGATGGGAAACTCAATGCCGGTCAACGTCATCCGCCACTATCTCCAGCGCGTTGAAAGGATGGCCTGATGGGCCTCGCACTTGAAAAGCTGCCCGACTGGCCAGCTGCCATGACGCACGACCTGGCGATGGCTTACACCGGCGTCAGCGGCGACCAGATGAAGGAATGGGAGCGCACCGGCCGCGTCCGCTTCCGTGCGCGCGGGCCACGCGGCCAGCGCATCGCATGGAAAAGCGACCTCGACGCCGCGCTCGCCGACCTGTTCGGCAGCGAAAGCAAGGGCGGTATCGAACTGTAATGGGCAAGACGATCGTCAAGCTGCCCGCCTATGTGACGCGGCACAAGCTCGCGTCGGGCGAGTACACATATTACTGGAAGCTACCGCACTGGGCGCAGATCAAGGATCCGAAGACAGGCGAGCGCACCCCGGCCGTGCGCCACGGCTTTCCCTGCCCGGTCGAATCCTGCACGCTCGGCACGAGCCATGACGCCGCTGTTGCCAAGGCCGAAGGCCTCAATGAGACGCTAAAGGAGTGGCGCCTGGGCGCAGAGCGCAAGACGCTCAAGCCCGGATCGATCGCATGGCTGTTCAAATGGTATCGCGAGCAGGATCGCTGGGCCGACCTGAAGCCCAAGACGCAGCGTGACTATCGCCGACTGATGGAAATCGTCATCGCCTTTCCGACCAAGGCGGGCGGCACGCTGGGTAACCGCCTGGCCAGCGACATGGACGGCGAGACTGCCGACACCCTCTATCGCAAGCTGCGCGACAAGGGTGAGCGCGAGGCCGCCTATTGCATGCAGGTGTGCCGCCTTGTCTGGAAATGGGCAGCACGCCACAAGCGCACGACGGGCGTGAAGGATAATCCGTTCGCGGGCATGGGGATCAAATCCACGGCAGCCGGTGAGAACCGGCCGACGACGCGGGCGGAATATGACCTCTACCGCGAGACGGCACGTGCCATGGGTTATCAGAACATGGCAGCCGCAGCCGCGCTCTGTTTCGAGGCGTGCCAGCGCGTCAGCCAGGTGTTCGGGCTGTGGGCGGACGATGAGGCGGTGAAAGAGGGTCGCGATCCGCCGGCAGGCCTGCAATGGTCAGTCTATAAGCCGGGCGTCGCCATGGCCCTGATCCAGCGCAAGACGGGGAACCCAGTCTGGCTCGATCTGTCTATCGAGGTCGAGGGGGAGGCGGTGAAGCTCTACCCTGACCTTGAGCGCGAACTGATGGACCTGCGCGAACGGGCTGTGCGGGATGAGTTCGGCCAGCCGGTCGGGCCGATCATTGTGGACGAGCGTAACGGCCAGCCGTTCGAGCAGCGCTGGATGTCCACCGTGCATCGCAGGATCTGCACGAAGGCGGGCCTGCCCAAGGCGATGACGTTCACGGGCTTCCGCCACGGTGGCATCACCGAGATCGGCGACAGCGGCGAGGCGGACGTCCGGCCGATCTCCGGCCACAAGACACTGGCGCAGACGCGGACTTATAACAAGGCGACGGCGGAGAAGGGGCGGCGGATCGCCCTCAAGCGGCGTGAGCATATTCAGGCGCTCGGGGAGCGCGAGAAGGAGGGGTGAATTTCACTGGTTCCAATTAATACATGAGAAACATCCGCATTGTTCACCAGCTGGCACCCGGTGGATCAACCCATGAATTTGCCCACCGACGCTATCGAAGGACTTCCGAATTGGATCGAAATATGTGCTATCGCCCAGCTCGAAGTACCGCCGAGAAGCGTGGGCGACTAAGTCCGCATATTGGATCATTCGCGTCGCCTTGGAATTCACGAACAAGGGGACTTCTGAGATGTTGTGAAGCTGACCCCACCGGTGGCCATGAGTTCGAAATTGCGTCGCCAATACCTGAAGCGACGTTTCATACGCCGATTCGTCTAGCACGATCAGCCCGCGCTGAGTGTTTCCGGCTTTATGGAAACGCCCCAACATTCGGTCGAAGCGGCTGGCAACATGCTCAAAAGCCAACTCCATTGGGTCGTCAATTCCAGCCGCGCGGCGGTGGATGGAAGCGCAGAACAACCGTGAGTGCCTGCTCTGCACAAGATAGCCCAGTGCCTCGTGATAGGCATCGATCCTGTCTTGTCTGCCGATCCCGCGCCAATGCTTCTTGCCGTTATGCATTTCAGTGCCATGGAATTCGAGCAGCGACGGGTTGTCCGGCCAAAGCCTCGCCGCAAGGCCATCAAGCCTATTGCTCAGCCAATGAATGCCCATCTCCGCGACAGAAAATCCCGCCAAAATGATATGGCGATCGGCGGCGTTTTTAACTGACCCGGAGTCATCTAAATACAGGAGGTGCATCAATGCAAAAGGCAGCCGGGCGAGACGCGAAGGCCTCAACGGTGTGCTACGGCGCACCTCCCAACTGCAACTTCCACATATGGCCGACGAATCTTAATTTCAACCTAAAGTTGAGATTTGTAGAAATGCGTGTCGAAACGTTTGTCGAAACGCGACCCGCTCGCCTATGAAAAACCGTTTGTTTTCAACGGTTCGAATGGTGAGTCCAGCTGGGTTCGAACCAGCGACCTACTGATTAAAAGTCAGTTGCTCTACCGACTGAGCTATGGACCCCCGTCGTGCGGTGGAGGCTTCCCCTAGTCGGCGCTTGCCCGATGGTCAACCTCTTGTCGCACGCTTTGTTTTATTGAGGCGCGCATTAAGGTGGAGGATACGGGAAACGAACCGCGGTGGGCGCCAGTCGGGTGCAACGGCGCTGAGCGGGGTCAAGACGAAATCGCGGCCGGCAAAGGCGGGATGGGGAATGGTCAGCGTTCGGCTGGCCCACAGGCCGCCCGACCAGAGGATGATGTCGATGTCCATGCTCCGCGCACCCCAGCGGCGATAGCGACGTCGGCCAAGGCGTTTTTCCACCGACTGAAGAAAGGCAAGCATCGCAGGCGGAGCCATGCTGCTCTCCACCATGGCGGCACTATTGGCAAATCGGCGGGAGGAGGGGCCGACGGGGGCTGTGATGATGGTTGGGGCCGTTGCGATGATGCTGCATTGCGTGGCGATGAGAGCCAATGCTTCCTGCAACAGGCGACTGGGGCCGCGACCAGCGGACAGGGCACGGTTTGATCCCAGCGCGATCGCATAGAGATGGGTGCTTGTATCCGCCATGGTGCTGCGCCTATCTGCTGCGCGTGATCCTGCAAAGCCCCCTTTCGGCCAGTGAGCCGCCCCGCGATTGTCCCCTCTGTCCGCGTCTGGTCGCGTCACGACAGGAATGTCAGGCGGAACATCCCGACTGGTGGAATGCACCGGTACCCGCTTTCGGCGATCCGCTGGGCCGGATAGCCATTGTTGGCCTTGCGCCGGGTAAGCATGGCGCCAATCGCACCGGGCGGCCATTTACTGGAGATTTTGCGGGCGACCTTTTCTTTGCGACGCTGGCGAAGTTCGGCCTTTCTGAAGGCAAATATGATGGACGTATCGATGATGGGCTGGTGTTGAAGGACATTATCATCATCAACTCGGTGCGCTGCCTGCCACCGCAAAATAAGCCCAATCCTGACGAGGTACGGAATTGTCGACCATTTCTGTCGCGGAGCGTGTCGGAATTGCCCAATGCGCGAACCTTCATCGCGTTGGGACAGGTGGCGCATCAATCGGCGATCAAGATATTGGGCGGTAAGCTGCCCAAGGCGCGTTTCGCCCACATGGCCGAGCATCGGCTGCCGGACGGACGGCGGTTGATCGATAGCTATCATTGTTCGCGCTACAACCAGAATACCGGTCGTCTGACGGCAGAGATGTTTGAGGCGGTGTTCGAACGCGCGCTGGAAATAGCGGCAGAGCAATCCCGGCTGAGCTGATATTCGGTTCTTGCCGCAAACACCGGAAATATGATGGCCAAAGAAAAAGGGCGGCACCTTGCGGGCCGCCCTTTTCTGTAACTGGATCGGAAAACCGATTAGCGCGAATAGAATTCGACGACCAGATTCGGTTCCATCTTCACCGGATAAGGCACTTCGTCCAGCGTCGGAACGCGAACATAAGTGATCTTGGCGGCGCCATCGGGCGACACATAGTCAGGGATGTCACGCTCGGGCAGGCTCTGCGCTTCCAGAACCAGCGCCATTTCCTGCGCCTTCTTGCCCAGAGTGATTTCGTCGCCCGGCTTTACCAGACGCGAGGCAATGTTGCACTTCACGCCGTTCACATAGATGTGGCCGTGCGAAACGATCTGACGGGCCGAGAAGATGGTCGGCGCGAACTTGGCGCGGTACACGACGGCGTCCAGACGGCGTTCCAGCAGACCGATCAGGTTCTGGCCGGTGTCGCCCTTCATGCGGCTGGCTTCGAAATAGTTCTTCTTGAACTGCTTTTCGGTGATGTCGCCGTAATAGCCCTTCAGCTTCTGCTTGGCGCGCAGCTGAATGCCGTAATCCGACATCTTGCCCTTGCGGCGCTGGCCGTGCTGACCGGGGCCATATTCACGCTTGTTGACCGGGCTCTTGGGGCGACCCCAGATATTCTCGCCCATGCGACGGTCGAGTTTGTACTTGGCGCTGGTGCGCTTCGTCATGATGACTTCCTTCGATATGCTAACTACGTTGTTCCCGGTATCGCCTACGTCCATATTGCGCCATGCGCTCAGGGGCAGGGCCACCGCTTCACCGGGATGCGGAGCCAATCGCGAAGCGGCGCCTATGACGAAGGGCAGGGGGCATGTCAACCTTCGATTAGATCGCGACTGACACTCGACAGGCCGTCATCGGCCGCCTAATTCGAGGGGTATGAACCCGGAATCCTATACCACCATGACGCAGGTGCGTGCGGGCGTCGACAATCTCGACAGCCAGATTATTGCTCTGCTGGCCCAACGCTTTGCTCATATGCGCGCCGCCGCGCGGATCAAGCCCGACCGAAGCGCCGTGCGCGACGAAGGCCGCAAGGCGCAAGTGATCGCCAATGCCGTTGCGGAGGCAGAGGCGCAGGGGCTGCCCGGTGACATGATCGGAACGCTTTGGGACCAACTGGTTGAACTCTCCATCGCCTATGAAATGGATGAGTATGACAGGACGCGCGGATAAAGGTCGTTCCATCCGAGCGATGTGACACCGCTCGGATAATCGCATCGGTTCAGCGTTCGCGAGGACGGGCGAGGTGGGAGAGAACGCCGCGCAGGGTGCGGACCTCCAGATGGTTCCAGCCCGGTTTGGTCAGCAGATTGCGCAAGGTCAGCTTGGTGGCGGGCGCGCGGTCAGGCGGGAAGAAATAGCCTACCTTTTCCAGCAGGCTGTTAAGCTGTTCAATCATTCCTTCCAGTTCGACCTGCGGAGCAGGTTCGCCCAGATCGGTAACGGTCGGCTGAGATAAATTCGCCTGCTTCGACCACTCATAGGCACATAAAATGACCGCCTGCGCGAGATTAAGCGACCCGAACTCCGGATTGATCGGAACGGTCAGAATTTTGCGTGCTACCGCGACGTCTTCCGTTTCCAGGCCAGAACGTTCGGGTCCGAACACATAAGCGCAACGCCCCTGTGCTGTATGAACTTCGCGGGCGGCTTCTTCCGGTGTCACGACCGGCTTGGTCACGCCACGTTTGCGGACGGTGGTGGCATAGACATGGGCGCAGTCGGCAACCGCCTCGGCCAGTGTCTCATAGACCTGCGCCTTGTCGAGGATGAAGTCTGCGCCTGCCGCTGTGGGGCCGGCATCAGGATTGGGCCAGCCGTCGCGGGGGGAGACAAGGCGCATCTCGGTCAAACCGAAATTCAGCATGGCGCGCGCGGCCTTCCCGATATTCTCGCCCAGTTGGGGGCGGACCAGGACGATGACGGGGGCAGGGGGCGTGGTAGTTTCGGTCATGTCTTTTCTTTGTTCTGCGTTTGCAGGATTCCCTTATTCGCGGCCGATTTCCTTTACCGATCCCGCGAATTCCTCAAAATCCTTCGCGTCGGTAAAGTCCTTATAGACGCTGGCGAAGCGGATATAGGCGACACTGTCGAGGCGCTTGAGGCCTTCCATCACCAGTTCGCCTATTGCGCGGGCAGGAATTTCATTGTCGCCACTGGTTTCGAGTTGGCGTTGAATGCCCGAAATCAGCTTTTCGATGCGGCTAGGGTCTATGGGGCGCTTTCGGCAAGCGATGCCGATGGAGCGGGCGAGTTTGTCGCGTTCGAATGCTTCCTTGCGCCCTTCGCTCTTTACCACCCAGATATCCCGCAACTGGATGCGTTCGAAGGTCGTGAAGCGGGCGCCGCAGGCCTCACATTGACGCCGGCGACGGATGGCGTTGCCATCTTCGGTCGGCCGACTGTCTTTCACCTGGCTGTCTTCATGGGAACAGAAAGGGCAGCGCATCTGACTTCTATACTCCGTTCGTCCTGAGCGGTCGTCCGGTTCTAACGGATCGGCGCATGGAGAGGCGCCTCGCAGCGACCTCGGCAGGCTTTGTCCCTACGCAGGACGAACGGGTAAAGGCAAGGCTATGGTTGGCAATCGCCGTTGCCAAATCCCCGCGCGAGGATATTTCGCGTCGCGCGGGGAGATCGGTTGCTCTTACCCCTGATAGATGGGGTAACGGGCGCACAGCGCGGTCACGCGATCGCGTACATTGGCTTCGACGGCAGCGTCGCCATGTTCGCCCTTGTCGCGCAGCCCTTCCAGAACATCGGCGATCATGTCGCCAATCGCCTCGAATTCGGCAACGCCAAAGCCGCGGGTCGTCCCGGCAGGCGATCCGACGCGGATGCCGCTGGTCTTGGTCGGGGGCAGCGGATCGCCCGGCACGCCATTCTTGTTACAGGTGATGAAGCTACGCTCCAATGCCTCGTCGGCATCCTTACCATTGATGCCATAGGGGCGCAGGTCGATAAGGGCGAGATGCGTGTCGGTGCCGCCGGACACGACCGCCAGGCCGCGCTGTTCCAGCTTGCCGGCCAGCGCCTTGGCATTGGTGACGATCGCCTGAGCATAGGTGTTGAACTCGGGACGAAGAGCTTCTCCGAAGGCGACTGCCTTTGCGGCAATGACATGCATCAGGGGGCCGCCCTGAAGGCCGGGGAAGATGGCTGAATTGATCTTCTTTGCGATCGCCTCGTCATTCGTCATGATCATGCCGCCGCGCGGGCCGCGCAGGGTCTTGTGCGTGGTGGTGGTCACGACATCGGCATAGCCAAATGGCGAGGGGTGGGCACCACCGGCAACCAGCCCGGCGAAATGCGCCATGTCCACCATGAACAGCGCGCCGACCTTGTCCGCGATGGCGCGGAAGCGGGCGAAGTCGATCTGGCGCGGATAGGCGCTACCGCCCGCGATGATCAGCTTGGGCTGGCATTCGATCGCCTGCGCTTCGACCGCGTCATAATCGATGAGGTGGGTGTCTTCGCGCACGCCATACTGCACGGCGTTGAACCACTTGCCCGACATGCTGGGCTTGGAGCCGTGGGTCAGGTGGCCGCCGGCGTCGAGGGACAGGCCCATGATGGTTTCACCCGGCTTCACCAGCGCCAGCATGACGCCGCCATTGGCCTGCGCGCCGGAATGGGGCTGAACATTAACGAAGTTGCAGCCGAACAATTCCTTCGCACGGTCGATGGCAAGTTGCTCGACCACATCCGAAGGGGCGCAACCCTGATAATAGCGCTTCCCCGGATAGCCTTCGGCATATTTGTTGGTGAAAACGCTGCCCTGAGCTTCCAAAACTGCCTGGCTGACGATGTTTTCGGAAGCGATCAGTTCGATCTGGTTCTGCTCGCGCTTCAGTTCCTGCTGCACGCCGGCAAATACGGCCGGGTCGGCGGCGGCAAGGCCCGTGGTGAAATAGCCTTCCGAACGGATGTCGGACAGGGCGGGCTGGTCAAGGGTTTCGATGCTCATGGAAATTCCTTTCAGAGCGCGGGTCAGATTGCGGGGTGGGATAGTTTTTCGACGCGGCCGGCATGGCGACCTCCGCCGAATTCGGTTGTGAGGAAGGCGGCCACGCAGGCCTTCGCCATGTCGATACCGGTCAGGCGTGCGCCCATCGCAAGTATGTTGGCGTCATTATGTTCACGGCTGAGTGCTGCGGATAACGGTTCGCCCACCAGCGCGCATCGGCAGGCGGGGTTGCGATTGACCGCGATCGAGATGCCGATACCCGAACCGCATAGTGCGATGCCCCGTTCTGCGGCGCCCGATGCAATCGCTGTCGCGAGTTTGTAACCATAATCGGGGTAATCGACCCGGTCGGCGGTCGCGGGGCCAAGGTCATTTACCTCATGCCCCTCATCGCGCAGCCATTGGGCAAGTTCAGCCTTCAGATCGACGGCGGCATGATCGGAAGCGATAGCGATTTTCATGGCTGGAAGCGTCCCTGCATACGGGGTGATTCGTTTCTGCGCGCCTCATACGGGGACAGGGCGGCAATTGCCACAGTCCAGCTTGCGCCTTATGGCCCCTTATTATGGCAGGCACGATCTTATCGATATTGATGCTGGGGGGCATGCTGCTCACCGGCGGGGGCGTTTATACGCTGGTGAAGCTGCGTGAGCGGAAGCGGGGTATATTGATGATCGTGGCGGGTTTGGTGATGTTCGCCAACGTCGCCATTACCGCCATTCCAGGCCCGGACATGAAGGTGTTTGAAACACAATAAGATATTACTGAACGGCGCCCCAGACGTCACCAGCCTTCACATAGCCGCGCTGGCCCTTTACGTCGAAGGCGCACCAACCACCCGAGCAGTTTGACAGGCGGCCTACTACGCCCTTCTGCGCGCGAAAAAGCGTGCGAGCGTTGTCGCTGGCGGACTCATGCAGGGCAGCGGTATCGGATTTTACGATGGCGGTTTGCGTGTCGCTGAGCAGGCGGACATGCATCCAGCCTTGCGCGCCGTCTGCATCCTCCACCTTGCGCCACAGGCCCAATACCTGAATGACCTTCATCGGCAGGTCACGGCGGCGGTATATCCAGTTGGACGGATAATCGAGGCTGGGGCCGACGCGCATGCGCGCCTCATCCTGCGAAATCGAGGCCCAATATGGGACCGGTTTTGATGGAGCGGCTGCCGCAGAGGACGTTATCGCCGCAGCCGATGTCATGCCGGCAATCAGCAACATCCATTTCATGTCAGACCTATTTCCCTCGGCACGCATGGCCGTTCCTTACTCTTCGACGAACGGATGGGACAAGTATTCAATTGCGCATCTGTTCCGCCCCTTATCGCTTGACCGGACGCCCGGGGCGGAATAGCGGCTGAGCATGGCCAAGAAACCGCGCCCCGCCAAGCCGCGCGTCATCGTCACGCGCCGCCTGCCCCCCAGTGTGGAGGCGCGCATGGCGGAACTGTTCGACGCGAGCTTCAATGTGGGCGATGCGGCGATGGGGCGCGATGAATTGGCTGCCGCGATGACGCAATGCGATGTGCTGGTTCCCACCATTACCGATCAGATCGATGATGCCTTGATAGCCGGAGCAAGCGAACGGCTACAATTAATTGCCAGCTTTGGCAGCGGTGTCGACCATATCGACCTGGCTGCCGCGCGGGCCAAAGGTATTATTGTCACCAACACGCCCGGCGTCCTGACCGAGGATACTGCGGACATGACGATGGCGTTGATCCTTTCGGTGCCTCGCCGTCTGGCTGAGGGAGAGAAATTGGTGCGCGCAGGCCAGTGGCGCGGATGGAGTCCGTCCGGCATGCTGGGGCACAGGATTGGCGGCAAGAAGTTGGGTATCATCGGCATGGGTCGCATCGGGCGCGCGGTAGCGAGCCGGGCGCGAGCATTCGGTCTGTCGATCGCCTATCATAATCGCCATCGCCTGCCTTTCGAGGTTGAGCAGGAACTGGAGGCGACATGGTGTGGAACCATCGATGAATTGCTGACTGGCAGCGACATCGTATCGATTCATTGCCCGCTGAATGGTGACAGTCGGGGGGTGATCGACGCCCGGCGAATTGGGTTGATGCGACGGAATGCGTATCTGATCAACACATCGCGAGCGGAGATTACCGATGAAGGTGCGTTAATCGCTGCATTGAGCGAGGGGCGAATCGCTGGTGCCGGGCTGGATGTGTATACGCATGAGCCTGCGGTTGATCCTCGACTGTCGGACCTGTCCAATGTGGTGCTGTTACCGCATATGGGATCAGCGACGTTCGAGGGGCGTGATGCAACCGGTGCGCGTGTGATCGCCAATATCCGCAGTTGGGTGGACGGGCACCGCCCACCCAATCAGGTACTGGAGGGATGGGTATGATGGCCTGCTCGAACAATTCTTCTACGACGCATTGGTCAAACTGACCGTCGAATTGACCGGGGAACGGCGCAACATCCTTGACGGCACAGGCGGATCTCGCCTTCCCTGGGTCAACAGTTTCCCCTTAAGCTGCTAACTGTAGTTTGAGGGCATCAACCGCCGAACGGCCGTGTACAACCGATTGATGGGCGCTGTGGACGGCTGCCTGTGTTTCAGGATCGATCGATTCATCCCCCAATACGCGCTGAAACTCTTCGTTCAGATAATCTTCACCGCGATCAATCGCCTGAATGACGGCTTTGTCTCCACCGCCGAGCGCGACCAGAATATCTTCCAGTCGCCGATGAACAGTGCCAGCGGCAGAGCCGAATTGATTGGGCCGGCCGTCAAGGGCGCGACTGCGGTCTTGCAGCAGCTTGACAGCCTCCTTCCGTTCGACAGACAGATCGCGGAAGAGCTGTGCCATGACGGGGGATCCGACCTTATCGGCGCTGTGGTCATAACCTTTGACGCTATCGATCAGGGTCGTGATCAGATCATCGAGCTTGCTGATGCTATGATTGTTGGACATCGATGCCTCCTTTGATGAGAAGGAAAACCATTCATCCGCTTCGATAGTTCATTCAACTGCCTGAAAATCGTAGTTAAATTATCATTATCTACCGCCCATCCGTGTTTCCGGCTTTGTAGCGTAAGCGGAACAAGCGGCCGGATCGAAAGTTTATCGGTCATCGGACAATGGAAGGATTTTCCCATGATCAAACTTGCGATTATTTCGCTCGTCATTGCGGCGGTTCTGGCTCTCTTGGGCTTCGGCGGCGCAGCAGGCACTTTCGTTGGCATTGCCAAGTTCCTGTTCTTTCTGGCGATTGCTCTGTTCGTCATCTTCCTTGTTCTGGGAATGCTGGCTGGCAAGGGAATCAAGGATGCGATAGACTGACGATATGATCGAGGTAGGTGCTGGAGTGGATGAAACCGGGCGGTTGCTGCGCGATGAAGCCGGGTTTCTGCTCCAGCGCGACCTGGGCGGTATTTATCGGCTGGTGTTGCTGCGCGTGCCGGTCGACCATGTCGAAAAGCGGGTCAGGGTGCGCGGTTACTATGCGGGGGATGATGTCGTAGAGGCCGATGGCGTGGCGCCGGCCTGAGTTTGGAGTAGGTGCTTGCCAAACGGGCGAGGACGCGCAATTCCATATAGCCATGCGAAAACTTCCTGCTGTTCTGTCTTTTTCTTTGGCGTGCATGGCCGCGCCCGTTACGGCGCAGGCCCAGTCAGCGCATGATGCCCTGTCGCGCGTTATCGATGATCATTGGTCATGGTGGCTATCGGTCCATCCCACTGACGCTACGGCGCGGGGGGTACGCGATTATGATGATGCCATCTATGATCTGTCGTTGGACGGGCGTGCTGCGCAAGTAAAGAAAGAACAAGGCTTCGTCAGCAGGTTGGAGGCAATTCCTGCCAAGGAGTTGAGTCCGGTGGACGCGGTCAATCGCGATGTTCTGTTATGGATATTGCGCGATGACATAGCTGGCGAAGCGCATCAGGCCGAGCGGCTGATGTTATTTACCACCTATTATGGCTGGCATCAGGGCTTTGCATCAATGGCGAATGGCCTGCCATTCTATAATCGCTCGGACTATGAAAGCTATCTCAAGCGGCTTTCCCTTTACCCTAAGCAGAATGGTGATGCTCTGGCAATTACACGCCGGGCGATAACGGGGGGATATGTGCAGCCCTGTTCGGTGCTGCAAAATTATGCCGCGAGCATCAGTGGCATCGTGGCAGGCAAGCCGGAAGAAACAAGTTTCTATGAACCGTTCACCCGCACACGACCGCGCGATATTGGTGAGACGGAATGGCGGTTGATGCAGGGACGTGCCATCGCCCTGATCCGCGACGTGCTGACCCCTGAATATAACAAGTGGCATGATCTGTTCGTCGCCGATTATCTGCCCCATTGCCGCCAAAGCGATAGTGCATCCGCGTTGCCGGGCGGGGCGGACTGGTATGCCAGTCGGGTACGGGCGCATACCACGACCGATCTGACACCTGAACAAATTCACGCCATTGGCCTTGCCGAGGTGGCGCGCATCAGCAAGCGGATGGACGAAACGGCCGTTAAGGCGGGATATGCGACCCGTGCGGCGTTCATCGCACATTTGCGCAGCGATCCATCCTATTATGCGAAGACGCCGGAAGAGTTGCTGCGCGTCGCAGCGCGGCAGGCCAAGGCAATCGATGGTCTGCTGCCGCGCTATTTCGCTACGTTGCCTCGCTTACCCTATGGGTTGCGGGCAATCCCGATGGCGGAAGCAGAGGGAACGACGACCGCCTATTATATGCCGGGCGCGCCCGAGAGCGGCATATCGGGCACATATTATGTGAACACATCAAAGCTGGACCAGCGACCTTTCTGGGAACTGCCGGCGCTGACCGCGCATGAAGCGGTGCCGGGGCATCACAACCAGATCGCGTTGCAGCAGGAATTGCCATTGCCACCATTCCGCAAATATCTCGCGGGCTTCACCGCCTATGTAGAGGGGTGGGCGCTCTATACCGAATATCTGGGTGAAGAGATGGGCCTGTATGACACGCCCGAAAAAATGATGGGGCGATTATCCTATGAAATGTGGCGTGCCTGCCGGCTGGTGGTCGATACGGGCATCCATGCCAAGGGGTGGGACAAAGCCAAAGCCGTAGGGTTCATGAAGGCGAACAGTGCCTTGTCTGACGCGAATATCGATGCGGAAGTTAATCGCTACATCAGCTGGCCTGGTCAGGCATTGGGTTACAAACTCGGCGAGATCAAAATTCGCGAATTGCGAACCCGCGCAGAGGATGCGCTGGGCGCGAAGTTTGATCTGAGGCGGTTTCACGATGCAGTGCTGGCACAGGGGGCTGTGCCGCTGACGGTATTGGACGGTCAGATCGACGCCTGGATCGCTACAGAGAAACGCCGCTAGTCGAAATTACGCAGTCGCTGGTTCCAAATAACCGTCCGGGTCCGAATAGAAAGGTTCAGGCGGGCGGGAATTGACGAAGCGTGCTACCGAGCCCACGCCATGGACCTGATCCAGCGGCAGGGCGGCTTCGCAATGAGCGCACTCGGCCATCAGGCGGCCGATGATCCACTGGCGCTGTCCGCAGCAGGGGCAACGACTGACTTCGCCAGGATGATAGAGTAGTCGATAACCGCCGTCATAATGTCGGGCGGGAACAGCGGTGTGGAAACTCGTCATGGGCTGGCACTCCGTTGGTCGTGAGTGTTAAACACTTCGGGGGCGAAATGTTTCCTTCCAGGCCGATTTTGTAGGGATGCTGCACCGTGACGCCCCAATCGGCGTTAACGCAAAAGACGAAGGTCGAATGCTTGGCCTTGTTGATTTGACATGGGTGCGGCACCATATATGGCACTGCAACATCGGGACATATTTGCTTCGACCATCGGTTGGGGCGCATCCCCCCACCTTGCTGGCAGCTTTATCGGCTGGCCGGTGAGATATTGGTGGAAAGCGTCATCCTCCATCCGCATGGCCGCGGCGCCTTGCGAGGAGACGCACATCTTATGACCGCCATCGGACAAGACACCCTGGGCACGCGCGATACGTTGAATGTCGACGGCAAGGACATCGTCTATTTCTCTTTGAAAAAGGCTGCCGCGAAGCTTGGAGATGTTTCGCGCCTGCCATTCTCGATGAAGGTACTGCTGGAGAATTTGCTCCGCTTTGAGGATGGCGTCACCGTTACCACCGACGATATTCAGGCGATTATCGATTGGCAGAATGACAAGGGTAAGGCCGAACGGGAAATCCAGTATCGCCCCGCCCGCGTGTTGTTGCAGGATTTCACCGGCGTTCCGTGCGTAGTCGATCTGGCTGCAATGCGAGATGCCATGAATGCTTTGGGTGCTGATGCCGGCAAGATTAATCCGCAGGTGCCCGTCCATCTCGTGATCGACCATAGCGTCATGGTCGATGAATTCGGTACGCCGAAGGCATTCGAGCAGAATGTGGAAATCGAATATCAGCGCAATATGGAGCGTTATGATTTCCTGAAATGGGGCAGCAAGAGCCTGGCCAATTTCTATGCCGTGCCGCCGGGCACCGGCATTTGCCATCAGGTTAATCTGGAGAATATCGCGCAGGCTGTTTGGTCGTCCATCGATGTCGATGGCAATACCGTCGCCTATCCCGATACATGTGTCGGTACTGACAGCCACACGACCATGATCAATGGGCTGGGAGTACTGGGCTGGGGCGTCGGCGGTATCGAGGCCGAGGCTGCGATGCTGGGTCAGCCCGTATCAATGCTGATCCCCGAAGTCGTCGGATTCAAATTTACGGGCACATTGAAGGAAGGGGTGACGGCCACTGATCTTGTCCTGACCTGTACCCAGATGCTGCGCGCCCGCGGCGTAGTCGGCCGGTTCGTGGAATATTTCGGCCCCGGTCTTGCGACGCTGAGCCTTGCCGATAGGGCCACGCTGGCGAATATGGCACCGGAATATGGAGCAACTTGCGGTTTCTTCGGCATCGATGACAAGACACTGGATTATATGCGCCTGACCGGGCGCACCGAAGAGAATATCGCGCTGGTTGAAGCCTATGCCAAGGAACAGGGCTTCTGGATTGATCCGGACGCCGATCTGATCTTCACCGACACGCTGGAACTGGACTTGGGGACGGTCGTCACCAGCTTGGCCGGGCCAAAACGCCCGCAGGATCGCGTTGCGCTGCCTGATGTCGATGATGTGTTCAACGCGGACATGGTCAAGACATATAAGAAGGAACAGGCTCGTGTTCCGGTGGAAGGCAAGGATTTCGACATTGGTGATGGCGATGTCACCATCGCAGCGATTACCAGTTGCACCAATACGTCCAACCCAAGCGTGTTGATCGCCGCAGGGCTTGTCGCGCAAAAGGCGAACGAATTGGGCCTGAAGCCCAAGCCGTGGGTCAAGACGTCGCTGGCTCCGGGTTCTCAGGTTGTAACCGATTATCTGGAAAAGGCAGGGCTTCAGTCGCATCTGGACGCCATCGGTTTTAATCTGGTCGGCTATGGTTGCACCACCTGCATCGGCAATTCCGGGCCGCTGGCCGAACCGATCAGCAAGGCTATCAACGAGAATGGGCTGGTTGCAGCGGCCGTTATCTCTGGCAACCGCAATTTTGAAGGCCGGGTGTCGCCCGACGTGCGCGCCAACTTCCTTGCCAGTCCCCCGCTGGTGGTTGCCTACGCCCTGAAGGGCACCGTGATCGAGGATTTCATTTCCACCCCGATCGGTCAGGCGACCGATGGTCATGACGTTTATCTGAAAGATATTTGGCCAACCAATGACGAGATTGCGACCACCATCGCAGGTTGCATGGACCGGCAGATGTATCAGGCGCGCTATGCCAATGTGTATAAGGGCGATGCACATTGGCAGGCGATCGACGTGACGGGATCAGACACCTATCAGTGGCGTGCAGGTTCGACCTATGTTGCCAATCCGCCCTATTTCGACGGGCTGAGCATGACACCGGCGCCGGTCGTCGACATCATTGATGCCATGCCGCTGGCGATCTTTGGCGATTCGATCACCACCGACCATATTTCGCCGGCAGGGTCGATCAAGGCGAGCAGTCCGGCGGGTAAGTGGCTGTCGGAGCATCAGGTCGCGCAGGCGGATTATAACAGCTATGGTTCGCGTCGTGGCCATCATGAAGTCATGATGCGTGGCACTTTCGCCAATATCCGTATCAAGAACCTGATGCTGGACGGCGTGGAAGGCGGCATGACCAGCTATAAGGGTGAAACCATGCCGATCTATGACGCTGCCATGGCGCATAAGGCCGATGGTACGCCGCTGGTCGTCATTGGTGGCAAGGAATATGGAACGGGATCGTCACGTGATTGGGCCGCGAAGGGCACGAACCTGCTGGGTGTGCGTGCGGTGATCGTTGAGAGTTTCGAGCGTATCCATCGTTCCAACCTTGTTGGGATGGGCGTACTGCCGCTGATGTTCAAGGATGGCGATACGCGCGATACGCTGGGTCTGAAGGGCGATGACAGCTTCACCATCGAAGGTGTCGCCGATTTGAAGCCGCGTCAGGACGTCACCGTCAATGTGACACGCGCCGATGGTTCAACGTTCAGTTTTATCGCGCTGTGCCGCATCGATACTGTCAACGAACTGGATTATTTCCTGAACGGCGGCATCCTCCAATATGTGTTGCGTAAACTGGCAGCCTGATCAACGAACTGACTGAAGAAAAAGGAAAGGCTCCTTCCGTGATGGAAGGAGCCTTTTCTATTCGGTCAATGTCCATATCCTGTCAGCGAATAGGGGCGGGCCTTTACACTGGTGGCCCAAATTTTGTTCGGTTTTGCCTGCATGGTAAAATGTAGTTCGCCGCCTGAGCGGATTTCTGCATCGTTGATGTAGCTGCGATCCAGTGCTTTGCCGTTGAGCGTCACGCGGCCGATATAAGGATTGTCATCGGACAGGCCATCGGTGACGATCCTGAAATGCTTTCCGTTGGGCAGGGCCATGTCGGCGCGTTTCACAAAGGGGCGGCCGATTACATATTGATTGCTGCCTGGCGCGACCGGATAGAAGCCAAGCGCGGTAAAGACGAGCCATGCTGACATCTGGCCAAGGTCGTCATTGCCGGCAAGGCCGTCGGGTGACAATTTATATTGACTATCCACAATCTGTTTCAGCCGTTCCTGCGTGCGCCATGGCTGGCCCGCATAGCTGTACAGATAGGCAACGTGGTGGCTGGGTTCGTTGCCATGGATATATTGGCCGATCAGGCCAGCAATATCCTCGGCATGGCTATAGTCCAGCTTGCTATTGTCATAGTCGAACATGGCGTCGAGTTTTGCCACGGTTTTGGCATCGCCACCCAGCAGGCGGATAAGGCCGCCCTGATCATGCGGCATGAACCAGCTATATTGCCATGCATTGCCCTCTGTATAATCCGAACCATAATTGATGGCGGTGGGATCGAACGGGGTGCGGAAGGAACCGTCGACCTTACGGGCGCGTAAAAATCCGGTTTTTGTGTCGAAGCTGTTACGCCAGTTTTGCGCGCGTTTTTCGAACCTTTGGGCTGTTGCGGTATCGCCAAGATGACGGGCCAGACGAGCAATGGCCCAGTCGTCATAGGCATATTCGACCGTTTTGGACGCCGCCTCCGGCTCACGATCGATCGGAACATAGCCTAGCTTTATATAGTCGCCGAGGCCGCCATAGGGGGCATAATCGGCACTGACGACCATCGCCTTCAGTGCGATAGCGCAGTCGATGCCCTTGATACCCTTGAGGCAGGCGTCAGCGATGACCGGCACGGCATGATAGCCGATCATAGTCCAGGTTTCCTTACCGCCGAACTGCCAGACAGGAAGGATGCCGAAGGGGCTTGTAACCTGACTGGCGATCAGGGAGCTTACGAAGTCGGCATTGCGGCGATCCGACTGGATCAGGGTCAGCAGGGGATGCTCCGCGCGGAAGGTATCCCATAGCGAGAAGGTGGAATATTTGGTGGTCTTGTCCCAGCCATGGACTTGATCATCCGGGCCGCGAAAGCGCCCATCAGCATCGCTCCATATGCTTGGAGCCATCAGGCTGTGATAGAGAGCGGTATAGATGTTGCGTCGCATGGGAGCGGGAGCATCGATCTTTACGGCACCAAGTGCATCGGACCATGCGACGCGGGTTTTGGCCCGGATAGTATCGAAATTACCCGGTTCGCTGGAGAGATTGGCGATGGCACCGTCCTCATCCACGCCGGACAGGGCGACTTTGACTTCCAAGGATTGGGTAAGGGCGCCGAAATCAAGCTGAGCTACCAGAGCGCGGCCGGACAGCGAATCTAGGGTTTCGGGGCTACGTCCCGGTCCCCTGAAGCCCTTGTAGAGAATATTCTCTTCTGTGCTGACGAATTTGTGGCCGGTGAGCGGCTTGGAAAAGCGCATGGCAAAGAAGATGCGACGTGGCGTGGCCCAACCGCGAACCTCGCGTGAACCGGTAATGGTGCCATCCGGGCGGATGCGGATGGAGGACCAGAGGATCTTGCCGGGATAATCATAGATGATGGACCGCAGATCGATGATCAGATGCGCAGCCTTTCCAGTAGGGAAAGTGTAGCGATGGACGCCGATACGGGTGCCGGCCGTCAATTCTGCACGTACATCCCGATTGGTCAGGGTAACGGCATAATAGCCGGGCGAGGCCACTTCATCAGTCTTGCGGGAAAGATAGCCGGGCTTGTCTGCGGTCCCCGCCTCCAAAGGTACGGTATCCCCGCTGACCGGCATCACCAGAAAATCGCCCAGATCGCTGTGACCGGCGCCGGAAAAATGGGTGTGGGAAAACCCCAGGATGGTGGCGTCTTCGTGGCGATAGCCTGCCGCCCAATTATAAGTCTGGCGTGCGGGGCCGACATGGGTATCGGGCGATAGCTGAACCATACCGAAAGGGGCGACTGCGCCCGGAAAAGTGTGACCTTCACCCGATGTGCCGATGAAGGGATCGACCGCTGCTACCGGGTCGTCGGAAGGTGGCGTTTGAGCGGGCAGGGCGGTCCCACCCAGAAGAATGGCGGGAAGCAGCGAGCGGGCGATGCGAAGTGGTGTCATGCTGTGAGTTAGATCATGGCGGGGCGAGATCGCCAAGATGATAGCGCTGATTTTGCTATATGAAGAAAGGCTGGGGTGGCGGTGATGCCCGTGATTGTCTAGCATTCGAATCAGCAATGAAGAGAGCTTTGATCGTCCGTCATGTACCGCGCGAAGGTGCGGCAGGGTATCTCCAGCCGATCGAGGCGGCAGGCTACAGAATCGATCGAATCGATGTAGCCAGCGCCGATTTCGCCGAGGTGAACCTGTGTGATCCCGACCTGTTGATCATGATGGGCGGCCCCATGGGGGTCTACGAGCAGGAGTTGCATCCTTGGATTCCGCTTCAGATCTCCAAACTGGCTGAGCGGCTGGCTGCCGACCGGCCAACCTTGGGCGTGTGCTTGGGCAGTCAGATGATGGCGGCGGCATTGGGCGCACGCGTATATCCCGGTGGGCACATGGAATTGGGGTTCAAGCCGGTTAGCGTGAATGATGTGGGTGCGACATCGCCGCTGCGTCATATCGAAGGCGTGCCGGTGTTGCACTGGCATAGCGATACGTTCGAACTGCCTGAAAATGTCGACTTGCTTGGTTCGACAGATCGCTATGCACATCAGGCGTTTCGTCGCGGGCGTAACCTGCTGGCGCTACAATTTCATGCAGAGATGGGTGAAGATCCTCGCTTTGACGATTGGCTGACGCATTTCTGGTCGGATCTGGACGTGGCTGGGCAATGCGGGGTCAAGTTGCGACAGGACCATGATTTGCATGGGCCGGGAGCGGTCGCCGCCGGGCGGGCGATGATCGGCGAGTGGCTGGAGGGAATCGCCGCCTGAATTCTCAGCTATTCGGTAATGAAAGCCAGAAAGCAAAAAACCCAGCGTTTCCGCTGGGTTTTGATTGCTCATCCAAGGATGAAATGGTCGGGGAAAGAGGATTCGAACCTCCGGCCCCTGCCTCCCGAAGACAGTGCTCTACCAGGCTGAGCTATTCCCCGACCGAGGCGGTTCCGCTTTTTGAAGAGCGACCCCGCCGGGCAGGCCGCAGCCTATAGAGGCGGCTTTTCCCACTGGCAAGCGGCGAGTGACGCTTTTTTTGCCATCGGTATAATAGCCTTTACAAAAGACCAGCGGCGCGAAAGCTGAACCTGTCTTTCCCGGCGGTGATGAGATGGTCGGCGAGACGCATATCGAGCGGGCGTAACTGGCGGTATAGATTGCGGGTCAGTTGGATATCCTTTGGCGAAGGCGTGGCCGAGACGGTGGTGGGGCGCCATTGATGAAGAGCGATCCAGTCGCCTTCTGAGCGGATAAGTTGTTGCATCACCCTCAGCCAGTCCGAGTTGATGGGCAGCAGCAGGCGCGGGTGCCATTCGCTATCCAATACCGCCAACGTCCAGCCCCCTGTCATGAGCGCAAGGATCGGAAAGTTGCAGGGCGTGCGCCATCGAAGCCATTTCCATTATGGATGAAGCTGGTCAGGATTTGCACCGGAATGGAGGGAAGGTTTGGCTGGTCGACGGCGCTGGGCTACAGCCGGAAATCAGACTCGCACAGCATCAGGATACTGTTCCCTTGACCGACATGACCGCCGTTCAACCCCATTATGAGCAGCAATATCTGGACCTGATGCGCCATATCTGGCGGCACGGGGATGAGCGTGTGGACCGGACGGGCGTGGGAACGCGATCGATATTAGGCGCGACGATGCGCTTTTCCCTGGCTGACGATGCTATTCCCTTGCTGACTACAAAGCGGGTTTACTGGAAGGTGGCGGCGCGCGAGATGCTGTGGTTCCTGACCGGGGATACCAATATTCGCGAACTGGTTCGTCAAGGCGTGCATATCTGGACTGACTGGCCGCTGGACGCTTATCGCAAGGCGACGGGTGAGGTGATCGACCGGGACGGGTTCGAGACGCGGATCATAGAGGATGCTGATTTCGCAGCGCAATGGGGGGATTTGGGACCGGTTTATGGCGCCCAATGGGTCAATTGGCCACGATATGAACCCGCGGGTGACGGCCTGTATCGGCGGGCGGAAAAGGGGCATAACCAGATTGCCGAACTGGTTGAGGGCATCCGCAAGACGCCGGGATCGCGCCGACTACTATTTACCGGATGGAATGTAGCGGAAGTTCCCGGCATGGCCTTGCCGCCCTGTCACATGACCTACCAGTTTCAGGTGTCGAACGGGAAGCTGAACGGGCTGCTGTTCCAGCGAAGCTGCGATCTTGGTTTGGGGTTCGCGTTCAATATTTTTGGGCTGTCCATGCTGACGCGGATGCTGGCGCAGCAGGTCGATCTGGAGCCGGGAGAGGTTGTGTGGCAGGGCGGTGACGTTCACCTGTACCTTAATCATGCGGCGCTGGTGGAAGAACAGTTGAGTCGTATTCCGGCGGGGCAGCCGAAGCTGCGGATCAATCGGCGGCCTTCGAGCATTTTCGACTACAGGATCGAGGATTTCGAGGTGATCGATTATGCGCCGCAGGCTCATATTTCCGCGCCCGTCGCGGTGTGAGAGAAACATCGATTTAGACAGTTTTGACGCTTTTGCGGCGATCGTCTGTAGGAGGCTTGTATTTCGCTGTTTTGAAATATAATATCTGCGTTAAGCAATAATATTGCAACGCACAATAGGAGGCAGGATGACGGGTCCGACCCACAAGGACGGCCTGACGGACGGGCAAAGGGCGCATGTCGCCCCGATGATGCCTGTCGAGCGCGGCAACTTGCCGCCGTTGCGGCTGCATGTGCCTGAACCGCCGGCGCGACCCGGCGAGCAGGCGGATTTTACCCATTTCGATGTTCCCCCCGCAGGATCGGCGCCCCGCCCGGACGAAGCAAGTGCGCCGGGCGACATGCGTGATATGGCCTATGGCCTGATCCGCGTGCTGGATGCGGATGGACAGGCGGTAGGGCCATGGAACCCGCGCCTGTCGCCCGATACGCTGCTGAAGATGCTGCGCGACATGGCGCTGACCCGCGCTTTCGATGCGCGCATGTTCCGGGCACAGCGGCAGGGCAAGACCAGCTTCTATATGAAGTCGACGGGGGAAGAGGCGGTGTCGATCGGCGCCGCGCTGGCCCTGTCGCGCGACGATATGTGTTTCCCCAGCTATCGGCAGCAAGGCCTGCTGATCGCGCGGGATTGGCCGATCGTCGACATGATGAATCAGATTTATTCGAACCGTGGCGACCGGCTAAAAGGGCGGCAGCTGCCCATCATGTACTCGGCGCGGGAAGCGGGTTTCTTTTCCATATCAGGCAATCTGACCACCCAATATCCTCAGGCGGTCGGTTGGGCGATGGCGAGCGCGGCGCGAGGCGACACGCGGATCGCGGCGACATGGTGCGGGGAGGGATCGACGGCGGAGGGCGATTTCCATTCGGCCTGTACCTTTGCCAGCGTGTATCGCGCGCCCGTCATCATGAATGTGGTGAATAACCAATGGGCTATCAGCAGCTTTTCAGGCTTTGCGGGAGCGGAATCGACGACTTTTGCCGCGCGGGCGATAGGATATGGCATCGCCGGGTTGCGCGTTGACGGCAATGACGTGCTGGCCGTGCAAGCCGCCACGCGATGGGCGGCGGATCGGGCGCGGGCCAATGGCGGGCCGACGCTGATCGAACATTTCACCTATCGCGTCGAAGGGCATAGCACGTCCGATGATCCCAGCGCCTATCGTTCGGCCGAGGAAAGTGGGCAATGGCCGCTGGGCGACCCGATCGCGCGATTGAAGCAGCATGTCATCGCGCTCGGCATCTGGGACGAGGAGCGCCATGCCGCGATGGACAGGGAACTGGCCGAAATGGTCCGCGACGCTGCGCGCGAGGCGGAGAAAAATGGCATCCTTGGCCACGGCCTGCACCATCCGATGGAATCCATGTTCGAGGATGTGTTCGAAGACATGCCCTGGCACCTGAAGGAGCAGCAGCAACAGATGCTGGATGAATGGAAGGCGGCCGGACTGTGAGCATGGTGATTGAATTTGCGCGCTGTGCAGGGGGGCATCCCCCTCTCCAAGCTGCGCTAGCCAACAAGCTGGCAAGCTACGCTATCCTCTCCCCTGAATGGGCGAGGAGGGGGATCGTATGATGGCTGAGATTCTGACCGACGTTTCTGCTGACACACAGCAAATGACCATGATTCAGGCGATCAACAGCGCGCTGGACGTGATGATGGCGCGTGACCCCGATGTCGTGGTGATGGGCGAGGATGTCGGCTTTTTCGGGGGCGTGTTCCGCGCGACAGCCGGGCTTCAGCAGAAATATGGCAAGAACCGGGTATTCGATACGCCGATTACCGAATGCGGCATCATCGGCGTGGCGGTGGGCATGGGCGCCTATGGCCTGCGGCCGGTGCCGGAAATCCAGTTTGCCGACTATATCTATCCCGCGCTCGACCAGTTGGTGAGCGAGGCGGCGCGGCTGCGCTATCGTTCGGCTGGCGAGTTCATTTCGCCCATGACGGTGCGGTCGCCCTTTGGCGGGGGGATTTTCGGCGGGCAGACGCATAGCCAGTCACCCGAAGGCATTTTTACCCATGTGTCGGGGGTCAAGACGGTTATCCCCGCGACCCCTTACGACGCCAAGGGGCTGTTGATAGCGGCGATCGAGGACAATGATCCGGTCATCTTCTTCGAACCCAAGCGTATCTATAACGGTCCGTTCGACGGCCATTATGACACGCCCGCCCGCAGTTGGGCAGGACACCCGGACGCGCAGGTGCCGACCGGCCATTATCGCGTGAAACTGGGGGAAGCGCGGATTGCGCGTTCCGGCGGAGCGCTGACGATTCTTTGCTATGGCACGATGGTCCATGTGGTCGAGAATGTTGTGACAGCCATGGGGATCGATGCAGAGATCGTGGACTTGAGAACGCTGGTGCCGCTCGACATCGAAACGATCGAGGCTTCGGTGAAGAAGACCGGCCGGTGCCTGATCGTGCATGAGGCGACGCGAACAAGTGGGTTCGGCGCGGAATTGTCGGCACTGGTGCAAGAGCGGTGCTTCTATCATCTGGAAGCACCGATCGAGCGGGTGACGGGATATGACACGCCCTATCCCCATAGTCTGGAATGGGCCTATTTCCCCGGCCCGGTCCGCATCTGTGAAGCCATTTCCAAGATTTTGAAGGACTGATTGTCCCGCATCCTTCCGTTCGTTTCGAGCGAAGTCGAGAAACGGAAGCGTCACTCAAGCTAAAACGTGTCTCGACTTCGCTCGACACGAACGGAGAATAAGATGGCGCTTTTCACGTTCAAGCTGCCGGACATCGGCGAAGGTATTTCGGCGGCCGAGATCGTCGGATGGCATGTCGCAGTTGGCGACCGGGTGGAGGAAGACCAGCCCATCACCGACATGATGACCGACAAAGCGACGGTCGAGATGGAAAGCCCGGTGGCAGGCACGGTGGTGCGACTGGCAGGAGAGCCGGGCGATTCGGTGCCGATCGGCGCGATGCTGGTGGAGATCGAGGTTGATGAAGCGGGGGAGGTGACGCCTGCTGCCGACATTGCATCGCCGGATGCCGATACGACCAAAGCAGCGACGCAGGCAGAGATGAGCGAGGAGATTGAGGCCGCTCCGGTACTGGAGGAGCAAGAACCGGCTGCACCAGCGCCCATCTCTGGCTTTTCCGCGGAAGGGAGAGGGGATGATGGCGCCAAAAATCACGCCGTTCTTGCTTCTCCCGCTGTGCGGGCGCGGGCGAAGGATCTGGGGATCGACCTGGCGCAGGTGAAGGCGAGCGGGGACCATATCCGTCATGCCGATCTGGACGCCTATTTGCTCTATGGTGCGGGGCAGGGCTATCGTCCGGCAGGACGTGGCGCGGCACGGCCCGACGAGGCGATCAAGGTGATTGGCATGCGTCGGCGTATCGCCGAAAATATGGCGGCATCGAAACGGCATATCCCGCATTTCTCCTATGTTGAGGAGATCGACGTCACGGCGCTAGAAACGCTGCGCGAACAATTGAACGATGCGCGTGGCGATCGGCCGAAGCTGACCATGTTGCCGATGCTGATTGCCGCCATCTGCAAGGCGGTGCCGGAGTATCCGATGATCAACGCCCGTTATGACGACGAGGCAGGCGTCGTGACACGGCATGGCGCGGTGCATCTGGGGCTGGCGACGCAGACGGATGCGGGATTGATGGTGCCGGTGATACGCGATGCTCAGGATCGGAATATCTGGCAATTGGCGAGCGAAATCCGGCGTCTGGCGGAAGCAGCGCGTAGCGGCAAGGCCAAGGTTGAGGAATTGACGGGCTCTACGCTGACGCTGACTTCGCTGGGGCCACTGGGTGGCATTGCGACGACGCCGGTCATCAACCGACCGGAAGTGGCGATCATCGGACCAAACCGGGTGATCGAGCGGCCGATATTCCGTGGTAAGGAGGTCGTGGCAGCGAAGCTGATGAACCTGTCCATTAGTTGCGACCATCGGGTCGTCGATGGATGGGACGCGGCCAGCTTTGTGCAGGCGGTGCGACGGCTGCTGGAGAATCCGGCGCTGTTGTTCGTGGAATAGGGGAGCATCCATCAAGGAAGCCATATCCTCGCACAGGCGGGAACAATTGAATTTGATGGATGGAGTGATTTTGCCGAGCGGAAGATGGCTTAGCGGATCGTCGCGCGATAGCTGAGGCGGCCGGTCTGACCTGGTGCTGCCTCTTCTGGCAGCGTCCAGCGGATATGGGTGATGTCGGCTGCCACGGCGCGGCGGATGCCGCCTAGCGGGGTGGGCAACCAAAGCTGGTCCATCCGGCCCCAATGTTGTCCGCCGTCGATGGACAATTGCATGGCCGGATCGCTGAAGTCGATTTGAACATCGCGAGGGACGGGGCGGACAATGGACTGGCCGCGTGCCCATTGCCGCCCTTCGTTGCGCCACTGAACCACGACAATGACCTGATCGCCCGGACCGGTGCGATCGGTGCTGGTGAGGATGCGGCGCGGGCGGCCGTTAATGTCGGTCGTCACCCGTTCCACGAACATCTGTGTATCGAAACGAATGGGCGGTTGCGCACTGGCCTGTGCTGCCATCGCTGCACCCGCAAACGCCAGCCCCATCATTCTGAACATGCCGTCAAAGCCCCGTCATACGTCCCCATGGCTGCGAGGCCGTAACAGCAGGGGCCGAATATTTGGTTAAGGTCGGCTTTGCCATGGTGGGCCGTTGGCCGTGCAGTCGTTACTGATGGCTGGCGAATTGACGGCGGGAACGGGCGCGCCCAAGCTGCCCAGAAATGAAGAAGGAATCGAGATAGCGTGACGCCGGCTGAGCAACAGGAAATCAACCGGCGGCGTGACAGGTTGTTGGCGGCGATCGCGCTGTCAACGGGTTTGGGGTTGTTGCTGGCATTGCCCTTTGCGCTGCGAGCAGGGGCCGAATTTTTCCTGCCGCTGACCGCCGCGCTGGTGATCGCGGTTGCTCTCGTCCCGTTGCTGGAATGGATGGAGCGACGAGGGCTGCCATCGGCATTGGCGGCGGCGATCGCGGTCATCGGATTTTTGCTGGTTGCCAATACTGCGCTGGTACTGATCGTCGTTCCGGCAACGG
The DNA here is from genome assembly GCA_021847605.1 of Pseudomonadota bacterium. Taxonomy (GTDB): domain Bacteria; phylum Pseudomonadota; class Alphaproteobacteria; order Sphingomonadales; family Sphingomonadaceae; genus Sphingobium. The sequence continues at coordinate 42,143 of JAJZQN010000015.1, read as the reverse complement.
AATGGTTCAGGATTCTACCGCAGAGGCTGCCACAGATTCAGGCGAATCTGGCGCCGGTAATCGATTTCTATTCGAACCTTCAGCGATTCGTTGACGAGACGGTTCAGATGCTGGCGACCGGCCCGGTAGCAGCGGCGCAGGGGGCAGCGGTGGAGGCGCCCCGATCGCTGTTGCAGTTTGCCGCGACATCGGCCCCGGCCGCGATCATCCAGATGGTGTTCGTGTTGCTGATCATCTATTTCTTCCTTGCCGGGTGGACTGGCCTGCGGCGCCGGACGATCAACAGCCGGGGCAGCTTCGACGGTGCGCTGGCGGTGGCGCGGGTGATCCAGAATGTGGTCGACGCGACGTCCGCCTATGTCATCACCATCGCGACCATCAATTTATGCCTGGGCGTGGCGGTGGCCATCGCTCTGTGGCTGGTCGGCATGCCATCGCCGATGATGTGGGGTGGTATCGTCGCACTGTTGAACTTCATCCCCTATTTCGGGCCGATGCTGGCTGCGGTTCTGCTGGGGCTGGGTGGATTGATGGTGTTCGACGATGTGTGGCGGGCGGTGCTGCCTGCTGCGTTGCAGGTGGGGTTCCATCTGGTTGAGGCCAATGTCGTGACGCCGACGCTGCTGGGGCGGCGGCTGACGATGAACCCGCTGCTGATTCTGGTGTCGTTGACATTCTGGGGATGGGTGTGGGGGACGCCGGGCGCGTTGTTGGGGGTGCCGCTGCTGATCATTATTCAGACGGTCGTGGCGGCAGCCGGGACGCCGGATATTGCTGGATTCCTGTTTGAACAGGGGACTTTGACCGTCACCCGGCACAAAGAAAATGACGTTCATGATGAAAGTGACGTGACGGACGGTTGACAGGGTGAGCGCGGACGCATAGACGCCCCCTCCACACCGAACGCGGGTGTAGCTCAGTTGGTTAGAGCGCCGGCCTGTCACGCCGGAGGTCGCGGGTTCGAGCCCCGTCACTCGCGCCACTTTCCTTCACCGGGAAGTGGATGGTATTTCAGATATGCGTTGTCTGGCGACCCTTTTTGGGTTGCGAAAGACGCCACCCTGCGCGGGTGTAGCTCAGTTGGTTAGAGCGCCGGCCTGTCACGCCGGAGGTCGCGGGTTCGAGCCCCGTCACTCGCGCCACTTCTCAAACAAATGAAGAGAAGCGGATCAGAAACGGCGCCAGATGCCCGTTTCCATCCAGCGCAGCAGCGCTTTCAGCGGCAAGACCCATATCCACACAATGCCGAGCGTCAGATAGACCGGCAATTGCGCCCAGACCGGCAAGGTGCCGATCCTGCCCGACAGGCTGCCCACCATAGCCGCCCACAGGCCGATGAGCAGCACTATCGCGAGCATGCCGGCAGGTTTGCGCCAACTGGGCTGATGGCGATGGCGTGGGTCGATGGTCATATGTCGCCACCCTCGATCAGTTCGACTTCCGTCACCACCATGTCGAGCGGCAGATCCCAAGGATCGGCCGGCACTTCATCCATTTCCTGCGCCGACCAGGCGAGACCTACGCGCAGAGCGTCAGGATGGCGGGCAAAGGCGCGGTCATAATAGCCGCCGCCCTGGCCCAGTCGATTCATGGAACGGTCAAAGGCGATTAGCGGGGCGATGATGGCGTCGGGCGCGACGGGGCCGTTACCGGGTTCAGGCTGGCTGGTGCCGAACAGGCCGGGGAAGAGTTGATGCTCCGGTTGCCAGGCGAGAAAGTCCATGCTGCCGATTCGATCAAGCACGCGGGGCAGGGCGACGACCTTGCCCATGGCGGTCAGTTGGGCGGCCATGCGTTGGGCCGGGGCTTCATCATCCAACCCCATATAAAGGGCGACGACCCGCGCATCGGCGAGCCGACGGGCGAGGGGGGAGGGGACCGCCTTAAACGCCAGGCGGTGGGCCAACGGATCGAGCGTGGCGACGAAGCTGCTGCGCCGCTGGCGGGCGATGGCGCGCAGGCGCGTCTTGTCGGCGGCCGGGCTGTCATCGCTCATCGGGTTTATTCCTATGTTGGTAAGGGGCGCCAATATCGGGCGGGGTGACGGGACCGCCTCGGTCGTTTGCTGGAATATCCTCTGACGCCTCAACGTCAGGTGGGGACCATGTAGATCGGACCAGAGTCCGCCCAGGGACAGCCCCCTTGGATGTGATTATCGCCTCAGGGATGTTCGCTAAAGCTCGTGCCGCGCAGTGCCCGTCGCCACCGATTTAGGCGTCGCGGGCGTGTGCGGCAAGCCCGTCGCGCAGCTTTTCTATCCGTTCAGCCAGTGATTCGATGGCGCGGGCGGCTTCGTCATCGTCGGTCTCCAGCGCCAGTTGCTCCTGACGCTGGGCGCGTTCGCGCTTCAGGTCATTGAGTTCGTCGGCCATGAACAGGGCCGCGAACAACAGGGTTCGTACCTCGGTAAGGCCGGGAGTGGATTGCTGGACCTGACGGGCCTTGGTTTCGATCATGGAGGCAAGGTGCGCCAGATGCGCCTCCTCCCCATCGCGGCATCTTATGTCATATTGGCGACCGGCAATATGCAATGTCGTTTCAGCCATGGCTTTTGCCCTTCAGCTCCTCGATCATTTCGGTGAGGGAACGAAGTGCATCCTTCGCGGCCGGTACGTCAATGCCGGATGTCGCAGATCGGGCATCGGCCGTGACGAATTGTGCTACATCCTCTTCCAGCCGGCTTATAGCACCTTCGAGGGTGCGGATCGCCTGCATCATGCGGTCGCTTGCCATCGGCCAGCAATAGCCGGATTCGCGGCGCCGGAAAAGCGGTCTTTGTGCCACCTTGTGACCGTTCCGTGGCGGGTGCGGTTGACGCACCGGACCGGAGGGGACAAAGGGGGCCAGATTTCGATTCGTCCGCCCGTCTGGGCGGCTTCCCTTGCACAGACGATGAAAGACGCCTTTCCCGCTATGACCGTTTCCGACACGCAGCTCGCCAACGCCATCCGGGCGCTTTCCATGGACGCCGTGCAGGCCGCCAATAGCGGGCATCCCGGCATGCCGATGGGCATGGCCGACGTCGCCACCGTGCTGTTCGGCGATTATCTGAAGTTCGATCCGAAGGCGCCGAAATGGGCCGACCGCGATCGCTTCGTCCTGTCGGCCGGCCATGGCTCCATGCTGATCTACAGCCTGTTGCATCTGACCGGCTATGCCAGCCCGACGATCGAGGACATCGCCAATTTCCGCCAGTTGCATAGTCCTTGCGCCGGCCACCCCGAGAATTTCGAGCTGGCGGGCGTCGAAGCGACCACCGGCCCGCTCGGTTCGGGCTTGGCGACTGCTGTCGGCATGGCGATTGCCGAGCGTCACCTGAACGCGCAGTTCGGCGACGAGCTGGTCGATCATCGCACCTGGGTGATCGCGGGCGACGGTTGCCTGATGGAAGGCATCAACCATGAGGCGATCGGCCTTGCCGGGCACCTTAATCTGTCGCGCCTGATCGTGCTGTGGGACGATAACAAGATCACCATCGACGGGGCCGTCGACCTGTCGAGCAATGAAGATGTCCGCGCGCGTTATGCCGCGACCGGATGGCACGTCGTATCGTGCGATGGCCATGATGTGGCCGATGTGCGCCGCGCCATCGACGAAGCGCTGGCCGATCCGCGCCCGTCGCTGATCGCGTGCGCCACCAAGATTGGCTATGGTGCGCCGAACAAGGCGGGGACGTCGGGGGTTCATGGTTCGGCACTCGGTGAAGCGGAAGTTGCCGCTGCCCGCGAATTTTTAAGCTGGGACGCTGAACCCTTTGTCATCCCTGCCGACATTGCCGCTGCATGGGCGGCCATCGGCGCCAAGGGGCAGCCGGTTCGCACGGCATGGGAAGACCGTGTTGCAGGCAGCGAAAAGGGCGCTGAATTGTCGCGCCGCATGGCCGGCGAACTGCCTGCCGATTTCTCGCTGGAAACCTATATCGACAGCCTGATCGCCAATCCGCAGAAGGTCGCGACCCGCAAGGCGAGCGAACTGGCGCTGGGCGCGGTCAACGACCTGTTGCCCGAAACCATCGGTGGTTCTGCTGACCTCACCGGGTCGAACAACACCAAGACGAAGTCGACCGGCCCCCTGACGCGGGACGATTATTCGGGTCGTTACGTTTATTATGGCATTCGTGAATTCGGCATGGCCTGTGCGATGAACGGCATGGCGCTGCACGGCGGCGTCATTCCTTACGGCGGCACCTTCCTGGTATTCTCCGACTATATGCGTGGTGGCATCCGTCTGGCGGCGCTCCAGCAGCAGCGCGTCATCCATGTGCTGACCCATGACAGCATCGGTCTGGGCGAAGATGGTCCGACCCATCAGCCGATCGAGCATGTTATGTCGATGCGGATGATCCCGAACCTTGACGTCTATCGTCCGGCCGACATCGTCGAGACGGCGGAATGCTGGGAACTGGCGCTCAAGGATGCGACCGGCCCGTCGGTGCTGGCACTGACCCGCCAGAACCTGCCCCAGTTGCGCACGGTGAAGACCGAAAATCTGTCGGCCAAGGGCGCCTATCGCCTGATCGCGGCGACCGCCGCGCGTAAGGTCGTGATCATGGCGACGGGTTCGGAAGTCGAGATCGCCGTCGCCACCGCCAAGGCTCTGGAAGAGCAGGGTATCGGTGTCGATGTCGTGTCGATGCCGAGCTGGGCACATTTCGACGCGCAGGATGCCGCCTACAAGGCGGATATTCTGCCCGAAGGTGTGCTGCGTGCGTCGATCGAGGCTGGCACGACCTTTGGCTGGGAACGCTATACTGGCCTTGACGGCCTGCGTTTTGGCATCGACAGTTTCGGTGCGTCGGCTCCGGCCGAAGTGCTTTATGACCATTTCGGCCTGACCGCCGCCAAGATTGCGCCGCAGATCGCGGCCGCCCTCTAATAAAACGACCGAACAACCCACCTTAAGGAGGCTAGTGCAGTGGCAACGAAGGTAGCAATTAACGGTTTTGGACGTATCGGCCGCCTGGTGGCGCGCGCCATTCTTTCGCGCACCGACCATGACCTGGAACTGGTCAGCATCAATGATCTGGGCGATGCAAAGGCGAACGCCCTGCTGTTCAAGCGCGACAGCGTTCATGGCAATTTCGCAGGCGAAGTCAGCGTCGATGGCGACGCGCTGGTCGTCAATGGCAAGCGCATCACCGTCACCGCAGAGCGTGATCCAGCCAACCTGCCACACGCCGCGCAGGGCGTGGAGATCGCACTGGAATGCACCGGTATCTTCACCACCAAGGATAAGGCTGGCGCTCACCTGACCGCCGGCGCCAAGCGCGTCGTCATCTCGGCCCCCGGCACCAATGTTGACAAGACCATCGTGTTCGGCGTCAACCATGACCAGCTGACCGCCGATGACATCGTGATCTCCAACGCGAGCTGCACCACCAACTGCCTGGCGCCGCTGGCGAAAGTCCTGAACGATGCTCTGGGCATCGATAAGGGCTTCATGACCACGATCCACAGCTACACCAACGACCAGAATACGCTGGACCAGATCCACAAGGATATGCGTCGCGCCCGCGCCGCCGCCCTGTCGATGATCCCGACCACCACGGGCGCGGCCCGCGCGGTGGGCGAAGTTCTGCCCGAATTGAAGGGCAAGCTGGACGGTTCGTCGGTGCGCGTGCCGACCCCGAACGTGTCGGTCGTCGACCTGAAGTTCATTTCGAAGAAGCCGACCACTGTCGAGGAAGTCAACGGCCTGCTGAAGGCTGCCTCGGAAGCCGGTCCGCTCAAGGGTGTGCTGGGCTTTTCGGATGAGCCGCTGGTGTCGATCGACTATAATGGCGATCCGCGCAGCTCGACCGTCGATAGCTTGGAAACGGCCGTTATCGACGGCACGCTGGTCCGTGTGCTGAGCTGGTACGACAATGAATGGGGCTTTTCGAACCGCATGATCGACACCACGGGTGTCATGGCGAAGTTCCTGTAATATGTATCGGGGGCAGGTTATCCTGCCCCTTTTTCGTCATCCCAGCGAAGGCCGTAATCTCGCTATTTCTCCTCAGGACAGGGAAATAGGAGAGGTACAGGCCTTCGCTGGGATGATGTCTGTTGGGATCAGGGGAAGAGACAATGACCAAGCCGTTCAAGACCCTCGACGATATGGGCGACATCAGCGGCAAGGCCGTGCTGGTGCGCGAAGACCTGAACGTGCCGATGCAGGATGGTTCCGTTACTGACGATACGCGCCTGCGGGCCGCGATGCCGACTGTGCTGGAACTGGCGGATCGCGGCGCTAAGGTGCTGATCCTCGCGCATTTCGGCCGCCCCAAGGGGCAGAAGAACCCGGAATTTTCACTGTCCAAGATTACGCGGCCGTTGAGCCAGGTGCTGGGTCGCGAAGTACAGTTCATCCCCGATTGTCAGGGTGAAGCCGCTGTCGACGGCATCAAGGTCATGCGTCCGGGCGATATCGCCATCCTGGAAAATACCCGTTTCCACCCCGGCGAGGAAAAGAACGACCCTGCGCTGGTCGAAGCGATGGCGGCGATTGCGGACCTCTATGTGAACGACGCTTTTTCAGCGGCGCACCGTGCCCATGCTTCGACCGAAGGTCTGGCGCACAAGCTACCCGCTTATGCCGGTCGTTCGATGGAAAAGGAACTGGACGCTCTGGCCGCTGCGCTGGGTGAGCCGGTGAAGCCGGTTGCAGCCGTTGTCGGCGGCGCAAAGGTTTCGACCAAGCTCGACGTTCTCAACAATCTGGTCGCCAAGGTCGATCATCTGATCATCGGCGGTGGCATGGCCAACACTTTCCTGCATGCGCGTGGCGTCGATGTGGGCAAGTCGCTGTGCGAAAAGGATCTGGCCGAGACCGCGGATGCCATTTTCGACAAAGCGGAAGCCGCCGGTTGTACGATCCATCTGCCCTATGACGTGGTGGTAGCGAAGGAATTCGCGGCCAATCCGCCGTCGGTACGGACTTGCAATGTGCATGAAGTGGCCGAGGATGAGATGATCCTGGACGTTGGTCCGGCTGCGGTCGAGGCGCTGGGTGATGCGCTCAAAAACTGCAAGACGCTGGTGTGGAACGGGCCGCTGGGCGCGTTCGAGATCGCGCCGTTCGACGCGGCGACAGTAGCGCTGGCCAAGACGGCCGCTGCGTTGACCAAGGAAGGTCAGCTAGTCTCCGTCGCGGGCGGGGGCGATACCGTTGCAGCGCTGAACCATGCCGGTGTGGCAGCGGAGTTCAGCTTTGTGTCGACGGCAGGCGGCGCCTTCCTTGAGTGGATGGAAGGCAAGGAACTGCCGGGCGTTGCTGCCCTTACCGCATAAGCGATAACGGTCGGGGCGTCAGTGCGATTTGCTGGCGCCCCGGTCGAACAGGATGAAGCCCAGCGTAGCGAGGCCGCCGATAGCGGCGCCGGCGAGGGCGCTGGCAGACCAGCCGCCGGCTTCATAGGTGGATGAACCGATCACCGATCCCAGAGCGCCGACTACGAAGACGATCGTCATATAGGCGGCGTTGATGCGGCCCCGCGCGTGGGGATCGAGCGAGAAGAGCAATTTCTGCCCGGTGATCTGGTTCAGTTGAACCGCAGCATCGATCAGGATGGCCATGATCGTGAAGCCGATCAGGCTGGCGGCGGCAACGGTCCAGTCGGCCAGCAGAAAACCGACGGTAAGGCTTGCAACCGCCGTCAGCGTAGCAGGATGAGTAAGGCGGCGATCGGCGAGCCAGCCGGCGACGGGTGCGATCAAAGCACCGCCCGCCCCAGCGAGGGCGAACGCGCCGACCCCGGCATGACCAAGGCCGAAATCGTGAATCAGGCTTAACGGCGCGGCGGTCCAGAACAGGTTGAAGGCTGCGAACATCAGCGCCTGATAAAAGGCGCGCATCCGTACCACGCGAAACCGCTTTAGTTGGGCAAATGTCGACCCTAACACCTGTCCATAATGCATGCCGCCTTTTGGCTGTCGCTTGGGACAGAGGAGCAGCAGCGCTATCGCCAGCATCCCCATGACAGCGGCCGAAAGGAGGAAGGTCGAACGCCAGCCCATGGTGCCGGCGAGGAAATTGGCGATCGGGCGGGACAGCATGATGCCGAACAGCAGGCCGCTCATGACCGTTCCGACGACCCGACCCTGCCGTTCCGGGGGGACGAGGTGGGACGAGAGGGGGACGAGAATCTGAACGCCCGTGGCGCCGACGCCGGTCAGGATAGAGGCGATCAGGAAACTGGTCGGGCCGCTGGACAATGCGATGCCAAGGCAGCCGAGAATGGTGACGAGGATCGACAGCAGGATGATACGCCGATTTTCGAACAGGTCTGCAATCGGCACGATCAGAAACAGGCCGAGGCCGTAGCCCAGTTGGGTGAGCGTCGTAATTAACCCCGCAAAGCTGGCGGACATGCCAATTTCCGGCCCGATGACATCGATCAGCGTCTGGGCATAATAGATGTTGGCGACGATGACCCCGCAGGCAATGGCCATCAGCAGGATGACCAGGCGCGAGGCGCCTTCGGACGGGGAGGTGGCGGAAGAAGCGGCGGCGCTGGTCATGCGCTGCCTAATGGGTGTGCCGCTCCATGATTTCAACCGCACGAGGTGGTAAAGTTGTGCGGCGCAGCATCGTGCTGGATCAATTATTGAGGGGCGGGTTCATTCAGCAGCGGAACCAGAAGCCGATTGAGCGCATCCAGATCGAACGCTCCGGCTTTCGCATAACGGATCGTGCCGGAACGATCGATGATGAAGTTGGTCGGCACGCCGGTCAGCGGGCCATATGGTCCCTTTATTCGCCGGACCGATGGCATGTGGAGCGCTGCAAATAATTTCTTCAATTTGGCGAGTGGAACGGAATCCTCGGTGGTGATGGCAAAAACGCGCAAGCCATGTTTCTGCGTGGCGCTATAATAAGCATCGAGCGTGGGGAGTTCGGTACGGCAGGGTACGCACCATGTCGCCCAGAAGTTCAGCACGACCACCTGCCCGCGCAATTGATCGAGCGTCACTTTCTGTCCGTCGACCAGCGTCAGTTCAAAATCGGGGGCAGCCGATCCAACCGCGATCTTTTGCGTAGCATGCGCCGATGACGCCCAACATATCATGGCCATGATGGCCATAAATTGCGTCATGAATTTCATGATGGCTCCCAATCCGTTCCCCGCGATTATCCTATCCATTCATCCCGAAAAGAGCCACTATCGGTTGCGGATGCGAGCGACTTTTCTTGCGGTGCCGCAAGGGACTGGCTAACAGCCAAAGAACAGGGGATCGATGGTGAGGTGCAGCGTCTTTGCGAAGATCGCTCCTTCATCCGCGTGACGTCCCGCCTATTTTCTGCTGCCGGAGGGGCGGCGGACTTTGAGAGAAGGTGTGTGCAGATGCTGGATCAGGATCAGAAGCAGAAGATCGCAGCCGGTGATGGTTTCATCGCGGCGCTGGACCAGAGCGGTGGTTCGACGCCCAAGGCGCTGAAGGGCTATGGCATTGAGGAAGATGCCTGGGGCACGGAAGAGGAGATGTTCGGCCTGATCCACGCGATGCGCAGCCGGGTCATCACCGCGTCGCCCTTCACAGGCGACAAGGTACTGGGTGCCATCTTGTTCGAGCGGACCATGGACGGCACCGTCGATGGCAAGCCGACCCCGACGGCATTGATCGAACGTGGTGTCGTGCCCTTCATCAAGATCGACAAGGGTCTGGAAGAGGAAGCGAACGGCGTGCAGTTGATGAAGCCCAATCCGGGCCTCGACACGCTGCTGGCCCGCGCCAAGGGGTTGGGCGTGTTCGGCACGAAGGAACGTTCGGTCATCAACCTGGCCAATGCCGAGGGTATCGCCGCCGTCGTCGCGCAGCAGTTCGAAATCGGCAAGCAGGTACTGGCCGGTGGCCTGATGCCGATTATCGAGCCGGAAGTGAACATCAAGTCGCCCGAGCGCGCCGAAGCAGATGAAATCCTGCTGGCTGAACTCATCAAGAATCTGGACGCGCTGCCCGAAGGCGAACAGGTGATGCTGAAGCTGTCGCTGCCCGCCAAGCCGGGCCTGTTCGACCCGCTGGTCGATCATCCTGCCGTTCTGCGCGTCGTGGCTTTGTCGGGCGGGTTCAGCCGCACCGAAGCCTGCGTCGAACTGGCCAAGAATCGCGGCATCATCGCCAGCTTCAGCCGCGCGCTGCTGAACGATCTGCGTCATCAGATGACGGATGCAGAATTTGAAGCGTCGCTGGGTGAAGCGATCGACGAAATCCATGCTGCGTCGACCGCCAAGACGCCGGTAGCAGCCTGAATATGAACAGCATCGGGGGCGCAAATCCCCGATGCTGACCCTGCCTATGTTCTAATAGGTGAGAGCGGTCTTCCTACAAAAGCCCTTGTGCCCTTAAGCTGGTATGGCCGCTGCCTGCCATGATGATGTGATCATGCACTGCGATGCCAAGGCGCTTTCCTGCTTCGACAATCTGGCGTGTGATGTCGATGTCCTGGCGACTGGGCGATGGATCGCCGGACGGATGGTTGTGGACGAGGATCAGGCTGGCCGACCCCAGTTCCATCGCCCGCTTAATGACTTCGCGGGTATAGATCGCTGCCTGATCGATGGAGCCGTCACTCATATGATCGTCGCGGATGAGCATGTTACGGCTATTGAGGTGAAGGACGCGAACCCGTTCGATGCTCAGATATGCCATGTCTGCGCGCAAATAGTCGAGTAACGCTTGCCAGCTACCCAGGACGGGGCGTGCGGAAACTTCGTTACGGAGCATGCGCAGGGCGGTGGCTTGCACCACCTTGATTGCGGCTATGCTGGTATCGCCCATGCCGGGCATCCGGGCGATAGCATTCCAATCGGCCGCCATAAGGCCACCTATCCCGCCAAATTCATGGAGCAGGGCTTTGGCCAGTGGCTTTGTATCGCGGCGGGGAATGGCCAATGCCAGCAGATATTCGATGAGTTCATGATCATGCAGAGCTTCACCGCCGCTCTCGGCCAGTTTCTGGCGAAGGCGTGCGCGATGCCCGGCTCCGTCATGCCCTGATTTCACATCCTGCTCGGCCAAATTCATGCCCCCATTCGCCGTAAAGTCAGGCTATAAGTTGCGGAATCGCGGAGCAAGGATATTTAAGGGCTGTCGGACGTTATGCAGCCGTTACGGACGAGAAGCGTCATATCAAGCCGGGGTTGGCCATAAGCATGGAAGAACAGGACGGCACGGTGCGGGGCCGACCGGCATGGCTGCGGTGGTTGGGCGTAGGTGCGGGTACTACGGCACTGGTCATGGCGGGGCTGTGGACACAGCGAGCGCCGATCGCCGAAAATTTCATTGGGCGTGAACTGAACCGATTGGGCGTTCAGGCCAATTATGATCTTGTCGATATTGGACTGCGCACGCAGCGGATCGAGCATATCGTGCTGGGTGATCCGGCGAGTCCTGACCTGACGGCGCAATGGGTTGAGGTGGACATCGCCTTTGCCGGGTTGACGCCTCAGGTTGCGGCGGTGCGCGCAGGCGGTGTGAGGGTGCGCGGCGCGCTGCATGATGGCGTTTTGCGGCTGGGCGAACTGGACAAGTTTCGCGATCCGGATTCCAAGGAGCCGTTCAGCCTGCCCGATATGATTTTGGGGTTGAAGGATGCGCGCCTGAGCCTGTCGACCGATGCCGGTGCGTTGGGGATGCAGTTGGATGGTATGGGAAATTTGCGATCCGGCTTTCATGGGACGATAGCGGCCGCCATGCCCAAGGTCGCCATTGCGGGGTGCGCAATGAAGGGCGCAGGTGCGCAACTGGCGATAGTGACCCGGCAGGCTATGCCACATCTGACAGGGCCGGTGCGGGCGGATGCGCTGGCATGCAAGGGGGCTGAGACGGCGCTTGCCAGACCGATGGCCAGGATCGACGTTACATTGGGTGCCGCGCTGGATAAGTGGATGGGGCATGCCGACCTTTCCGGTGAGGCATTGCGGTCCAGCGGCATGGTGATGGCGACGCCTGCGGGACGGATCGATTTTGAAGGATCGGCCAAGGGAACGAAGGGGCGAGCGCAAATGGCGGCTCGCGCTTTATCCGGTGGTGGGGTGCAGATCGAGCAGGCGAACGTCAAAGCAGACTGGAGCTATGCTCCGGATGCAGCGACGATGCAGGGCGAGATTTCCGGGCGTCAGATCCGGCCATCGGGTGGTGTGTTGCTTGCCGGACTGCGCCAATCGACACAGGATACGCCGGTCGGTCCATTGGGAGCGCGGTTGGCCGATGCAGTCGCAAAGGCGGGGCAGGATAATGTCGTCCATGGCCGCTTTGCGTTGGCCCAAAAGGGCGCTGCGGGTAGCCTGATCCTGAGCGAGGGGCAGATTTTGGCGCGTAGCGGCGCGCGAGCCGGACTGGGTGACGGTGCGCAGGTCAGTATCGGATGGCCGGGACGCGCCGGGTCGGCGATCGACTGGGCGCTGGATGGCGCGGTGACAAGCGGCGGGGGCGGATTGCCCGATGCGGCGTTGCGATTGGCGCGCCGGGCCGGTGGCGGCTTTGGTGGACAGTTGTTCGTCGATCCTTATGCGGCGGACGGCGCGCGATTGGCGCTGGAGCCCGTGCGCTTTACGGCATTGGCCAATGGATCGACCCGATTTTCGACCAGCGTTCGGCTCGATGGACCTTTGCCCGATGGTGCGATCCGGGGATTGTCGATGCCCGTCGAAGGCGAGATGTCGAGTGGCGGCGCGCTGACCGTCAATCGACGCTGCCTTCCCTTTTCCATTTTGCAGGCGCGCTATGGCGCTTTCTCGGTTGAGGGCGCGCGGCAGACAATATGTCCGATCGACGGAGCAATGCTGGCCATGGGAGGGGTTGGCGGCCTGAAGGGTGGTGCCGACGTAAAGAATGTAGCTCTTATTGGTCGGAGTGGCGAAAGCGCGATGCGGCTGACCGCCGATCATGCGCGCTTCGTTCTGGGGCAGAACGGGTTCTCCATGAAGAATGCGGCTCTGGCGATCGGGCCGGAGAGCGCGCCGGTGCGCCTGACCGCCGTCACAATGGATGGTGGAATGACTGTGGGGGGCTTTGCCGGAACGCTGGAAGGGGCGGGCGGGCAAATCGGTACGGTGCCGCTGATCGTGGAGCAAGGGAAGGGCGAGTGGCGTTTTACCAACGGCGCGCTGGACCTGAAGGCGGCGATGATGGTCCGCGATTCGCAGGAGGTCGCGCGGTTCAATCCGCTGTCGGTGCCGGATTTTGCCCTGACATTGAAGAATGGCCAAATTGGTGCCACCGGGACGCTGACCGCGCCTGCGGGTGGCGCGCGGGTGGCCGATGTGGACATCGTGCATGAACTGAGCAGTAGTCGGGGGCATGCCGACCTGAACGTCGAAAGCCTGAAATTCAGTCCCGCGCTTCAGCCCGACGATCTGACACCGTTGACGCGCGGCGTCGTGGCGAATGTGGCGGCAACCATCAATGGCAAAGGGCGGATCGCGTGGACCGGATCGACTGTGACGTCGAACGGGACGTTCCGCACCGATAATGCCAATCTGGCGGCGGCATTCGGTCCGGTAGAGGGATTGTCGGGTGAAATTCACTTTACCGACCTGATCGGCATGGTGACGGCGCCGGGTCAGGAGGTCTGGATCAAATCGGTCAATCCGGGTGTGGAGGTGCGCGACGGCACGGTACGTTACCGGCTGGAGGCCGGGCAGCAGGTGCGGATCGAAGGGGGCGGCTGGCCCTTCTCCGGTGGGCAACTGGTGCTGTTGCCGACCAAGATGGATTTCAGCGCTGACGTCGATCGATATATGACTTTCCGTGTTCAGGGACTGGATGCGGGTGCTTTCATTCAGGCGATGGACCTGAAAAATGTGTCGGCGACCGGCGTTTTCGACGGGATCATGCCGTTGATCTTCAATGCCAAGGGCGGCCGGGTGTCGGGGGGCGTGCTGGTCGCGCGGCAGCAGGGGATGCCGGAACTGGTGATGCCCGAAGGGGTGCTGCCGGTCATTCCATGTGATCCTGCGCGTTTGTCAGGGACACTCTCCTATGTTGGCCCGATGTCCAACGAGCAACTCGGCGCCATGGGCAAGATGGCGTTCGATGCGCTCAAAAACCTTCAGTATAAATGCCTCACCATCCTGATGGACGGCGCGCTGGACGGTGAAATGGTGACGAACGTCGTGTTCAATGGCGTCAATCGCGACAAGTTGGGTAATGCGCCGGCCGGGATCGCGCGCAGTTTCATCGGTTTGCCTTTCATCTTCAATGTCCGGATTTCTGCGCCGTTCCGGGGTTTGATGGGCACCGCGCAGTCGCTGATCGATCCATCGACCCTCATCCAGAACAGCGTAGGCGACGAGGCGCAGGACAAGATGCGGACGGAAACGCAACGAAAGGCGCAACAGGGACTTGCGGTTCAGCCTTTGGAAAGCGACAAGGTGCCAAACAAGGGACAACCATGAAGACAGCAAGCATCATCATCGTCGGCCTGGCCGGATCGGCACTGGGGGGATGCATCCAGGTCAAAGCCCCGGATCGGCCGATCGAAATTAACCTCAACGTCAAGGTGCAGCAGGAAGTCGTCGTCAAGCTGCAACGCGACGCACAAGACCTGATCCAGAATAACCCGGAGTTGTTCCCGCAATGACACGTAAATTGCTGATGATCGCCGCTGGAGCCGCGGTCGCATTGGCGACCGGTTTCAGCTTTATCGCCCCAGCCAGCGCGCAGTCGAGCGGTGTCGCCGCCGCCATGTCGGCTGGCACTGTGGGCGAACAGGCTGACGGCTATCTGGGCGTCGCTGGTTCTGTCGGAGCGGATGTTCGCTCAGAAGTCGAAGCCATCAATATCAAGCGCCGTGCCGCTTACACGCAATTGGCGGGGCAGCGTGGCGTGACGGTGCAGGATGTTGCCGCAGCCACCGGATGTCAGACATTGAGCAGCCGTGTTAAGCAGGGGCAGGTCTATCGCATCGGTGCAGGGGCGTGGCAGACCAAGGGTGCCGGCGCAATCGAATTGCCATCCTATTGCGCGAATGCCGGCTGATCCGGCGATAACTTCAGGTAAGAAAAAGGGCGCGGTGATCTGTCACCGCGCCCTTTTTCTTGCAGCATGGAGAATGGCATCAGGTCGATGAATTGCCTTTACGGCGGCGCGGCCTTTGGTCCGCGATATTGCGTGCCTGATCGCAAAATGGTGCGAGAAAATCATAAAGCTGACCGGTGAGTTGATCACGCTCGAGCGAGTATAGGACATATTGTCCGCGCTTTTGTTCTCGTACCACCCCAGCCTCCCTCAATATGCCCAGATGCTTGGAAATGGAGGGCATCGCCATCTCGAAATTGTCGGCAATCTCTCCAACCGTCATCGGTTCATCAGCCAGATAATGAAGGATGCGGCGGCGTGGTTCCGATGCGAGAGCCTTAAAAATCCTATTCATTCCTATTTAGCTAAATAGGAAAATATCACTTTGCAAGGAGGCAGCAGCTTATAGTCCGAAAGACTGATTTCCCGGCTCTGAGGCGGGGTTGACACTCTGTTAAAGCCTTCCTAGAGGGGCGTCGCCTTGACGGGTGCAGCCGCAAGCGCCATGCCGACCTTCACGGGCTTAACCGCCTGATGGAGATTATATATGGCAGCGGATGCACCTGGACATGAACCGGCGGGCGAAGACGCGCGGATCGCTTCTCTAGAGGAGCGGATCGCACGGGCCGAGCGCGTTGAGAAGGTCAGGCAGGGAGCTGTTGAGCAGCAGGCGGACGATGGGTCTCGCCTCGGCAACAGGGTTCTGGCTGAACTGATCGGTGGTCTTGTCGGTGGTGCGTTGATCGGCTGGGTGCTTGACCGGCTGTTCGGCACATCTCCATGGCTTCTGCTGGTCTTCCTCGGTCTTGGGATCGTGGCGGCCTTCAGGAATATTATCAGATTGACGACGACGAAACGTCCCGACGAATAGGGGCGCTTCGCTCTTAGTCCGAAGACTTGAACGTTACAGGGGTCAACGTGGCAGAATCCGGCAAAATCGATCCGATGCATCAGTTTGCTATCGAACCTCTGTTCGGTACGGACCATCTGTCGATCGGCGGCTTCAACATCGCCTTCACCAACAGCGCGCTTTACATGGTGCTGTCGGCGATCGTGCTGTGGATCTTCGTGATCGGAGGCATGAAGCGTGAACTGGTGCCTGGCCGGTGGCAGATGGCGGTCGAATATATGACCGGCTTCATCAAAAACCTGTTGATCGCCAATATCGGCGACAAGGGCCGTAAGTACATCCCGTACGTTTTCTCGCTCTTCATGTTCATCCTGCTGGCCAATCTGCTGGGCCTGTTGCCGCTGGGGCTGTTCGGGCTTCACCCGTTCACCTTCACCAGCCACTTCACGGCGACCGGCGTTCTGGCTATCATGAGCTTCTCGATCGTGCTGATCGTCGGCTTCTGGAAGCATGGTTTCCACTTCTTCTCGTTGTTCGTGCCGCATGGCACGCCGGTCGCGATGGTGGTGCCGCTCTTCTTCATCGAACTAGTGTCCTTCATGGTGCGTCCGTTCAGCCTTGGTCTGCGACTGTTTGTTGCGATGACCGCTGGCCACGTATTGCTGAAGGTTCTTGCAGGGTTCGTCATCAACAGCGCCAATGCCTCGCCGGCGCTGGGTCTGACTGTCGGTACCGCCAGCTTCATCCTGATGATCGGCATTAGCGCGCTGGAAGTGCTGGTCGCGGTCATTCAGGCTTATGTGTTTGCTCTGCTGACGTCGGTCTATCTGAACGATGCTGAGAACCTGCACTAAGTTTTTCGAAATTTCCCTAACGTTTTAATTGGTTTAGAAAAGGAGTTTACGACATGGACGCAGAAGCCGCAAAGCTGCTCGGTGCTGGTCTGGCCGCTATCGGTGCGGGCATCGCTGCCCTGGGTGTGGGCAACGTGTTCAGCGCGTTCCTTGAAGGCGCGCTGCGCAATCCGGGCGCTGCTGACGGTCAGCAGGGTCGCCTGTTCATCGGTTTCGCCGCGGCGGAACTTCTGGGTCTGCTGGCGTTCGTTATCGCCATGATCCTGGTGTTCGTGGCCTAACACGAGATTTGAAGCGGGCGGTGCGGTGCAACGCCGCAGCCGCCCGCTTCCCATATTGACCGCCCTCTGACCGGACGGACCGTAAAATGCCTCAAATCGCGCAAATCGCCGACACCTATTCCAGCCAGATATTCTGGTTGCTGCTGACGTTCGGCTTCGTCTTCTTCGTCATCGGCCTTGGCATGGTGCCCAAGGTGCAGGGTACGGCGGACGCACGCGACGCGAAGATCAGCGGTGATCTGGACGCGGCCAAGGCGGCCTTTGCTCGTGCCGACGAAGCCGAGGCAGGCTATCGCGTTCGCGACGCTGAAAGCCGGACTGCTGCTCAGGCGGTTGTGGCCAAGGCCAAGGCCGACGCAGCGAAGGCTTCGGAAGCGAAGCTGGCTGTGGCCGATGCCGAAGTCGCGACCCTGATCGGTGCAGCGGAAGCGCGTATCAAGGCTGCCAGCGAAGCTGCGATGGCTGAAATTGAAACCGTCGCCGCCGATGCCGCGCGCGACATGGTGGCCCGCATTTCCGGTGTGGAAGCATCGGACGATGCGGCCCGTAACGCAGTAAAGGCGGCACTGGCCCATGGCTGACGCAGCAGTACATAGCGCGGCGGAGGTTCCGCACCTGAACCAGGCCATCCACAGCGAAGGCTTGGAGCCGGTCGGCACTGTCGCTCATGAAGGTGTGGAACCCCATACCGATCCCAAAGCTGTCGGCATGGATGCGACGGCGTGGGTCAGCCTGGCCATGGCAGTGTTCATCGTCATCCTGCTGGTCAAGAAGGTGCCTTCGTTGATCGGCAAGGCTCTGGACGGCCGAATTGCCCAGATCAAAGAACAGCTTGCAGAAGCGTCGCGTCTGCGTGCCGAAGCCGAGGCGCTGAAGGGCGAATATGAAGCCAAGCTGGCCGCTGCGGCTGGTGAAGCCGATGCCATGCGCAAGGCGGCCGAACATGAAGCCGAAGGCCTGATCGCCGACGCCAAGGTCAACGCCGAGGCACTGGTCGCCCGTCGTCAGAAAATGGCGGAAGACAAGATCGGTGCCGCAGAACGTACGGCCATCGCCAGCATCCGTGCCAAGACAGTGAATGCGGCGACGGCTGCGGCGGCTTCGCTGATCGCGCAGGCCCATGATGCCAAGGCCGATAAGGAACTGGTTGACGGTGCCATTAAGGGGCTGAGCGGGCTGAACTGACCGCTTTTACCCCTGTGATGAAAAGAGCCGGTGCGACAGGTCGCACCGGCTCTTTTCGTTTAGGCGTCAGAAGCAGCTACCTTTAATAAGATTGCAGGTAACATGTCGCTTTTCGACTTCATTGAAACGGTCGGAGCGGTGTGTCGCCAAGCTGCATGATCACAAGTACGAAAAAAACCTTCCCAGCGATTTAGCGTTGGGAAGGCTTTTTGTTGTAATGGTTAAAGGCGGCGGCTCTACTGGATCGTCGCCGCCCTTTCATCAGGCCGCCAATGTGGCGCTGTCGATCACGAAGCGATATTTGACATCGCTCTTCTGCATGCGGGCGTAGGCGGTTTCGATGTCCTGCACCGGGATCAGTTCGATTTCCGACGTGATGCCCTTCTCCGCACAGAAATCGAGCATTTCCTGCGTTTCGGCGATGCCGCCGATCAGCGACCCGGCAATGGCACGGCGCTTGAAGATCAAGGCACCGACATTGGGCGATGGGTGGGCATGTTCAGGCACGCCGACCAGCGTCAGGGTACCGTCGCGCTTCAACAACAT
This sequence comes from Pseudomonadota bacterium, assembly GCA_021847605.1. GTDB lineage: Bacteria > Pseudomonadota > Alphaproteobacteria > Sphingomonadales > Sphingomonadaceae > Sphingobium. Next base: position 23,425 of record JAJZQN010000015.1, on the reverse strand, counting down.
GGTGAAGGCGTCGAGATTGTGGCTGGCAGCGACCGTATTGAGGATGAAGTCGAAGCTGTTGGCGTGGGCCGCCATCTCTTCTTCGTTGCGAGAAACGACGACTTCATCGGCGCCCAGATCCAGCGCGTCCTGACGCTTGGAGTCCGACGTGGTGAAGGCAACGACCTTTGCACCCAGCGCGTGGGCCAGTTTGATGCCCATATGGCCAAGGCCACCGATGCCGACGATGCCGACCTTCATGCCCGGGCCGACTTTCCAGTGGCGCAGCGGCGACCAGGTGGTGATGCCGGCGCATAGCAAAGGTGCAACGGCAGCGAGTTGTTCGGGCGCGTGGCTGATCTTCAGGACGAAATCATCCTTGACCACGATGCTTTGCGAATAGCCGCCCAGCGTATGGCCGGGAGCATCCGGTGTCGGGCCGTTATAAGTGCCGACAAAGCCATTTTCGCAATATTGCTCCAGCCCTTCGTCGCAGGCGGAGCAACTCTGGCAGCTATCAACCATGCAGCCTACGCCGACTGTGTCGCCGACCTTGAACTTGCTCACATGATCGCCAACGGCGGTTACATGGCCAACGATTTCATGGCCGGGAACGCAGGGATATTGGGTGCCATCCCATTCGGATCGAACCTGATGCAGGTCGGAATGACATACGCCGCAATAGGCAATGGCAATCTGAACATCATGAGCGCCAACGGGGCGGCGTTCAATGTCGATGGATTCCAGCGGTTTGTCGGCGGCATAGGCGCCATAGGCTTTTACGCTCATTGGGTGATCCCTTTGATGCTGGTGTGATCGCCAAGGATGGCGAGGTATCTGGAAGGTCCGTATATTTTATACGGCCTGGTATAGATAGGATGCAACAGCCACGCGACAAGGCCGGGATTGCGAAAGGCGTGGCGGACGCTATCTCTGCGCCCATGTCGCAACCACAATCTCCCGACCGTTTCAACGAAGGCAAGGCGACCTACACCGTCACCGGAAGTCAGCCGGACATTGATGCCGGGGTGGAGGCGATTCGCACGACGCTGAAGACTCTGCCGACACGGCCCGGCGTCTATCGCATGCAGGATGCGCGGGGCGATGTGCTGTACGTCGGGAAGGCGCGTGCGCTGAAGAACCGGGTGGCCAATTATACGCAGGTGGAGCGGCTACCCAATCGCCTGCGCAGGATGGTGGCGCAGACGCGCAGCATGACCATCGTTACCACCAATAGCGAAGCGGAAGCGTTGCTGCTGGAGGCGCAACTCCTACAGCGATACCGCCCGCCTTACAATGTGTTGCTGCGTGATGATAAGAGCTTCCCGTTCATCCTGTTGCGTGAGGATCATGAATTTCCGCGCGTGCAGAAGCATCGCGGCGCACGCAAATATAAGGGCCGCTATTATGGTCCGTTCGCGAGTGCCGGGTCGGTGACGCGGACCATCAATGCGTTGCAGAAGCTGTTCCTGCTGCGATCCTGCACCGACAGTTTTTTCGCCAACCGATCACGGCCTTGCCTGCTCTATCAGATCAAGCGTTGCGCGGCGCCCTGCGTCGACCGCATCGATGAGGCTGGCTATGCCGAACTGGTGAAGGATGCGCAGGATTTTCTGGGCGGCAAGTCGACCGCCGTGCAGAAGAAACTGGGCATGGCCATGGAGGCAGCGGCCGAGGCGCTGGATTTCGAACAGGCGGCGGTGATCCGCGACCGGCTGAAGGCGCTGACCTTCATTCAGGGATCGCAGGCGATCAATGCCGAAGGGCTGGGCGATGCCGACATCTTCGCGTTGGCGGAAAAGGGCGGGGCCATGTGCATCCAGGCCTTTTTTATCCGGGGCGGGCAGAATTGGGGGCATCGCAGTTTCTTCCCCGTCCACACCGCAGACGTCGCGACGGAAGAGGTGCTGGAGAGCTTCATGGCGCAATTTTATGAGGAAGTGCCGGCGCCCAAACTGATCCTGACCGACCGGGAGCCGGCGGAGTGCGAATTGATGGCGCTGGCGTTATCCGAACGGATCGGCAGCAAGGTACGCATTGAGGTGCCCCAGCGTGGCGATCGAACACGCCTGATCAAGCAGGCGCAGCGCAATGCGGTGGAAGCGCTGGACCGGCGACTGGCGGAGACGACCAGTCAGGGCAAGATATTGGATGAAATGGTCGAGACATTCGGACTGGAGGGCGTACCGGACCGGATCGAGATATACGACAATAGCCATATTCAGGGCGCCCATGCGCTGGGCGCAATGGTCGTCGCCGGGCCGGAGGGTTTTCGCAAGAACGCCTATCGCAAGTTCAACATGAAGAACCCCGAAATTTCGAACGACGATTTCGCGATGATGCGGGAGATGTTCGAACGCCGGTTCGGACGGGCGCAGAAGGAAGACCCGGATCGCGATAGCGGCGAATGGCCCGATCTGGTGCTGATTGACGGTGGCAAGGGGCAGTTGTCCGCAGCGCGCACGATGCTGGAGGAAATGGGCATTGAAGATGTGACCATGATCGGGGTAGCCAAAGGCCCGCATCATGGACGCGAAGGGCGGGAGGTCTTCCATCTGATGGACGGGCGGGAAATCAACTTTCCTCTGAACCATCCAGTGCTGTTCTATATGCAGCGGTTGCGGGACGAGGCGCATCGTTTTGCCATCGGCGCGCATCGGGCGAAGCGAAGCAAGGCTATCACCGTATCGTCACTGGACGAGGTGCCGGGCATCGGTCCTGCGCGCAAGAAGGCGTTGCTGATGCATTTCGGGACGGCGCGTGCTGTGCGCGACGCGGCGCTGGATGACCTGCAGAGAGCGCCCGGTGTATCGAAGGCGGTAGCGCAGCAGGTCTATGATTATTTCCATGGCTAAGCGGGGATAGCGGCGGCGTGGCGACGTTATCCACATCCGCCATCGTCTGTGCCGTACGGCATCATGGCGAACATGGGGCGATCGCACGGTTGCTGACGCCGGATGACGGATTGATCGCAGGCTATGTGCGGGGTGGGCGATCGCGGGGGCTGAGGCCCGTGCTGTTGCCGGGCAATGTGGTGCGGGCGGAGTTTCGGGCGCGGACCGAGGAGCAACTGGCCAGCCTGACGGTGGAGTTGGAGCAGAGTAGGGCGCCCTTGCTGGGTGAACCGCTGCCTGCGGCTGCGATCGATTGGTGTTGCGCGGTCACAGCCGCAACCTTGCCGGAGGGGACGCCCTATCCGGCGCTGCATCAGGCGCTTGCCGGGCTGCTTGATGCGGTGGAGGCTGCGCCGGCCGCAAGAGGATGGGCGGTCGCACTGGTACGCTATGAATTGCTGTTGCTGGCAGAGTTGGGGTTCGGACTGGACCTGACTCGTTGTGCAGCAACCGGGGTAGCCGACGATCTGGCCTATGTCAGTCCGCGCAGCGCGGCAGCCGTCAGTCGAAGTGCGGCAGTCGGTTATGAAAGCAGGATGCTGGTTTTGCCATCATTTCTGCTGGAGGGTGGAATGGGCGACTGGTCGCAAATCATCGATGGACTGAAACTGACAGGCTTCTTTCTGGAACGGTCTGTGTTGACCGATCGGCTTGTTGATGTGCTGGCCGCGCGGGAGCGGCTGGTAGAGCGGCTGAAAAGAGCGGTTGCGTAAGGCGGGTTCGTTCTGCAAAGGCGTGCGCCAATGTCGCGTCCTTTTCTTTCACGGAAGGGGTGCCTGATGGTTGGAACATATTGCAAGGAAGCCCGTCATGTTGATCGCCCTGTTCCCCGGAGATGGTATCGGCCCGGAAATCGTCGCGCAGGCGAAGCGTGTTCTCGACGCGCTGGGCATTGACGGCCTGACCTATGAAAGCGGTCTGGTGGGGGGCGCTGCCTACAAAGCGGTGGGGCATCCCTTGCCGCCCGAAACTCTGGAACTGGCGAAGCGCGCTGACGCTATCCTGTTCGGCGCTGTGGGCGATCCCGATTGCGATGCATTGGAGCGTCACCTGCGCCCCGAGCAGGCGATTTTGGGTCTGCGCAAGGAACTGGGTCTGTTTTCGAATTTGCGCCCGGCGAAGGTCTTTCCCGAACTGGCCGACGAAAGCGCCCTGAAGCCGGAGGTTGCCGGTTCCATCGACCTGCTGATCGTACGCGAAACCAATGGCGACGTCTATTTCGGCGGAAAGGGTTTTCGCACGACGCCCGATGGCCTGCGTGAAGGCTATGACATCATGTCATACAACGAAGCGGAAGTGCGCCGGATTGCCCATAGCGGTTTTCAGGCAGCGCGCGCCCGTCGTGGCAAGCTATGTTCGGTGGACAAGGCCAATGTGCTGGAAACCAGCCAGTTGTGGCGCGATGTGGTGATCGCGGTATCGGCGGAATATCCCGATGTGGCGCTGAGCCATATGTATATCGACAATGCCGCGATGCAGTTGGTGCGTAACCCCGGCCAGTTCGACGTAATTGTGACCGGCAATCTGTTCGGCGACATTCTTTCCGATCAGGCGAGCATGTGTGTCGGTTCCATCGGCATGCTGGCATCGGCCACGCTGAACGGCAGCGGACAGGGTTTGTACGAACCCATTCATGGGTCGGCGCCCGATATTGCCGGTACGGGCAAGGCCAATCCGCTGGCGACCATATTGTCGGCGGCGATGCTGCTGCGCTATTCGCTCGATCTGCCGGAACAGGCCGACCGGATCGAGGCGGCGGTGGCGAAGGCGCTGGCCGGTGGCGCTCGCTCGCCCGATCTGGGTGGAACCATGTCCACGGTTGAAATGGGCGACGCGGTTCTGGCCGTTCTTTGATCGGGCCAGTTTCGAAAGAACGGTTATTGGGTGCCGCGCGCGGGCTGGTTAAGCGCGCGGCATGACCGATTTTTCTCTCGCCTCGCTGCGCGCTGCCGCTGATCTGGTTCATGGGCAGGTGCCGTCCACCCCGCAATATGCCTGGCCGCTGCTGTCGCAACGGATGGGATGCGACCTGTGGGTGAAGCATGAGAATCATACGCCCGCCGGTGCCTTCAAGGTGCGGGGCGCGATCACCTATATCGACTGGTTGCGACGTACCCATCCACAGGTGAGCGGCATCATCACGGCGACGCGCGGAAACCATGGTCAGGCGCAGGCGCGTGCGGCCAGTGCGGCAGGCCTGTCGGTGACGATCGTCGTGCCGCATGGCAATGCGCAGGAAAAGAATGCGGCGATGCGCGCATTCGGCGCGACGCTGATCGAGCATGGCGCGGATTTCGATGCGGCCAAGGCCGAAGCGATCCGGCTGGCAGAGGCGCAGGGGCTGTTCATGGTGCCGGCCTGGCATGAGGAACTGGTGCGCGGTGTCGCCAGCTATGGGCTGGAATTGTTCGAGGCGGTGGCGGACATCGATACGGTCTATGTGCCGGTCGGCTGTGGCTCTGGCGTGTGCGGGGTGATCGCGGCGCGGGATGCACTGGGTTTGAAGACCAGGGTCGTCGCGGTTGTGTCGGCCCATGCCGATGCGGCGAAGCGATCTTTCGAGGCAGGCAGGATCGTTTCTAGCGAGAGCGCCCATACCTTTGCCGATGGGGTAGCGGTGCGGACGCCGGTGGAGGAGGCCTTTGCCTATTATGCGTCGCGGGTGGATCGCTTTGTTGCGGTGAGCGATGATGAAGTGGCGCAGGCGGTGCGGGCCTATTGGGAAGATACCCATAATCTGGCCGAAGGGGCGGGAGCGGTCGCTTTGGCGGCCCTTGCCCAAGAAAAAGAGCGAATGCGGGGCAAGAAGGTTGCGGTAATCCTGTCGGGCGGTAATGGCGACAGGAGCCAGATGGCAGAGATACTGGGCGGCGGGACGCCGCGCGTGGCGACGGACGAACGGAAGACGATATGAAGCGCAAGAGCGGACAGGATCGGGAGATCACCAAAAACTGGAAGCCGGCAACGCTGGCGGTACGCGGCGGCAGCGCACGGACCGAATATGGCGAGACGTCGGAAGCGCTCTTCCTGTCGAGCGGCTATTGCTATGACCGGGCCGAGGACGCGGCGGCGCGCTTTGCCGGTGAACAGCAGGGCATGACCTATAGCCGATTGCAAAACCCGACCGTCGAAATGCTGGAACAGCGCATCGCCCTGATGGAAGGGGCCGAGGCGTGCCGCGCCACGGCAACGGGCATGGCGGCGATGACGGCGGCTTTGCTGTGCCAGCTGTCGGCGGGCGATCATGTGGTGGCGGCGAAGGCGGCTTTCGGGTCGTGTCGCTGGCTGACCGACACGCTGCTGCCGCGCTTTGGTATCGAGACGACGACGATCGACGCGCATGACACGGCGGCGTGGGAAGCGGCGGTGAAGCCCAATACCAAGGTTTTCTTCTTCGAAACGCCGGCCAACCCGACGATGGACCTCGTCGACCTGAAGGCCGTATGTGCCATCGCGAAGGCGCATGGCATTACCAGCGTGGTCGATAATGCCTTTGCGACCTCCGCGCTTCAGCGGCCGATGGACTATGGCGCCGATGTCGTCGCCTATAGCGCCACCAAGATGATGGACGGTCAGGGCCGCGTGTTGGCGGGCGCCATTTGCGGGACGGAAGATTGGATCAATAACGTTCTGCTGCCTTTCCATCGCAATACCGGGCCTACTCTGTCGGCCTTCAATGCCTGGGTGGTGTTGAAGGGGCTGGAGACGCTGGACCTGCGCATCACGCGGCAGAGCGAGAATGCGCTGAAGGTTGCGACCTTCCTGGAAAGCCGGGTGGCCAAGGTTCTCTATCCTGACCTGCCCAGCCATCCCCAGCATGCGCTGGCACAGGCGCAGATGGTGAAGGCCGGCCCGATCATGTCGCTCTATGTTGGTGGTGGCCGGGTGGAGGCGCATGGCCTGCTCAACGGGCTGCAACTGGTGGACATCAGTAACAATATCGGCGATTCGCGATCGCTGATGACCCATCCTGCAACGACCACCCATTTCGGCATGGCCGAAGAGGCGCGGCTGGAAGTGGGCATCACCGAGGATATGCTGCGCCTGAATGTGGGTCTGGAAGATGCGGATGATGTCATCGCGGACCTTGATCAGGCGCTGCGCGCGATAGGTCGTTGACGGAAGGAAAGGCAGGGCGCATTTCTAGGCCATGACCGTGTTTGCGCTCTTTCCCTTTCACGCGACGACGCGGGACATTACGGTGCATGTCGCCGTGACGTTCCTGCCCGAGCAATCCGAACCTGACCGGGGGCGGTGGTTCTGGGCCTATCATATCCGCATCGAGAATAGCGGGGATCAGCCGGTGCAATTGCTGACCCGGCACTGGACGATCACCGATGGTCGCGGCGGGCAGCATCATGTTGATGGTGACGGTGTAGTCGGCGAGCAGCCTGTGGTGCAGCCGGGCAGGAGCTATGACTATGTGTCGGGCTGTCCGCTCAATACGCCGACCGGATCGATGAAGGGCCGCTATCATATGCTGGGCGCCAGCGGAGAGACTTTCGACGTGACCATTCCCCATTTCGCCCTGATCGCACCGGCGGTCGCCGAATGAAGCGCACCCATTTGCCGCTTAACGGCCTGCGCGTGCTGGATGCGGCGGCGCGGCATCTGTCCTTCACCCGCGCGGCCGATGAACTGGCGGTCACGCCGGCGGCCGTGGGGCAGCAGATCCGTGCGCTGGAAGATATGCTGGGCGTGGTGCTGTTTCGCCGCACGCCCAAGGGGCTGGAACTGACGCCGGAGACGGAAGCGGGGCTGGACGCGCTGCGGGCCGGGTTCCTGGAGTTTGAGGAAGCGGTCCGGGCGATGCAGGCGGGGCAGTCGAGCAATGCGCTGACCATCGCAGCGCCGCGCGACATCAGCGCCAAATGGCTGCAACCGCGTCTGGCGGCCTATGCCGCGAGCCAGCCCGACCTGACGTTTCAGCTGATCGCGGCGGACGACGCGCTGGATTTCACCGAGGCCAATCTGGACATCGCCATTCGGCTGTCGGCGGACGCCGGCGAGCATGAGGGCATGCGGATCGCCGATGGGGCGTTCGTGACGGTCGAGGCTGCCAGCGGTGGGCCGGAGCAGCGGATCGGATGGCCGGGTTGCCCGGCGGATGATGAACCCGCGATCATCAAGGTGGCGGACGGTGGTCTGGCGATCGAGGCGGCTGCGAGCGGCTTTGGCCGGGCGACCGTGCCACAATTGCTGGCGCAGGCAGACATCGATGCGGGCCGGGTGCGGCCGGTCGGTGAGGCGAACGCTAACGCGCTTGCCTATTGGCTGATCGCGCCGACGCCGCAATGGCGGCAGAAGAAGGTCAAGGCGCTGGTCGAGGCTTTGACCGCCTGATCCATGCCAGTTTGTTGGACGTTCGGCGCTTAGCTTCCCATATTTCCCGGTAATTTTGAATTTTTCTGTCGTGTGCTTGTTCGATTGTTGCGAGCCGCGGTGGTGCCAATGGGTGCCGGCGCACATGAGGCGCTTCGCGGGCGTGATTCGGTTTGCCCGGAAAGTTGACGTTACGTCAACTTTGGCGACAAGCGGCTGATCCGATACGATTTTTCTATAATCGTGCATGCGTTTTCACCGCCAAAGTTCACGGCATTCGCGCGGGTGCGCGCGGACGGGGCGCGCGTGCGCGGGAGCGGGTGTCGGAGAGGTGGGTTTGGGCCGTTTAGACTAGAGGCGGCAGCGAGACGTAGGACAGCGAAATTTTGCGATGTTGGATGGATTTTCGCGGCGCTGTGTTTGCACTGTCGCGGAAGAAAGGCAGCGGGATGCCGGATCAGGTCCGGCATGACGGGTTTAAGGGTGTGAAAGGAGCGGAGAGGAACCCGTCCTATTTTCCACCCGCCGCCATGATGTTGAGCGCCCTCGTCATGAGGGCGACGAATTTACCTTCTTCGACGCGGGTGGCGGGATCGTTCCAGCTTGCGGTGAGGGTAAGCCATTGGCCGTCCTGCCGCTGGGCGAGGAAATTCATCGCCATGACGCCGGGTTCGCTGCCGCCCTTATAGCCCAGATAGCGCCAGCGCTTGGCGTCGGCGGGCGGGATGCCGGGATTGACCGCAAGGATGGGGAGCGCATCGCTGCCGTGGAGGCGCAGCCAGTCGAGCAGACCAATCATGTCGCGCGGCGAGGCGAACCATTCGACGCTGTCGATGGCGGTCGGGACTTCGGCGACGCTGCCGACATCGACATGATCGGCGGACAGGCGGTCCGCATTTGCGCGCAGCAAGGCGCGACGGGCGGCTGGCGTTGCTGTAGCATAGCGGGCGCGCAGATCGGCATTGCCGGGCACCTTGAGCGCGAAAGCCTCGGCCGTGGTGAGCAGCGGCAAGGTTTTCGCGGTGTCGACATGGCCGGTTCTGGCCAGCATGGCATCGACATCATCGCGGTCGAGAATGTGATGCAGCGTATCGCTGGCGCTATTGTCGCTTTCGGCAATCATGGCGGTGGCGAGGCTGTAGAGCGTCATCGGCGCCTTGTCGGGCCAGTTCATAAGGCGGCCCGAAAAGCTCTTTGGTCCCAGCGGCACCACATCGCGCCAGCGCCGCTCGCGGACGGAGACGGAGCGGGCCAGTTCGGCGAGAAGATAGAGTTTGAAGCTGGAGCCGGTCGCCATTTGCGCGTCGGCGCGGTGGTCGAGGAGCATTTGCGGCGACGTGTCGCCCAGTTTCGCGATGGCGAGCGCCGTGGTGCCGGGCAGGGCGGCAAGATCGGCCATGACCTTGTCCAGGCTGTCCTGTGCGGTCTTCACGCCCACAATATGCAGGCCGACGACGCGATTGGGCGCCTGTGGAGCGACGACCAGCGTGAAGCCGACGGTGGCGCGTTCGTAGCGGATTTCCACCTGTCCGGCGGTGGCGCTGTCCTGCTGCACCGCGCCGAGCGCCTGTGGGGTTCCATGCTGGGCGCGCAGGTCCGCGGCGATGGCGCGCCAACGGTCCACGGGTACGGCATCGAGGAAGAGGGGAGCGAAAAATTCCTCTTCGTCGCCGGGAGCGGACAGGATGTGGACCAGTTGGGTTGCGCGCGACTGATAGGCGGGATCGGGGGCGGCGCGGACGGGCGTGGGAAGGATCGCGAGGATCATCGCGAGGAAGAGAAGCCGGAGGCCCACAGGCTAGGCTCGTTCATTTCGAACAGGTCGAGACACGTTCCGAACCGCATCCAAGGCTCCTCGACTTCCCTCGAAGCGAACGGCGGGAAGAGGCGAGCCGCCACCAAGGGAGGCCCGCGCCTGTATCATGCGTCGATGGCTTCTTCGTCCACCGCTGCGGCATTTTCCTGAATGAAGGCGAAGCGATGGGCGGGGTTGGTACCCATGAGACGATCGACCAGATCACGCACACCTGCCCGTTCCTCGACATCGGCGGGCAGGGTGATGCGGATGAGGCTGCGCGTTTTGGGGTCCATGGTGGTTTCGCGCAGCTGCATCGGGTTCATTTCGCCCAGCCCCTTGAAGCGGCTGACCTCGACCTTCTTGCCCTTGAATTCCTTGGCCAGCAGTTCCTCGCGATGGGCGTCGTCCTTCGCATAGAGGCTCTTGCCGCCTGCGACGAGGCGATAGAGCGGGGGCTGGGCCAGATAGAGATGGCCGCGTCGGACCAGTTCGGGCATTTCCTGAAAGAAGAAGGTCATCAGCAATGTCGCGATATGCGCGCCGTCGACGTCGGCGTCGGTCATGATGACGATGCGTTCGTAGCGCAGATGATCCGGGTTGCAATCCTTGCGCGTGCCGCAGCCCAGCGCCAGGATCATGTCGGCAATTTCCTGATTGGCGAGGATCTTGGCATTGTTGGCGCTGGCGACGTTCAATATCTTGCCGCGCAGGGGCAGGATCGCCTGCGTCTTGCGATCGCGGGCCTGTTTGGCGGAGCCGCCGGCGGAGTCCCCTTCGACCAGAAAGATTTCAGCGCCTTCCGGGTCGTCGTTCGAACAGTCTGTGAGCTTGCCCGGCAGGCGCAGCTTGCGGCTGTTGGTGGCGGTCTTGCGCTTGACTTCCTTTTCCTGCTTGCGGCGCAGTCGCTCATCCATGCGGTCGAGGACATAGGCGAGCAGCGCCTTGCCCCGATCCATATGGTCGGTCAGATAATGGTCGAAATGGTCGCGCACGGCATTTTCGACAAGGCGCGTGGCTTCCGGGGATGTCAGGCGATCCTTGGTCTGGCTTTGAAACTGCGGTTCGCGGATGAAGACGGATAGCATGATTTCCGACGAGGTCATGATGTCATCGGCGGTGATGTCCTTCGCCTTTTTCTGACCGATGAGGTCGCCAAAGGCGCGGATGCCCTTGACCAGTGCAGCGCGCAGGCCCGCTTCATGGGTGCCGCCATCGGGCGTCGGGATGGTGTTGCAATACCAGCTATAGCTGCCGTCCGACCAGAGCGGCCAGGCGACGGCCCATTCCACGCGACCGGCGGCGTCGGGGAAATCCTGATTGCCGGAAAAGAAGGCGCTGGTGGCACACTCACGATCCCCCACCTGTTCCCTCAGATGATCGGCAAGGCCTCCGGGAAACTGGAACACGGCCTCGGCTGGCGTATCGTCGGTGATAAGTTCGGGCGCGCATTTCCAGCGGATTTCGACGCCCGCGAACAGATAGGCTTTCGACCGGGCAAGGCGGTGCAGGCGGGCAGGCTTGAATTTCTGTTCGCCGAAAATCTCCGTATCGGGGACGAAGGCGACCGACGTGCCGCGCCGGTTGGGGGCGGCGCCGACCTTGAGCAATTCGGTCTGAGGCAGCCCCTTGGAAAAACTCTGGCGGAACAATTCCTTGTTGCGGGCGACTTCCACCACGGTGTCGGTCGAGAGGGCGTTGACCACGCTGATGCCGACACCATGCAGGCCGCCCGAAGTGGCATAGGCCTTCCCCTCGAACTTGCCGCCCGAATGGAGGGTGGTGAGGATCACTTCCAACGCCGATTTGCCGGGGAATTTGGGGTGCGGATCGACCGGGATACCGCGACCATTGTCGGTGATGGTCAGGCGGTTGCCGACCTCCAGCGTCACCTCGATCCGGGTGGCGTGACCGGCGACCGCTTCGTCCATGCTGTTGTCCAGCACTTCGCTGGCCAGATGGTGCAGGGCGCGCTCATCCGTGCCGCCGATATACATGCCGGGGCGACGGCGGACCGGCTCCAGCCCCTCCAGCACTTCGATGGTCGAAGCGTCATAGTCGGAGGTGGTGGCGGGCTGAGCAGCGAACAGGTCTTCGGACATGGAAAGAAGCTATAGGCGGCGCGCCGTCGGGCGCAAGCGTTGCATATAAGGCACAGCGGCAACCAAATGTTACAAAGCGCCTTGAAACAAATTGGGCCGTCCGTCCGTTAGCGACCGTGACAGGGGTTTGGAACACCCCACAGGCGAGGAGAATATCCCATGAAATTCAAGTATATCGCGCCAATTGGCGCCACGGTGGCGCTTGCCTTTTCGATGCCGGCGATGGCGCAGGATAGCGGAGCAGTAGACTGGACCGGTCCCTATGTCGGTGTGTCGTTCGGCAAGACATGGCAGAAAAAGGACGGGGGTGAGCATCTGCGTTTCGACACGGATGCGGACGGCAATTTTGACGATGTCGTGACGACGACGACTGGCGCAAACGCCTTTTCCCCCGGCACCTGCGGCGGCGGTGCGCGTGGTCCGACGCCAGCCAGCGGATGCGATTCCGACAAGAACGCCATCGGGTGGATGGGCCATGTCGGTTATGACAAGCAGTTCGGCAGCTTCGTGGTGGGCGCCGTCCTTGAAGGCGGCAAAGCCTTCATCGATGACAAGGTGAGCGAATATTCCACCACCCCGGCCTTTTACACCATGCGGCGCAAGATCGACTGGAACGCCAATGGGCGTCTGCGTGTAGGCTATACCACGCCGGGCGGCATCATGCCCTATATCACCGGCGGCGTATCCTATGCGCAGGTGCAGAATTATTTCCGCACCAGCAATACGGCCAACAGCTTCACGGCAAACAAGGCCGAGGAAAAGGCATGGGGCTGGAACATGGGTGGCGGCATCGAGGCCAAGGTGTCCGACCATTTCTCGATCGGCGCGCGCTATCTGTGGACCCGCTATAATGTGGGCGATTACAGCGTCGACGTCGGCGCAGGCAGCGCACCCGCGACCAACCCGTTCCGCATCACGCCGTCGGGTGGCGCCAGCATCAATCGTGGCGACAAGTTCGACACCCAGAGCGTGATGGTGACGACCAGCTATCGTTTCTGATGACGAAAGCTGATCGGTTGGTTCCGATCATCATTTGGTGAGAAGAAAAGGGCTGCTCTGTCGGAGCGGCCCTTTTTATATGTAATTCCCGCTCTTTACCTGTGGCGGCGCCCTGTTAGGCTGATCTCTTCTGGTGATCGGAGGGGGGAATATCGTGTCCGGGGCATCTTTCAATCCCGATGCGGCGACGGCCGCCTATCTTGTCACCCTGTCCCCTGCCCAGCATGAGCGGGCCATCGCCTATACGCAGGGTGGCCATTGGCTGTTGCTGTGGGGGATGCTGGTGACGATCGGCACCATGGTGCTGATCTGGCGCAGCGGCGTGCTGGCGCGGGTGGCGGGACGCATCAGTGCGCGGCGGCGCAACCTGACCGTGTTTCTGTGCGCCATCTGCTTCTTTGTGATGCAGTTGGTGATCGAGTTGCCGTGGTCAATCTATGCCAATTGGTGGCGGGAGCGCAGCTATGGCCTGACCAGTCAGGACTTAGGTGGCTGGCTGGGCGAGACATTGCTGTCGTCGGCGATCAGCATTGCGTTGCTGGGTCTGGTGGCGATGGCCATTTATGCGCTGATGCGGCGGACGCCGCGATGGTGGTGGGCCTGGTCGGGGCTGGTCGTCGTCGTGGGGATCATCCTGATGGTGGTGATCGCGCCGGTGGCGATCGAGCCGCTGTTCAATCGTTATACCCCAGCGCCCAATGGCCCGACGCGCGATGCCGTCGTCGAACTGGCGAAGCGGGCGGGCGTGCCGGGCGACAAAATCTATATTTACGACGGATCGAAACAGTCGGAGCGCTACACCGCCAATGTGTCCGGCCTGTTCGGTACGGCGCGGGTCGCGATGAGCGATGTCATGTTCAAGCGCGGCGCGGATATTGCGGAGGTGCGCGGCGTCGTGGGTCATGAGATGGGCCATTATGCCGAACATCATATATTGTGGCTGGCGGGGGGCATGAGCCTGCTGGCGATGCTGCTCTTTTTTCTGGTGGATCGGTTTTACCTGGTGGCGGCGCGATGGTTCGGGGCCGGGGCGGCAATCGGCGATCCGGCGCATATGCCGGTGGCGTGGGCGGTCGCTTCGGTGATCGGACTGTTTCTGGTGCCGGTAATGAACAGCATTACCCGGTTCGATGAGAGTGCGGCCGACCGTTTTTCGCTGGCGGTCGCCCATGAGCCGGACGGGCTGGCCAAGGCGCTGGTCAAGACGATCGAATATCGCGCCTCCTCTCCATCGCGGCTGGAGGAGATTTTATTTTACGATCATCCCAGCGTCGAACGGCGCATCCATGCAGCGATGGTCTGGAAAGCGGAACATCCTGAGCTGGTGGGGGAATAGGCAGGAGGCGATCGCCCAGCGCCGTTGCTAGGCACAAAAAAAGGCCGCCCGGTGAGGCGGCCTTTTCTTTTTTAGCGAACGCGCGGGCCGCCGAAGGGCAGCGGCGGGGGCGGGCGGCGGGTGCCGCGCGGCAACTGCGCCTGATAGGCGCGGCCGCAATGTTCGACGCAATAGGGGAAGCCGGGGTTCACTGCTTCGCCACAGAAATGGAAATCCGGTTCGCCCGGATGGCCCATCGGCCATTTGCAGATCCGTTCGGTCAGATCGAGCAGGCTGGTCTTGTCCGCGATTTCCGGGCTGGGCTTGGCAGGAACCAGACGGCGCGGCGGCGCGGGCGGGATCGGCGCCTGCTGATCGCCCGGACCCTGGCGCAGGAAGCCGCCGGGGCCGACCGAAATGATGCGGGGCTTGGGCGCGGGCGCTTCCGCGTCGTCCAAGCCAGAAGCCGCCGCCACGGGCGGCGGTGCAGGCTGCGCAATAGGGGCAGGCGCACGAACAGGTGCAGCAGGCGGCGTCGGAGCGGCAGCGCGGGGCGTTTCCGCCACGGGGGCTGGCGCAGGGGTCGCTGCTACAGGCGCGGCCGGCGCCGGCTTACGCGCCGGGGCGGCTGCCTTACGCGGGGCGTCATTCGCCTTCACGGGCGAGGGACGCGATTGCAGGCCCAGGCGATGCGCCTTGCCGATCACCGCATTGCGGCTGACGCCGCCCAGTTCGTCGGCAATCTGGCTGGCGGTCAGGCCACGTTCCCACATCGTCTTGAGCTGGTCGATACGCTCGTCGGTCCAGGACAATGAAACACTCCTTATCAATCCGGGTTTGCGCCCTATATGGGGACAAGCGTCGCCGGTTCAAATCCTGCACGCCACGCATAATGCGCGCTTGCAGCACAACGAACCAGCCGATAGTCGATCCAGCCATGAACGACCAGTCCAAAATCGCCGTACCGAACGATGCACCCTTTGCCGAGCCGGGGGTGCCGCAGATCCGCAACGTCAACTGGTCCGGCACATGGGCACTGTACCGCAAGGAAGTGCGCCGTTTCATGAAGGTGCAGTTGCAGACGGTATGGGCGCCGGCGATCACGACGCTGTTGTTCCTCGTCATATTCATCGTGGCGCTGGGCGGCAGCGGTCGCACCGTCCTGTTACGCGGGGTCAACGTGCCGTTTGCCGATTTCGTGGCGCCCGGTCTGATCATCATGGGTATGATCAATGCCTGTTTCGCCAATGCCAGCTTTTCGTTGATGGTTGGTAAAGTGCAGGGGACGCTGGTCGATTATCTGATGCCGCCGATTTCAGTGGGCGAATTGCTGTTCGCGCTGGTGGCGTCTTCGGTGACGCGCGCTATTTTCGTCGGGATCGCGATGTGGCTGGCAATTGCGGCATGGCCGGGCGTGCATGTGACGCCGGCGCATCTTTGGGCGGTGCTATGGTTCGGCCTGCTCGGCACCAGCTTCATCGCCTTTCTGGGCGTGTTGACGTCAATCTGGGCCGAGAAATTCGATCATGGCGCGGCGGTGACGAATTTCGTCATCGGTCCGCTGGCGCTGTTGTCCGGCACTTTCTATTCCATCGACCGGCTGCCCTCCTTCTTTCAGGGGATCAGCCATGCCAACCCGTTTTTCTACATCATTTCCGGCTTCCGCTATGGCTTCGTCGCGGCGGCGGATACCAATGTGCCGGTGGGCAGCATCGTGCTGCTGGCGCTGAATATCGTGCTGGGTACGCTATGCTATGCGCTTCTGCGCAAGGGATGGAAGATCAAGGCCTGACTTCTGTCCTGACGTTCTGCCTCAGGTGAAGGCGGCAAAGACCGGGACGGCGACGTCCATCAGCAAGATGAGGACCAGCGCGATCAGCCAGTGATGCAGGCGCGGCAGGCGATTATCGTCTATACTGTCCCGCCATGGCCACATCGTCATTTCCTTTCATTTCGGGCGCTACGCCTAACAGCATGGTGGCGCGATGAAAATGTTCAGCCGATAGTTACGTTTTTCTGCAATGGCGTTCCTGACAGAACGGCAAGGGCAAAGGACGATCATGAAGGTTGCGCTGGTATTCGGGACGCGCCCCGAAGCGATCAAGATGTTTCCGGTGGTTCATGCGCTGCGCGCGCGGCCCGACGTCGAAACGCGGGTGATCGTGACGGCGCAGCATCGCGGCCTGCTGGATCAGGTGATGGAGATTGCCGGGATCGTGCCGGACATCGATCTGGATGTGATGGTACCGAACCAGACGCTGGACGGGCTTACGGCCAAGCTGATCGTGGAATTGGGCAAGGCGTTCGATGCCGAAAAACCGGACCGGATTGTGGTGCATGGCGACACGCTGACGACCATGGTCGCGAGCCTTGCCGCCTATTATCGCAAGATACCCGTCGCCCATGTCGAGGCGGGATTGCGCAGCGGGGACATTCATCATCCCTGGCCCGAGGAAGTGAACCGGCGCGTCGTCGCCTGTATCGCCGACATGAATTTCGCGCCGACACAGGCGGCCGCCGATGCCTTGTTGAAGGAAAATCGCGATCCTGAAAGCATCCACATTACCGGCAATACGGTGATCGACGCCCTGCTGGCGACGCGGGATCGGGTGGTCGCCGATCCATCGCTGGCGAGTGGCCTTGATGAACTGGCGGCGCGCTTTGCGGGCAAGCGGATCGTCGCGGTAACGAGCCACCGGCGCGAGAATTTCGGTGGCGGTATGGAGGCGATCGCGCGTTCCATCGCGGATATTGCGGCGCGGCCCGACGTGGCGGTCATCTTCCCGGTACACCCCAACCCCAATGTCCGCCCGGTGATGGATGCGGTGCTGGCCGACCTGCCCAATGTCGCGATGATCGAGCCGCTGGATTATCCGCATTTCGTGCGCCTGCTGGATATGTGCCATCTGGTGCTGACCGACAGTGGCGGCGTGCAGGAGGAGGCGCCTTCGCTGGGCAAGCCGGTGCTGGTCATGCGTGAGACGACGGAGCGGCCGGAAGGCGTGCAGGCTGGTACGGCGAAGCTGGTGGGTGCGGATCGCGAGCGGATCGTGCGGGAGGTACTGGCGCTGCTGGACGACGAAGCTGCCTATGATGCGATGGCGCGGGCGCATAATCCCTTTGGCGATGGCAGGGCGGCGGAGCGGATCGCGGCGGTGATCGGTCATGCTGCCTGAGTGATTGTTGACCGGTCGGAATGCGGCTAAGTCTCGTTACCGAAATCTTCAGCCTTTTCGGGCAGGAAAGTCGGCGAATTATCGCTTCACGAAGGAATGTTCCGATCCATGCCTGTCGACGCCAAGCAGAAGGTTTCCGTCATTGGTCTTGGCTATATCGGCCTGCCGACCGCTGCGCTGATCGCCCGTGGGGGCGCGCAGGTGGTGGGTGTCGATGTGAGCGCCCATGTGGTCGAAACCGTCAATTCGGGCCGCGTCCATATCGAGGAAGTCGATCTCGATGGTCTGGTGCAGGGCGTGGTTTCGCGCGGCAATCTGCGCGCGTCGCTGGAGGTTGAGGAGAGCGACGTCTTCATCATCGCGGTGCCGACCCCGGTGGCGGAAGATCGCGCGCCTGACATATCCTATGTGCTGAAGGCCGCAAAGACGATCGCGCCGGTGCTGAAGCAGGGTGATACGGTCATTTTGGAATCGACGTCGCCGGTCGGCACGACCGAGGCGATGCGCGATGTCATGGCGGAATTGCGCCCTGACCTGAAAATGCCGGGCAAGGGCGTGCAGGGCGATATTTCCATCGCTTATTGTCCTGAGCGCGTTTTGCCGGGGCGCATTCTGGTCGAGCTGATCGACAATGATCGCTGCATCGGCGGGATCACGCCGCGTTGCGCACGCAAGGCACTGGGCTTTTATCGCCAGTTCGTACGTGGGGCATGCATCACCACGACGGCGCGGGCGGCGGAAATGGTGAAGCTGGTCGAAAACAGCTTCCGTGACGTCAACATCGCCTTTGCCAATGAATTGTCGGTCATCGCCGAGCGCATGGACATTGACGTGTGGGAAGTGATCCGGCTGGCCAATCGCCATCCGCGCGTCAACATCCTGCAACCCGGCCCCGGCGTGGGTGGCCATTGTATCGCGGTCGACCCGTGGTTCATCGTCCATGGCGACCCCGAAAATGCGCGCATCATTCGCACCGCGCGCGAGGTGAATGACGGCAAGACCGATTATGTCGTGGCGAAGGCGTCCGACATGATCGACGAGTTCGCCGGCGAGGATGTCGCCTGTCTGGGACTGGCGTTCAAAGCGAATATCGACGATTTCCGCGAAAGTCCGGCGGTGAAGGTCGCCGCCCGCCTCGCGCGTCGCTATGGTCGACGCATCAAGCTGGTCGAACCCTATGCCCACGACCTGCCGATGGATTTCGCTGGTACCGGCGCTGAACTGATCGATCTCGATACGGCTCTGGAACAATGTGGCGTGTTCGTCATTCTTGTCGATCATGACATGTTCAAATCGGTTCCCGTCGACGAACGCGCCGGCAAGGCGGTGTATGACACGCGCGGCATCTGGCCCGACCAGCCACGTCGCGTCGCCCACTCCGTTCATCAGTCCGCGCCCGGACGCATCGCCGTCTGACCCATATCGGGGCTTGGCAGCCGCGCCATCAGCCGGCTCGCTTCGTCCCTTCGACGGTTGCCATAGCCGTGCCACGCCGCTACCCCGCCGACCGGGCCGCCCCTGCGCGCGCCCTATCCGGGGCAGGGCGGAGCGCACACAGGCATGAAACATCGAAATATTTTCCTGACCGTCATCGCTTTGCTGCCGGCCTGTGCGACGGTGGAGAATGCGCCAAAGGGTGACGAGGCCTATGCCGTCGCGCCAGCACCCCCGGCCGTCGGGCAGGATTATCAAATATCGCCCGACGATGTTCTGCGCATCCAGATTTATCATGAGCCGGACCTGTCGATGGAGGATGCGCAGGTAAGCGCGGCAGGCATGGTGCGTATGCCGTTGATCGGCGATGTGTCGGTCGGTGGGCTATCCGCCGGAGAGGCCAGCGATGTGATCGCCGGGCGATTGGGCGAACGCTATCTGGTGTCGCCGCAGGTGACGGTGTTCGTGAAGAAGGCCGTCGGCCGCCGCATCACGCTGGACGGGGAGGTGCGCGAACCGGGCCTCTATCCGTTCGATGGGCGGATCACGCTCAGTCAGGCGGTGGCGATGGGCAAGGGGCCGACGCGGCTCGCGGGCCTCAGCCAGATCGTTGTCGTGCGACAGATACAGGGACAGCGGCAGGCGGCGATGTTCGACCTGGGCGCGATCCGCAAGGGCAAGGCGCCCGATCCTGAAATTTTGCCGGGCGACCGGGTGATCGTGGGCCTGTCACGGGCCAAGGCGATCATCGGCGGATCGTTGCTGGCCATACCGGCGCTGGCGACCGGGTTTATAGCGCTGGATGGAGATCGTTAATGGCCGTTACCGTTCCGATCGACCTGAACGACCAGCCGGTGCGCGATGGCGTGGTAGCGCGCTTTGTGGGCAGTCTGCATCGCGGCTGGGCCGTGTTGCGGCGGCATCGGGTGATCGTGTTCCTGACCGTGGCGCTCAGCCTGCTGGCGGGATTGCTGGTCATCTTGATGGCGACGCCGATGTACCGCGCAACCGCGTCGGTCGAGGTGGAGGATGTGCCGGCCGGTGCGGCTGGCGCCGGTACGACGCCGCGTGTGACATCGGATAATGTCGATACGTTGATGCAGACCGAACTGGAGGTGCTGCGCAGCCGGGCGCTGGCCGACGATGTGGCCCGCGAACTGGCGCTGGTGGGTACGCCGACCTTTTTCCAGGGGATGGGACGCAAGCGTCCATCCGAAGGCAAGGGCAGTCTGACCCAGCGGCAGGTGGAACAGGATCTGGTCGTGCAGATGTTGCGCGATAATCTGGAGGTCACTCTGCCGGGCAAGTCGCGAGTGCTGCGTATCAGTTTTGTGAGCGCCGATCCGACATTATCGGCGCGGGTGGCCAATAGCTATGCGGACAGCCTGATCCGGTCGGACCTGAAGCGCGGGTTTGAATCCGGCGTGCAGGCGCGGCGGTTCCTGCTCGGCGAACTGGACGGGGCGCGCAACGATCTGGCGCGGGCGGAGCGCGACCTGTCGGTCTATGCCGCGCGGCTGAGCGGGACGCCTGCCGTGGTCGATGTGAAGGATGGTGACGCGAAGAGCAGCGGAACCGCTGAAGCCGTCGCCCCGGCCGGACCGCCCCGTGCGCCGGAAGGGTCGATAGAGACGCGGTTGGCGCAACTGAACGGGTATCGCGCGCAGGCGCTGGCCGACCGGATCGCCGCCCAGAAGCGCTGGGAAAGCGCACGTGGTTCCAGTGTCGAAACGCTGCCCGAAGTATTGGGCAATGGCGCTATGCAGGCGTTGATGGCCGAGCGGGCGCAACTGCGTGCCTCGATCGTCGAGGAACGGCAGTTCCGCAAGGATGCCCACCCCGAAATGCGGGAGGCGCGGGCGCGTCTGGCAGCACTGGACGATCAGGCGACGGCGATGGCGGGCAGCATCCGTGCGTCGTTGAAGGAACAATATGACGTCGCCGTGCATGGCGAAACGCAGATTGCGTCGGAAATCTCCGATCTGGAGCGGCAGGCACAGGTCGAGCGTGGCCGTGACGTGCAGATGGGCATATTGGAACGGTCCGTCGACACCTATCGCATGCTGCATGACAGCCTGCTCCAGCGGTATCGCGACATGGCGTCGCAGGCGGGTTTTCAGGCCGGACGTATCCAGCCGCTGGACCGGGCGGCCGTACCGGCACGGCCCTTTTCCCCGCGCATCGGCGTGACGCTGATGATTGCGGGTCTGGGCGGGCTGATACTGGGGCTGGGGCTGGTCGCGGCGCGGCATATATTGGACGATGCGGTGACATCGGGCGATACGCTGGCGGAGCGCGTCGGCTTGCCGTTGCTGGGTGCTGTACCCGTAACGGGCGATGCGCCGCAGCCGCCGGAAATCTTCCTGCCGATCGCATCGTCCCTGTTGCTGGCGTCGGCCGAAGGACTGCCCAAGTCGCTGCTCGTCACGAGCGCGCAGGAGGGCGAGGGCAAGTCGCTGACGCTTAACGCGCTGGCGCGTGCGCTGGCAGGGCTGGGCAAGAAGGTGCTGATCATCGACGGGGATATGCGCCGGCCCATTCAGCATAGCCTGTTCCGGGTCGCCGCGCCGCGCGGCATCAGCGAGGCGCTGACCGGGCAGGCGAAGGCGAGCGAACTGATCGTCGATACCGGCGTGGAGGGCGTGTCGTTGCTCCCCTGTGGCGCGGTGCCACCCAATCCGGCCGAGTTGCTGGCGACCCCGGCGCTGGATGGGCTACTGGCGGAGGTTCGCGATGTCTATGACACGGTGCTGATTGATGCGCCGCCCATGCTGGGCCTGGGCGACACGCCGCTGCTGGCCGGTCGCGTGCAGGCAAGCCTGATGGTAGTCGAATGGGGTCGTAACCATCATGGCGGCCTGCGTACCGCAGTCGAACGGTTGCAGCGGACTGGCGTCGCCATCGTCGGCGCGATCCTGACCAAGCAGCAGGGGCGCACGTTCGATTATGACTATCACCGGGGGGGCTGAGCCTCTCGCCGATGATGGACAATAAAAAGGGGCGCTTCCTCAATCGGGAAGCGCCCCTTTTTTGTTGTCGTGATTGGCCGGATCAGGCTTTGGCGAGCAGTCCGGCGACCAGACCGTCGAACAGGCGCTTGCCGTCGGTGGCGCCATGGGCAGCCTCGATCACGCGCTCGGGATGGGGCATCATGCCCAGCACATTCCCCGCTTCGTTGAGGATGCCGGCAATGTTGCGGGCCGATCCGTTGACATTTTCCGCATAACGCAGCGCGACCCGGCCTTCGCCCTCCAGCCGGTCGAGCGTGGCGTCATCGGCGAAATAATTGCCGTCATGGTGGGCGACGGGATAGCTGATGGCTTCGCCCGCTTCATAGCGGCTGGTGAAAGCGCTCTGAGCATTTTCGACCGTCAGGGCAACGTCGCGGCAGACGAAATTGCCACCGGCATTGCGCAGCAGCGCGCCGGGCAGCAGGCCGCTTTCGGTCAGCACCTGAAAGCCGTTGCAAATGCCAAGGACGAAAGCGCCACGATCGGCGGCTTTTGCCACGGCCTGCATCACCGGCGAGCGGGCCGCCATCGCGCCGGAGCGCAGATAGTCGCCATAGGAGAAGCCGCCCGGTACGCCGATCAGGTCGATGTCGTCGGGCAGGTCGGTGTCGCGGTGCCAGATCATGGCAGGCTTCGTTCCGGTCGCAGCCTCGAACGCCACCGCCAGGTCGCGGTCGCAATTGCTGCCCGGAAAGACGATGACGGCGCTCTTCATGGCGGGCATATCTCCTCAGGCGACCTTTTCGATGCGGTAGTTTTCGATCACCGTGTTGGCGAGCAGCTTGCGGCACATGGCGTCGATGTCTTCGTCGCTGGTGCCGTCAGCCAGATCGAGTTCGATCAGCTTGCCGGCGCGCACGTCATTGACGCCGCCAAAACCCAGACCTTCGAGGGCGTGGTGGATCGCCTTGCCCTGCGGGTCGAGGACACCGCCCTTGAGAGTGACGAAGATGCGGGCTTTCATGGGGTGCGAACTCCTTGGAAATCGACTGGCCCCGCACTGGGCGGCGCGGCGGCCGGCGTTGCCGCACCCCCTAGGCGTGGAGGCGCGCTGAGGCAAGCCATTATGCGGGCGATGGAGAAGAGAGGCGGGATGTAGGGCGTTTTTGCGTCAAATGGGGCGTCGGGTGTGGTTTGGGTGGGGAGGGGACCTCCCAATTCTATGCCGTCATCCCCGCGCAGGCTGGGATCCATCTCCTCAGCGTCGTACTTGACGCAATGTCAGGAGATGGGTTCCCGCCTTCGCGGGAATGACGAAAAGGGGTAGAGAGTGAATCGCCCCGAGATTGCCGGAGGCCAGTTTTCTTAAATTAGGCAGCCAGTGGGACGTCGTCCAGCATGGCGTAGTAGCGTTGCTCGGCTTCGACGGGCGGAATGTTTCCGATCGGCCCCAGCAGG